>JANMIG010000011.1:0-47769 GCA_031375675.1 Chitinophagales bacterium
TAAAAAAAAGCACATTCATTCCAATCAGAATTTGGGAGGGGTTTAAAACTCCATTTTATACATGGATTTTACAAATCGCTTATTGGCAAACAAGTTAGCAAATAATTTCTTTTGTGCCCCAAACATTGAATCTGGGTTAAAGAAAAGCTTTCTTATTAATTGTGGCCAAAATAATTTACACAAAAAAGACGAATCTTTTTAAAAATTCGTCTTTAATAAAATAAAATTACAATATCCTTAATTACACCCCAGTATCTGGCAAAGCGTAGCTTCCAATGCAGGGCCACGGAGGTTTTTGGCTACAATCTTACCATCGGGGCCAACGAGGAAATTCTGTGGTATGGAGCCCACGCTGTACAATTTTGCCACTTCATTGCTCCAGAATTTGAGGTCGCTCACATGTGTCCAGGTAAGGTTATCATCCGCAATGGCCTGCAGCCATGGCTCTTTTGCCCTGTCAAGCGACACACCAAGTACCGTAAAATTTTTATTTTTAAAGCGGTTGTAATTGTCTACCACATTGGGGTTTTCATCCCTGCACGGGCGGCACCAGCTTGCCCAAAAATCCACCAGCACATATTTACCCTTGAAAGACGATAAGCTCACAGGAGTGCCATTGGTATCATTCTGGCTGAAATCGGGCGCCAGGGCACCTACGGGGTTGGGGCCCGACTTAGCCTCATTGATGCTTTGCCCCAGCATTTTCCCATAAAATGATGCTTTACCTTCAGCGGCCAGCAGGTTGTACCGCTGCTCAATATACTCACCCGAGGGGGCAAAACGCTTTACCACCAGCAGCATCAGGGGGCTTACCGGCGAAGCTGGTTTTTTACTCAGGAAAGCGTCAGCGGCAGCCAGTATATCCTTTGTGGAATTGGTGTATGCTGTACGCAAAGAATCGGTAACGCCTGCCGTTGATGCCAGTTGCGAAATGTTGTTGGACTGCTCCAGCAAGGGCTGCATAATGGCTGAGTATTCCATAAAATCATCCTGGGAGGCTGAGCCGCTGAATTTGAGATTGGCCACATCGTGAATATCACCGGTGGCAGAAATGCTTTCGTTACCAACAAACAGGGGTACGGCCTGCTGCTGCGGAAACTGGAGCAGGTAAATGCCCGTCTCCGGCAATGCAGCCGATAAGCTGAACTTATTTTTTACTGATTTGGTGGCAGCAAGAATGGTGCCTCTGCCATCAGAACTCATGAGGCTTATCTCGGTTTTGTCCGGCATGCTGGTAACAGTACCGCTGAGTACAAATTTGTTCTCCGCTTTCTTTACCGGCTTTATAACTGCTGGTTTAGCCTTACCTGGCTTTGCCTTTTTACCCGGCTGTGCCACTACGGCAAGGGGCATCAACAATACTAACAGAAACTTCCTCATGATAAAAATTTGATACTGCAAGTTAAGCAGTTTTTACAAATTTGAGTTTATCGGGGCATAATCGGGCATTACCGTGCAGGTTTAACCTAAATTTTGCAATAGCAAAATTTACCTTCGGCTGACGCAAAATGCTACGCATTTTGGTCAGGGTTAACCCCGACAAAGCCCCCAAAAGGGCTTTCGTCGGCCCTTCGGGCAGATTTTGCAGCCAACTGCAAACTCTGGGTTTAACAAAATTTTCACCCGTATGTCATTCATCCGGGTCGCCGGTTTGGCTATTTTTTTGACAATACCTGCTGCAAAAAATTACTGGTAGCAGCAGCAATATCGTCCGTATTTTCCAAAGCTTTGATATAGGCACTGCCAATAATAGCGCCATTGTTATACTCACAGGCTGCTTCAAAAGTTTCATTGTCTTTTATACCAAAACCCACCAGCAGGGGATTCTGCAGCTCCATTTGCTGCAGTTTTTCAAAATAAGCTGCCTGGTCCTGTATCCGCTTATTATTACCGGTGGTAGAGGAAGAAGAGACTGCATAAATGAACCCGCTGCCCAGTTTATCAATTTTCCTGATGCGGTCGGCAGATGTTTCGGGGGTTACTAAAAAAATGAAATCCAGTCCGTATTTTTTTATAATGGGAGCATATTCGGTTGCATATTCAAAAATCGGCAGGTCGGGCAGTATCAGGCCGTCCACCCCGGCAGCAGCAGCGGCAGCACAAAAGTTTTCAAACCCGTACTGCAATACCGGGTTCATGTATCCCATCAGTATCAGCGGCAGGTGTACTTCTTTACGGCAGTCTTTCAGCTGCTCAAACAATACAGCCATACTCATTCCGTTCTGCAAAGCTGCGGCACTGCTGGCCTGTATCACTTCCCCATCTGCCAGCGGGTCGCTGTAAGGCATACCCAGTTCGATAATGTCGGCCCCTGATGCCTGCAATGCCTTCATCACCGTTATTGTACTATCCAGCCGGGGATAGCCTGCAGTGCAGTATACGTTTAATACCCTTTCTTTCTTCTTTGAAAACAATGCAGCTATACGGCTCATGGTATTCGTTTTATTGCTGTTAATAACTTTGCCGCTGAGATGTTACAGCTACAAGCTCTTCACCCAATTTAATAAAATTATAGCGTGGTTTTGCATCAATATCCAGTGTCATTTTATACAAGGCTGTTTTAACCAATCCCGTTGGCTCACCGCTTGGTACCGGCGGAAAAGCTACCAGTATAGTATCGCCTTTGCGGGTAACAGTATAGTTTTTGGCATTATACCCTTCAGCCAAACAGATGGAAAAAGTATACCTTTCTCCCGCTGTGTTGGATACCATATTGAATGCACCACCGGCACCTGCACAGCTGCCGGTTTTTTCGGCCACAAGGGTATGATTGATAAAATCCCCATCATTGCAGGAACACAAAAATACTACCGCTGCAGCTGCCAGTAACCGCTTCATTATTGAATATGTTTTATGTAAGTAGCCAGGTCCTTATCGCCCCTGCCGCTGAGGCAGATAACGAGTTTGTCTGCTGGTCTGAATGTCATTTTATTAAGTACAGCAAAAGCATGGGCTGTTTCCAGCGCAGGTATAATACCTTCCAGCCTGCTTACTTCAAAAGCTGCTTCAAGTGCTTCGGCATCGGTAGCGCTTAAAAAAGTGCCACGGCCACTCTTAAACAGGTTGGCATGCAGCGGCCCTATGCCCGGGTAATCCAGCCCCGCAGAAATACTGTGCGGCTCAATCACCTGGCCATCACCCGTTTGCATCAGCAGGCTCTTGCTGCCGTGCAGTATGCCCGGCGTACCCAGTTGGGTAGTAGCAGCGCTCATACCGGAATGGATGCCCATACCCGCCGCTTCCACTGCCACCAATGTTACAGCTGCCTCATCCAGGAAATGATAAAATGCCCCGGCTGCATTGCTGCCACCACCCACACAGGCAATTACATGCGTGGGCAATTCGCTGCCGGTGGTTTCCTTCAGCTGCTTGCGCATCTCCTCACTGATTACACTCTGAAACCTTGCCACCATATCGGGGTAAGGATGCGGCCCCACCACACTGCCGATGATATAATGCGTATCCACCGGGTTATTGATCCAGTCACGAATGGCTTCATTGGTGGCATCCTTCAGGGTTTTGCTGCCGCTAAGTGCCGGTACCACTGTTGCACCCAGCATCTTCATACGGGCCACATTGGGTGCCTGCCGCTCAATGTCTTTTTCACCCATGTACACAATACACTCCAGCCCTTTCAGCGCACATACGGTAGCTGTCGCCACGCCATGCTGCCCTGCTCCCGTTTCGGCAATAATTCTTTTTTTGCCAAGGCGGCCGGCCAGCAGTATCTGCCCCACCGTATTGTTGATTTTATGCGCACCGGTATGGCAAAGATCTTCCCGTTTCAAATAAATAGTAACGCCGTATTTTTCGCTCAGCCTTTCTGCCAGAAAAAGCGGTGTGGGCCTGCCCACATAGTCTTTCAGCAATTGCCTGAACTCATGCTGAAATGCAGGCTCATTCATTATCTCCAGGTATTGCTGCTGCAGCTCCAGCACATTCGGATGCAGCATTTCCGGAATAAATGCCCCGCCAAAGCTGCCATAATAGCCCTGCTCTGTAGGGGTTTGATATGATGTCATTGTACTCATTTTTGCTTTTATGTAACCAGCTATGGCAGCACTGCTGAACAGCCGTTGCGTCGCACTCTTCAGCAGCAGCAATGCCTTCACCAATTTTCTGCGACTAGTATTGTAACCCTTACCCCGTCACTTCTTCAACCCCTGCTTAAACTGCAATACCAGGGCCATATCTTTTACTCCTGGCTCCTTCTCCACCCTGCTGTTGATATCAACACCAAAAAAGTCAGGATGTTTGAATTTCTTCAGTTTAGCCATATCATCCACCCCAATTCCGCCACTGATGAAAAATGGTTTTTCTATTTTACTGTCTGACAGCACTTTCCAGTTGAACTGCACACCCGTTCCTCCCTTTGCACCACCCGGCACTGCCGTGTCAAACAGGTAGTAATCACACACTTCATCATAATCCAGCAGCATTTCGTCTACCGCCGGTGCATCACTATCCCCTATACTGAACACTTTTATCACTTCCACAGTATCCGACAGGCTTTCACACAACAGTGGTTCTTCATTGCCATGCAGCTGTACTATATCCAGGCCATAAGCATCCACTGCTTTCATGATCTCATCATACTCCGCATCCACAAATACACCCACTTTCTTTAATTCAAAATCGCTGTACTTCAAATCAGTTCCCTTGATGGTATTGGGTGCATACCTGGGCGATGCCTTGTGAAAAATCAAGCCTGCAAAATCAATATTCAAGGTATCTAATTGCTGTAATTGTTTTAACTGTGTAATACCACAAACTTTTATGTTCATTGTTCTTTTTTATCTTTTTTTTATCTCTGGCCTGAAGGCCAGAGCTACAGAGTCTGAAGGCCAGAGCTACAGAGTCTGAATGCCAGAGCAATGGAGCCTAAAGGCCAGAGCAATGGATTCTGTAACCCTGTACTATCAAGCCTGAAGGCCAGAGCAATTGAGCCCGAAGCAACAGAGCCTGAAGGCCAAAGCAATGGAACCTGAAGCAATGAAGCCTGAAGGCCAGAGCAATGGAGCCTGAAACAACAGAGCTTGAAGACCGAAGCAACAGGACCTGAAGCAATGGAACCTGAAGCCCGGAGCAATGGATTTTGAAACCCTGTACTGTCAAGCCTGAAGGCCGGAGCAATGGAGTCCGAGTAATGTACTTTAAAACCCTGTGCTGCCAAACTTCAAGACCGGAGCAATGGATTTTGAACATCAAGAACAAACCTATTCACTATAACCTTTCCACGCACAACTTTGAACTCCAAACATTTTCAACTCTCCACTATCAACTATCCACTATCAACTATCAACTTTCCACTATCAACTTTCCACTATCAACTTTCCACTATCAACTCCCCCGCAAACTTCTCAAAAGCCCTTGCCGGATCGGTAGTCTTCATAAAACTTTCACCTATCAAAAAACCCCTGTATCCATGTTGCTTCAGCAAATGTATGGTTGTTGCATCATTAATACCGCTTTCAGAAATTTTAATCTTATCTGCCGGTATTTTTTTTGCCAGTTCCACCGAGCGGTTTACATCCACAGTAAATGTTTTCAAGTCACGGTTATTCACACCTACCAGTTCCACTTCTCCGCAGATATGTGCCAGTTCTTCCTCATTGTGTATTTCGAGCAGCACTTCCAGCCCAAGGTTTTTGGCAAACCCGGCCATTTCTTTAACCCTTTCAGGCGAAAGACAGGCAGCTATCAGTAAAATCACATCAGCGCCCATTGCTTTTGCTTCCACCAGCTGGTATTCATCTATCATAAAATCCTTCCGCAGTATGGGGATATTGTTCACCCTTGCGGCTAAAAGATCTGCGGCTGAACCGCCAAAAAAATACTCATCCGTCAATACCGATAATCCGCTTGCGCCGAATTTTGTATAGGCACCCGTCACATCCACCACATCGGCTTCTGCATTGATGACACCTTTTGACGGCGACTGCCTTTTGAATTCTGCAATGATACCGGTCCTGTTTTCATCCAGTAAAAACTGCTTCAGCGAAATGGTTTCACGGCTGAATAGTGGCAAATTTTTCAATTGCTCAATGCTTACTGCTGCCATGGCTTCGGCCACCACCGTTTTTTTGTACGCTATTATTTTATCTAAGATATTCATTCTATTGTTGTTCTTTGTACAATGAGTATTCAGAAAGTTTACAGTGGGCAGATAACAGCTGACAGCAATTTACCCGCATCCCGGCATTTGTAAATTAGCCCAAAAGTAATAAACACCACAACTATCACTACACCTGTCAACTTATCAAATAATCAACTTCCCAACACCAGTCACCTTATCAACTAATCAACCTATCAACTTACCAACCTCCCCAATACCCATTACCCAATACCAAATACCTACTACCCAATCCCCAATCCCCATCTACGCTACCAATTTCTTCAACGTACTCAGTGCAGCGCCGCTTTCCAGGCTTTCCAGTGCCGTATCATACGCTTCATCATAACTGCCGTACTTGCCGGTGCAATGCAGGGCCATGGCAGCATTTGCCAGTACTACTGCATTTTGCGCCCAGGTGCCTTCGCCTTTGAGTATCGTCATAAATATTTTTGCGGCCTCTTCCACTGAAGTACCACCGTACAGGTCTGCAGCACTTACGCTGCGCTTACCCAGCACTTCAGCAGACATGATCTTTTCTCCTTCATTGGTAATCACTTTAGTATCATTGGTGAGTGATATTTCATCATACCCGTCCAGGCTGTGAATGATGGTAAAGGCCGAACCGCCTTCCTGCAACAGGTAGTTATAGATCCTGGCCATTTCAAGACTGTAAACACCTACCAGCTGGTACTTTGGCAGTGAAGGATTCACCATGGGCCCGAGCATATTAAAGAAGGTACGTACTCCCAGGTTTTTCCTGATGCTGCCCACCACTTTTAACGCCGGGTGAAACATGGGCGCATGCAGAAAACAAATACCTGTTTCGCTCACTTCCTTTTCAAGCGCACCATTGTCTGCCTTAAACCTATAACCCAATTGCTCCATCACATTGCTGCTGCCACTGATGCTGGAAGCACCATAGTTACCATGCTTGGCCACTTTTTGTCCTGCTCCAGCTACAATAAAACAGCTGAGTGTTGAAATATTGAAGGTGTTTTTGCCATCACCGCCTGTACCCACTATGTCCATCACTTCATACCCATTCAGGTTCACCGGTACACAAAGCTCCATCAGCGCATCCCTGAATCCATGCAATTCATCAATAGTAACACTGCGCATCAGGTACACTGTTATAAAAGCGGCTATCTCCGTTTCGGAGTACACCATTTTCGAAATATCCAGTAGTACCTGCTTTGCCTGCTCACGGCTGAGTGTTTTATGCTCAAATAAAAAATTCAATACCTTTTTCATACATTTCTATTGTTGTAACCAGTTGAATACTATTTTTTCACCATCAGGCGTTAACACACTTTCCGGGTGAAACTGCACACCCTTTATGTCCAGGCTTTTATGCTGCAATGCCATGATAAAACCTTCATCATCCTCCGCTGTAATCTCCAGCTCATCGGGAAATTCTTTTTTATCAACCACCCAGCTATGATACCGACCAACGTCTATCCTTTCCGGCAGCCCTTTAAAAAGGCTTACCGGCGAAACACGGCAGGCAACTGCAACGCCGTGAAATACCGAGGAAAGATTGGTGAGCTTTGCACCAAAAGCCTGCCCGATGGCCTGGTGACCAAGGCATACCCCCAATATCGACTTGGTAGCCGAATATTCTTTTATCAACGGAAGCAGCAGCCCGGCCTCTTCCGGTATACCCGGGCCCGGCGATAAAATTATTTTATCATACTCCTTTACTTTTTCTAATGGCAACTGGTCATTACGATATACATCCACACGGTAATGCAGTATTTTCTCCACCAGGTGTACCAGGTTGTATGTAAACGAATCGTAATTGTCAAAAACCAATATCCGTGGCTGATTCATACTATCTTTTTTTAATTGCTGCGGACTCCCATCCTGGAATTTCCTGCAGCCGGTTGTTATTATTTACCTATTTCCATTGCGGCCACCACAGCCACTTTAAGCGCACCCAGTTTATTGTGTACTTCCTGCAATTCACTTTCGGGTTTGCTTGCTGCCACCACACCGGCGCCAGCCTGGTAGTAAAGTGTATTGTTTTTGGCCATCAGTGTGCGTATCATTATGGCCTGGTTACAGCTTCCGTCAAACCCCATAAAACCTATACACCCGCCATAATAGCCACGTTCAGTTGGCTCAAGTCCGTCAATCAGGTGCATGGCGCTTATCTTTGGTGCCCCGCTTAAAGTACCAGCCGGGAATGTTACCGCCAGCACATCAAAAGGATTGGTGCCCGGCCTTATGGTTCCTGTAACCTCACTTACCAGGTGTATCACATGGCTGTAATACTGTACCTCACTGAAATGGGTCACCTGCACTTCATCACATTTTCTGCTGAGGTCGTTTCGGGCAAGGTCCACCAGCATTACATGCTCGGCCTTTTCCTTTTCATCGTTCAGCAGTTTTTCTGCCAGGGCCTGGTCGGTTGCATCATCACCCGTACGCCTGAAAGTGCCTGCTATAGGGTGCATTACCGCTTTACCATTCTGTATCACCAGCTGGGCTTCCGGCGAAGAACCCATCAGCTTATAATCGCCATAATCAAAATAAAAAAGATAGGGTGATGGATTTACATTACGCAGTGAGCGGTATACGTTAAACTCATCGCCGGCAAATGGCTGCTGAAAGCGGCGGCTGAGCACAATCTGAAATACATCTCCCCTCAGGCAATGCTGTATCCCTTCCCTTACCATATCCATGTAGGCCGTATCGTCCATATTAGAGGATTCTGTACCCGTTAACCGGAAAGGAAAAACCGGAACATCCTTACTTTTTATCAGTGATTCAATCACCGGCAATTCACTTTCAATACCGTCCACCCTGTTTTCACACAGGTACAGCTCATCTTTAAAATGATTGATTACAATTACATACTGGTAAAGCCGGTACCGCATCAGTGGCAAAGCCGTTTCACTATTGCCTCCATGGTCAGACAGTTTGACCTCATCAAAAAACTGTACAGCCCCGTAGGAAGAATAGCCAAACAGGCCCTGCACCGTTCTCACTTCTTTTTCTGCTGCGGGCGTTACCTCAAAGCGCTGCATAAAACCCTGCAGCATGGCAGGTACTTCCAGCGGGTTTTTTATTGTGGCCCTTTCGGCCTGCTGTCCCGGCAGTTTAAATTCAAGCGTGGAGGGATTGATTATTTCGATGCCGCCAAATGCATTGATGCCGATGTAGGAGTAACTGTTCTCTGTTACATGGTGATCGGTACTTTCCAGCAATATCGTATCCCTGAACCTGTCCCGCAGGCGCAGGTAGATGCCTACAGGAGTGTACACATCTGCCAAAATCTTTTTACTATCTGTCTGGATACTTATTTTTTTCATCTGCAAATTTTTGTCCCTTTTTAATGGCAACCGGCATACTGAAATACCCGGTGCTTCATTCCGACTGCGAAAATTATCAAAAGAAAAGTTCATCCGCTGTAAGGTTTTCCGTATTTCTTTTCTTTCACCATAAAAAAACCCGGCAACTTGTGCCGGGTTCCTGATATTTTGTACATAAATACACAATAGCAATAGTGGCACGTCAACTGACTATGCTCCACCACCAACCATTGTTATTTATTAAAATTTGCTTCATTTCGATTACAAATGTAGGGTAAGTTTATTTTATTTGAGCAATTTTTTTTTATTCCTTACCTTGTATAAATTTTAAAAATGATGGAGGTCATTGTTTTTGGCGCAACAGGACAGGTAGGTTTGCAACTGGTGAAACAATCGCTGTGGAAGGGGTGGAAAGTAAGGGCATTTGGCAGAAATGTTTTTGACATTACCATTGACAATGAAAACCTGGAATTGATAAGGGGTGCCCTGTTTGATGAAAAAGAAGTACTGAACGCACTTGAAAATTGCGATGCTGTACTGAGTGCATTGGGTGGCGGATTTGACGGCACCGACAAAACCCGGAGCCTTGGCATGAAGAATATTGTAAAACAAATGGAAAAAAGCGGCTGTAAAAGAATTATTGCCATTGGCGGTATGGGTGTGCTGAACAGCCCTGAAGAAAACAAACTGCTGATGGATATGCTCGGATTTCCACAGGAGTACCTGCCCGTAAGCAACGAACATAAAGCGGCATATGGGGTATTAAACAATTCAGCAACGGACTGGACCTTTGTGTGCCCTCCCGACATTATAAACGGAGAAGCTACCGGTGTGTATCATACGGCAGCCAATCATCCGCCTGAGGCCAACCAGTATCGTATCAATAGCGGCGACCTTGCCCTTTTTATGCTGAACGAGCTGGAGAAGAACGAATATGTAAACATGCGGGTAGGTATCAGCAATTAATCATTCAGTTTTTTTAACAGCCCTGCTGTAAAATTGATTTCATACAAATACGTAAAATACATTCAGATGAGAAAGTTGTGCTTTTTTTTACTGGCTATCATTAGTTACGGTGCCATCCATGCACAGGATGCCATTGGCTATCAAACACCGCCAAAAGATATTTACGACCTGGTAATGGCCACACCCACGCCCGGTGTAAGCGTTGATAGTAAAGGCCGCTGGATGCTGCTGATGCAGCGCAGCAGTATGCCTGATGTGGAAGAACTGGCCCAGCCTGAATTGCGCATTGCAGGCCTGCGCATCAACCCTAAAAATTTTGGCCCCAGTAGGGGCAGCTATGTAATTGGCCTTACACTTAAAAATATTGCTACGGGTAAAGAGATGGCAATCAAAAACCTCCCGAAAAACCTCAAAGCATCCAGTTTCAGCTGGAATACTGCGGGAGATAAATTTGCCTTTACCCATACATCACTTACAGGTATTGATTTGTACGTGGCAGATGTTAACACACTGGCAGCAGTGCGGTATAACAATGTGCCGGTAAATGCAGTGATGGGCAGCCCTTTTACCTGGGTGAATGACAACAGCATCCTGTTCAGATCGGTTACCAAACCATTGAGCCAGCAACCGGTTAAACCAGCAGCACCTTCCGGACCGGTAGCACAGCAAAGCCTGGGCAAAGTGGCCGCTTCCCGTACTTACCAGGACCTGATCAAATCTCCTTATGATGAGGCGTTGTTTGAATTTTATGCCACCACCCAATTGGTGAAAGCCACACCATCAGGCCGTGGCCCTCTTAATATGAATATCGGCAGCCCCATGATACTCAACAGCTACAGCATTTCACCCGACAGGGAGTATACCCTGGTGGAAAAAATTGATAAGCCGTTTTCTTACCTGGTACCTGCCGGGGGCTTTAACAGCAGCATGATTATTATTGATGCAATTGGCAGGGAAGTAAAATTGCTGGCAAAAATACCCAGCAGCGAGCTGGCACCAACTGGTTTTGACAATGTGCTGAATGCACCACACGACTATACCTGGAAGGACGATGAACAGGCTACTGTGATGTGGGTGACCCCGCTTGACAGTGGCATCATGAAAAAGAAAATGGATTTTCATGATGAGGCTTTTGCGCTTACAGCACCATTTACCGGCAAACCTGTTTCTATTGCCAAAACTGCCATGCGCATCACGGATATTTCACCGGTAAAAAAAGACATGCTGATGGTAACAGAGGGCTCACAGGCAAAGCACCGGCAAAAGACGAGTATGGTAAACCCGGCTGATGGCAGCAGCACCCTGCTTTTTGACAGAAGCACAGATGATGCTTATGGTAATCCCGGCAGACCGCTGACTGAACTAAATCAGTATGGCAGGGAGGTAATTAAGCTGATTGACGGTAATACGCTGATGCTTTCCGGTATGGGTGCTTCGGCTGATGGTGACCTGCCCTTCCTGAACCAGTACAATATCAGCACCAAAGAAACCAAACAGCTCTGGCGCTGCGAAAAGCCTTTTTACGAAACAGTTGCTGATGTACTTGATTATGATAAAATGCTGGTACTCACCAGTAAGCAAAGCCAAACAGATGCACCCAATTATTATATCCGTGACCTGAAGAATAATACGGCTAAAGCAATCACCAGTTTTCCTGATCCCCAGCCCGCACTTAGAGGTGTAAGCAAACAAAAGATTACTTACAAAAGAAAAGATGGTGTGGACCTTGCGGCCGATCTTTACCTGCCCAAGGGCTATGATGCCAAAAAAGACGGCCCCCTGCCCGTGTTTATGTGGGCCTATCCCCGTGAGTTTAAAAATGCCAATGATGCAGCCCAGGTAAGGGGCAGCAAATACAGTTTTACCCGTATCGGCTGGGGTTCACCTGTATTTTGGGTTACACAGGGCTATGCGGTAATGGACAATGCGGAGTTTCCCATTGTGGGTGAGGGCGATAACCAGCCCAATGATAATTTTATTGAGCAACTTGAGTGGAATGCCAAAGCTGCTATTGATAAAGTAGCTGAAATGGGCGTGGGCGACAGTACCCGTGTGGCTGTGGGCGGACATAGCTACGGCGCTTTTATGACGGCCAACCTGCTGGCGCATACCAACCTGTTCAAAGCAGGTATAGCCCGCAGCGGTGCATACAACAGAACCCTTACTCCATTTGGATTTCAGAACGAAGAACGCACTTACTGGCAGGCGCCTGATGTGTACAACCGCATGAGCCCCTTCAGCTATGCTGATAAAATAAAAACACCACTGCTGCTGATACATGGCGAAGCGGATAACAACCCAGGCACTTTTCCCATACAGAGTGAAAGATTGTTCAATGCCGTAAAAGGGCATGGCGGTACCGTACGGTTTGTACAACTGCCTTACGAAAGCCATGGCTATGCTGCCAAGGAAAATATACTGCACATGCTGTGGGAGATGAATACGTGGATGGATAAATATGTGAAAAATAAGGGGCAGAGTAAGTATGTGAAGTAGGGTTTCATAGTTGATAGTGGATAGTTGATAGTGGATTCTGGACAGTGTGCAATTGATAGTGGATTGTGAAGGCTGTGAGGGCTTATGTGGTGATGCCGATCCTGCTGCTTTAATAAACTGCCCATTCTGGCGCAGGGCTCCTGCCCTGATGCCATTTGTTACTTTTTTAGTGGTGATGATTTAGTAACGGAAAGCAGCAGGACTCTTTCCTGCACCCGTAGTTTGAAATTACAGCATACGATTATTCTGCTCAAAAAAAATCATTCCTTACTTTCAAGTCACTGTCCAGTCCTCCAACTTAACTCCACGAATTCGCTTAAAATGGCTGATGTTATTTGTTACCATTGTCATTTGATGCGTTACAGAAGTTACGCCTATTAAAAGGTCAAAATCATCAATTGGGGTTCCGGCTTTTTGAAGCCTGGCTTTTTCACTTGCATAAAGATCTAAAGAATGGAAAATGGGCAGTATTTGTACACCTGTTAAGAAATTGCTAAGCGCTTTCCTGTTCTTTTCCGGTTTTTCGCTCTTTTTCAACACCAAACTTGAGTTCTGCCAGTGTAATTTCAGAAATAAAGCAATCTTCAGCAGCAATTCTATCAAACTTGTTTTCAAGGTCAAACATGCCCTTCATATAAAAAATGGCAATATTTGTATCAATTAAGTAACTCTTCAAAATGTTTCTAATTTCTTGTTAAATACCCTGCTGCTGCGTATTTCTTCAATTATCTGGTTGGCAGTTTTTTTAGAATCAAAGGCCCCAAATGCCTTTTTAAATGATGACTTCCTGCTTTTTAAATCGGTTTTAACAGATGCTGTCAGCCTTGCAATCAAGTCAAGCTTACTATTTGTACTCAGGTTGTCTAAAAGGCCTGCATACCCATCAACAATTGTTGTATTATTTTCTGACAATTTCATACATTAAAGGTACTGAAAATAGTAATTACATAAAGTATCCGCAAAAAACACCTTTCTCACTTTTTGGAGCAAGTATCCCTAACAGGATTACCGGTGGCCATGCAGCCGGGTTATCACTAACAATTTCCGGGGGTTAACCACATACATCATCCTGCGCAAAAAAATCATTGCTGGCAAAAGGCACTGCAACGGCAGAATCAATTCCGCTTAATCCGGTTTACAATCCCCACCACCCCCACCGCCGAAAAGTAAAATATATACGGAAACACCACCATGGCAAAGCGGCTATGGTAATCATCGCACTGCAGGGCAATGGCAATGGCGTATAGTGCTATCAGTATAATAAGATAAAAATGCCCGGCAGCTTTTGTTTTTTTCAGCAAACCAACTATTGCGAAGAAATACACCGGCAGCATTACTGCATACAGCATCAGGTTATGCGCTGCTGAATAATAAGGCCTGGCAAGATTGAAAAAGGACAGTATCCTGAGAAAGAAAAGTTTTAAAAAATGTAAAGGATTGTGCAGGATATAATACAGCAGGTCGGTCAATGGCTGGCCGGTATGGGCAATATCCAAGTTGCTGCCACTGCCTGCTGTGGGTATAAAACAGATAATATGTCCTTCCACAAAGGGTTTCATCACATCAAAATCGCCGCCGGTTTTAAATGCAGCATTTACAACCAGTATTACAAGCGCCAGGCCCGAAAATACCAGCAGCGTTTTTTTCAGCCATGCATGGCTTCCCTTTATTTTCTGCTGCACCATATACAGGATGGCAGGTGCCACAAATAAGATACCGGATGGCCTTGTTACCACCAGCAGCAGCAAACCCGCCGACAATACCACCAGTGCTGCAGGCCCAAGGCTGCTGCGTACCAGCCAGTAACTGAAGATGATGGTAAAACTGATGAAGATGGATTCAGTATATAAATAAGTATTCCATACCTGCAGAGGAATAAATACAATAAGCAGCAATGTGGCTGTAAAAGCAACAGTACGGTTTTCCGACAGGTGTATACTCATTTTGTAAAAGCAGACCGTTGCAATGGCATTCAGCAGCAACTGCACCAGTATAACTCCCCAATAACCAATGCCTGTTTTAATGCAAAAAGCCAGCAACAGGGTAGGCACTGCATAAAACCATGATTTGGCTGCTTCAAAATGACCATGCTCAAGGAAGTAGTTGGCCACGTTCACATGCACCTGCCCCTCCATATTGGTGGTAATACCCTTTACCCACAGCTGCGCCACCTGCACCAGCAGCCATACTGAAGCCAGTAACCATATGTTGCGACGGATGATATTGAAAGAAAAGTTCATATCGGGCATGAAGATAATTAATTAGCTGATGTGACAGATAATGTGCTGATTAACTAATGTGATGATACCGCTAAGGCGGCACAAGTTGTGCTAATGAGGGCAGTATTATACACTAAAGCTATATATTCTTCAGGCTGTTAAGCCATTTTACAGATAGCTCATACTCAGCCTTCTGAGAAAATCGCTGCCAACTAAAGCATCAGCACATCATTGCATCATCCAATCAACTAATTGATGGTGCTACCCTTCATGGCGGTACTGATGGCTGCATCCATTACCCTTTCAGCATAGGGCCTTGATATATCGTTGAGCTCCTCAATTTTTTTGTGCAGCAGGTCTTTATCCTCCATGGTAAGTGCCAGTTGCAGTGCCTGCATGGCCCCGGCTGTCTGCGTCAGTTCTTCGGATGTAAGCAGGGCGGCATTTTTTTGTATGAACCGTTCTGTTGTTTGCAGCAGTTGTTCCCCCTCCGTTCTGGCTTCCACCAGGGCCCGGGTAGCAATATCTGTTTTGGCATTGGTAATGGAATCCATCAGCATCTGCTCCACTTCGGCATCTGTAAGCCCGTATTGCGGCTTCACCTCAATGCTTTGCTCCACCCCGCTGCGCAGTTCTTTTGCGGTTACCACCAGTATACCATCTGCGTTGATCAGAAAATTAATCTCCACCTTGGCCATACCTGCGGGCATACCCGGAATGCCAGTAAGATCAAACTCTGCCAGCTTGCGGTTGTCTTTCACCATATCCCTTTCGCCCTGGTACACCGATATTTTCATGCCGCTTTGCCCATCTCTCTGCGTGGTATACTGGCGGCCTGCCTTGATGGGTATTTTAGCATTGCGTGGCACCAGCACATCCATCAATCCGCCCATTGTTTCCACACCCAGGGAAAGCGGTGTAATATCCAGCAATAAAAAATCCTTGTTGTTACCGGCCAGTATATCGGCCTGTATGGCAGCACCCAGCGCCACCACTTCATCGGGGTTTACACTGTCGTTAACTGCCCTGCCAAAAAATGTACCCACTTTTTGTTTCACCAGCGGCACACGGGTACTGCCGCCCACCATTACCACTGCTTCAATATCGTCAATGGTAAGCGCAGCATCTTCTAAAGCATTTTTACAGCATTGCATGGTTTTGTCCACCAGTGGCATTACCAATGTTTCAAACTGCTGCTTAGTGATGCTGATGGAGTATGCGTTCAGCGTGGTGTCAAAACTGTCATTGGCAGAAAGGTGGCGCTTGGCTTCCTCCGCTGCTAAACGGAATGATTGCATCAGTGATTTATCACTTTCAAGTGCATCTTTGGTAATGCCCAGCTGCCCCATCCAGTATTGCACAATGGCCTGGTCAAAATCATCCCCCCCCAGGTAGGTATCGCCATTGGTGGAAAGCACTTCAAAAATACCGGCTGTAACCCGCAGTATTGAAATATCAAAAGTACCGCCGCCCAAGTCGTACACCGCTATGGTTTTGGTTTCTGTTTTATCCAACCCAAGGCCATAGGCCAGGCTGGCAGCAGTAGGCTCATTTACAATACGGAGTACATCCAGCCCCGCCAGCCTTCCTGCATCCCTTGTGGCCTGCCGCTGGGCATCATTAAAATAAGCCGGCACTGTAATCACAGCCTTATTAACGGGTGTTTTTAAAATATGCTCGGCCCTGTGCTTCAACTCTTTTAAAATGAGTGACGACAGTTCCACCGGAGAATAAAAATGATCGCCCACCTGCACTTTTACCAGGCTCTCCGTATTGTCTTCAATTACCTTATAAGCAAAAAATGAAGCATTGTTTTTGATGTCGTTGTAGCTTTTGCCCATCAGCCGCTTGGCAGAAAAAATGGTGTTCTGCGGCTCGGTTATTAAAAACTCACGGGCAGCTTCACCCACGGTTACATTACCGGTACCATCAAAATGCACTACCGAAGGTACCAGTGAGCTGCTGTCATGCTCCCTAAGCGCCACAGGCTGTTTTGTTTCGGGATGTATGATGGCCACCAGGCTGTTGGTGGTACCCAGGTCGATGCCCACAATCATTTCCTGCTGCTGCAGGCTCCCCGTTGCTATATTGATAGAAATTTTTGCCATTGTTATTATATTATCCGTTACCACAGAAAAGAGTATCGCAAAGAACGCAAAGAGCCGCTAAGTGCGCTAAGAAATGCCAAGGGACTTATGTATTTGCTTTGTGCTCCCTGCGTAACCTTTGCGAACCTTGCGGTACAAAAGTAAAGTATCGTAAGGAGAAGTATCACAAACATAGAAGGAACGCAAAAGAGGAACGCCTGTAAACTGTATACCGTCAAACTGTCCCCGGTTTCAACCGGCTGCAAAATAACAAATAAAACAGGCTGCCCGTTTAAAAGCAGCCTGCAGTTGTATTGCGAAACAGGGAATTATTACCGCATCAGGTACATTTTTCCGTATCCCTTGTTGAAAAATTTATCCGTTTTATCCCCATCAGCCGTGTATTTATCCAGCGATTTACCATTCAGGTTGGTAATTACCCTGTACAGGTAAACACCATTGGCCAGTTTCTGCCCGTACATATCCGTACCATCCCATTTGTAGCTGGTAATATTTCTGCCCACATGTATATCACCCAGCTCCTGCTTGGTGATTTCCTTCACCACTTTACCGGTAATGGTCAGTATTTGTATGCGCATATTCTGCGGTGGTTCTGTACCCGTAATCGTAAACACAAATGCTGTAGATGTAGTGAACGGGTTGGGATAGTTAAGCAGGTTGGATATCATGGGCTTATTGATGACGCTGAAATTAACCCTGTAATCCAGTTCACCAGCCCTGTTGCCTACCACATCCTTACCAGAAACAATCAGTTCGTACTCCCCATCCTGCGGGAAGTAAGGCCCAAAGTCAATAGAAGCTGTATTGTCGCTGCCACTGAGTGATGCTGGCGTAAAGCGCATAGTATCCCCAAAACGGTAAGTGCGGATGCTCTGGTCGGGGAAGCGTACCTGCACTTTCAGCAATGCCGTATCTTTTAAGAGCAGGAAGCGGCTCTCATCCTTCAGTTTCACCAGTATCCTTGGTTTAGAAGATACGATATCCCTGTTGAGGATATGTACCCCGTCAAAAGTAACATCCAGCAGCGGGTTGTATTTATCCGGCTTAACAAAGAAATTCTTGTACAGTACGTTGTTGTAATGATACTGCTCAGCCTGGTCATTATCAGGATTTACATCTACAAACAGGGTATTATCCCCGGCAAGGTTGCGGGTATCGATGCTGTAAGTAATCATCAGCGTATCTCCGGCTATCAATGCCTTGCGCTTCGGAATATTCACCGGGTTGGGCAGGTTGTTCCTGTCGGTAACGATGAATTTGACTTTCAGCAGGCTGTCGAAAGCAGTTTGGCTGATATTTTTAAACGCCACAGCAAAATCAATGGATTCACCCTGTTCCACGGTATCCTTCATTTTAAAGGATATATTGGGTGCAATGGCCCCTTCAGGAACATAAGTGGCATTCAGCCTCCAGTAACGCAGTTGCTCCGGTGTGGCATACAGCACATCGCTGTTGAGCATTTTAAGTTTCAGGTAAGGATAGGTGGCAGCATTGATAAATGCCAGGTTGGTATCTCTTGCGGGCGAAACGGTAGCCAGTTTATCAACCACACCGTTTGTTTTTACACCATATACTTCCACCTGCGAGGTATCTGAGGGACCTGCATCCACTGTTTTTCCACGCCAGTGCAGCTCGTTCCATTTGGATGCCGGGCCAAAAGCGGGTGATTCTACCGTGCCGGAGTTAAACCTGGTAATCAATGGTATCGTTACATCCAGGTAAGCCGCATCATCAGCACCTACATGCTGTTCAGGTGTAAATCCACTGAAATTTTTCCTGTAGAAATACACAAATGGCCTGTTTTTGTAAAAACTGTCAATTTTAGTAAAACCGATATTTTTCAGCGTATGGTACAGGGATTTGCCCGAACCAAGGCTGAGCGTATCATTCATCCACTGGTTAATAAAGCTGGTATTGCCCGTTGTATTCAGATTCTTGATGGCCACGTACATACCATTGGGAATACTGTCTTCCAGGAACCTCATCAGGTTGCGGCGGTAAGTTGGGTTATCAAAGGGAAATTCAAAAAACTTTCTTGGCGCATTACAAACCGGCCAGCTTCCAAACCTGCCACCGGCACCCCGGTTCACGTTGTCCCATGCCTGTAATGAGGTACTGTCAAATACATATACCTGCAGGTTGGTAAATACACATCCCCAGAATTCAACCTGGTCAAAATCCAGGTTAACATTCACCTTATCAAAACTATAGTTGGGATACACTCCATTTCGGATGATAAGTGACCTGGGTACTGATTTAAACCTCAGCTGCCTGTCGGCATCCAGTTGTATCTTATCATATGCATTTTTCTGGAACTGGAAAAAATGAGACTGGTTAAAGCCCGGCGTACTATTGGGCAGGTACACAAATGAAGATGGATTCCATATATAATTACCACCGGTATTCAAAGGTACCATGGCCGTGCGCCAGTAATAAACAGTACTATCTGTAAAGGTTACATTATTGGCGGCAAACTGCACAATACCCCCTACCCCGCTTGTATTGTATATTTTTTTGAATGAAGAGTTAAAAAGCTCAGTTGTATCAAGTTCCATCACATATTGCCTGCTGCCATTTAGCGGGTTGGCTGTAGAGGCTATAAAATTGAGGTTTTGCTGGTTGATAATGCTGTAGTTGTAAGGGAATACCGGCCTCAGCTCATCTTCAAAAATAACAAACTCTTTTTCCAGCAGGTTGTTCACCTCAGAAAGTTCTGCCACTTTATTGTCCACATCAACTTGTACAATAAGCTTGTTGGTTCCCTTATCGGTAAGCGGGTTAATAGGTATTGTAAGGTTTACAGAGTCGATATAACGGATACCCGGAATTACCTGGTTGTACAATACCTTGATGGAATCGTTGGGCAGCTTGCGCTTAATGGTGAGGCGTATAGAGTCGCCCACGGCCTTGCCGATATTCATCACTTTTACAGAAGCATTAAAGCTGTTATCGGCCACAGAAATAATGGTAGGGCTGAGTTTAACCAACCGGTCTTCCACTGCATAATCGGGGGCTGAAAAAGAGTTGATTTTTATAGCAGGATCACCATGCAGTGTCAGTTCCTCCAGGTGAATGCGGGTTAAATAATCAAGACTGGAAGGGCTGCTGCCCAGCGTTTGCAACACGGTCTTTATCTGGTTGCCAACTGTATTACCGTATTGATTAATGCAAAATTCATTATAGAGGTCGGTATTATAAAAATTAAGGAAGGGCGGCACACCCAGGTGGGTACTTGCCAGGAAACCGATACTGCCCCGCTGGTTGGCCAGTACATATTTTTCTGAAAGGCTGAGGTTACCGTTCATACGCAGCGGATCGAACACAAAAAAGTTACCTGCGCTGCAGCCGCTTACATTGAAGAAGGGATACTTGCCCTGGTTCTGGTACACTTCCGGGCTGCTGAGGTTAAACTCAAGCAGGTTGGCAGATGAGTGGCCGAAATAACCGATAAAGCTCAGTCCTTCCTTAAAAAGGTCATCAATACGCTGGCTCTGTGCCTGCTGCACTGCTGCAACACTTGCTTTTTCAAATGTTTCTACCTTGGCACCATACAGGGTATCTTCTGCAATGTCTTTGTATTGCCGCATATATGTTTTAAAGATGGCGTTTTCAGAACTGTCTTTTCCTCCCACTACATGCATGAAGTTTTTCATCCAGGCCTTGTCCTGCAGCGATTGTACCGGGGATTGCTGAGCCTGTTCATATTGCTTAACTTTCTCCAGGTACTGGCTTACCTCCGTTCCGGTAACTGCAGCAAGGCGGCCAATGGGCGTAATGGGCACAAAAGTACCCGGCTCGCAGGCCAGCAGGTTATCAGATGCCGGCCAGCCGAATGTAGGTACAAGGTCCATCCTGTCTGTAAGCGGATTGGCTTCATTGGTTTTATAATCGGGGTAGCTGATACCACGGCCGATGATAAAGATGTATTTGGGCTTGGCGGTAAATTGCTGGTTGGCATAGCGTATAAAATCCCTGATGGCTACAGGATTGTTTTTTACCCCGTAACCAAACTGGTCAATCAGTTCGCCGATAGATATTGTTTTGGCATTGTAGCTGCCGCCTGCAATACTGCTGCGGTACTGGCGGTATTGCTCTACAAAGTTTACACCACTGCCATTATCGTACAAAAGCGGGCTGCTGATGATGATATAAGTGCCCTGGTTGGCAGCCTGTGCAAAGTTGGTGAAGGTTTTTGCAGTTAACGTGCTGATATTGCCGATATTAGCTGCAGAAACGCTTACCAGATTAAATTTTCGTACTGCATCAGCAGAAGGTGGTAATACAATTTTCACCTTACCGGGAGTAGATATATCGCAGGTGTACCTGATACCATTGTTCATGTCGTACAATACAGGTGCAATACCACCATGATCAAACCTGTCAATAATAAGGTAATTGCCCGATGCTGAAGCAGCCAGTTCAAAATACCAGTTTTTGGTGTTGTTGAAATCAAATCTTGAAGGGTATGTTACTGAAAAATCACTTACCACAATCCTGTCGTTTTGATTGCTGCTGGTACCATTTATTTGTACCGGTAAGTTAGAGGGGCTTTGCAATAATGACAGCGGAAGATTATTGATGGTTTTTTTAAGATAATTAAAATAAGGCATCGGTTCATCCAGTACCACAGTGTTATAAAACTTCATCTGCAGATTCCGGGCATTCAGGGCGTTCCCGGCGGCACCTACACTTACTGATACACTATTGGGTGGCCCCGCCTGGTAAACATTCATTTGATCCAGATCTTTTGAGGCGGCACAGCAGGGGAAAATATCGCTGCTTGTCCAGCCTTCGCCACTGTCGAAAGAAGAAGAATAAACATATTCACCCAATACAGCGGCATAGCCACGGTTTTGCTGGCTTCTGTAATGCACTTCGTCCCGGCGCAGATAATAAGGGTCAGGCGTTAAAGCACCTGGCGGCAATACCGCACCGGTACCATACCGCAGGTTGGCACTGGTACTGTTAACGGTTAAAAAATAAGCCGATGTATCTGAAAAAAGGCTGAAATCATCCTGTAACTGAAAATCAATATCCCTGTACAGGTCCCTTTCTTTTTTACCATCATTGGCTTCGCCCCAGAATTCCAGGTAGTCGGCAGCTGCCATCACCCCTGTGGGTACTGAGGTATGCATGCGTACCTGCTCACCATTGCGCCATAGCTGAAAATGCTGCACCTGGGTTCCGCCCAGTCCCGCTGCGGCAATAGCAGGCTGTCCAATACGGCAGATACCATCCTTACCCAATTTAAACTTATAATAGGTTTTACTGTAATCAATCCAGCTGTTGCCCAACTGGCCGTATCCGGCCATTGCAACCAGCATCATCAGGGGTAGTAATATTTTTTTCATCATATCAAAATCAATTGATTGTATTAATGTTTTTACTGATTTTCCTTTTTACCTAAATTGATAAGTAATGAAAATATATGTGAGTACAGGGGTTGCGACTGGTTGGCAAGATTGCTGAAAGCATAGTCGAGTGTAATGCCTCCAAACTTAAATCCTGCACCGGCGCTTGGCTGGTATATCCATACTTTTTTCTGGTTAAGGGTATCTTTATCAGCCAGTGCCCTTTGGAAATTGGTGATACCGGCCCGCACAAAAAACACATCTTTAATATTGGCTTCAAGGCCAACATGCGGATCGATGCTTACCGGGTTGCTGCTCACTATGGTATTCCTTTTGCCATCAAAGGTAAAATCAAAGTTGGCTTCGGCCAGCAGCTGTACCGAACTGCCCAGCCTGAAATTGTACCCACCGCCCAGTATCAGCCTGGGCGCTGTAATTTCATTGGACTTAACGGGAATATCATTTTTAGTGAGGTAAAGCACTTCCTTTTCCTTATCGGTGAATTTAAATGACCAGGAATTGAAGGTGGTGGTAACATCCCTGGCTACCAGGCCAAGGTTCCAGCGGCCGGATTTTATTTGTACACCGGCGTCCAGTCCAAACCCCCAGGCCGTGGCAAAACTGCCCACTTTACGGTGAATAATTTTGGCATTGGCTCCAAAACTGATGGTACGGTTTTCAGTTTCCCTGAACTTTTGTGCAAAAGAAAAAATAAAGGCATAATCGGCCGAGGAAAAAGACTGGATATTGTTGTAATTGATACTGCCATCCGGTTCTACCAAAAAAAGTGTATTGGGTATATCATCCACAGCAAAGCGCAAAAGCGAAAAGCCAAGCACTCTCTTATTGTCCTGCACCGGCAGTGCCAGTGTGGCATAATCATATTTGGCAATATCGCTGAAATAGCTGGCGTGCATGAGGCCAAGCGATGGGTTATCTCTTACCCCGGTAAGGCCGGCTGGATTCCAGTAGCCTGCAGTAGCATTGTTTACAGAAGCTACCTGGGCACCCCCCATTGAAAGCCCCCTGGCACCGGCACCAATATTTAAAAATTCGTTGGAATATTTTCTGAACTGACTGAATCCTGTTACCGGTAACACCAGTGACATTATTAATATACCTGCCAGGCTACGTCTCATATTTAATACCAGTTAATTATTGTTTTAAAAGCACTAACCACAAAAACGCATTTTTTCCCTATAAATTGTACCCGTTCCGGCTACCGCAATGCGTTGATGCTGCAAATTTAACTCATATAAAGCCGAAAAAAGGCCAACAGCCTACCTTATTTACGGTATTTACACTATTATAGACCTGCCCGGGGGGCAAAAGGCTGCAAATTTTCTTTTACAGTATCATATTACCCGTTTTATGGAGTACTTACAGCCTCGGGGCGCTGCCCGGGGAATCCTATATAACCCACTCCCATCTGCCTGATAATCAGTAGCAAAAAAATCCAATCGCCGCTTATCAAAGCCCACACGGTGGCGAAAAAGACTGATAAGTTTCAAATTCGCACATTCGACATTCATCATTCGTCATTCCACATTCTCCCTTCGTACTATATTGCCAGCATACTGCATGCCCCGGAATTAGAAATACCCCTGCGCACTGCCTCTATAATTTTTCACCTCAATCCTGTACATTTGCACAAAATTAAAACAGCGTATGAGTAAAATAACGGTAGCCAACCCTGTTGTGGAATTAGATGGCGATGAAATGACGAGGATCATCTGGAAATTTATTAAGGATAAATTAATACTGCCCTACCTGGAGGTACCCATTCAGTATTATGATCTTGGTATGGAATACAGGGATGAAACCAACGACCAGGTAACTATTGATGCCGCCAATGCCATCAAAGCCTGCGGTGTAGGTATAAAGTGTGCTACTATTACTCCTGATGAGGCCAGGGTTAAGGAATTTAACCTGAAGCAGATGTGGAAAAGTCCCAATGGCACCATCCGCAATATTTTAGACGGTACCGTTTTTCGTGAGCCGATTGTAATGAGCAATGTGCCCCGCCTTGTTACCAACTGGACAGCCCCCATTATTGTGGGTCGCCATGCTTTTGGTGACCAGTACCGGGCTACCGATACTGTAATAAAAGGAAAAGGAAAGCTTACCATGACTTTTACACCGGAAGATGGTGGCGAAGCACAGGTATTTGAAGTGTACAACTTTAAAGGCGACGGAGTTGCTATGAGTATGTACAATACTGATGAGAGCATTATGGGTTTTGCCCGCAGCTGCTTTAATATGGCGCTTACCAAAAAATGGCCGCTGTATCTCTCTACCAAAAACACCATTCTTAAAAAATACGATGGCCGCTTTAAGGATATTTTTGAAGACATTTATCAGAATGAATTTAAGGCCGCTTTTGATGCTGCCGGTATTGTATACGAGCACCGCCTGATTGATGATATGGTGGCCAGTGCTCTTAAATGGAACGGCAACTTTGTATGGGCCTGCAAAAACTATGATGGCGATGTACAAAGTGATACTGTGGCGCAGGGTTTTGGCTCATTGGGTTTGATGACATCGGTACTGATTACCCCTGATGGCAAAACCATGGAAGCAGAAGCAGCCCATGGTACTGTTACCCGCCACTACAGGGATCACCAGGCCGGCAAGCCTACCAGCACCAACCCCATAGCTTCCATTTTTGCATGGACGAGGGGCCTCGCCTTCCGTGGTAAATTAGATGGTAACCAGCCCCTGATTGATTTTTGCCTGGCACTGGAAGCGGTGTGCATTGAAACTGTGGAAAGCGGCAAAATGACCAAGGACCTGGCAGTGTGCATCCATGGCAATAAAGTAAATCATGGTGAGCACTACCTGTATACCGAGGAGTTTTTAGATGCGATAGATGAGAACCTGAAAAAGAAAATGGGTTTATAAGATATACCCTTGAAGATAAAGACAGACCCGGCGATGAGCCGGGTTTTTGTTTGGGGAAAAGAGAAGATGACAGTTAACAGTGGACAGATAACAGTAGATTCGCACTACGGCTGCCAACTGTCTTCTGTTAACTGTCAACCTGCTTTTAACATGGTTTCGATTGAAATATTAGTTAGTTTGCATAAGATATTGAAAACAAAAACAACCGGGTGAAACCATTACAATACATATTGGCCATTTTATTTTTTATAAGCTGGGGCAGCATATACGGGCAGGCCAAAACAACCAGTAAAGCTGAGCAGGCATGGTTTGGATTTTTTAACCAAACAAGGCTGAGCAGTAAATGGGGCTTGTGGGCCGATGTACACCTGCGTACACGGGAGGATTATTTTTCTAACCTGTCGCAGGGCATTGTGCGGCTGGGCGGCACTTATTACCTCAACGATAATACCAAGCTCACCGCCGCCTATGCTTTTGTAAACCAGTTTCCGGCAGGCAGTACCAATATTTCTGTACCGGAACACCGGCCCTGGCAGCAAATACAATGGCATACCAATTATCCAAAATTGAAACTGATGCAATGGTTCAGGCTGGAGGAGCGCTGGCGCAGAAAATTAAAGAATTCCAATGAATTATCTGATGACTACAGTTTCAATTTCAGGCTGCGGTACAATATCCTTACGCAGTTTCCGCTGAGCAAAAAAAGATTTCAGCCGGGTACTTTTTCCTTTGTGCTGAGCAATGAGGTATTCATCAACTTTGGTAAACAGATTGTATACAACACATTTGACCAGAACCGGTTTTTTGCAGGCTTTCATTACCATGTAAATAAAAGGGATAACCTGCAGTTTGGGTATATGAATGTGTTTCAGCAACTGGCGGCAGGCAACCAGTACCGCAGCATCAATGCCCTGCGGGTATTTTATTTTCACCAGTTGGATCTCAGAAAACCAGCAGGACAGAAATGATCCTGTAACCAGCACATTTCAGATTGTTGTAACATTTTTTTGTAGTGAAAGTATCGCAAAGGGCGCTAAGGTTACGCAAAGAACGCAAATGATAATCTGTGTACTGCTACCTGTTTACTTAATGTGGGAATATCAATTGGCTGAGAACAGACCAAAACAGAAGAATATACATTTACAGTACCATTACCCGTACATTTATGTACATTTGGAAAACAACAAACTATGTACACAAAATATTTTACCCTTCTGATCTTTTCATTTACCCTGCTGCCCTTTGCCAAAGCGCAGCGCAAAGCCGATTCTGCTTTGGCAGTAAAAACACTTCAATTACTGCTGGCAGTATGCAAAAAGGCAGACATTACCAGCCCGGACAAAAAAGCAACGGGTAGTTTTTTCAGGGCTGCTCCATACATTGTTTACAGGGGTGAAGATAAAACCAGGGCCTGGAAAACCTTTGCCGACTACAACAAACCTGAAGATAAAAAAAGGGTGGATGAAGTGTGTAACCGCATCAACGAAACAATAAACCGGTACAGCATTTTCCGCATTGTAAAATACCATTCCGAAAAGGAATCAGAAGGTACCTGGCATGTACTGACGCTGCTCTGGAAAAAAAATGGCAAGGAGAAGGAGACTGCTTTTGCTTTTTTAAAAATCGGTAACCGTTTTGGTTTGGGAGATATTGACTGATGGAGTTACTGCCTGAGCAATGAGAATATTTCTTTTATACTCACCGGCAACTGTTTATCATCCAGCTCCAGCACCACCAGGTAGCCATCTGCCCCACCGGCTTTTGTAAGCGCATTCACCAATAGTTGCTGGTTGCTTTCGGTGCGCCTGCCCATGGCATCCCAAATTTCTTTGGCACAAAGGCAGCCAAGTGTGGGTGTATGCGGCCAGTAGCTGGCACCTTTGTAATACCCGGGATCGATGGTAGTGCCGTGTGCAATGGTTTCTGTACGGCCCGCCTGTGAGGCGTAGTAAGTACCCATCAGTGGAAAATAATTGCGACAGGCGGCTGGCAGCAACTGTTTGTACAAATCAGCCGTCCAGGCAGTATCGGTAATACTGCTGTCAGCCATAAAACTTTTTACGGGTATTTCGTAAGGCATAGCTAATTGTATATTGGGTGTAGGGCCTATAAAATTGCTGGTAGATACTGCAAAGCCCTGCATACGAAAGATACCCTGCGGTGTATTGCCATTGGTAAGATAAGTAGGCAGGTTGGTAATACTTCGGGCCAATTGCGGCACATTAAAAATTACACCTTTATCACCCCTTACAAAACTGCCGGTGCTGTCCCTTACCAGTACAATACCAGGATAGTTCCTGTTTTTGCGCTGCAGGCTGTACACTATCCTTTTGCCCGGCAAAAACTGGTTGCTGAAAAGTACCGGCAGTATTTTTTTAACCGCAGCATAATTATCTGTAGTCCTGTTTGCTAAAAGCATTTTCAAAATGGGGTTTTCCTGCTGACCGGGAAATTTCGCATCGATTTCCTTTTTGAGCACAACAGCAAGGGGCTGCCCTGCCCGGGGATTTGCGCTGCTGCTTTGGTACAGGTACTCGCAGCACATGGCAAATATCTTAGGGTCGGCAGTGGCTTTTTTTAATGCCAGTACCGGTGTACTGAAATCCTTTGGGTAATTGGTATAGCAAAGCTCCAGCAATGCCCGCTGAAAGCTGGTACTTCTTTCTTCAATGCCAATAAAAGCTGTATTAACTTTCTCCTTTACCCAGGGCTGCCTGTACTGTATCAGTTCCATGGCCCAGAAAGTTCCCTGCCAGTCTTCTTCTGTGCTTTCAGTAAGGGGCAGCTGCAGGTATTTCAGGATGTTGTTGTCCATCACATTCTGCGTAAACTGCTTCCGCCCGGCCTGTGAGGCAAATTTAAAATATACAGCCGTATCCTGGGCCATACATGCCCCTGCCATCAGCAGCACAAACAACATTGCCGCAGTTATTTTTTTCATCATAAATTTTGCTTTGAAAATCAGCCCTGCAGCTTTACTCCATAGGCAAGATCGCCGGCATCACCCAGGCCCGGTACAATATAGCCTTTGGCCGTGAGTTCATCATCCACATCACCACACCAGATGGTGGCTTTAGGCTCGGCCCGGCTTACATACTCAATGCCCACGGTACAGGCAATGGCGCATACGATGTGTAGTTCCTTAAACTCACCCTCGTCCCGCAGAAAGCGGATGGTTTTAACCAGTGAAGCACCGGTAGCCAGCATGGGATCGCTGATGATGACCACCCTGTTCTCAATTTCGGGGCTGGCCATATATTCCAGCGCAATGTCAAAACTGCCATCGGTATTGTGCTTGCGGTAAGCGCTGATAAAGGCGTTATCGGCCTGGTCGAAATAATTGAGCAGGCCATTGTGCATGGGCAGGCCCGCCCTTAAAATGGTAGCCAGCACCGGCTGGTATTTTAAGGTTTTGCAATTGGCTATGCCAAGCGGGGTCGTAATCTCCCTGTCTTCCCACTCAAGCCCCTTGCTTATTTCGTAAGCAGCCACTTCTGCAATACGTTCCAGGTTGCGGCGGAAACGCATACGGTCGGCCTGTATATCGGTATTCCGCAATTCGCCCACCCAGTTGCTGATTAAAGAATGCTGCTCACTTAAATTGATAACCATAGCCATTGTTCTTTTACCCGACAAATCTATATGCTTATATTGATAAATGAAAATTTAGCCGCAAAAAATACCGGCATAACCCTGTTCTTCACCGGCCTGACAAGTTTAGTGTATGCTTGCGGCAACATTTTTTTCACTTTTTAACAAAGCATTTCGTATTTTTTTGCTTTCATTGTATAAAATTTATCCCGCATGAACAGGTATTTCCCCATTATTACAGCAGCAGTCATAACTTTATCAGCCTGCGGTGGCAGCAGCAGCAAAGCAGAGGAAAAGGAAAAAGCCAGTTACGAAAAGGCAAAGGAAACGCTGGAAGAAAAGGAAAAAAAGAATCCTGCCGGTTTTATTACGGCAACTTGCCGGGACAGGGGCAACCTGATTGGCCAGACGGTGATAAAAATCACACTGACCAGCAAGGCAACTGTGGCCAGTTACAAGGACATTGAGGTGGAACTGTCTTTTTTTAGTGAAACCGGTGCTTTGCTGCAAAAAGATGTAACCACCATTTATAAAACTCTTGTACCCGGTGAAAGTATTACTGAAAAGGAGAAGCAATATACTCCCAAACAAACCGACAGCATTGGACTGAAAATACTGAGCGCAAAGAATGCGTCCCCGGAATGAGGACGCATTGATTTTTCTTGCTGAAAGTAAACAGGGACATAAGTTCAAGCCCTCTTGCGCAGGACTCTGTCCTGCTGCATCATGTTACTAAACCATCAACAATATCAGAAGGCAACAAATGGAACTAATTCTTGAGTACTGCCATTAAAGTGAGATTGTCGGCTTACACCAGATTGCCCGGTGTGCTGAAGGGTATTTGGCTAGGTTATATTTCCCGAAATATCCGTGACAGGCTTTGTATAAATTGTTTAACTTAGAACAGCAAAAATCATACGATAAAATGTTGATTCACGTAATTCGTATATTTGGTGAGCGGCAAGGCATTTTCACGACTTGTTCCGTAATTGCGGAAAACTCACGTTAACAGTAATTTCAACACAACTCCTGTCCCAAAATAAATTATGACATTATATACTGAAAAAATCACAAGAGGACAATTTAGCAACATTAGTTTTTATGCAGGAATAGAAGCTTTTTACACAATGGGTTTTGAGATTATTGAAGTTGAAGATTTAAAATACCTGGATATATCTCAGGACAATATTTTCTTTGGAAGTATAGATTTTGTTCAAAATGCATTAAGAAAACTGAATATAGAAATCCCTGGACATAATGACTATCCAACATGCCTGAAAAAATATTTCGGAAGAAAAATAACCGAATCGACTATTAACAGAATTTCAAACAATCCGGAATTGTGGAATGTTTTTGTGAAGCCGAAAGACTAACTCAAAAAGTTTACAGGAAGGCATATCAAAAGTACTTTTGACCTGATAGGTTGTGGAGATATAGAAACTGATGTGCCAATTTGGGTTTCAGAACCTGTTGATTTTGTTAGTGAATGGAGAGTTTTTGTTAGGTACAAGGAAATACTTGGAGTGAAACCTTATAAAGGCAACTGGAGATGTCAATTCGATTATAAAATTATCGAAGAAGCTGTAAACTCATTTGAAAATTCACCTGCTGGTTATGCAATAGATTTTGGACTAACAAAGGATGGAAGGCTTTTAATTGTAGAAGTGAATGAAGGCTACTCAATTGGGAACTATGGACTTTTTTATATTGACTATGCTAAACTTATTTCTGCAAGGTGGGCTGAAATGACAAATCAAAAGGACTTATGTGATTTCTAGAAAACTACAGCCCAGTTCTTCTTAATACCCCCACCCTTCTTCGCTAAAACCTTCGCTGCTGTCCGTATGTCTTGCCACAGGCTCCTGCGGGTGACTACGGGCAAACAAAACACAATCACATGGAACTGTAATTCTTGAATATCTCCTGCAGATTTTTGCCGAATTACCCAAAATTGGTAACTTTATGTTAAATCAATTACAATGGGAAGGAATACTTCAGTGTCACTCGGCGACTACTTTGAAACTTTTGTGGATAAAAGCGTGGCAGCAGGAAGGTTTAAAAACGCCAGTGAAGTAATAAGGGCAGGTCTCAGATTGCTTGAAGAGGAAGAGAGTAAATTACTGGTACTGCGTAAAGCAATTAAAGACGGGGTGGATAGCGGAGTTGCCAAAGACTTTAACCCGAAAAAGCACCTGGCTCTTTTAAAAACCCGGAAGAAAAGCAATGCCTGAATTTCAACTGACCAATAAAGCGGTTGATGACCTGGCAAACATTTGGGATTACACCTTTGAAGTTTGGTCAGAAGTTCAGGCTGACAAATATTATCATTACTTACTTGATTGTTTTCAAAACCTTGCAAATAATCCAAAGCTGGGCAGAAATTATTATGAAGTTGCAGAACATCTCCTTGGATACCGGGCTGCACAGCACATAATATTTTTTCGCAAGATCAATCAAACTACTATAGAAATAGTGAGAATCCTCCATTCCAGAATGGACTTAAAGAACCGAATTGCAGAATAAAAAATGCGCCCCGCAAGCAGGGCGCATTAACCTTATACAGTTTGAAATACTTACAGTTTCAAGCCAATCTTTCCAAAGAAGAAAGCACCGCCAAAGCCCATCTGCACCGCATCCCACATGCCACCGCTTTCGCTGAGGCCGGCATCATGGTACCTGGGATACACATCCAGGATATTGGCACCGCCAATAGTGATGTTCACTTTGTTTTTGATATTGTAATTGAATGACAAATCAGTAGTAGTTTTGGCATTGAACACATCCTCCTGGTCACCAAAGTTGATGATTTTTACACCGCCAAAATTGGTAGCTCTCAGGTTTACGCTGAAGCTGTTGATTTTGTAATCGGCAGAAAGGCTGATCTTATGCTTTGGCGCACTGGCCAGCAAAAAGTACTGTTCCCTGCGGCCATAATAAATATCTTCCTTACCGGCGAGCTCAGGTGTAGTGGTAATTTTACCCAGCGTCATTTTATTAAAGTTACCGGCAAAAGTAAAGTTCAGTTTTCCCTTGCCTGCATTCATGCCATAAGTGGCTATTACATCCAGCCCGGTTGTACGGGTACCCACGGCATTGGTAAAGAACTGTGCAGCACCCACATTCAGGTCGGTAAGGGTGGGGCCAATCACATCATCATCATTGCCAAACAAGCCGGTAAGCACCACTTTGTTTTTGATATTGATGCTGTAGCCATCTACAGTAAGTACAAAGTTTTTAGCAGGCTTGGCAGTAAATCCAAAACTGAAGTTGACAGATGTTTCCTGCTTCAGCTGCGGAATACCAACTGTTTTGGCCAGGATACCATCGATGGGTGCAATTACGATATCGTAAATTTTTCCGGCGGCCACATTGGTAAACGTGCTGCTGAAATGCTTTTGCGGCAGCGATGGTGCCCTGAAACCCGTGCTGAAAGAACCGCGGAAAGACAGGCGGTCGCTGTACTTGATGCGGCTGGCTAACTTGTAATTCACCGTCCAGCCAAAATCGCTGAAGTTTTCGGCACGTACTGCACCACTTATTAAAAAACTCTTGGTTACATCCAGTTCAGCATCCACAAACCATGCACCACTCACCCGCTGGCGGTTGGTTTCGTCCTTGGGCTGAAAGCCGGGGAAACCCTGTGAACCACCAGGGCGGAAGGTTGTATCGGTACCGTTAATGGAAAATATTACCGGGCCATACTGCTTGTAGCTGCCAAGCTCTCCTGCAAATATCTTGTACTGCTCCTGGCGCAGTTCGGTACCAAAAGCTACGTTGGCACCTTGTGCCACTTTATTAAATGCCTTGCTGAAGTTGGCACCCACGCTGTTTTGCGCCAGTTGAAAACCACCTGCATCAAATGTGGTGGGAGAAGCAGCTTCCAGTGAAGCATTCACCGTATTGGCCACTGTATATTTAAAGCGGTTGGCACCCAGGTTGGCAAATACATCCGTATTCCATCCGCACCATTTTGTACGGATGCCAAAGGCAAATGACCTGTCGGAAAGATCAGATTTGATGCGTGGATCAAACCCATTAGGATAGATGGAGATTACATTTCTTTCGCTGCCTGCATCCCTTGTAAAAGCATAGGCATCACCATTGCGCTGGTTGATGCCGCCAAATGCATAAAACACCGCATTACCTTTCATGGGGATGCTGCTGTTGAAATACAACGCATAATTATCATTGCTGGCTTCACCGAATTTTTTACGGTAATTATCGGGATACAATGTTTCAAAATTGGGGCGGAAGGTCTTGTTCTTTTTCAGGTAATCGCCTGTTAAGTTGATAAAACCATCGTTCTTGAGTTTAAACCCATAATTAACACTGGCGTTAATAGTAGCACCATCAGTTGTGCTGGGCAGCACTTTACCTTTATCGGAACTGAGTGAACTGCCATAGCCGGTTACATGTGTACCTGCGCTTACATTTACACTGCCGCCTGTGGCATTTGATTTAAGTACAATATTGATTACACCGGCAATGGCATCAGAGCCATACTGGGCTGCGGCACCATCACGCAGTATTTCAATACGCTCTATAGCAGCGGCGGGTATTGAGTTCAGATCGGTACCGGTATTGCCACGGCCACGGGTGCCGTACAGGTTCACCAATGACGACTGGTGCCAGCGTTTGCCGTTTACCAGTACAAGTGTCTGGTCGGGACCAAGGCCACGGAGCGTAGCCGGGTCAATATGATCTGCACCGTCCGCACCGCTCTGTTTGTTGCTGTTAAAAGAAGGCGCTACATACTGCAGTATCTGGTTCAGGTCAACCTGCCCCAGGGTATTCATGATTTTGGCAACCGGAATCACATCAATGGGTACTGCCGTTTCAGTAGCGGAGCGTTTTAAACTCCTGGTGCCTACTACGGCTACTTCACCCAGGCTGATGTTGGAAGATGCCATGGACACTTCCACATAACTATTCCCCTTCAGGCTTCTTTCCTGCTCTGCCAGGCCCACGCCAGAAAATACCAGCATGCCTTCGGGGTTACTTACTTTGATTGAATAGTTACCATCCTTGTCGGTGGTAGTACCGTTGGTGGTACCCTTTTCCTTAACGCTTGCCCCTTCAATGGGCTGGTTGTTGCGGTCAACCACCCTGCCCTTAATGACTGTTTGTGCAAAACTGGTGAATGCACAGAACAGCATTGCAGCTAAGCAAATTGCAAATTTTCTCATTGTTGTTGTTTTGGTTATTGATGGGTAAAAATAAGCATTAATGTGCAGAGTTCAAAGAGTTAGGCCGGTAGCCAGCGGACAGTTTATAGTTGACGGTTAACAGGCTTAGCATTGCAACAGATGAATGTTTGCATCAGACTATTGCAGCCTTGAACCTTTTTCCCAGAACTTTCATAACCTGCAACTCAGGTTTCAGAACCAGTTTCGCAGCCTGTCAACTGTTATCTGTGAACTGTTATCTTCCATCGCTCATCTTCTTCCCGGATAAACCTTCAGCGCTGCATCCAGGCAGTCCATGGCGGCTTCAATGACTGTTGCATTGAGTACATAGGCCAGGCGTACTTCATTGGTACCAAGACCCGGTGTGCCGTAAAAGCCTGTTGCAGGGGCCAGCATCACCGTTTGCCCTTCATGCTCAAAAGATTCCAGCAGCCACTGGCAAAACACATCGGCATTATCAATGGGCAGTTTGGCCATGGCATAAAAAGCGCCACCGGGATTAGGGCAGAAAACGCCCTCCATCTGGTTGAGCCGTTTTACAATAATGTCTCTGCGCAGCAGGTATTCAGCTTTGGTGGTATCAAAATAGTTGTCAGGCAGGTCAATAGCCGCTTCTCCCAGTATCTGGGCATAAGAGGGCGGGCTGAGCCTGGCTTGTGCAAACTTCATGGCGGTGTTAAACAATGCTGCATTTCGGGTAACAAAGGCCCCAATCCTGCCACCGCAGGCACTGTAGCGCTTACTGATGGTGTCCATCAATACAATATTGTCATCCACCCCTTCCAGTTGCATAGCACTGAAATGGCTGCCGCTGTAACAGAACTCACGGTAAGCTTCGTCTGAAAAAAGATACAAATTATGTTTGATGATGATCTGCTTCAATGTCTCCATTTCTTCCCTGCTGTACAGGTAGCCCGTAGGATTATTGGGGTTGCAGATAACGATGGCTTTTGTTTTGGGTGTAATGGCTTTTTCAAAAGCCTCAATGGGTGGCAGGGCAAAACCATTTTCGATGTAGGAGGTAATGGGCTTTACCACAACGCCCGCAGCCACCGCAAAGCCATTGTAGTTGGCATAAAAGGGCTCAGGAATAATCACTTCGTCGCCCGGGTCGAGGCAGCTCATAAAGCCAAACAATATAGCCTCGCTGCCACCGGTAGTAATCATGATCTGCTCCCAGCTTACATCAATGCCCACTTTTTTGTAGTAGTCCACCAGCTTGCGGCGGTAGCTTTCATTACCAGCACTGTGGCTGTATTCCAGCACTTTAAAATCAGCATTGCGTACCGCATCCAGCACCATTTTAGGTGTTTCAATATCAGGCTGGCCGATATTGAGATGGTATACCTTTGTACCCCGCTTTTTAGCCGCTTCGGCATAAGGCACTAATTTACGAATGGGTGAGGCGGGCATTTGTATGCCGCGTTGGCTGATTGGTAACATAAAGCAAATTTAGGATATTAAGGGGAAAGTTGACAGCAAACCCCTGACAGATTACGGTTGAAAAATATCAGTACGGAAAAAAATCACCGGCCATATCGTTCACATGTAAACATCCACCCAAAAAGTAACCGGCTTGTTATCTGCCAGTAGTCAACTGTAAGCCGCACTGCTATTTCCACAAGCCCGGTATCAGCAACCTGTCAGCTGCATCAGGTTCTGCCAGGAAATAATGTTTTACATTGTTAATGAGTACTTCATCCAGCATATCCACAAAATTGCGGCAGGTGGATTCGTCACCCGGCTTGATGATGAGTACCAGCTCTTTGCTTGCATCATTCAATGCGGCCAGTGCTGCTTTTTTTTGCAGGATGATGCTGCGCAGCCCATCGGCACTAAACCCTGTTGTTTTTACTGCAGGCTTATCTTCTGCCATGCCTTCATAATAGTAAATCACTCCGTTGCTGACCGGTGCCAGTGTTAATGCGCAGCTGGCACACACTTTTGAATAAACCGATGAATCTTTGTCATTGGGTTCATTCACCGGCATTACCCTGGGTTTTGACAAAGCAGAAGTGAATACAAAAAAAGTGATGAGGAGAAAACCGAGGTCGACCATCGGGGTAAGATCGACCCTTGTTGATTTTTTTACCAGTTTTTTTACCCCGGAAGATTTGCTGTGTTGTGCTGTTTCTATTGTTGCCATACTGTACGTTTTCCCTATGATGTACAAAGGCCGGTATTCCACAAATCACAGCACTTGGTAAACCCTTACCTCGTATGGGCGCAGCAGCAGGGAGGAGGTGAGCACGGGCATGGCTCCGTTATCGTAGTTGCCCAGCAGCAGGGGCATATCCATAAACCGGTATTCGGCCTTTACAGCACGGTTGTCTTCATCAAAATTTAAAATTACCAGCAGCTCCTGCTTACTGTCTTTCACCGTGTATACCAGCACATGCGGGTTGGCGGCATCCACCAGCTCACATTTGCCGGTTAGCAGGCAGGCATGCTCCCTGCCCATGCCTGCAAGGCTGCTGTAAAAAAGCTGAAATGCACTGTCGGTTTTTGAAAGCTGCTCCCAGTAAGGCAGGTCATTTTTTTCATCCGCACCTGAACTGCTGCAACAGGTATGATGAAAAGCAGCATCCACCATGGCCGCCATCGGTTGCATCTCCGTTGAATCAGCGCTTTTCAGCAGCGCCTTTTTAACCTGGTACTGCCCTGCCACGGTAGTGGAACTGTCAGTTTTGTTTTGGCAGGATAAGCAAAATAAAATGGCTGCTGTAATGTAAAGTGTTTTCTTCATCACACAATATAGGTATTTTATCAGCTCTTTTACTGTAACAAAATCTGTATTTTCGCTTCCGGAAACATACCCGCAATGATACAGCAATTTGTACTCAGCATAGTCCTTCTTCTTTCAATTAACTGCTTTGCACAGGAGGCTGACAGCAGTAACAATGATTTAGATTCTGAAATAAGGAAGGATCCAACTACTTTTTCTGAAGAAATTATTGAACTGGCTCCAATAAACATACCGGCATCAATGGCAGGCTTTTCTGGTATTCGTTTTGTGGATATAAGGGCAGACACTTCCTGCATTGGATACGTGAAATTATCAGGAGACAATAAGAAGATGGTATTTGTAAATGGCCTGATAAATGAGCTTAATACAAAACAATCAGTTACCCAGAGTAATCCTTCCGGCGACAGCCTGGTTATTTTTATAAAGAAATTCTGGGTAACACGGATCATCGATTTGAATACTATCTATAAAGAAGAGCCGGATATAGAAAAAAAACGCCGGATACTTTCTGCAAGATCATTCTGCCATCTTACAGTTGCATATTTCATTAAAAATACAAAGGGACTTAGCTATTCAGGAAAGCTTGACACTATTTTGCTGTATAGAAAAAAATTAAAAAATTGCTACACCAGCATTGCTGATGATGCAGCCATAACCGTATTGGAGCAGCCAATATTTCCAACACTCAAAAACTCCGGGTATTTTACAGAGCAACAGGTGTTGAGCGGATTATCAAACCCGGTTAAATTCCCCAATCCGGCAACAATGCCCAACGGGATTTTTTTAACCTACAATGATTTCAAAAAAGGAAACATTCAAAGAAATGAGCTTGCTTTGTCATCAAGATTATCCGGCTATAAAGTTGAATTTGACAACCCTTCTGACCAGGATCAAATTACAGATTTCTGGGGCGTATGCTATAATAACCAGTTTTATAAAAAGGAAAAATATGTAGTAGTAAAACTTAATCCGTCTGGCAATACTTTTTTAGCATTGTGGGGCTATGTTGCTTTTGATGAAGAGGCTGCTGCTGGAAGAAATGCTAATTTTGAAACAGATATAAAAGCATTGAACAAAGTAACAGACAGCAAATACAAAAAGAGTGATTACGATTTTGTACCGCTGATACTTGACCCGCTTACCGGTCTTCTGGAGTAATTCAACCGCTTTTTTCAATAAAAGTTCCTGCCGCCCGGAAAATACCGGCCAGCTTAACCATGTAAATTTATCCCCAAACACATTATTTACTGCAAATCCCCATTACAACAATGACCAAAACGGGTTTATGAAACAATTTTTACGCTCAGCGATAACCGGGCAAATTGTGTAAGAGAATATATCTTATCAAAAGGGATTGTGGCTGCCTGAATCATTTCCCAGGGATACGGAGAAACAAAACCCGCAGCCACCAACGATACTGATGACGGCAGGTAACTAAACAGGCGGGTGGAGTTTACGATTTTGAAGAATTGAGGATGCGGCTGATTGCAAGTAAAGAATTGGATAGTGAAAAGTATATTATTAAAACGCAAGCTATGAAATGGCTATTATAAATAATGCTATATTAGCGTTTTTAATGCCGCCAGGTTATGAAAGAACTGTTGATATTCCTGCTACTCTCCCTCAATGCAATGGCATGCTTTGCACAAGATGCAGACAGCACTTTTATTGATGAAGCAATCAAGAAGAATCCTGCCACATTTCCAGCAGAATGTGTGGCAATAAGTAAGATAAACCAAAACAGACTACCCGAGCGTTTTGTGGGTTTGCGCTGGGTGGATTTTGGCCCTGACACTTCCACCTTTGGATGTACCAAAACAGTAAAGGGAAAATACATACGTATTGCGGTGAAAGGTGGGCTTGGCAATGCTTTCAATACGGCTATGCAATATAAAAAAACGCCTGATGGAACCGATAGTCTTTTTATTTACCTGTTAGATTTTTGGCTCTCAGAGAACCCTCCATCATCGCTAGGTGAAAATTTAAAAGAAACCTCAAGGCTTGGTACCGAAACAAAGTTGAAGTACAGCACTAAGGACTACGGCTACATCACAGCGCTTATATGCAGTAAAGATAGCGCCGGCAAAATGCTTTATCACGGCAAACTGGATACTATGATTACGCTGGCGTATTCATTTAAGGGCTGGTATAAGTCGGCAGTAGCAGACATAGCAGAGCGGGCATTGAAAATTTGTTTGCAAATAGCAGCAGAGCCGGGGAGGCAAATTAACGAATCTTCATTGAGCACAGCAATTAGCAATTTCCTGCAATTACCAGCCCCAGGGACACTGCCAGATGGTTTGTTCTTAAGTTTTAAAGACTTTAAAAAAGGGAAAGTCTTGCCAATGAAAGTAACGCTTTTGCCAAGAGTATATGCTTATGCTGTTGAGTTCGACTCTCAAGAACATGTAGAAATGTACAGTCAGGACTATTGGGGTCTTTGCCACAATGGCAACTTTTATATGAAGCGGGGCAATACAGTTGCGCCTCTATATAAAATAGGTAATACTTATTGTACATTGGCTGGAAGCAGACCCGATGATGCTGTAATGATCAATACTAAACGTGTGTTAAACAACTTAATCAATGAGTTCAGAAAAGGCCCCACTACTTACTCTGCCGAAAGAACCAATTTTTATCCTTTTCAGATCAATGCCATTACTGGCAAGATTGAATAATCAATCCTTCGCAATCTTATTGTAACTGGTGGCAATACCCTTTATCAATGAGGAGCTGAAACCCTGGTGTTCCATTTCATTCAGCCCGGCAATGGTGCAGCCCTTGGGGGTGGTTACCTTGTCTATTTCCTGCTCAGGATGAGTGCCCTTTTGCAGTAATAACTCCGCAGCACCCTTAACTGTTTGTGCAGCAATCAGGCTGGCTGTAAGGGCATCAAAGCCTATTTCTATCCCACCCTGTATATTGGCCCTGATGTATCGCATGGCATAGGCAGTGCCGCAGGCACCCAGCACGGTGGCGGCATTCATTAGTTTTTCATCAATAGTTACCACTTTACCCAGGGTGGCAAACAGTTCGTTTACATATTTCACTTCAACCTCAGCGGCATTGGCATAGCTGATGCAGGTCATACTTTCCTGTATGGCAATGGCTGTATTCGGCATAGCCCTGAACAGCGGCAGTTTTTTCTTTACTATCTCCTGCATATCTTCCACCATTACACCCGTTACTACAGAAATGAGTATATGCCCTGCCGTTAATTCTTTCTTTACTCCTTCCAGCACATCCTTTACCTGGAAGGGTTTTACCGCCAGTATCACCACCTGTGCATCTTTTACAGCCAGCCGGTTATCAGCAGTAATGGTAACACCCCTGTCGCCCAGCGCTTTCAGTGTGGCAATATTGCGCTTGGTGATGGTGATGTCCTGCGCTTTTGAAAACTTACTTTTCAGTAATCCTTCTGCAATGGCAGCCCCCAGGTTGCCACCCCCGATAATGGCTATTTTCTTACTCATAATATCAGTAATACATGTTGGTGAGGAGATAGTTTTTTACGTAATCATTTACCCCATCCTCTAAGGAGTAAAACTTTTCTTTATAGCCCGCCTGCGCTAATTTTTGCATAGCCGCTTCTGTAAAGTACTGGTATTTGTCCCTGATGTCTTCCGGCATATCAATGTACTCAATATCAGCAGGCAATTCCATCCCGTTAAAAGTTGCTTTTACAAGGTCATTGAAAGTTCTTGCCCGGCCTGTACCGAGATTATACACAGCAGAGTCCGGCTGCTGCTGCATCAGCCAGTAACAAACGGCTGTTACATCTTTTACATAAATAAAGTCACGCAGTTGTTCACCGTCGTCAAATCCTTCCTTATGCGACCGGAACAGTTTCACTTTACCGTTTTGCTTTACCTGGTTAAAAGAATGAAAGATCACACTGGCCATTCTTGCCTTATGGTATTCGTTGGGGCCGTATACATTAAAAAACTTGAGCCCTGCCCAAAAAGGAGGATGATCTTCCTGGTGCAGCACCCATTTATCAAATTCGTTTTTGGAAACACCATAGGGGTTTAAAGGCTGTAACTGGCTGATGATTTCATGGTCATCCTGGTAGCCCAGCTCACCACTACCGTAAGTGGCTGCCGAAGAAGCATATACCAGCGGTACATTGTTTACCGTGCAGTAATTCCATACCTGCTGCGAATATTCCACATTCAGCCGCTGGTGAATGGCGTAGTCAAACTCTGTGGTATCCGTTCTGGCTCCCAGGTGAAGCATAAAGGCAATAACGGGTTTCTCCCTGCTGAGCCACTCAAAAAAGTTTTCCCGCTCTACCCTTACCCGGTATTGCTTATGTAACAGGTTCAGTTCTTTTTCTTCTTCGTCAAACTCATCCACCAGTATTAAATTGTCATACCCCTTTTCATTCAGGTATCCCACCATACAACTGCCAATAAACCCGGCAGCACCTGTTACCACTATAACGGCATCGCTGTCAATCAATTTATGTTGTGCTGCATCCATCTTTTGTATACCGCTGTTTACGGTTTTTTTATAAGGCTGTCAAAGCGGCTTCACTTTCATGCCCCGCCAGCAAAGCGGCAATTGCATTGTCGTATTGCTCTTTCCACTCAATACTGCTGCCCCAGTTTTGGCCATCAATCACAACAGCGCCATCAGTAACACTGCCCAGTTTTTCAAATGCGGCACCTGCTGTATCCATCATTTTTTCAAATGCGTCAACACCACTGCCGGCTACTGAAACCACTACCCTGCTTTGTGCCTCCCCAAACAAAAACGCATCTTTGCGCAGCGCTGCACTGGTGGTAATATCAAACCCCTTATTCCGGTTAAAAGCGCTTTCCATCAGCGTAACAAACAAGCCACCCTCACTGATATCATGTGCTGCATTGATGAGTTTTGCGCTTATCAGTTTTGCAATGGTCTGCTGCAAAGCAAATTCTTCCTCCAGGTCAAAATGCGGTGCAGGGCTGTGTGTAACTCCATGTATTTTGTGCAGGTACTCAGAAGAGTTGATATCGTTCCTGCTTGTACCCACCAAGTAAATCACATCCCCGGCAGTTTTAAAATCCATGGTCATTTTATCCTGCACATTATCCACCAGGCCAACCATACCGATGGTAGGTGTGGGGTAAACCGGACCATCGGGATTCTGGTTGTAAAAGCTCACGTTACCACCGGTTACGGGTGTGTCAAATTTTACACAGGCTGCTCCCATACCTTTTACGGCATGTACAAACTGGTAATACACTTCAGGATCGTAAGGGTTGCCAAAATTAAGACAGTTGGTTACCCCCAGTGGCATTGCCCCGCTGCATACCAGGTTGCGTGCAGCTTCGGCTACAGCAATCATGGCGCCTTTGTAAGGATCAGCAAACACATAACGGCTGTTGCAATCAGTAGTTACGGCCAGTGCTTTTGAAGAGGGGCTTCCCAGCACTACAGCCGCATCTGAAGGCTCATTGGTACTGGTATTGCCTGCGCCCACCATGCTGTCGTACTGCACATATATCCAGCGTTTGCTGGCAATATTGGGTACCTGTATCAATTGTGCTGCTATGGCTTTTAAGTCTGCAGGCACAGTGATTGTATCCGGGTCAAATGCTTGTATCTTTTCAAAATAAGCAGGCTCAGTATAAGCCCTGTCGTATTGCGGTGCACCGCCGCCCAGCACCAGTTCATGCGCCGGTATGGATGCTTCCAGTGTTCCATTCATATAAAACTGCAGCAAACCATCGCCGGTAACTTCGCCGATATTGCTGCAGGGGAGGTCCCATTTTTCAAAAACATCCAGCACCAGTTGCTCCTTACCCTTTACAGCCACCAGCAGCATACGTTCCTGGCTTTCGCTCAGCAGCAGCTCCCATGTTTTCATATCTTTCTGGCGGGCAGGCACTTTGTCAATATCAATGCGCATGCCCACACCACCCTTGGCACTCATTTCGGCAGTGCTGCATATGATGCCGGCTGCACCCATATCCTGCATACCCACTACAGCCCCGGTTTTAATCACTTCAAGGCAGGCTTCCAGTAGTTTTTTTTCCTGGAAGGGGTCACCCACCTGCACGGCAGGCAATTCCTGCACACTGTCGCTGGTAATATCGGCCGATGCAAATGACGCACCGCCAATACCATCTTTTCCTGTGGCAGAGCCTACAAAAAATACCGGGTTGCCAATGCCCTCGGCTGTAGCCGAAACTGTTTCGCCGTTTTTAACCACACCCACACTCATGGCATTCACCAGCGGGTTGGTATGGTAACGGTCTTCAAAATATATTTCGCCGCCCACAGTGGGTACGCCAAAGCAATTGCCATAATGGCCAATGCCATGCACCACACCGGCAAGCAATCTTTGTGTTTTAGTTTCCGTCAATTCCCCAAAACGCAGTGAGTTGAGCGCTGCAATGGGCCTGGCACCCATGGTAAAAATATCCCTGTGTATACCACCTACCCCTGTGGCCGCTCCCTGGAAGGGCTCAATGGCAGAGGGGTGATTGTGGCTCTCTATCTTGAACACCACACCATAACCGTCGCCCATATCCATCAGCCCTGCATTTTCCTCACCAGCTTTCACCAGCATTTTGGCACCATCTCTTGGCAGGGTTTTCAGCCATTTGATGGAGTTTTTGTAGCTGCAATGCTCACTCCACATGGCACTGAAGGCGCACAGCTCATTAAAATTGGGCATGCGGCCCAGCTTTTGCTGTATCAATACAAACTCATCTGCGGTAAGCCGCAGTTGTTCCGCTGTTTTAACTGTTATTTCCATACTATTTTTGAGAGAAGTGCGAAGGTACAACTCAAACAGTATATCAGATTTGATATACAGCAATTATTTTAACTATCTTCCCACATCCAAAATAAAACAAGTGATACCGGCGCTGCTTCTTAAAAAGCCTGGTCTGTTTGCAGGTTATTCAAGGCAGGTCGGCATCATTCCGGGAAAGGTTTGACGAAATCTTATTTATAATTGGCATGAGTTATTTTTTAACAGTGGTTTACCTGGCGGCATTTTGCTGGCTGATGCCCCGTATTGGTTTTGTAAAAAAATCGGGTATCAACAGCAGGGTTATTGCTGTACTTTTCCTTTTCAAAGTACTGGCTGGATTTGTGCTGGGCTGGGTTTCACTTCATTTCAGCGATTCGGATTACTGGCTGCTGAACAATGATGGCTGGGCTGAATACCAGCTGCTTTTTCGTGATCCTGGTGCTTATTTCACCAATCTTTTTAATGTGGCCGATTATCCTAAAGGCTATGGCGGCATGCTCGACTCGGTACAATCCTTCTGGAACGACCTTAAGTACAATATCGTTGTAAAACTGCTGTCTGTTTTCAATATTTTCAGCAGGGGTAATTATTATATCAACAGCATCTTTTTTAATGTACTGGGCTTTTTTGGCCATGTGGCCCTGTACCGGGTATTTATACAGGTATACCGCGGCAGGTACAATGCGGTCATCATCGGGTGCTTTCTGCTGCCCTCGCTGCTGTACTTTTCATCTGCCGTACATAAAGATTGTATTGTATTTACAGCCATCGGCGTTATGTGCCTGGCATTGTATCAATCCTTCAGCCAAAACAAGCTTACGCTCAAAAGGGCTGCAGGCCTGCTCATTTCATTAACTGTATTGCTGTTGCTGCGCAACGTGGTTTTTATGGCCCTGCTGCCGGCCATTACTGCTTACTCGCTGACCCATTATACCAAATGGAAACCCTTACCTGTTTTTGCCGGTGTATATATAGTAAGCACCATCCTGTTTTTTAATGCCTGGCGCATTTCGCCTTCGCTGGACTTTAGCGCCATACTGGCCCAAAAGCAATGGTATTTTTTACAGGTGATGGACGCCAATACAGCTATTGAAATCTCCAAACTTGAACCCACATTCACCAGTTTTATGCGCAATGCGCCACAGGCACTCAATCATGCGGCCATGCGCCCATACCTTACCGAACATCCTAATCTTTTCCTGGTTCCCATAGCTGCCGAGCTTTTTGCCTATCAATTGCTGCTGGTACTCTTCCTCTTCTTCCGTATTAAACAGGCCGACAGGCAGGGACAGCTTTTTGTATTGTTTGGCGTGTGTTTAACGCTTTCCGTTTTTTTAAATATTGGCTATATAGTCACCAATCTTGGTACAATTGTACGCTACCGCAGCATCTATCTACCCCTGTTCATCACCCCGCTGCTGGCTGGTATCAATTGGCAAAAACTGAAAGGGCTTATCAAATTAAAAAAATAACTATATTTAATATTTGTCCACAAACACCTCAAAAAATGTTATTTTACGGGAATTGTTTTGGTTTTTAGCCTTATAAATTGTTTTTTTGTGGCTTAAAATTAAAAAAAGATGCAATCTTTACGATTTAATGCTCTTGACAACCTGTCGAGCAACCCAGCAGAAGTGAAGGTGGAAGGATCTACCAAAATCACTTCAATTTTTAATGAAAATGTATTTACCCTTAAAGTAGCCCGTCAATTTTTGAGTGATGAGGCGTATAAGAGCCTGGTAGCTTCTATCAAAAGTGGTAAAAAAATTGACAGGATGATGGGCAGCCAGATTGCCAATGGCGTACGTGCCTGGGCCGAAAGCAAGGGTGTAACGCATTTTACCCACTGGTTTCAGCCATTAACCGGGTTATCGGCTGAAAAGCATGATTCATTTTTTACATTAAAGGGCGATGGCACCCCCATCGAAGAATTTGACGGCGGGGCGCTGATACAGCAGGAGCCTGATGCGTCTTCCTTTCCCAGTGGCGGCTTAAGGGCTACTTTTGAAGCCCGTGGTTACACTGCCTGGGACCCCTCTTCACCTGCATTCATCATGGAAATAGGCCAGGGCAAAACCCTGTGCATCCCCACCATATTTGTTTCTTACACCGGCGAATCACTGGATGCCAAAACTCCTTTGCTGAAAGCACTGGTAGCATTGGACAAAGCAGCCGTAGATGTGTGCCAGTATTTTGATAAAAATGTTACCAAAGTAACTGCCACCCTGGGTTGGGAGCAGGAGTATTTTGTGGTGGATGCAGGCCTTGCCAATGCCCGCCCCGACCTGGTGCTTACCGGCAGAACGGTTTTTGGCCATGCACCTGCCAAAGGGCAGCAACTGGAAGATCATTATTTTGGCACCATACCAGAAAGGGTGTATGCTTTTATGAGGGATTTTGAGCAGGAAGGATACAGGCTGGGCATTCCCCTGCGTACCCGCCACAATGAAGTGGCTCCTGCACAGTTTGAGTGTGCTCCTATTTTTGAGGAAGCCAACCTGGCGGTTGACCACAATACCCTGCTGATGGATATTATGACAAGGGTGGCTAAAAGGCATAACCTGAAAGTATTGCTGCACGAAAAGCCATTTGCGGGTATCAATGGCAGTGGCAAGCACAATAACTGGAGCATTGCAACCGACACTGGCGTAAACCTGCTGGCACCGGGCAAAACGCCCAAATCAAACCTGATGTTTCTCACGTTTTTTGTAAACACCATCAAAGCCGTGCATGATTATGCCGACCTGATGCGTGCTTCTATCGCTTCTGCAGGTAACGATCACCGCCTGGGTGCCAACGAAGCGCCTCCTGCCATCATTTCCATCTTTACCGGTAAGTACCTGGCCGAAGTGCTGAAACAGGTGGAGACCCGTGTTGGTGGTAAATTTGACGAACAGGATGAAGCCATCCTTAAACTGGATATTCACAAAAGCATTCCAGAACTGATGCTGGACAATACTGACCGTAACCGTACTTCTCCCTTTGCCTTTACGGGCAATAAGTTTGAGTTCCGTGCGGTGGGTTCCAGCGCCAACTGTGCCAATGCCATGACCACGCTGAACACCATTGTGGCAGAAACATTGAAGAACTTTAAAAAGGATGTGGATGCACTGATTGAGAAGGGTGAGAAAAAAGAAATAGCCCTGATGCAGGTAATTCAGAAATACATTGTTGAGAGTAAGAATGTATTGTTTGAAGGGGATGGCTACAGCGATGCATGGGAGCAGGAAGCTGCAAAACGTGGTTTGCCCAATGTAAAAACCACACCTCCTGCACTGGATGCCTACATCACCGATAAATCAAAGAGCCTGTTTGAAAGCAACAGCATTTATACCCATGCTGAGCTGGAAGCAAGGCACGAAATAATGCTGGAAGATTATATCAAAAAGGTACAGATTGAAGCAAGGGTGATGGGCGAACTGGCCACTACATATATCCTTCCATCTGCCATCAAATACCAGAATGTACTCATCACCAATATCAAGGGACTGAAGGATGCAGGATTGCCAGAATCAGCCTATGCCAACCAGGTGCAGGTATTGACAAGAATATGCGAGCATATCGGCGTAATGAGCGACAGTGTGGAAAAAATGATTGAAGAGCGCAAGAAGGCCAACGAAATTGCCGACAGCAGGGAAAGAGCCGTTGCCTATTGTGACAACGTGGTGGGCAAATATTTTAATACCATCCGTTATCATGTAGACAAGCTGGAACTGCTGATTGACGATGCCTACTGGCTGCTGCCTAAATACAGGGAAATGTTGTTTTTGAGATAACAGTCACTGATTCGATTAGTAAATACAGATTTTACCCGGCGCTGATAGTGCCGGGTATTTTTTTGTGGCTGTTTGTAAAAAATTGTTTGTATTTTACCTGCCAATTTATAATTAACGTGAGTTTTGTGTCTTGTCTTTAAAAAATGGACGGCAACCTGTCTAAAAAAGTATAGCTGCACAGCCCTGCATATAAATTAACCAACGCATTGATTGGACTTCTGTGCCTTGTATGCTCAATGTCACAGACAGTTT
>JANMIG010000024.1:0-30604 GCA_031375675.1 Chitinophagales bacterium
CGCCCCCGTAATCGTCACAGAGGTAATGCCGCCTGCGCCACTCAGCGGAGTGAACGATGTAATGGTTGGCGCATTGGGCAACACCGTGAACTGACTGGGGCTGGAAGCAGTGCCATCAGGTGGCAGTTGTGTAAATAATTCAAGCTGGCATCTGACTAATCATAATTTACCTTTTGGCGGCCGTGGCTTTAGCGGTATGGGTAGTTATCATGGCAAATATTCATTTGAAACATTCAGTCATAAAAAAGCGGTGATGAAAACACCCACCTGGTTTGATCCCAATATAAAATACCCGCCATTTAAAGGAAAATTAAAATTATTCAAATGGGTGATAAAGTAATAACAGGTAAAAAGAAATACCGCAAACTAAAGCGGCTTGCCATTGTTATAAGTATATTAATCACCGGATTTTTCGCTTACGTAGAAGTGGTAAATCTCAATTCAAAAAATATGACTTACCGTCAGAAGTTTTTAAAAGCAGTGTACCCAGTTTTTATGTGGTTTACCAAAACAAGCGGTACCAACAGTGCAGTGCTTGAAAATACCAGTTCAGTAAAACCACCCCAGTCTTTTTACGACCTGTCAATAAAAATGAACGACGGAAGCACCCTGCAATGCAGTACGCTCCGGGGCAAAAATGTGCTGCTGGTTAATACCGCATCCGACTGTGGCTATACCCGGCAGTTTGGTGAACTGCAAAGCCTGTATGAAGCAAACAACAATAAACTGGTTATCATCGGTTTTCCTGCCAACGATTTTAAAGAACAGGAAAAGGGTACAGATGCAAGCATCGGTGAGTTTTGTAAAATCAACTACGGTGTTACATTTCCACTTGCCGCCAAAAGCACGGTGATAAAGGGTGCCGGGCAAAATGAATTGTTTCAATGGCTGACAGATAAAAACAAAAATGGCTGGAACAGCCAGGCGCCTTCCTGGAACTTCTGCAAATACCTCGTCAATGCAGATGGCACCCTTACGCATTATTTTGCATCCTCCGTAACCCCTGGCAGCAGCAAAGTAAAAAATGCCCTGAAATAGTCAGGGAATCCGGAATTATTATTCAAATAATTTACTTTTTTGTTTGAATAATAAAATTTGCTATTTTTGCGCCGTAATGAATAATTATGGCGAGGCCCGTTAAGATAGACGAAAAGCGAAAAGAACTCCTGTCAAAGGCTGTTACCTGTTTTACCCGCTATGGGTACAGCAAAACCACGCTGGACGATGTTGCCAGGGAAACGGGCATCAACAAAGCCTCATTGTATCATTATTTCAAAAACAAGGAAGAATTGTTTCTGCAGGTGTTATTGCAGGTGAGTGCCGCTGGTATTGAAGACCTGAAAGCCCGTACGCTGAAGCTGAAGCAGCCGGAAAAGCAGGTGGTGTATTATTTCTCAGAGCGATTGCACTATTACCTGCAAATTATACGGCTCAACAGCCTTAACAAGGAAACATTACTGCACCTGCAGGCCATGTTTGATGGGGTGTACCAACCGGTAAAGGAGAGCGAAATAGCCTGGCTGGCAGGGATTTTAAACAATATGATGACGGGGCTGACCGCTGGAGCTGCAGCAAAATACGCCCGCCTTTTGTTTGATACGGCAGATGCCATCAAACACAATGCAGTATTTGCCGGCAATTTACTGGATGGCCATACCGCTGAGCTGGAAGCAGCCAAAATACAGATTACACAAACAATTACCATTTTATTAAAAGGCATTCAGGCATAAAAAAGTATATGGCAACAGCATTAATTACCGGTGCATCCGGTGGTACAGGAGCAGAACTGGCAAAACTATTTGCCGCAGACGGGCATAACCTGGTATTGGTGGCCCGCAGTGAAAATAAATTGAAAGAACTGGCCGCCCGGCTGGAGCAGCAGTATAAAATTGTGGTACATGTACTGGCAAAAGACCTTGGCAACTATCATGCTGCCAAAGAAATTGCTGACTGGTGCAGCAGCAATAAGGTTACAATCGATTACCTGGTTAACAATGCAGGTTTTGGTGACTTTGGTTTCTTTCATGAAAGTGACTGGGCAAAGCAGGAACAGATGATTAACCTGAACATCACCACACTTACTTATTTAACCCGTTTGTTTTTGCCGGGAATGGTAGAGAGGAAAAATGGCAGGATTTTAAATGTGGCTTCTGCAGCGGCTTTTCAGCCCGGGCCAACCATGAGTGTATATTATGCTACCAAGGCCTATGTGCTGCATTTTTCCGAAGCCATTGCAAACGAGCTGGAAGGCACAGGCGTTACCGTAACAGCGCTTTGCCCCGGTGCATTTGAAAGCGGCTTCCAGGCAGCAGCAGCCATGGAAGAAAGCAAACTGGTAAAAGGAAAAAAACTTCCTTCCTCACTGGAAATTGCTACTTATGGTTACCGGCAGATGCTGAAAGGAACCAGGGTGGCCATACCCGGTTTAATGAACAAGATAATGGCCAATTCCATCCGTTTTACCCCCAGGGGACTGGTGTTAAAAATTGTACGGGCCATGCAGAATAAAGCACATTAATAAAGATCTGTATTATTGAGTGTTGTAAAAATTGATAATCATGTTTACTAAAACCGATATCGAAAAGTATTTTACCGGCGAAAAGCAGGAAAGCCTGCTCTTTTTAGGTGTGGGTATTGCTGCATTTGTACTGGCTGTAGTATTTTATTTTTTTGTGAAAACACCTTTTTACAGGGGCGCAGCCCTGCCGCTATTGTTTATTGGCCTGCTGCTGGGTGTGGTAGGCTATACGGTATATAAACGAAGCGACAGCGACCGCATCCGTAACGTATATGCTTATGATATGGCCCCGGGCGACCTTAAAACAAAAGAAATACCACGCATGGTCAGCGTAATGAAAAATTTCGTTGTATACCGCTACACTGAAATTTTGCTGGGCATCACTGGCCTGGCACTTTTCTTTTACTTTCGTAATAATGCCGCTCAGCAGTTCTGGAAAGGGCTGGGCTGTACGCTGGCCATTATGGCACTGATTGCCCTTACTGCTGATTATTTTGCTGAAAAAAGAGGAAAAATCTATATCAGCGGCTTGCAGCAATTTGTCAATCAGCAAAAGTAAAAATACCGTTTCGGCCCCGTGTATTCACTCAGATTTCCCCTTTTTTTGGCAACACCGGTTACATTTAATATATTGCGACCCTATTGTAATTCACAATATTACCTTACTAATTCTCTGGCCGGCCATTTTTAAAGGATACTAAATACCTGCTTTGAAAAAATTTTTACAAAATATATTGCTAAAGGCATTATTACTGTTTTTTGTATGCTCCGGTAGCAGTGCTTTGGCACAAACGGCTAATTTTACCATCAATGTTTCCCAGGGCTGCGTACCGCTTGGTGGCGTAAATTTTACAGATGCATCCTCCGGCGGCACAGTTATCAACCGTGACTGGAACCTGGGCAACGGTACCATTATCAACAGCGGGGCCGCCACAGTGGGAACCAATTACCTTACTGCTGGTACTTTTACCGTTAGCTTAACAGTTACTTTTTCTAATGGCGTCACTGCGTCTGTAAGTAAAAATGTAGTGGTACATCCCAAACCAGTGGCAAATTTTAATGCAATTGATACAGCAGGTTGTGCGCCGCATACAGTTAACTTTCAGGATTTATCCACTACAGCAACTGGTACCATCACCAACTGGCAGTGGGACTTTGGCGCTGGTGGCAGTGCATTGTCCAACCCTTCCTTTGTGTACAATTCCACCGGGCTGTACAATATTTCGCTTATTGTAACCAACAGCTGGAGCTGCCAGAGCGATGCAGCTACCAAATTTCAATACATAAGAGTGTACAACAGGCCGGTGGCATCCTTTACGGCCAACCCGTTTTTTGGGTGTACCAATACACTCAATGTAAACTTCAACAATACCACTACCAGCGGCAGCCCGGGCAATACTTATTTGTGGAACTTTGGAGACGGCTTTACCAGCACATTAAAAAATCCTTCACATTTTTATTCGGCTCCGGGAACTTATACTGTAACATTAACCGCATCGGTAGGCAATAACTGCAGCAGCACCACCACCAGAACCGTATATGTAGGTAATGTAACGCCTTTTTTTACCACAGCGCCTGATACGGTCTGCATCAATGTGCCCACCCTGTTCAGTGGCAGTGCCACACCGGCACCAGCTTCTGTAAAATGGATTTTTAGCGATAATGGTGCTATTCAGTTTGGCTCACCTACCAGCCACAGCTTTGCCACTCCCGGTGATTATACAGTTACTTTTATTGCTTATACTGCACAGGGCTGCAGCGATACCATTACAAAACCCATACACGTAAAAGCAGGTGCCGGACTTACCCCGTTTTTTATCAATGCCCCCGATACTGTTTGTGTAAATAACCCAACACAGTACAGCGGCAGTTCCACACCTGCACCATTTTCTATCAGGTGGTATTTTGGTGATAATGGAGCCATACAAAACGGTTCACCCACCACCCACAGTTTTACGCCTCCCGGTAACTACCTTGTTTCTTTGTATGTGTATGATAATATGGGTTGTGCTGATACCATTTCTAAAACAGTGAATGTAAAAAGCGGACCAGTATCCAGCTTTGTGCCGAACAAAGTCAATGGCTGCGGCATACCTTTTACAGTTACATTTACCAACACCACCACACCCAATACCAACCTGCAGTTTACCTGGAATTTTGGTGATGGCTCCCCCCCGCTGGTGGTAAATGATACATTGCCGGTATCGCATACTTATACCAGTTTTGGGAACTTTACGGTCACACTTTCTGCCAGGGATACACTGGTTGGCTGCTCCGGCCCACCGGTAACTGTGCTGATAAGAAATTACCAACCCACTGTAAACTTTACTTACGTGCCACCCAGTGGCTGTTTGCCGCTGCCTGTAGCTTTTACGGCCCAGGTAACCAACCTGATTGTGCCGGGTATCAGATATGTGTGGAACTATGGCGATGGTTCGCCGCTTGATACTTTACTGGTACCCACTACCAGTCATGTTTATACCACAGCAGGAACCTTTAATGCCACGCTCACTATTTTTACGTCAGAATGTACCTATACCACCATTTCAAAACCTGTAACCGTAATTGATTTGTGTGATGATGATGGCGGCGGTGGCGGTGGCGGCGGTGGTGGTGGCGGCGGAGCAGGTGGTTTTGTGGTAGGGAAAACCTGTGCCGACAAATATACAGTAACGTTTACGGACACCCTTAGTAACAATACAATTGTGGTAAGCTGGGACTTTGGTGACGGATCACCCCTGTACACCACACCACCTTTAAACCCGGTAACGCATACCTACAGCCCGCCACAAAAAGTATACATTGTTACGGTAGCAAGAATTGACACCGTAACCGGGATCAGGGACACAGCCAGGAAAAGAGTGATCATTATTGATGAAAAGGCCAATTTTGTACCCAATCTTACCGATATCTGCAATAACAGAACAGTGCAGTTTACCACCATTGGTATAGACTCTTCTAAAATAAGTACCTATACCTGGGATTTTGGCGATGGCACCCCAAGGCAGGTAATTAACAACACCAATTATTTTAATACTTTTGGCTTATACCTGAATGGCAATACCAGCCATACTTATATTGATACAGGGTTGTATTATGTAAAGCTCATCATCCGTGACAGGCTCGGCTGCCTGGATTCATTGCTGTATCCTGTGCCCATTCGTGTAAGCGGCCCTGCCGCTGTATTCGGGGCAGATATACAATTGAGTTGTTTGGTTCCATTGAAAGTAATATTTACAGATTCATCAAGGCAAAACGGCAGCAACCTGATTGTGAACCGCCAATGGAATTTTGGTGATGGTTCCCCGCTGTACAACACTACTCTTGATACAGCCATTGCACATTTTTACAATGCCAATACCTATACGGTAAGGCTCACCGTTACAGATGCTATCGGCTGTACATCCACAGTTGCCAAACCCATTGTGGTGCCGGTAGTCACTACAGGTCCAAGAGCCGGCTTTATGGCCGGGCCGCTTACAAGCTGCAGTTCTCCCCATACTGTTACTTTTACAGATACTTCTCAGCAAAGCGGAACAATACCCATTAAGGAATGGACATGGACTTTTGGCGATGGCTCCCCTGTTTTACTGAATACAGTTGACACACCAGTCAATCATATTTACACCGGTAACTCTTATGTAAACTTTTACAATGTTACTTTAAGGGTTAAAGATTCTATCGGCTGCGTATCCACCATTACCAAACCCAGTTATATAAAACTGTACAAACCCAGGGCAGACTTTTTCAGCTACGATACCCTTAAATGCGGAGCTTTCAATGTGTTTTTATACAATACCTCATCAGCGTATAATGCAGTGTACACCTGGTATTATGGCGATGGTACCTCTTCGGTTGGTTTTTACGGATCGCATACCTATGCCGCCGAAGGGCAGTACAATATCAAGCTGGTGGTAAGGGACGAAAACGGATGCCTCGACAGCATCACCAAAACATCGTATATAAAATTAGTAAGGCCAAAAGCTGATTTTAAAATTGGTGATACCAGCAAATGCGCCCCGGTGGCCATCATCTTTGCCGACAGCAGCCAGTATGCAAGCGCCTGGCTTTGGGATTTTGGCGATGGTGGTACAGGAAGTACAGATCAGTTTCCAACACCGCATATTTATGCTTTGCCCGGTTTTTACCGGGTAACGCTCAGGGTAACCGGGTTGAATGGCTGTATTGATTCTACCTTTAAATGGATAAGGGTAAGAGGGCCGATAGCCACATTGCAGGCACCACCAGCTGCTGGTTGCAAACCCTTTACCTTTAACGCAAAAGTGCAGGGTACTTTTATTAATACCTATGCCTGGGATTTTGGTGATGGTACTCCGGTTAATGCATCCTTGTCAGATTCTGTGATAAGTCATATATATACCAAGGGCGGCAAGTACCTGCCCAATGTGGTATTGATAAGCCCCGAGGGCTGTCCCTACACCCTCAAGGCTTCTGACTCTGTAATTGTGGATTCTGCAAGGGCATTTTTTGCACCGCTCAGTTCTGTATTTTGCGGAACGGGTACGGTGGCTTTTACCAACCTTTCCAGAACAACCAATTTTTCCTCTTTTACCAATTATGCCTGGAACTTTGGGGACGGCAGCCCCATTGACGGAGCCGCCACGCCTGCGCCGCATATTTATGGCCCCGGTAATTACAATGTGTCACTGGCAGTAACAACACAGTATGGCTGTGTGGATACTTTTACAAAACCACTTGCCGTAATTGTACATCCACTGCCGGCGGCCGGCATACTGGGCGACAGCATTCAATGCAAACCGGGGGTACACAATTATTACAGCAGCATCAATTCTATCGACCGTATACAAAGCTTTGCATGGTATTTGGACGGAATCCGTGTAAGTGCCGACAGTAACCTTACCAATTATTTTGCAGCAGGCAATCATACCATCAAGCTGGTAGTGCAAACCATTAACGGCTGCTATGATTCTGTGAGCAGGAATATTATTGTTGATTTTGTTTCAGCAGCTTTCAGTACCGTAAACCCCGTGCGCTGCGCCAATGACCTGGCAGTACAGTTTAACAATAACTCCATCAGCCAGTTTGCAGGCAGCAGTTATGCCTGGAACTTTGGAGATGGCACGGGAAGCAACCTGACTTATCCGCCGGTGCATCTCTATCCCGGTTATGGCAACTACGATGTATCATTGCTGGTTACTACAACGCATGGCTGCAGGGATAGTGTTACCATCAGCCAGGCTGTAACCATACATCCGCTTCCAAAAGCCGGCATTACTGGCGACAGCATCCGCTGCAAACCCGGCCTGTACGAGTATGCCAGTGCGGTTAATTCTATTGACCGCATCCAGTCTTTTGCCTGGTACGTAAATGGAGTGGCGGCAAGTACCGACAGCAATTTGCGCTATACTTTTGTTGCGGGTAATTACAACATCAAATTGGTATTGCGTACCGTTAATGGCTGCTACGATTCTGTAAGCAGAAATATTATTATAGATTTAGTTACACCTGCCTTCACTGCAGTAAATCCATTACGCTGTGCTGATGATTTGTCAGTACAGTTTGTGAATGGCTCCATTACCCAGTTTGCAGGCAGCACTTACCTGTGGGATTTTGGGGATGGTACAGTCAGCAATGCAGTGTATCCATTGCCGCATATTTATCCGGGCTATGGCAGTTACAATGTATCTCTGCTGGTTACAACAATACACGGTTGCCGGGACAGTGTTACCATCAGCCCTGCGGTAGTGATAAGTCCGTTTCCCAAAGCTGGTATATCCGGCGACAGCATCCGCTGCAAACCCGGTGTGTACGATTATGCCAGCACAATCAGTTCACTTGACCGGATACAATCTTTCAGCTGGAAAGTAAATGGCATTACAGCCGGTACTGACAGTATCCTGAACCGCTATTTTAATGCAGGTAACTACACACTTAAATTAATAGTAAAAACTGTTAACGGCTGTGCCGATTCCATCAGCAGAAATATTATCGTTGATTCGGTAAAAGCTGACTTTACCACCATCAACCCGGTTCGCTGCGGCGATAATCTTACTGTACAGTTCAGTAATCTTTCCGGCAGTAAATTTGGTATTGCTTCTTACCTGTGGAATTTTGGTGATGGCACCAGCTCCGCTTTGCCGAATCCATTGCCGCATGTTTATCCCGGCTATGGTAATTATGATGTAGCGTTGCTTGCCACATCAGTGCACGGTTGTGCAGACAGTATTAAAATTGCTGCTGCCGTGGTGATTCATCCGCTGCCAATAGCCCGCATACTGGGCGACAGCCTGCATTGTAAACCAGGTTTGTACAATTATACCAGTGCCATTACCACCATCGACAGGATACAGAATTTTGCCTGGTATGTAAACGGTTTGCCGGTGAGTGCCGACAGTAACCTCAATTATTATTTCAGCAGTGGAAATTTTACCGTTAAATTAATAGTAAAAACAATTAATGGCTGCTATGATTCCATCAGCAGGAATATCATTGTAGATCTTGTTACACCTGCCTTCACTACAGTAAACCCATTACGCTGTGCCGATGATTTGTCGGTTCAGTTTGTGAATGGCTCCATTACCCAGTTTGCAGGCAGCACTTACCTGTGGGATTTTGGGGATGGTACCGGCAGCAATGCAGTGTATCCTTTGCCGCATATTTATCCCGGATACGGCAGTTACAATGTATCACTGCTGGTTACAACAATACACGGTTGCCGGGACAGTGTTACCATCAGCCCTGCGGTAGTGATAAGTCCGTTCCCCAAAGCGGGTATATCGGGCGACAGCATCCGCTGCAAACCCGGTGTGTACGATTATGCCAGCACAATCAGTTCACTTGACCGCATTCAATCTTTCAGCTGGAAAGTTAATGGCATTACAGCCGGTACTGACAGTATCCTGAACCGCTATTTTAATGCGGGTAACTATACACTTAAGTTAATAGTAAAAACTGTTAACGGCTGTGCCGATTCCATCAGCAGAAATATTATCGTTGATTCGGTAAAAGCTGACTTTACCACCATCAACCCGGTGCGCTGCGGCGATAATCTTACTGTACAGTTTAGTAATCTTTCCGGTAGCAAGTTCGGTATTGCCTCCTATCTGTGGAATTTCGGTGATTTCAGCAGCTCTGCTTTGCCAAATCCGTTGCCGCATACTTATCCCGGCTATGGTAATTATGATGTAGCACTGCTTGCTACATCGGTGCATGGTTGTGCAGACAGTATTAAAATTGCTGCTGCTGTGGTGATTCATCCGCTGCCATCGGCCCGCATACTGGGCGACAGCCTGCATTGCAAACCCGGGCAGTACAATTATTCCAGTGCTATAACCTCCATCGACAGGATACAAAGTTTTGCATGGTATGTGAATGGTTTGCCAGTGAGTGTTGATAGCAACCTCAATTACTATTTCAGCGGTGGAAATTTCACCGTTAAGTTATTGGTTAAAACGATTAATGGCTGCTACGATTCTGTGAGCAGAAATATTATTGTAGACAATGTTGCTGCAGCATTCAGTGCAGTAAACCCAGTGCGCTGTGCCACCGATTTGACAGTGCAATTTAACAATAACACCATCAGCCAGTTTGCAGGCAGCAGTTATGTGTGGAACTTTGGTGATGGTGCCGTAAGCAACCTTGTCTATCCATTGCCACATGTATACCCCGGCTATGGTAACTATGATGTATCCCTGCTGGTTATCTCGGTAAATGGATGTAAAGACAGCATCAAAATCAGCCCGGCAGTAACCATACATCCGCTGCCAACTGCAGCAGGCATTGCCGGCGACAGTATTCGCTGTAAGCCCGGTATATACAGCTACAGCAGTATTATTAATTCACTGGACCGTATACAATCCTTTAACTGGAAAGTAAACGGCATTGCCGCAGGTACCGACAGTAACCTGAACCGCTATTTTAATGCCGGCAATTACACTATTCGGCTGATTGTACGCACCGTTAACGGTTGCCAGGACTCTATCAGCAGAAATATTATTGTAGATTCTGTCAAGGCCCTTTTCTCTGTCAACAGGCCCATCCGCTGTGGCAGCAATGATTTGACTGTAAGCTTCAACAATCTTTCCGGTGGTAAATTTAACCTCGTTAACTATGCATGGCTTTTTGGCGATGCACAAGGCTCAGCAAGCATTAACCCTGTGCATACTTATGCTGCGCCGGGTACTTATGATATTGAGTTAGCAGCTATATCAGAGCATGGTTGTTCTGATACAGCCCGTATTGCAGCTGGTGTGGTGATTTACAAAACACCCACGGTAAAAATTAATGGTGTTACTGAAAAGTGTATGAAAAATACACTAACGTTTACCTCACAAATTGTATCAGAAGATGCCCTTACCAGCTACCAGTGGAAGGTGAATGGGGTGCCAGCAGGAAACACGCCTGCACTCAGCTACCTGTTTGCCAATGCCGGTAACTACCGGGTAACGCTGGATATTACAACAGGCTATGGCTGTGCTGTTGCAGACACGCTGAATGTGGTGATAAGGCCATTGCCCGTTCCCGCCGCCCAGCCTAATACTACTATCTGTGAGGGCAGCACCGTTAGGTTGCGTGCATTTGATGGAACTGGTTATGAATGGTCGCCATCGGCAACCCTGCAATATGCCAATACCGATACAGCAATTGCAAAGCCATTGCAAACAACCTGGTATAAGGTAAAAGTAACCAACCAGTTTGGTTGTGAGCAGTTTGACAGTGTGGAAGTAAAAGTAGACAACAAGGTACTGGTACAGGTAAGTCCGGATGTGGCCACCTGCCGTGGTACTCAAGTACTTTTAAGCGCCACGGGCAATACATCACAATTCAGTTGGAGCCCGGTAACAGGCTTGGGCAGCCCGAACAGTGCTGTTACATCTGCTAAGCCAGACAGTACCACCACTTATACCGTTACGGGCATCAGTACGAATGTTTGCCCATCAGATACGGCCAGCGTTACAGTAATTGTTGGGCAGATACCCACTGTCAATATTGGCCCTGATATGCAGGTGGCGGCTGGCACACCCATCAGCCTTGTGCCGGTATATACCAACGGTGTAACGCAATACCTGTGGTCGCCCTCCACCGGGTTGAATTGCAATACCTGCCCCCAGCCTTCTTTTGTGGCAGATAAAAGCATCACTTACAGGGTGGTGGTGCGTACGCCATTTGGCTGCACTGCAACAGATGACATTAATATCACCGTGCTTTGCGGTAAGGGCTCAATATTTATACCCAATGCCTTTACGCCCGACAATGATGGCAAGAATGATGTGTTTTATGTAAGCGGTTATGGCATAGCCAAAGTAAAACGTTTTTCGATATTCGACCGTTGGGGCAAGTTGCTGTTTAACAAAGAAAACTTCCCGGCAGGCGACAGGAAATTTGGCTGGGATGGCAATGTGCTGGGCGGAGAAGTAACGGTAACCACTGCTTTTGTGTACATAGTGGAAGTGGAATGTGTAGGTGGCACAACGATACCGCTAAAGGGCTCGGTATTGCTGGTGCGGTAAGATAAAAAAACAGCTTTAGATATATGAGCCTTGCAAGCATAAAAAAAGAACTCAACCGGTTTGATAAAGCCAAATTGATTGAGTTGATTGCTGAGTTGTATAAAAAAAATAAATCAGTAAAGGAGTATTTCGACTTTTTTGTAAATCCCGACGAAAACGGATTATTTGAAAAGTATAAAAACAAAGTAAGTGAAGCATTTTATCCAACACGTGGATATGAACTGAAGCTTAAGGATGGTAAGCAGGCCATTGCTGATTTTAAAAAACTTGAACCATCTGCAGCACTAATTGCAGACCTGATGCTCTTTTATGTTGAGTGCGGCGTAAGGTTTACCAGGGAATTTGGCGACATTGATGAAGCTTTTTATTCCAATATTGAAAAGATGTACCTGAAGGCACTTGCGCTGATGCAAAAGGAAGAGATACTTGACCAGTTTAAAGCCAGGGCAGTTAAAATAGTTGATGATACAAGTGATATTGGCTGGGGATTTCATTATTATCTGGCAGAAGTTTATTACGACCATTATGAATAAGTGAGCAAAAGCAAAAGAGATGTAACACCTCTCCGGAAAATTTTGGAAATACACTTTCATTCCCCCGCACTAAAAAAGGGGGGAAATCAAACAAATAAAGGGGGTTTTTGTCAGGCAGTTCCAGTGTAACAATTTATTTTTAGCACCTTAACTAAATTATCAAAATCATCTGCAATGAAAAAAACTACACTCAGCGTATTGCTTTGCACTATGCTGGCAACCGGGATAACCGGAACCGCATTTGCACAAAAAAAATCAACTAAAACACCAGTAACTAAAACAGTTGTCAAAAAGAAACGCCCCGACAAATTCACTTTTGCAAAGGAAGCGATTGAATTTGAGTTCAGGGCTACCCGTGACCCTAAACTCAATGTGGTACCCCGGGAAAGGCTGATGCCAGCTATTAAGGAAATCGAACGCCGCAATGAGCAGCGTTTAGCTGGAATTAGTCCCAATGCTCCCATACCCGGTGTGAACTGGATAGAGCGTGGCCCTAACAATATCGGGGGGCGAACCCGTACCATGCTGGTTGACCCAAATGATGCTACTGGCAAACGTGTTTTTGCAGCAGGAGTGGATGGAGGTCTGTGGCGCACCAATGATATCACGCTTGCCAGCCCCACATGGACGATAGTGAACGATTTTTTTACAAATATGGCAATCACTTCCATGGCTGCTCATCCGGCGGCCCCGCTTACCATGTATTTTGGAACCGGTGAGGGATGGTTGAATGCGGATGCTGTTCGTGGCCTGGGCATCTGGAAAAGTACCGATGGCGGCACCACTTTTACGCAACTGGCAGCTACTAATAACAATGCAAATTTTTACTATTGCCAAAAAGTGGTGGTAAAAAGTAACGGTTTTCTTTTTGCCGGTACCAGCACCGGATTGTGGCGCAGTACCGATGGTGGCTTAACTTTTACAAACGTGTTGGCTGGCTTTATCAGCGATGTTGAAATAAGCAGCACCGGTCGGCTGCACGTATCAAAGGGGCGCTATTTTACTGCGGGCAATTATCAATACAGTGATAATGATGGCACTGCCTGGACCACTCCTGCAAGTTTTGGTACTGTGGCAGGTTCGGTTTACCGGGTAGAGCTTGCTGTAGCACCCAACAATGCCAATTTTGTGTATGCTATGTGCCAGAGCGGGGCAGGTGCAGGCCTCAGCCGCATTATGCAGTCAACCAATGCAGGTGTAACATGGGCGGCAAAGGCATTGCCAACTGATGCCGACCCCGGTATTGGGGCTGATATTACCCGTGGACAGGCATGGTACGATCTTACCATTGCAGTAGACCCTACCAATGCGAATACGGTTTACTGTGGCGGAGTGGATCTGTTTAAATCTACCAATGGTGCCACAAGCTGGGCGCAGATTACTCATTGGTATGGCGGTTTTGGTTTTCAGAATGTGCATGCCGATCAGCATTGTATTATCTTTCGTAACCAAAGTGGTACAGAAATATATTTTGGCAACGACGGCGGTGTGTACCGTACAGCTAATGGCACAGTGGCAGTCCCCACCATTACTGCAAAAAATACCGGCCCCATTGGTGGCGGCTACAGGGTTACGCAATTGTATTCCTGCGCTATCAGCCCCACACTCACCAACTATTTTCTTGCAGGTGCGCAGGATAATGGCTCTTTTAAATATGCAGCTGCGGGCATAAACAATGTAACAACCGTTACCGGCGGAGATGGTGCTTTCTGTTTTATAGACCAGAATAATAATAACAACCAGCTTACCTCCTACGTGTACAACAATTTTTACCGGTCTACTGATGCTGGGGTAAGTTTCGGGGCTTTTGCCACTGACAATACTGGCTTGTTTATCAACCCGGGTGACCTCGACAATACCAATGATATTCTTTACACAGCCCGTGCAGCCAATGAAGTGCTGCGCTGGAATGCCATTTTTGGTGCCACCACTAAAACAGTTATTACTTCTGCTGCACTCACTACAGCAATGGGCGGTGGCCAGGCATCACACATAAAAGTGTCGCCCAATACGCCCACTACTATTTATGTGGGCACTACCAATGGAAGAGTGGTAAGGGTAGCAGCTGCCAATACCGCAGCACCTGTTATCACCAATATTACAGGAGCTGCTTTTCCTGTTGGTGGGTATGTTTCCTGTGTTGAAGTACAGCCGGGTAATGAAAATAATCTTATTGTAACTTTTTCCAACTATGGGGTTAACAGTGTATGGCAGAGTACCAATGCAGGTGTATCCTGGGTAAACAAGGATGTGGCGGTTGTGCCTGCGGCTGGTGCATTGCCAGATATGCCGGTACGCTGGGCCATCTTCAACCCCAATAATGCCAACCAGGTATATCTTGCTACGGAGCTGGGTGTATGGAGTTGTGACAATATTACACTGGCTACGCCCAACTGGGGGCAAAACAGCAGCGGACTGGGTAATGTGCGTACAGACATGCTGAAAGTGCGCCTTGCGGGCCTCAATGACAGACTTATTGCAGTAGCCACACATGGCCGTGGCCTTTACACATTGAGCCTGCCTTGTAATCCGCCCTGTGCCATACCAGCCAGCGACCCTGGTACTGACATAAAACCTGTACCGCCATTGGAAAACGGACAGGCACCTAAGCCTGGCGCATCGGGTAATATATGGATTGACAACAACAGCAATACACTGCATGTTCAGGTACCTCCTGACGAAGCGCAGTACAGCCTGGTGCTGGTAAATATGAATGGAGTTGCCGTAAAAAGGGTTGCCCTGCGTGCCGGTCAGCAGTTGAATATGCCCCTGGCCGAACTCCCATCTGGCATGTACCTCGCCAACCTGCTGCAGAATCAAAAGGCACTGATGAACAAAAAGATTACTGTTAATAAATAGTATTGAAAAACTGATAGTGCAACTGGCTGCTCCTGGAAAGGGGTAGCCAGTTTTGTATTCACTGATATCTGCCCTTGCATTAAAATAGTATTACCCTTATTGCAACTAACGGAGTAGTTTTTACCGGAAATTTTGATCGCATCTATTTTTAACATTTCGTTGCACAAAACAGTAAGCCGATTCTTTATGTTTGTCGGCGGCATTTTGTATGCTGTATAAATTCAGCCAATATGAAACAAAGTTTTAAGCAACGGTTTGTAAAGATTGTAAAATGGGGCGCAAGTATCTTCTTCCTTATGCTCGTGTTCAGGTTGTTGTATGGTTACCTGGCTCCGGGTACAGCAGCAGGCAATGATTATGTGAGTGATTTTTTTGGCAGTGTGGATAATCTCAGGAAGAACTATGCTTCGGAGAAAAAATTCATGAAGCAGGACGTAGCACAGGAAGCCAGCTTTGCCGCTTCGCAGAAGTACGACAAAACTGCTACGGTAAAATCCAAAACCACGCAGTTTGACAAAGATGTGGCAGGTGTTAAAACGCTGGCCACCAGCTTTAACGGTGTAATCCAGTATGAGCAGAATACCGGCAATAAGGGCAACCGGGAGCTGCACTTGCTCATTGGCATTGACCCTGCAAGATTTGACAGCTTTTATGTAAAGATGCAGGCCTTCGGCACCGTAAAGTCAACAGATATCACCAAAATTGACAAAACCAATGAGTACCGGCAACTGAATGCCAAAAAAGCCTCATTGGAAAAAACACTGGCTTCCTTAAACGAGTTAAAGGCAAGGGGAGGTGCTATTGCTGATTTCATCTCACTGCACGATAAGATACTGGAAGTGGAATCAAAAATGCAGGAACTTGGGGTGGAACTCGGCAACTTTGACGCAGAAAATGAATTCTGCACCATTAAATTCTCCCTGTACGAAGGCGCCACCGAAAAGAAAATCAGTTTCATCACCCGTTTTAAAATTGCGCTGCAGTGGACAATCAAATACTATGCGGTACTGGCGGGTGCATTTTTGCTGTTTGTGGCAGCTGGCTTCATCCTGGTGCTTCTGGTTGATAAGCTGAAGATCATCAAAGCGATTGATGGTAAGTTGGGGGAATAAGCAGGTTTTAAAATTGTTTGCTGATGCCTTAGCCCCTTTCAGCCCTGTTTCCAGTGGTTGGTATGGGTTGTTTTGATTTTTCATGTAAAAATTTATTGTATTTTAGTGGTAACTTGCTGCTGAAAAGAAAGCAGGCTATTCCACAAATGCAAATATTAAAAGGGGAATTTACTCCATTTTTGAGTGAAGTTTCCTTAAAAGTCAGAACTGCTGTAAAATTTAGAGCAGCTATGACTATTAGTATACGATTATGGGGAGGTTAATGAGGATTGGCTGGGGAGATTTTTTATTTAAGGAGAAGTTAAGGAAGGAATTTTGGGATATGCTATTGACGAAATGTTTCTTTAAAAACCACTACGATGAACCAAGAACTACTAACAAGGTTATTTAAAACAATCGAAGGTGAAAAAACCGACGATATTATAAAAATTGCCCAAAAGATAATTGATGATGAAACGCAGAAGGGCCATGTAAAATTGGCTGGTCGGCTAAAAGACATTTTGGAAAAAAATATCAATTCTTACAGCAGTTTTAAAGGAGAGTTGAAGCAACTATTGCCAAAGGGTGTTTCTATACCTACTGATAAGCGATTTAATTTTCCGCTTGCCCAGTATGTTGCAAGAGAAGAATTGCGGCATGCAATGATTTTGTCGGATGAAATTGAAAGCAGGATAAACAGGATAGAAAAAGAATATGTTGCCAGGGAGCGATTGCATTTACATGGCTTAAAACCAAAGCAGAAAATATTTTTATATGGCTCTCCTGGCTGTGGTAAAAGCATGACGGCAGAACGCATGGCATGGAATATCGGTCTGCCTTTTTTAAAGGTTCGGTTTGAAGCAATTATTTCATCCTATCTCGGAGAATCTGCTCAAAATTTAAAAAAACTATTCGATTCTTTAAAAGACTTTCCTTGTGTGTTGCTTTTAGACGAATTTGATTTTGTAGCCAAATCCCGGAATAACCAGAACGATGTTGGTGAAATGTACCGGCTTGTAAACATTCTGCTTGGATTACTAGAAGATTATGATGCGCCCGGCTTGATAGTAGCTACAACGAATATTGACGGAGCAATTGACCAGGCTATTTTCAGGCGGTTTGACGAGATAATAGAAATTGGCAAGCCAGAAAAAAGAGAAATTGTGCGGCTTTTAAAATTTAACCTTGCTGCAATAAAAGTATTACCTGATGTAGAGTGGAACAACATCGCTGAACAAATGAATGGCTTCTCCGCAGCCTTGATTGTTAAAATTGCCAATGACGCTGCTAAAGAAGCTGTTGTGTCCGGTAAAACTTTTGTAAATAAAGAGAATATTATAAATGCATTAAAAGAAAATAAAATCTTTAACAAGTAACCATGGCTGATTTTCCACACCTGAACTTTACCCAAAAAATTAAAGCTCCTTACAAACATCGTGGTTTTGCTGGAGGTAAACTTAATGAGCGCACTAAGAATAACCTTGAAAACAGGCGACAACATGCAAAGGGGTTGAACAATGCAATAGAAAGTTTGAGTAAAAAATGGGAAACTGTGATTATCCAAAGGCAACGAGATGGATTTCCAGATTTACCAAATCAAGACATCATCCCTTTGTATTTACAGGTAGACCCTACTAAGTTTGATTTAGAGGCGCTCGAAGGATTTGGAATTACGATTATCAGTCAAGAAGACGAAGGCTTTATAATTGGTGCAGCTTCTGCTGACTTTAATAAGCTACGTACTAAAATTAGAGATTTCCTTAAAAAGGACAAAACAAAAAATCCAGCCCAACTTTGGCAAATTAATGAAGGTATAGCATGGCGTCCTGAATTAATACTATCTGAAAACTTACTGCAAAAGTGGGATCAAATAGGCGATAATGAAATATTAGTTGTTGAAGTTAGTATTGCTTGCCAGTTGAAGTTATCACAGGCTCCTCAAAGATTAAAAAACATTTCGAAGGCCGTATACGAAAGTAGGTATAATAATTGGTTAGAACGTAAGCGTATCAATGAAATCGAAAGAGGTGATTTAGAATTGCAAAGACAAAATCAATTTGAAGAGTTATTGGATGGATTCGGCGGCAAGCGATTGCGTGGTTATATTAATTATGAAGATAGTTTCAGTGTTGATATTCAGATATCCGGCAAAGGTCTTAAAGATTTGGTATTTAACTACGCTTACCTGTTTGAGGTTTCCGAGCCAGAAGAAACTGAGGTAATATCTGCAAATTCTATTGAGGGTACCAACATTAAGCTTGAAGTAATTGCCCCGGGTATAGATGCCCCTAAAGTATGTGTAATCGATAGTGGCATTATGGAAGGTCATTTTTTATTGCAACCTGCCATAATCGCTAACCGTTCATTTTCCTTTGTTCCGAGTGATACAGATGTGTCCGATAAAGTAGCCAACGGCGGGCATGGCACAAGGGTAAGCAGTGCAATATTATACCCGACTGAAATACCCAAAACGGGGCTATGCCAGTTGCCTTGCCATATTATTAACATGAGGATACTGGATGATGAGAATAAACTTTCTAATGACTTGTACCCTCCATCTTTGATGATGGAAGTATATGAGAAAAATAGGGATGTAAAGCTATTCAACTTGTCTGTGGCAAGCAGATTTCCATCTCGGACAACCCACATGTCTGCATGGGCTGCAACTATAGATAAGTTGATGTGGGAAAATGATATTCTTTTTTTAGTTTCAGCAGGCAACCTTCCATGGAATTTGGGTTTTTTAAAGAATCCGGGCATATTACATTACTTGCACAACACTACACAACAATACCCTGATTTCTTATTAAATAATGCCAGCAGAATAGCTAATCCTGCACAAAGCAGCTTTGCCCTTACGGTTGGTTCGGTTTGTCTTCATAACTATGAAGACTTAGATAAAAAGTCTTTTGGTAAAAAAGATGACCCATCTTCTTTTTCCAGAACCGGCCTGGGTATATGGGGCATGATAAAGCCGGATGTGGTAGAATACGGCGGCGATTGGATTAAAGAGAAAACAGCTAACCCCAATATCAGTATAAATGATTCGGTTTGCCCTGAATTAGTGCGTTCAGGTGGTGGAGCCATAGGGAAAGACGCCATTGGCACCTCCTTTGCTACACCCAAAGTAACTAGCATTGCTGTGGCATTGCAAAAATCATTTCCACAGCTATCCGCTTTAATGTACAGGGCATTGATTGTTCAATCAGCCAGGTGGCCTGAGTTCGCCTTTAATAATCATCAATTAAAATGGATAAGACATTTTGGCTATGGCATACCCAATATAAATAGAGCTATAGAAAATACTTCAAGTCGTATCACTTTTATTGAGGAGGGGAGAATCAGTCCATCAAATGCAGATATTTATACAATTAAAATACCTGATGAAATCAGGCGACAAGGGGATGATTATAAAATTTTGCTGGAAATCACCTTGTCTTATAAGGCTAATATCAGGAGAACCCGGCAAAGAACAAGGTCGTATTTGTCAACATGGCTAACATGGGAAACGTCAAAATTGAATGATGATACTTTGGCTGCGTTTAAAGATAGAGTACTAAAAAAACTCGAAACAGAGAGTGATACTGACGAGATAGACGAAACAATCCAAGTTAACCAAGAGCAGGCAGAAAAAACAACTATTAAATGGGCGATAAGTACACGGAAAGATTGGTCAATTAATGATGTAAGGAGGCAAGATAGCACAGTGCAGAAAGACTGGGCTGTAATAGATTCATTTAAACTACCCGAAGAACTTTGTATTGCAGTGGTTGGTCGAAAGGGTTGGGAGAAGGATGTTAAAAAGGAAGTGCCTTATGCCATTGCTGTAAGTTTTGAGGTATTGAACAGTGAAATAAATTTATACGAAAAGATTAGTTTTGAGAACGAAATACGACAAGAAGTGCAAGTAAATGTATAGCTGCAATAGCGATCAATAACTGATTTTTATTTTAAAACTAACTATATGCCAACAACAACTCAAAACAACACAAGCCTCCTCCGGGGAGCAATCACAAATATTTTTCTGCCCCGCTTTGCCAAAGGCAGCCAATTAGTGTATGTGTGCGGAACAGATGAGTCAAACGCATATTTAAGTGAATCACTTTTAAAGCTGTTGGCTATTAAACAAGCTAATATCAGTTCGTTGCCAGGTGTAATAGCATTTGATGAAGAAAAAGGGTGGCTGTATCTTTTTGAAGCCGAACCCGGGATGACTGAAAATTGGGTTTTGCAATTAAAAAAACTGTTTGCTGACTGTAAATACGAACTGATTTTTATTTCTGCTTTTCTGTCAAAGCAGGATTATATTGAAAGCATTGACGACATCGCATGGGAGTCAGAAGTATGGCTGGCCGATAATCCCGACCACATGATACACTTCAACGGAAATAAATTCCTGGGGCCGTATAAAAAGAGTTCCGGAAAGCGGTAAAGGGTTATTTGCCCTTACAGGTCAAATTATCCGCACTTCTTACCCGTTTTTGTCAAAAAACACTTCCACTTTTATCAAAAGCATTCCCGCTTATATCATAAATAGTTACAGTATTGTAAACAGATGTTTCACTTTTATTAAGGGGAATTTTGCTTATAACAAAAGCACTTATGCTAGTATTGATGTAATACACATTTTTGTCAAAAATATTCCTGTTTTTATCAAAGTTGTGTTCATTTGTGTCAATGTTACGCCTGTTTTTAGCAAGTGCAGGTTCAATTTTAACATAGTTTTATAAAAAAAAGCAATGGTGTTTTTATTTTTGCCTAAAATACTTTTGTAATAAAATAAACCACCATGTTAATCCTCAACCTCAGCCCCATTTTTAAAGCCCGCGGTATCGACAGGCCATATGCTTTTTTAGTAAAAGCCGGTATACATTCCTCCACAGCCAATAAAATACTCAGTAGTTCCACAAGGGTGTTCCGGTTAGACCATATCGAAATACTTTGCGAAACCCTTGTGTGCGAACCCAACGACCTGGTACAGTGGATACCAGACAGGGGCCACCAGCTTGCCCCCAAGCATCCCCTGCACAACCTGAAGCAGCAGGAAGAAATTGATAACTGGCAGCAAACATTGGCCGCTATGCCCTTTAAGCAACTGAAGCAGGTAACAAAAGCAATTATTGAGAATACTGGCAGCAGTAAGTAAAGAGATCAATCAATGATCTCCATCTTCTTCATCAAAAAAGAAGCACTAAGTTTTTGGCATACACCATCTTTCAGTTTGTAATCGAACAGCAGTTCGTCGTTGATGATTTGTGCCTCAAAGCATTTATTGGCCATATAGCCGGGGTACTGGTGGCTCAGTTCACCAATGGTAACATCATGTGTGGCGATGATGCCGCATACTTTCATAGCAGCCAGTTTTTTTATCAGCCCAACGGTGCCGCCATGTTTGTCATTACTGTTGGTGCCGCGGAGAATTTCGTCTAAAAGCACAAAGGTTTTATGGCCGGATTGCACATAGTGGATGATGCTTTGCAGCCGCTTAAGTTCAGCATAAAAAAAAGATTCATTGTCTAAAAGCGAATCACTGATGCGCATGCTCACAAAAATATCGTAGGGGTAAAAAGTAAAGCTGGTGGCACACACCACCGAGCCAGCCCTGGCAAGCACCATATTTACCGCCAGTGTACGCAGGAAAGTACTTTTGCCGCTCATATTGGAGCCGGTGAGTACAATAAATTTTTCATTGCGCAGGCTCACATCGTTGCAGGTGCGTTTGGTGGCAGCAATCAGCGGGTGGCCGAGTTCGGTGGCGCTAAGGTCTTCGGTATTGCTCAACTGCGTAAATACAAAGTCCGGGTTGTTGTATGCAAAATTGGCCAATGAATTCAGCGCCTCTGCTTCTCCCAGTGCAGCCAGCCATTCATGCAGTTGCTGCTGTTGTACTGTCTTCCATTTTTCAATACCGTAAAATATGTGTACATGAAAAAGCAGGGTGCCGTTTAAGGCCATACTGGCCGGTAAATTATAAATCGAATCCAGGTTGTTGAACAATCCTGCCAACTGGTGTATGGAACTGCTGGCAGTTTGATTATTACCGTTGAGTTGCTGCTGCAGTTGCAGCAGCAACGGTGAATTGAATTTTTCCTTTTCGAGTATACTCAGTTGCTGTGCCAGTTGCAGCAGCGATTTGCTCAATTGATCCGAAGCTGACAATTGCTTTTTAAAATTGGAAAAAAAACTACCCATCAGCACCAGGTTCAGAATAAACAAACCTGTTGACAATGATCCAGTAGGTGCGTAATCGCCTGCAAAAAGAAACAGGCTTACAAAAAAAGCCAGCGGCAATACAAACATGGCAATGCGGAGCCAGGCTTTGCCATACACTGTATTGGGTGTGGTGAGCCATGCTGTTACCTGTTCGTAATCTGCTTTGCTGATGGGGTTGTCAAGCCCGTGTGCATGCAACTGGTGGCGGTAATCCAGCTTGTACTTTAATTCAGTGATGGCCTGTTGCCTTGCAGTAATGGCAGCAATATCCGGCTCAGTTAATGCGTCGGCCAATGCTTTTTTGCCAAACAGGGAAGCGGTACGGTTGAGAAAATGAAACAGGGAGTGTTCACCAAATAAATCAATATCATAGCTGTAAGGATGCTGCGGATTGGTATGTGCAGCACCATTGTTGTAACTATGTTTGTTCAGTGTAATAAAATCCGCCTCGTTTTGGTTGACTGTAACCAACGATTTTGTAAAGCTGAGCAAGCGGCTTTTTTTATCGTACAACCGGATGAGGATGAAAAAGGCAGCCAGTAAAAGGGCACAGGGAATCAGCAAAAGCAGGTTGCCTGTTTTAAAGCAATACCAGCCACAGACTGCTGCCGCAACAAAGCTGAGCAGCCTTATGGTGCTGAGGGCAGATAATTCTTTTGCCAGTGTATTCGCTTTCTTCTTAAAATCATCGCTTCGCTGCTGATAAATTAATGCTGACATATTGTACTTTTACAGTGTGCCAAAATTAGGTAAACAAGCTGATGAATATTCATATACTGCAACATGTTTCGTTTGAAGGGCCGGGAATGATCAGGGATTGGGCCAATGCCCGTGAGTACCAGCTCAGTTATACTTTTCTTTTTGAACAGGATATTGTTTACCCGGATATGACAGGGTTTGATATGCTCATCATCATGGGTGGACCGATGGGGGTGTATGAGGAAACACAATGGCCATGGATGAATGCTGAAAAAGCATTTATCAAAAAGGCAGTTGAGGCCGGGAAAAAAGTACTGGGTATCTGCCTGGGTGCACAGTTGCTTGCAGCCGCTTTGGGCGCCGGTGTGTATCCCAATGAGTGTAATGAAATCGGATTTTTTCCTGTTTCGGTTAATGATGATGTGGTAATGAATCATTTGCCAAAAGAATGGATGGTATTTCACTGGCATGGCGATACATTTGACCTGCCGGAAGGGGCTGTTTTGCTGGCATCTTCACCTGCCTGTATTAACCAGGCATATCGTAAAGGCTGCTGCGTCGGATTGCAGTTTCATCCAGAAGCTGATGCGGCATTGATACAGCAAATGGTTCAGTATGAAAAAGCAGAACTCGTAAAGGAATTGTATGTGCAGACCGAAGCAGAAATCTCAGGCCAATTAAAACTGGGTGATGCAAACAGAACATACCTGTTTGACCTGTTGGATAAAATCATAAATATAAAATAGTATGGAAGCAATCAACATCATGGAGAAGTTTTCAAAGTTTGATGCCATTTATCATCCCTATATCATTGGCGAGTTTAATGACAATTACATTAAGCTGGCAAAACTGAAAGATGAATTTGTATGGCACAAGCATGATGATGAAGACGAGCTTTTTATCGTATTCAAAGGCACGCTGATAATGGATTTTGAAGACAGGACAGTGAATGTTTGCCCCGGGGAGATATTGATTGTGCCTAAAGGCGTACTGCATCGCCCACGCAGCAATGGCGAGGAAGTACTGAACATGCTGATAGAACCCAAAGCAACCAAACATACCGGTGATACCGTTTCGGAAATGACCGTTACTGAACAGGAATGGATTTAATTCGGGTACGCTTTAGTTTTCCACTTTCAGATACTTTCCGGGTTATAGTGTTGTAGATCTTCACACTAATCCGGCCTCGGAAAAAATTGCGTTAAGAAAATTTTCATGGCTGGTGTACAAATGAAATTGATGTTACTGCTGCTTGGTTATATTCTTAGCTGGTAAGTCGCACCATTGAATGATTACATTCTACTGCTGGAGCTAATTTCATTTTAGCCAGACAGGGAAATTTTTAGCTTTTTTTTCCGCAGCCTTGAATTTTTGCTCCACTTTTGTTTCAAGACAAAAGTGGAAAATAATTGAAATGGAAGGCGCTTGCTAAAAGATAAAAGACCACCCAATTGAAGTGCCTGCTTTAATTTTTAAACTTATATTTACAATATGAAACGTTCTGATATCAACCCAATGCCTGCTTATTTTGACAGGTACATCAATTTAGTAGATGACATCGAATTGACTGCTGCTCTTGAGCAAAGCCTGAGAGTGGTAGAAAATTTCCCTATGGATCAATGGAAGGCGCTTGGCGACAGGGTATATGCCGAAGGAAAATGGACAATAAAGGACATTGTACAGCACATTACCGATACAGAAAGAATATTTGCATACCGTGCATTGCGCTTTGCCCGCAAAGACAGTACCCAACTGCACGGTTTTGAGGAAGATGATTTTGCCGCAGCAGCCAATGCCGGCAGAAGAAGCCTGGAAGAGCTGGTGGAAGAATTAAAGGCGGTACGCCGCACAACCATCATGCTCTTTGCATCCTTTACTGATGAAATGCTTCAGTTTATGGGGTCAACTTACAGCAGCACTGCCAATGCACTCAGTATCGGCTTTACCATTATTGGTCACCAGCAGCATCACCTGAATATACTGGAGCAAAGGTATTATCCATTGCTGCAGCAGTAGTACTGGTAGTACTTAATCTGTCTTTATAAATTCCATCACCTGCCGCATCACTTCCGGAGATTTAAGGTTATGGCCCAGTCCGCTGGTAGTAAGCAGTTGCGCATTGTGCCAATTGGTATATATCGCCGCAGCATTGGCATATGGGGTGTCCGTATCTTCAGTGTCGTGAACAATCAATACGGGCTTGCGAAAATTGCGTACCAGTTCCGGCGCATCAAAGTATTCGGGCGGTTTGCCAACTGCAATCCTGAAATGTGCTTCGATGGCCTGTAATGTTTTGGTTGTAAGGCCCAGGGTTTCGTTGTACACCTCAATAAAATCAGTCACTTTACCAGCAGTACCCATCAGCACTATATTTTTTACCGGCAGGTCAGGTGTACAGTAAAGGGCGTATATACCTGCATAACCGCCAAATGAATGCGCAACAATATGGTCAATACTTGCCTGCCGGTACACAAAGTGCTGCAGCAAACGGCTGTACAGCGGCAGGTTCAGCTGGCTGCCACCGCTCAGGCCGTGGCCCGGCGCATCAAAAGCATACACGGTATAGCCATCCTGCACAAATGCTTCAATGTAGCTCTTCCAGCGAAAACTATGGCTTTGCCAGCCATGCAGTAATAATATGGTTTTACTGCCGGTACCCCATTGGTAGCATTGAATATGTATACCATTATGATTCATGGCAAACTGATTGGCTGAGTTGAAGAATGCTATGTGGTGCGGCTTAAGCTTACCACGAACGGGGCGGCAGAACAATTCGAATCCTTTTTTGCCCGCCAGTTGCGGCGAAACCCTTGCAAGAATATTCAGGCCAAAGCCAGCTGTTTTTATTACAAACGGGTGCATAAGCTGTTGATTGTTAGATACCAATCGGTATCTTTATGAATAAAAAAAATCAAATTTCTATTTCCTTTACCAGCCCTGTAAGATGACGGCACACAATCGTAATGTCTTCGCTGCTGCGGTTGAGCTTGCTCATCATAATGGCGCCTTCCAGCGAAGCAATGATGATGGTGGCATAATAGTTTTTGTCAATGCCGGGCCTCACCTGCTTATAGCGGATGCCGTTATCCAGTAAAGTATGCACGGCTTCCCGCAGCAGCTGCAGCATGCCCATGGCTTTTTTGCGCAGGCCGGGGTGTGCATCATCGGCTTCAATCGCCACATTCAGCAGGGGACAGCCACCCTTTACAGGCGGTTTAACCATATACATTTCAAAAAAAGTGAACAGTGCCCGCAGTTTGTTACCGGCCGTATCCTGCTCCTTTATCCGCAGCCGTATCATATCAAACATTTGCCGGGCAAGGTGCATCAGTGCGTCCTCTTCCAGTTGCTTTTTGCTGCCAAAATGCTTGTAAATAGCGCCCTTGGTAAGCCCGGTGGCATCTGTAATTTCACTGATGCTCGTGGCTTTATAGCCCTTTGTATTAAAGAGCTGCCCCGCTTTTTGCAATAGTAATTCTTTAGTTATTTCCGGCTGCCGCATATGCTAAGATACCGATTGGTATCTAAAAAGCAAAATTATTTTACCGGTAATAATAACAAGTTTGTCAGGCATTCTGTTGAGGTCAGCCATGAGGATGGTATTCTTCGTATCTTTTTTGATGAATTATAAACGGCGTTCTGGTTGTTTAATTTTATTGTAAATAAATTGCCAAAGGCTTCATCAAAATAGTAAAATTACTAATTGCCGGATTGTAAAGGGGTAAAAAAACTGATAATATTTATTGGTTTAGTCCGTGATTTTTTTTTGTTACGAAACAGAACGATACATTTGTATTGTTAACATTTGCGAAAACGTTTGTTAGCATATGATATCTACCATAATAATATAACTCTAAAACCAGCGAACACTTTTTTAATTTTTATAAAAGTTCAGGATTCAACACTGTTAGTACAAAATGATTTAAAAGTATATTTTAGTACCAAACAGGCTGAACCTGCTTTTCTAAGAATACACATTTTCGAATGCCAAAATTTTTACTGTATATAAACTTTAACTGATCTTTCATGAAAAAAATTCTTGCAGTACTAACTGCATTGCTTGCCTCCTGTACCATGTTTGCACAAAGTAAGCCTGTTAAAGAAGAAGAGTCGGAGATTATGGAGCGTATTGAATACGAAGTTAATATGACGAAGGATCCGGCGCTGGGCTATGTTCCATTAACACGATTGATTGATGCCAGTAAATACCGGGAAAACAGGTTAAGGCAAAATACCAATGCTCCAGCGGTTACGCCACTTACCTGGACAGAGAGAGGCCCTGACAGGGATGTGGTAGGCTATGACGGAATCCCCAGGGGGCCTGGCAATGCCGCAGTTACGTCGGCAAGGATACGTACGATATGGGAAGATTTAGCCGACCCCACGGGAAAAACCGTATGGGTAGCCAGCATTAGTGGCGGTTTGTGGAAAACAAATGATATCACTTCAGGAACTGCTGTGTGGACTAAGGTGAATGATCAACTTCCCAATCTTGGAATATCCAGCATCTGCCAGGATCCTACCAACCATAACATTATGTATATCGGTACTGGGGAAAAAACCAGAAATCTAGATGCAATCAGGGGAGGTGGAATATGGCAAAGTACCGATCATGGTATTAGCTGGAATCTAATGCCATACAGCAGAGCGTTTCATAATATCAGTAAGCTGCTTTGTGATGCGGATGGGAATTTGTATGCAGGCAGTTTACGCACTATTAATAATGGTTTTGGTATTGATGGTTTAGGGGGCTTACACCGCTACACCAAAGCAACCAATACATGGACTGACATAACCCCGAATGGAATGGCAGCCTTAGTACCCGACATAGAATTAAGCAGTACTGGCAGGCTGCATGCAAGTTTTGGCTATTATGATGCAGCAGATCCTGTTTCTTCATCCGGATATAGATTTACAGACAATCCTGCTACGGTAACAGCTACGTCAGGCTGGCAGAGTCCTTCTAATAATTTCCCTTTTCCTGTAAGGTACAACGTTGATTTAGCAAGCAAGGGAGATGTGGTGTATGCACTGGCAGCAAATCCTGCTTACCAGATTACAGCTATTTACAAATCGCTTGATGGAGGGCTAAACTGGTTCGTTACAGCAGGCGCTCCTCCGTTTGTTGATCCTGCACCTTACCCCAGCACTAATCTCAGCAGTGGGCTGGGATGGTATTGTCTTGCTATTGCCATCGACCCTAACAATGCAGACAATGTAATTGTCGGTAGTTTAAATTGCTACAAAACAACAAATGGTGGCAATACATGGTCACGAATCAGTATGTGGAATACTACTACTGAGCAATATGTGCATGCCGACCAGCACACCATTACCTGGCGGAGCAATAACCAGGTATTGATTGGTGGTGATGGGGGCATTGATTATTCGGCAGATGGCGGTAACACCATTACTGACCGGAACCGTGGATTACCCATTAAGCAATTTTTTTCAGTAGCTGTTCACCCAACTGATCCAGATTATATTTTGGCCGGAGCGCAGGACAATGGCTCGCACCAGTTGACTGCACCGGGAATGAATTCTTCAACAGAACTTCAAGGTGGGGATGGCGGATTTACGCATATTGATCAAAAATATGGGCAAACCCAGTTTTTATCATATATACAAAGTAATTTTTTCCGTAGTAGCAGTGCCGGATACTTTTGGCAATATGTAAGGTATCCTGCTGATCCTTTGCTTCCTGTTGTAGGGAGGTTTATTAACCCAACAGACTATGATGACCTTAATAAAATTATGTACTGTGGCGGCAGTCCGGATACCTATTTGCGATGGGATGATGCCGATGATCTTTCAAAATTTACATTTTCAGAAGTGCCAATGCCCATGGGTGGCGGTGATGTAAGTGCTGTAAAGGTGTCACCTTATTCTAATCATACAGTTTTTTTTGCAGGAGGCAGAAACCCTACCAGTGCTCAGAATGTGCCAATGAGTATTATGAAGGTTGCCCAGGCCAATACCGCAACACCTGTAATCAGTACTATTTTTAGTAATCCTAATACTCAGGGATACAATGTCTCATGTATTGATGTGGGCAGGGATGAAAAGCATCTGCTTGTTTCACTCACTAATTACGGCATTAATAAAGTATGGTACAGTAAAGATGGGGGGGCTAGTTGGATGTTTTGCCAGGGTAATATTACGGGAAGTAAGCTGCCCGATATGCCTGTTCGCTGGTGTATGTTTTATCCCGGCAGCAATGAAAAGGCCATCATTGCCACCGAAACGGGAATATGGCAAACGGATAAACTGGATGGTAATGCAACCGTTTGGCAGCCGGATCCCGGCTTCCCTAATGTGCGTACCAATATGCTGCAGTACAGGAGAAATGACCGTTTGCTGGTGGCAGCCACACATGGCAGGGGAATTTTTACGACCAAAATTGCACCTGATAATGTAACCGGTCCGGTTTTCTCTAAATTAACCAACAAAAGTGTAACGCTTAGCTGGGATAGTACAGGCGATGCATTAAATTATGATATTGAGTATAAACCAAACAGTGCAAGTGCATGGATAACTGCCGGAACGGCAATAACAGATACCTTTATCAATGTTACCGGCCTTGCCTATAAAACACTGTACGACTGGCGGGTAAGGGCCAATTGGGGACCCGGTACCAGCAGTGGCTACACTACCGGCCAGTTTGTTACCCTTGATTTTGAAGTAACATCACCCAATACCGCTATCACAGCCCAGGGAGGAGAACCTTTCAATATAACATGGACAGGCGCATCATCTCAGCCAACATCCAACTTTATTTTGATAAAGCTTACTTATAAAGCACCTGGTGAGGCAGTGGCGGCACAGTCCGTTGTATTAGCTGCACGTACATCTAACGACTTTAACGAACCGGTAATACTACCCAATATCGCTACCACCCGTGCAAGAATTGTCATAGAATCTCTTGACACCTTTTATTTTTCTGATACATCGGATGTAGAATTTACCATTACCCCCAAGCCGGTAATATGCCAGAAGCTGGATGTGCAGGTATTTAAGAAAGACACTTCATTTACCTGTGTAACGAGTGATGATAACGGCAATGTATATGCCGGTACACAAACGAAGGGTTTGTATAAATACGATAATGTAGAATGGAAAAACTTCAGCTATGGCCTCAATGGCCTGATACCGTGGAAGCGAACCTGGATGCGGCAGATGGCGGTGTACAACAACCAGTTA
>JANMIG010000025.1:0-12738 GCA_031375675.1 Chitinophagales bacterium
TAACTGGTTGTTGTACACCGCCATCTGCCGCATCCAGGTTCGCTTCCACGGTATCAGGCCATTGAGGCCATAGCTGAAGTTTTTCCATTCTACATTATCGTATTTATACAAACCCTTCGTTTGTGTACCGGCATATACATTACCGTTATCATCACTCGTTACACAGGTAAATGAAGTATCTCTCTTAAACACCTGCACATCCAGCTTCTGGCATATTACCGGCTTGGGGGTAATGGTAAAGTTCACGTCGGATATGTCATCAAAAGCATTAGTGCCTGTTGACTGAACTTTTATCCTTGCCAGTAGGCTGGGTGTATTGGGCAGGGTTACCTGCTGGTTATTATCGTTGGGCGTAGAAGATGCCAGCACTGTAGGGAAGGTAGCACCACCGTCGGTTGAAAGGGAGATTTTTACATCTGGAGATAAGCCAGCAGTGTTTCCTGACCAGGTAACGTTCAGTGGAGACCCGGCTTCAACGCTTATAGGTGCATCTGGATATGTAACTCCAAAATCAATAATGCTGAATTTTTTAGATATATTATAAAATATATTACCGATAGCCTCAACCTTTATTCTTGCTGTGTTTGTTATAACGTTTGGAAAAATCACCTCTGCGTCGCCATCATTAGGTGTACTGGCAAGTAATATTGTAGGGAATGTTAAGCCGTCATCAGTAGATAAGGAGATTCTTACATTAGCGGCAAGGGAAGCTGTACCCGGTTCCCAATATACAAAGCCAGATTCACCGGCACTTTCATTATCGCCGGTTGTTGGAAAAAAAACAGTAAAAGTATTTACGGATGCATCAACAGTAACAGCAACATCATCTGCCCTGGCATTACCTCCGCCTGGGTGATTATCTCTTACTGTAAGCCTGAAGTGCAAAACCCTGTTTACCTGGGAAAGCTGCTCCCACTTGCGCAGCAAGTCATTAGAAGGATCTAATACTGCTTCAAGTGAAGGAAAATAGCGGGCTGCATCACTTGTGCCTTTTTTAGAACGGAAAAGCGGACCCTCGGTTTTAAACTTATTGGCAAAAGGCAGTGTGGTTGCTACTGTTCCGCCATCCATTTGTTCCCAAGTATAGGTAAGCACATCGGCGGGATTAGCATCCCCAGCCGTACCTGCCAGTACAAACGGGGTACCCGGCGGAATTGTCTTGTCTGCACCTGCATTGACGTTATCAGGTGCTGCATTACCAGTAGTAACGTTTTCAGAACAACTGCCTGCGGTAGATTTAATAAAATCTGTAATCTCGGCAATACTGCTCGTGTGAAAATAATCTTCGTTATTTCCCACTACATCAAGGCCACTGCCGTCTGAACCGGCATAAGCCATTACAGTACTGCCAGTACCAGGTTCATAGTGTGGATTGGGTGTACCAGTTTCGGCAACAAAAGTAAAGGTATGATAAGCATTAAACTGATGACCTATTTCATGGGCGAAAGTACCTGTTACAAAAAAAGCAGTATTGGCACCGCTAAAAAAACCAGACCATGCCCGTGCCTTTAATCCTGCTGCGCAAACACAACCTGCGCTGCCCGTTTTCCCACGCCCCGGAGAAGGATAAACAGTAATGGCATGACCTATATTGTATGCATTCACTCCTATTTGTGTATCGCATGTGGTTTGGCATTGATTATTCCATGTTAAAGAAGAAACTTCGTCATCAAAATTAATAGTACTAAAATCAGAAAATGGATCGGTGGCAGGGTTGAGAAAAATAATATTATCTGTATTGGTTACTAAAATCAGCCTTATACCAAAATCAATTTCATAAATATCATTCAGCAGCGTTACAAACTCATTCATCTTTTCCTTCACTTTTACTTTTTTTCCTGCATCATCCAGGCCGGGAAAGCCCGCTATACAAAGCTGTGAAAACTCGCCGCTTGCAACCAGGGCCAGTTTATAAGTCCGCAAAATACCATCATCCGCAGTTCCAGCAAGTGCTGTAGCAGTACTGGCCGCAAATCCATGTGGTAATGTACAAATGGCTTTACTTACAGCACCATTCATTTCACTTCGTGCAGTGATAGTGTATAGTCTTTCGTTCCTGTCAACCAGTTCAATATATTCCTTTTTACCATTTATAGTGGCAACCCCGCTCAAACCTGAAGCAGAGATACAAAAGCGAATCCGTGATGCAGGGTTGTCCAACCCTCGTCCAATATAAGAATGAATATCTGGAGACTTCGCAGCTAATCCCGCTTCCATAACCGGTGCATCCACTATTTTATACCGGTATAGTTTGCCATCGGCACCCGGGATAGAAACAACAAAAGCTGATTGATCTACTTTTGTGATTTTTTCTGAAGGAACATTTTGCAATTCCTGAAACAGTTCAACTTCCCGGAGCTTAAATAGCTGGTATGCATTAGGCCTTGATTTGCCTGCAAACAAATCTTTAGAAATGGAATTTTTATCCACCGGTTGCCAAAAAGCATCCTGTGCATAAGATATTGTAAACAGCACCATCGACAAAAGAGCAAGTAGTAATTTTCTCATAATAAATAATTTATAGCAAACAAATGAATCCTATGCAGCAGAATACACATCACAAAGAAAACAGGCACTACCTGCCAGCCATGAGTATCCGGTTCTGATTATGCATTTTCAAAAACACTTCTGCTGAAATGTCTTTAAAGAAATAATTTTTCAAATACTTTGTTTGCCGGAAAACATCACCTATTTGCCTTTTAAATTTTACTTACTTCCACAAACCCATACAGCAAACCAGCAAAAAGTCAACTATCATTAAGTGATACTTACCGCAATGTCAGGCACAAAAAATCAAGCACTGCAAAATTTCAAAACATGTAAAGTGCTACCAGGCTTCAGAGATGTGTTAGTCCGGCTAAATATGTTTTGTTAATAAAAGCAGTTTTTTACATAATCAACAAGACAAATATATTGCCACTTTTATAACAAAAAAAAATAATTCAATTGGATAATTGGAAAAAAAAGCCGCATTTTTTCCAACAGGTTAAAAGTCAGCAGATTAAAAAAAATATTTGTAAAACAGTTCACCAAATGCAGCGTCAGTAATTTTACGGTTTAGTTTAGCGTTAGTGATGTTTGCTGCAGAAAAGAATAAACAATACTTAAACTCCTTACATTCATGCTGATTCATCATATAAACTTCGCCTTTACAAATATTGATGAATTTAAAAAAAGGATACTACAAGATGTACGTGTAATCGGGCGGATTGACTATTTGCCGATACAAAATCACACCGTCCCTTGATTAGAAGGGGTTCTGAATCCCGGGCAACAAATAGGCAACCTCAAAATTTAAATAAGTGAAAACGAAGAGAAATATTTCGTAAATTACATTTAGTTGTCTAATTTATTTTTTATGCCTGGGCTGATGAACGTGCAAGTCAACCGTATTAAAATTATCGCCCTTAGAGGCAGCACAAATAACAATATTGCTGGATTCTATTATACCTTTATAAAAACATCTTCTGAATTATACTACAGCAAGGCCTTAGTCATATAAGACATCCATAGTTACAGAGTTTTGAATCAGTTTTAAGAAATATTCGTTTTCTTTTACCCCAAAGGTAGTAACAAGAACAAGGAACAGTGATTTTTTTGTTCCTCTTTCCTGCCTGAAAACATTTATTTTATTTTCGAGTTCTCCTGCGTAGCCTTTTTCTATTACAAATTCGGACTCTGAATATTTCATCTCACAAATATTAATTACAAAGTCTTTACGGTCAAGCAGTAAATCTATTTGAGCACCTTTAGCATTTTCATGCAGGTGTCGCCACGCAGATTCTTCCGTGTGTACGCCAGCTATCCCGAGTGCTTTCTTAAGCTGAGGAATGTGTTTCAGGCAAACCCGTTCAAAAGCAACACCACTCCAGCTCTTCCATGACTGACCGGTTGAAAAACTCTGCCAAACCCCATTTCCGGAAGCACGATTATGTTCCATGAATTTCAGATAAAAATGTGTAAACTCGTCAGCTAATTTGTAGACCGTATCTCTTGATTTTTTATCATAAGGTTGCCAGGCTGTTACAAAACCAGACTCTATCAATTCCTCAAGAATACCTGTTATCGTCCCACCAGAAGTTAATCCGGCTTTAATAATGATTTCGCCCCGGGTCAGACCGGAATTATTGCCAGCTAGTGCCCGTACTACTGCCAGGTGCCTGGTTGCATCATCAAAAAGAGCGTGATAAAGGTTTTTGAATTCACTTTGCAATAAGCCATCTTTTGTAAAACAGATACGATCGATTGCCTGCACCGAACTTTCTCCCTTATGTATTTCCTTCAGGTAATGTGGTATCCCACCCATTACCATATATAGTTGCAGTATCTGGTAGCGATCCAGATTTACTTGCCGGGCTTTTAAAAATTCTTCTGCCTCCTTCAAGTTAAATGGGAGCAGTCTTATTTTACGGCTTATTCGATTGTGCAGCCCTCCTTTGTTGTTCACCACTTTCTGAATCATCCAGGATGCGGCAGACCCACAAATAACTACCACAAGATTAGCTTGTTTGGTTCCCCAGCTATTCCACCAATGATCAAATGCGGGTATAAAGCCGGATTTGTGTGTACTGAGCCATGGGAATTCGTCGAGAAAAACTACGGATCTGCCGGCAGCCAGTTTGGGCACCAGAAAATGGCTGAGTTGATCAAATGCATCTGCCCAGGTAGCGGGTTTTTGGTAAAGTTTGGTATTCCCAACTGCGGCACCCAATGCTTTGCTGAAATTGCCCAACTGCTCATCTAATCTGGCATCCCGGGTGCCGACAAATTCAAAGCTCAAGTGTTTGTTGAGGTATTGTCGTATAAGGAAGGTTTTTCCCACCCGGCGGCGTCCAAACAATGCTATTAATTCCGGGCTACCTGAGTTCATTGCTTCATGAAGTAATTTCTTTTCTACTTCCCGGCCGATAAGCTTTTCCATCAGTAATATTTATTGTTAGCCATAACCTGACATTCCAATATAGATATGGCCATGAATAATAAGATTATTGCCAGCCAAAAGTAGGTAAAAAACAACAGATATGGCTGTGAATAATGAAATTATTGCCAGCCACAAGTCAAAAAGGGTGAAAATTGCGGACTTATTGTTAACCTCATTCAGCCAACTAATTCAAAATCAACCAAAAGTAAACAACAACAAACAAGAGAAATAACTATTTTCCAATACAAAACTTACTGAACACATAATCCAGCACATCTTCATTGCTGATATCGCCGGTGATTTCAGAAATATAATGCAGGCAGCGGCGGATGTCCAAAGCCAGCAAGTCGCCGGGAATATGATTGTCCAGCCCGGTTTTAATGGCCTGTAATGATTCATCCACTTTTTGCAGGGCAGCATAGTGGCGGCTATTGGTAACAATCGTGTTTTCTGAAGCCAGTTCCTGCCGCACGGTGGTTTGAAACAATTTTTCTTTAAGCGCTTCAATGCCACCGTTTTGCTTAGCGGCAATAAAAAGCACATCATCAACAGCGCTGAATTTTTCTGTGGCACGCTCCCCTGCTATATCCTGCTTGGTGCCTACCGGCAGCACCCGCAGGTTCAGGTCCTTTAAAGCCTGCAGCTGTTCCTGTATTTCGGTTAAACTTGTTTCAACCGTATCAAACAGGTACAGCACCACATCGGCGCTGTTCATTTTTTCCAGGCTTTTTTCCACGCCAATGCTTTCAATGATGTCGGTGGTATGTTCCCTGATGCCTGCCGTATCTATCAGCCGGAAAAGGATACCGTTTATATTGATGATTTCCTCAATGGTATCTCTTGTGGTACCTGCTATTTCACTTACTATCGCCCTGTTTTCGTTGAGCAGCGCATTAAGCAGGGTTGATTTACCTGCATTGGGTTTACCGATGATGGCCACACTAACGCCCTGCTTGATTACATTACCCAGTTGAAATGACTGCAGCAGCCCACCAGTGGTTACCTGTGCTGATTCAATCAATGCATAAAACTGTTTGCGGTCGGCAAATTCCACATCTTCCTGGCTAAAGTCGAGTTCCAGTTCAATCAATGCTGAAAAAGTGATCAGGTTTTCACGCAGCGCTTTCAGTACAGCCGAAAAACCACCACGGATATTGTACAGGGCAGTTTTTTGCGAAGCAGCTGTATTACTGGCTATCAGGTCGGCCACCGCTTCAGCCTGGGTAAGGTCAAGCTTACCGTTTAAAAATGCCCGTTGGGTAAACTCCCCTGCTTTGGCCAGCCTTGCACCCTTGCGCATACATGCCTGCAGCACCTGCTCCTGCACATAAGGCGAGCCATGGCAGCTTACCTCCACCACATCTTCACCAGTATAACTTTTAGGATTTTTGTACAGGGACACCACCACTTCGTCCAATGCAGTATCTCCCTCTTTTAATAAACCCACATGTATTGTATGAGTTGCCTGTTTTTCCAGGTCTTTTGAGGGAAATAGACTATTTATAATGGTAATTGCATCAGCACCGCTCAGCCTTATCACCCCGATAGCGCCAATGCCCGGCGGCGTAGCCAGCGCTGCAATAGTATCACCCCAGCCTGATAATTTATGTGCCATCGCTGCAAAGGTAGGGGGGAATAGAGAACCGGGAATAAAGAATGAGAAAAAGCGGGGTTTTCCCGATGATGTGATTACTGATACGGTCAGCTGGCGAAGCCTGTTAACTGTTATCTGTCAACTGCCGGCATACTTTGAATTGAATCAACTAAATTTGCAGCCACAATTAATACAGATGAGTGAAGAAAAGAGCCTGAATTTTATTGAAGAGATTATCGAAGAAGGATTATCAAGCGGTAAATACAGCAGTATCGTAACCCGTTTTCCGCCCGAACCCAATGGCTACCTCCACATTGGCCATGCCAGTTCTATTTGCCTCAATTTCGGGCTTACACAAAAATACCCGGGATATACCAACCTGCGCTTTGATGATACCAATCCCAGCACGGAGGAAACTGAATACGTGGACAGTATTAAGGAAGATGTACGCTGGCTGGGCTTTGAATGGAAAAATGAACTGTATGCTTCTGACTATTTTGATACACTTTACGGCTACGCTGTTAAACTGATTGAAAAAGGACTGGCCTATGTGGATGATTCCAGCTCAGAAGAAATGGCCACCCTCAAGGGCTCTCCTACGGAGCCGGGGCGTGACAGTATTTACCGCAGCCGCAGCATAACAGAGAACATGGAATTGTTTGAGCAGATGAAAAACGGGGAGTTTCCTGATGGGAGCCGTACCCTGCGGGCCAAAATTGACATGGCGCATACAAATATGCTGATGCGTGACCCCATATTGTACCGCATCAAACATGCACACCACCACCGCACCGGCGACAAATGGTGCATTTATCCCATGTATGATTTTGCGCATGGACAGAGCGACAGTATTGAAAATGTTACCCACTCCATCTGCACCATGGAATTTATTCCGCACCGGGAGCTGTATGACTGGCTGATAGCTCAACTGGAGATATTTCCCTCTCATCAGTATGAGTTTGCCCGCCGCAATATCAATTATACTGTTACCAGTAAACGTAAGCTGCTGCAGCTGGTTACCGAAAAGCATGTAAGTGGATGGGACGATCCACGTATGCCTACCATCAGCGGCCTGCGCAGGCGTGGTTACACCCCCGGCAGCATCCGTAATTTTTGCGAAAAGATTGGCGTGGCCAAAAGGGAAAACCTGGCCGATGTAAGCCTGCTTGAATTTTTCATCCGGGAAGACCTTAACAAAACCTCCCTGCGCCGCATGGTGGTGGCCGACCCCGTAAAAGTGGTGATTACCAACTACCCTGCCGGCAAGGAAATGATGCAGGCAGAAAACAATCCCGAAGATGAAAATGCAGGACACAGGGATATGCCCTTCAGCAATGAGATCTTTATTGAAAGGGAAGACTTTATGGAAAATCCACCTAAAAAATATTTCAGGCTTTCGCCCGGAAATATGGTAAGGCTCAAAAGTGCCTATATCATTAAATGCGATGAGGTGCAAAAGGATGAAAGCGGCAATATCACCGCTATACTGTGTACTTACATACCCGAAAGCCGCAGCGGCAGCGATACCAGCGGACTTAAAGTACAGGGCACTTTGCATTGGGTAAATGCGGCTGATGCCGTGGAAGTGGAGCTGAGAGAATACGACCGCCTCTTCAGGGTGGAGAACCCGGCAAGTGAAGAAGGCGATTTTAAGGAATACATCAACCCCAACAGCCTTACCACTGTGAAAGGCTTTGCAGAACCTGCCCTCGCCGGCGCCTCACTTGCAGACCGGTTTCAGTTTATGCGCAAAGGGTATTATTGCCTGGATAAAGACAGTACAAAAGATACCCTCATCTTTAACAGAACTGTAACGCTTAAAGATACCTGGGCAAAGGAAGGGAAGAAATAATGCGGGCATTTACCCGGGTGCCGGGGCAGCATAAGGGAACAGTTGGTGATGATTTGCCGAAACAGGAGCATTACTGCCAGCCATGGCCAGTATAAAAAACACGGCAGGATTTGAGCCCTGCCGTGATTACAACATACATTCAATATCAGGTGCCTGTACGGCCATCCCTCACTACCCTTTTTTTACCTTTGTTCTTTTTCTCCCATTCCAGCATTTCCGGGGTTTTTTCGGGCTTCTTTTTCTCCGTTTTTGGTACTTCGGCGGCTACTGTATTATTACCGCCCGGTACAATCAGCCGGTTAATGCTGTATTCCTCACTTTTGAGTAAGCGGCCGGTACCCGGCTCAAAATATTTCCACTCACCATGCTTTACACTGTATTGCTCGGCCTTTACAATCTTATAGCTGACGATTTCGTTGCTGCCGGTACCGTAAACCGGTATGGTGTCGTAAGGCGCATCTGGGTTGAAGCCCCGCCAGCTTTCTTCCCTTACCAGGTCGCCCAAAAAGGTAAAGTATTGCTGTATACCGTGCTTGCCACCCAGCATGTAATTTTCTATGGCAATTAAATCGCCATTAAGGTTATACCTGCGCCAGGGGCCTTCTTTTACCCCGTTTTTAAAAAACCCCTCTTCCTCATACCCGGGCTCACCACGCACTTCATCCACATGCACCACCCACTTGCCCTGCTTTTGCCCCTTGCTGTTTACCGCATTAATGGTATCACCAGTGGGTGAAAGATTGTAAGAGCTCAGCTGAGCCATACCGCTGGTAAAAAACAGCAGCAGCATTGCTGCCAGCATTACAATTTCCCTTATTTTTAACCTCTGCATAGTACAAATATATTTATGATACAGTATCTCAAATTTACAGCTTCTCTTGCTTTATTGATTGTTAATTCTTTTACAGCCTTTGCACAAACCGGGCCAACTGCTGCTTCTGAAAGGTTAAACGGTTTGCAAAAAAGAAAATTGCTGGAAGAGAAGTCTCTTTTGAAAGATATTAAATTCCGCAACATCGGCCCCACAGCCATGAGCGGCCGGGTAGTTGACCTGGAGGTGAACCCTGCCGACCCTACTGAGTTTTATTTAGCTTATGCCAGCGGGGGCATTTGGCATACTACCACCAACGGGCAAAGTTTTGAACCCATTTTTGACAAGGAAGATGCGATCACCATTGGCGATATTGCTGTAAACTGGACCAAAAGGATCATCTGGGCAGGCACAGGCGAGGTGAACAGCAGCCGCTCTTCCTATGCAGGCACGGGGGTGTACAAAAGCAGCGACAATGGCAAAAACTGGAGCTATCTCGGGCTGCCCGAAAGCCATCATATCGGCGAAATCATCCTCCACCCCACCAACGATAATATTGCATGGGTGGCTGTACTGGGCCACTTGTACAGTGCCAATAAGGAAAGAGGAGTATACAAAACCACGGATGGCGGCAAAAGCTGGAAACAGACTTTACATGTGGATGATAATACCGGCGCCGCCGAAATGGACATCAACCCCAAAAACCCGGATGAGTTGTATGCCTGTATGTGGTACCGCACCCGCCGGGCATGGGACTGGGTGGAAAGCGGCAGCACTTCAGCTATTTACAAAAGTACAGATGGTGGTACTACCTGGAAGTCTGTTACAGCTGCAGGCAGTGGCTTTCCTGCCGGTGCCAAAGTGGGCAGAAGCGGTGTAGCGGTGTTTGCGCAAAACCCCAATATCGTATATGCAGTGGTTGACAACAATAATATCAAACCTGATACTTCCACCAAAAAGAAGGACACCGCTAAATATGTTACAGATGATTTTAAAACCATCAGCAGGGAAACCTTCCTTACACTGAATGACAAAAAATTAGACAGTTTCCTTATCAATAACCGGTTTCCCAATAAATACAATGCCACTAAAATAAAAGAACTGATAAAAACAGACAAATTAAAACCTACTGTACTGTACGACTGGCTGATTGCTGATGACGGGTTTCAGAATGCAGGCATTTACGGTTGTGAAATTTACCGCAGCGATGATGCCGGCTTGCATTGGAAAAAAGTAAATACAAAAGACATTGATGTATTCAGCACCTACGGTTATTATTTCGGTAAAATATTCGTGTCGCCTGCCGATGAAAATAAGGTGATCACTTTTGGCACCAGCATCATATTAAGCAAAGATGGAGGAAAAACTTTTACTGCTGTGGATAAAGACAATACCCATGGCGACTGGCACCATTGCTGGATAAATCCTGCCAGGGACGGTCACTGGATTACCGGCAACGATGGTGGTGCCAATATTACTTACGATAATGGCGCACATTGGTTTAAAGTAACCAGCGTAACAGCCGGCCAGTTTTACGGCATTACAGTAGATGATGCAAAACCCTACAATGTATATGGCGGCCTGCAGGACAATGGCACCTGGTTTGGCCCCTCCAAAATAAATACAGGTAATGGCTTTTCCTTTGCTGAAGAAAAAAAGGAACCCGACCCGGAGGACTATGTATGGAAAGCTATTGGCGGTGGTGATGGTATGCAGGCACAGGTGGATACAAGGGATAACAAAACGGTATACATTGGCTCACAGTTTGGTTATTACCAGCGCAGAACCACCGATGGCGCCGGGCGTGGGCAAAGCATACATCCCATGCATGAGCTGGGCGAGGCGAAGCTCCGTTACAACTGGCAAACCCCCATCCTACTGAGCAAACACCAGCAGGATGTATTTTACTACGGCACTAACAAACTGCACCGCAGTCTTAACAAGGCAGAAAACATTGAGGCCATTACGATTGACCTGACCAATGGCAAAAAGCCGGGTAAAATCCCCTATGGCACACTAACTTCAATCAGCGAGTCTCCCCTGAAGTTTGGCTTGCTGTACATTGGTACAGATGATGGCAATATACAGGTAAGCAAAGATGGAGGTTATACATGGACGCTCATCAGCAGCAAACTACCACAGGGGCTTTGGGTAAGCCGTGTTACTGCATCGCAGCACAAAGAGAGCCGTGTATATGCTACACTCAATGGCTACCGTTACGATAATTTCACACCCTATCTTTTTATGAGCGATGACTTTGGCGCTACCTGGACACAGCTGGGCAGCGACTTACCCGCCGAGCCATTGAATGTGGTAAAAGAAGATCCCAAAAGGGAAAACATCATTTATATCGGCAGCGATAACGGTCTTTATGCCTCCTTTGATATGGGCAAAACCTGTATGAGCATGAGCCACCAGCTGCCCCGTGTGCCGGTGCATGACCTGGCCATACAGGCCCGTGAAAACGAGCTGGTGGTGGGCACCCATGGCCGCAGCATTTTTATTACAAAATTAGATGCGGTGCAGAAAGCGTATGATGGTGCGTTGAAGAAATAATATGTTTTGAATACCGGCTTTGGATTTTCATAGCAGCATCGTTGTGTCACTCACTTGTGCAGCATACCATTGGGCGGCAGTAAAGCCTTATTGCTGTGTTATATCTCCTTCCATTCTGCACAGAATAGGTATGCTTAGATATTTGTTGGCTCTATCACCTCTTCGGGGTTTTGACCATCTTTTGTGCTAGTGCTATAATCCTGCCACGCCTTCGTGCAATGTCGTTAAGTTAAGCCACAGCTTACTAAATTCTGTCACCCCTTCGGGGTTTCAGCCTTCATTTTGTTACTCTTGCTATAATCCTGCCACCCCTTCAGGGTTTGAATTTTCTTAACTTAATAACATTGCCCTTTGGGGTTGATATTTTTCACCATTGGAACTTCTGCCATTAACCCACATTGCAGCAATTCTAATTTAGTAGGTTGAAAATTAACGATTTATAACTTTTTGAGTTTCGTTTTGTGTACTACAAATTTAAATTCATGATTTCCAACGTCTATTAAGTTTAATGCAAATATCGCAAAAAACTACTAATATATTTAGTTTTTGTGTACTACAAATGGCAAACACCCTTTATGCTTGCAATAAAAAATTTAAGCCTTTACCCCCCTACGAGTAAATCTGAAAAATAAATCTGAAATTATTGCGTTTAAGGGCAAATTAGCTGCAATGTGGGTTAAGTAAAGCGCCACAGCCGCTGTCTATCTGGTTTATGCCAATAGGTGTGGAATATTGAATAATGCTTTTAAAATCCCGAAGGGATGGTATTATTATAGTTAGAAATACCAGGTTTCGGTCTAACCCCGAAGGGGTGAAAGAGGTATAGACGCATCAGAACTTATTACTGGAAATAGCCTGTAATAAAACCCGAAGGGTTGATATTATTATAGTAAAGTCATAAATTGCATAGCTTAACCCCGAAGGGGTGACAGAGATATTGCTGCTAAAATTTGCTATCATGCCGGGAACATTTTCACAAATTTATATACAGGTGGTATTTGCTG
>JANMIG010000043.1:0-58777 GCA_031375675.1 Chitinophagales bacterium
TATATATTGATAATCATTGACTTATTTAACCCGTGGGTATTACTTGGACTATCTTTACTATTGGGGTTTTTCACTGCTTTTGTAGGATATAATGTATCACATGATGCTGTTCATGGCTCTCTTTCATCCAAAAACTGGCTGAACAGGGTACTTTCCTATACTTTTAACCTGGCAGGCACCAACGAATATATGTGGAGTATTATGCACAACATCATACACCATACTTATACCAATGTGGACGGCATTGATGATGATATAGCCAAAAGCCCCATCATACGCCAGTGCGAAACCCAAAAATGGGTTCCTGCCCATAAAGTGCAGCATCTTTACCTCTTGCCGGTTTATTCATTGTCATCCATCTTCTGGATATTCTTCATGGATTTTGCCAAATATTTTACCCATAAGATCTATACAACAGATGCGTGGAAGATGACCGCAAAGAATAAAGCCATTTTCTGGGCTACCAAGGTTGGTTACCTGGCATTTTATATAGTGCTGCCAATAATGGTTTGGGGCTTTTTGCCATGGCTTGCAGGCTTTTTTATGCTGCATGTGGTAATGGGCTTAACCCTTTCATTGGTATTTCAACTGGCACATGTGGTGGAAAATACAGAGTTTGAACACATAGCCCTGGATGAAACCAAACATGTAGAAACTGCTTGGGCAGAATATCAACTGAAAACAACCGCTAATTTTGCCATGGGTAACAAAGTGATTTCCTGGTTTGTGGGTGGATTAAACTACCAGATTGAGCATCATCTTTTTCCCAAAGTGAGTCATGTTCATTATCCTGCCATCAGTAAGATCGTAATGGAAAAATGTGCTGAGTTTAATTTGCCTTACAACAAGTATAACACCATGAGTGCAGCGCTGGCATCTCATTTCAGGGTGATGAAGTTCCTTGGAAAAAAGCCACAGGCAATGACAATGGCCGAAGCTGCATAATCAATCTGCAATACTGTAAACATATTCAAAAGCTGTGCTGATGCGCAGCTTTTTTGTTACGCACAAAGGAAAGTGCCCCAAAGGGCGCAATGCAGGCTGCTGTTAACTGTCTGCTGTTACCTGTAAACTTTTTCTACGGCTTATACTTCGCTTCCTGGTATATGGTGTTGGGGTCCATGGCAATCAGCTCAAGCAAAGTTGTTTTGGGATGTTTTGCCATATATTTCTTTACTATCTGCCACCCTGCAAAGCTGCCGATATCGCCGGGCGATGCTTCACCCAATTCCTGTGTTTTAGGGCTTTCCCCGATATAGTTTTTGATGATATTTTTATCTGCAACCTGCAGGTAATTGTTCTGTATAAAAAGATCCCATATTTCAGCCTCATGCTCATAACAGTCATTTATTTGTGTTTCTGAATAGCCAATCAACTGGTACTCCCCGTTTTTGGGCAGCAATTTGCTGAGGACGTACAGGCGTTTTCCCCGCTGCACCATTTGCTGTACCAGGGGTTTGTCTTCATTGCTTTCCGGCATCATTTCGTCCACTACATTTTTCATACAGTTTACTGCAATGGTTGCCGGTTCAAATTGTGCGCTTATATATGCAGGATAAGTCTGGCTGATGATGTCGTTTTTGTAGAATCCTGAGTTTTTACCAAGGTGGTGATGCAGCCCTACAATGAACGTATTGGGTGCGATAATATCACCAAAGCCGTCCAGCGGCCCAACATAAGTGATGATTCTCTCCGGCGCCCTGTATTCAGGGAAATAATACTTCAGGTATTGTACCGCCTGCCTGATATTGTTTTCATAAGGAGTAAAATCTTTGAAAATGAGTTGTGCAGAATCGTTCACCCTGCTGAAAGGGGCAATAAAATTACGTACATAAGCCGCTACCGTATCGTTGGGCCATTTTGGGTCAGCATTCAATATCCTTATCATAAAACTGGGCATGAATTCAGGATATAATGTAGTGAGCCGGTCAATTTCCTGGCTCATTTTATTGGTGTCGGCAGCAAAAAAATCCTGCTCAAACCGCTCTGTCTTCAGGTTTACTTTTATACCTGAAACATCGGGGGCTTTGCCTGCATCAGAGCAGGAGCTGGCGAAGATAAGCACCGCTATGATAAATATCGCTGACCGCATAATTGATTTGCTTTTTATTAATTTAACTTTACAAAGAAATTGAATAATTCACAAACTTAAAACAAAAGCTCCATTCCCCGGGGTCAGCAGCAGTTATGACAATATTTCTGGCGCAGCAAAACTATCATATCGGCAATTTCGAAAGCAATACAGCCAAAATCATTTCGGCCATTGAAGCAGCTAAGGCCCGGGGCGGTGACCTGATTGTTTTCAGCGAGCTGAGTATTTGCGGTTATCCACCAAGAGATTTCCTGGAGTTTAATGATTTTACGGACAAATGCAATCATGCCATAGAGCAGATAAGGCAGCATGCAGACACCATTGGGGTGATAGTGGGAGCGCCGGATAAAAACCCCGTGAAAGAAGGAAAGGACCTGTTTAATGGGGCCTGGTTTTTGTACGAAAATGAAGTGAAGGCGGTGGCACATAAAACCTGCCTGCCTACTTACGATATTTTTGATGAGTACCGCTATTTTGAACCGGCTTATGAATGGAATATTGTGGAGTTTAAAGGGAAGCGTTTAGCCATTACGGTATGCGAAGACATCTGGAACCTGGGTGATAACCCGCTGTACCGCATTTGCCCCATGGATCAGCTGATGGCTTTTAACCCGGATGTGATGATCAATATTTCGGCATCGCCATTTGATTATACCCATGTGGAAGACCGCAAGGCAACCGTAAAAGCCAATGTACTCAAATACAAATTACCGATGTTTTACTGCAATGGTGTGGGCAGCCAGACGGAAGTAGTGTTTGACGGAGCTTCACTGGTATTTGATAAAAACGCCAACCTGTGCAGGCAGATGCCGGTTTTTGAAGAAGCACTGGAAGGATTTGTGCTGAATGAAGACGGTACCCTGCAGTGCGGTATTGAAACGGCGTCTGCTCAATTACCCGATGCCGAACTGAATCCTGCTTTTCTTGATTATGAATTGAACACCGGGCACATACACGATGCCATCATCATGGGTATTAAAGATTATTTTGCCAAAATGGGTTTTACAAAAGCTATCCTGGGCAGCAGTGGTGGTATTGACAGTGCTGTTACACTGGCGCTGGCCTGCCGTGCATTGGGTAAAGAAAATGTAAGGGCCGTGCTGATGCCCTCCCAGTATTCTACGGGGCATAGTGTGAGTGATGCAGAACAACTGAGCAAAAACCTGGGCAATCCTTATGATATTGTACCCATCAAAAATATTTACGATAGTTTTTTGCAGGAGCTGAAACCGGTGTTTAACGATTTGCCCTTCAGCATTGCGGAGGAAAATATACAAAGCCGCACCCGTGGCAACCTGCTGATGGCTATTGCCAATAAGTTTGGCTATATACTGCTCAATACCTCCAACAAAAGTGAACTGGCCACTGGCTACGGCACTTTGTATGGCGATATGGCCGGGGGCATTGGTGTGCTGGGCGACTGTTATAAAATGCAGGTGTATGAACTGGCGAAATACATCAATAAAGACGGTGAAGTGATTCCCTACAATATCATCACCAAACCACCAAGCGCCGAGCTGCGCCCCAACCAAAAAGACAGCGATAGCCTGCCCGATTATGAAGTGCTGGATAAAATCCTCTATCAGTACATCGAACGCAGGCAGGGGCCGAAAGAAATTAAGGCACAGGGGTTTGATGGAGCTTTGGTAGACAGGGTATTGAGGATGGTAAACATCAACGAATACAAGCGCAACCAGTTTTGCCCCATCATCCGCATCAGCCCTAAAGCATTTGGTATGGGCAGGAGGATGCCGATTGTGGGGAAGTATTTGAGTTGATTTTTTTTTGGCTTACCAGCAGTATATGCTTCTCATGCAGTTGCTTTAGTACTTTTCCCTGCTTTGGTTTTTGTGGCCCTTTTTACCAGTAAAGCCCGTTTTTCCTTGTCGGCTTTAATAAACGCACTAATAGCAAGTTGTTCTTTTTTTGTTAATGGCCTTGGGTCAACGGTAAAGTCAACATCAAGCGGTTCTTTTATCAGGCCCATGGTTGTATGATTTAAAAATATTTATTAATTAATTTTAATGCCGCTGGTGTAGTGATTACCATTAAATGACCGCCAAAGTGAACTGCACCTAAGCTTTCAATGTAATGGTTAATCAATTTGGTTTTTGCAACAAACGAAACGTACCCTTCAGCACCACGTTGAAAAGAAAGTTTGCAGGCAAAAGCTACCAGGTTGCCCGGCACGCCTAAATAGGTTTTGGTTTTACCGATATTAAAAGGCGCACTCTCAATTAAGTGCATGTACACGTGGTCAGGCTTTATCTCTACACTTATAAGGCCCTGTATGATATGCGGGTTATTCATAACTGTCAATTTATAGATATCCCGTTCCGGTACTTTTATTTCATTCGCCCAATTAAATTGCCAGCCATTTTTCGGGTAACATTTTTCAACTCTGCGTTATTCAGCATAGAAATGTCAGTAGGGAAACTGTCGCCCGATTGAACATTTTCAATTGAGTTTGTCAGTTTGTCGATAATAAAATTAAGTGCTGCATTTTGTCGCTTTTTCACTCAGCGAATTTACGAAAAATAAGGGTCTTTTCAAATTTTGCCCTAAGTTTCTGCTGCTGCAGCAAATGGAAATAAACGTCGCTTTCGCAATACCGAAGGGATGGCATTATTATAGGTTGCAATATCAAATTTGGGATAAGTCCGAAAAGTGATAAAGAAGGCTATGTCATTTCAACGAACATCGCTGAGTGTCCAACGGCTCCCTGTCAACTGTTACCTGTCCACTTCCTGCTCACCTCACACCTTCTCCACCACCACAGCCGTGCCATATGCCAGTACTTCTGTCACACCGTTCATCACTTCATTGGCATCGTAGCGCATATTGATGATGGCCGTGGCACCCATCTCATTCGCATGCTGAATCATCAGCCGGTAAGCCTCTTCCCTTGTTTTTTCACACAATTCAACATAAATGGATATTTTGCCGCCAAACAGTGTTTGAAACCCACCTGCTATATTGCCCAGTAAGCTGCGGCTGCGTACTGTAATGCCACGCACCACGCCCAGGTGCTGCACAATCCTGTAGCCTTCAAGGTTATTGGCGGTTGTTATCAGCTGCTGATCAATCATAACTTATATTTTACCCAAAATACCCCTTTTTTAACAAAGTTTTTTTCCATTCATCATTATGGCAAAATTATTGTTAAGTGAGACTTCGTATTTTGCAGTATAAGCGCAGTATGGTTACCAAGCTTTAAACCGGTAAATATTTTACAGTTATGTTACAAACAGCCGAGGATATACGTTTGCTGAATGAGAAAATCGGACATGCAGCCGGATTTGTCACAAAAATCAATGATGAACTGGGCAAGGTGATTGTGGGCCAGCACGGCATGGTGGAGCGCCTGCTGATAGGCATGCTCAGCAACGGGCATGTACTGCTGGAAGGGGTGCCTGGGCTTGCAAAGACCCTTGCCATCAAATCACTGGCACAGGCGATACATGCAAAGTTCAGCCGCATACAGTTTACGCCTGATCTGCTGCCTGCGGATGTGATTGGTACCATGATCTATAACCAGCCAAAAAATGAGTTCATGGTGCGCAAGGGGCCAATATTTGCCAATTTTATCCTGGCAGATGAAATAAACCGGGCGCCAGCCAAGGTACAGAGCGCCCTGCTGGAAGCCATGCAGGAGCGGCAGGTAACCATTGCCGAAACCACGTATAAATTAGACGAACCTTTTTTGGTACTGGCTACACAAAATCCCATTGAGCAGGAAGGCACGTACCCGCTGCCCGAGGCGCAGGTGGACCGCTTTATGCTGAAAGTGGTGGTGGACTATCCCAATAAGGCAGAGGAGCAGATGATAATAAGGCAGAACACCCGGGGCCTTACACAACCCACCATCAATGCGGTTGCCAGCATCAGCGAAATACTGCATGCAAGGGAACTGGTGCGGCAGGTGTATGTGGATGAGAAAATCGAAAACTATATACTGGATATTGTTTTTGCCACCCGCTTCCCTGAAAAATACAACCTGGCCAGGCTTAAGCCGCTGATTGGTTTTGGCGGGTCACCAAGGGCAAGTATCAACCTGGCACTGGCTGCCAAGGCTTATGCTTTTTTGAACAAACGGGGCTATGTGGTTCCTGAAGATGTACGAGGTATTTGCAAAGATGTGCTGCGCCACCGGATTGGCCTTACCTACGAAGCCGAAGCAGAAAACGTAACAGCCGAAATGGTGATTGGGGATATTTTGAAGGTGGTGAATGTGCCGTGACGGAAAACAAGTTGGCAGTTAAGGGGGCAGATAGTTGACGGCGGACAGTTAACAGTTGACAGAAGGAAAGATAGTTCACAGAGGCAGATGAAGTTTGACGGCAGGATAGAAGAGAGATGATTTGGTTTTTTATCAGCGAAATAAAAAAGCTATGACAAATTACACAAAACTTGAGGCTTGGAAAAAATCTATGGAGTTGGTTAAGGCTGTGTATATTCTTCTAAAGAATTATCCAAAAGAAGAGTTGTATGGATTAACCTCACAAACAAAACGGGCAGTTGTATCAGTACCCTGTAATATTGCAGAAGGCGTGGGCAGAAATCACAGAAAAGATACAATACAATTTCTGCATATAGCAAGAGGTTCTTTGTACGAGGTAGAAACCTTATTGAACATTGCTGTAATGGTGGAAATTATTCCAGCAGAAGTGTTTAAAGAAATAAGTAAAAATATTGACGAATGTTTGAGAGTGTTAAATGGATTGATTACATGGTACGAAAAGGAGCAGGTAAAGCAGGCCGAAAAAGTTCAGGTTAATACGCAGTAAACGGAATACGGCCAGAACAAATGACAAAGTCAGAAAGTGCTGACTCATGATTGCGATGAACAAAGGCTGCCAATTGATGTGCAAAGTTCCTCCCTGTCTACTGTCATCTGTTCACTGTCATCTTCTTATACAGCCCAACTAAATTATGGACACAGACGAGATAGTAAAAAAAGTAAAAGAGCTTGAGATTAAGAGCAAAAAAATCACTGCGCATTTATTTACGGGTGAGTATCATACTGCTTTTAAGGGTAAGGGCATGCGGTTCAGGGAAGTGAGGGAGTATGCGGCGGGCGATGATATACGCTTTATTGACTGGAATGTGAGTGCAAGGTTCAACCATCCCTTTACCAAACTGTTTGAGGAAGAAAGGGAGCTGACGGTAATGCTGCTGGTGGATATCAGCGCTAGCAATGGATTTGGCACTGTGGCAAAGCGCAAGAAGGACCTGATAACTGAAGTGGGCGCTGTACTCACTTTCAGTGCCATCAGTAACAATGATAAGGTAGGGGTGGTTTTTTTCAGTGATACGGTTGAACGCTATATCGCACCTAAAAAAGGCAAGCAGCATGCGTTATTCATTGTAAGGGAACTGCTTACCATGGAAACGGAAAGTAAGAGAACAAGCATCAGCAGTGCGGTTAAATATATGAACAATGCCATACGGCAGAAATGTATCGTGTTTATGCTGAGCGATTTCCTGGATGAGGGTTTTGAAAACGATCTGAAAGTGATTGGCGCAAGGCATGATGCCATTGGCCTGCGGATTTATGACAGGATGGATATGCAGTTGCCGGATGCAGGACTGCTGCAGCTGCAGGACGCAGAAAAGGGAAATACCAGATGGGTCGACAGCAGTGATGTGATGGTAAGGTACAATTACCAGCAGCATTTTTTGCAGAAAAGTGAACAGTGTAAAAACTGGTTCCGGAAAGCTGGGGCCGAACTGCTGCACATGCGTACCGATGAGGATTATGTAAGAACTTTGCAGCAATTTTTTATAAGGCGGGCAGAATAATGCGGGTAATGAAGCAATACAGGAGTAAAAGGCTGTTTTTTTTGGTGTGGGTGGCATTGCTTCCCTTTACCGCCTTATGCCAGGCACCTGCACTTAAAACCACCATTACAAAAAATCAGTTGCTGATAGGAGAGCAACTGCAGCTGAAAGTAATGGCAGAAGTGCCTTTGAATGAGTATGCAGTAGATTGGTTTTCATTGCCGGATTCTATGGGCCATTTTGAAGTGGTGGATCCCGGGAAACTGGATACATCCGGCCAGGGAAACGCACAGGTACTGCAACAAACCATTACACTGACCAGTTTCGACAGCGGCAGCTGGACAACACCTCCGTTTGCAATTACATTTAAACAAAAAACCGGTAACGCCACTACTGTATTGTATGCTGATTCAATGCCGGTTACTGTTAGTTTTGCCGTGGATACCAGTATGCAGTTGAAAGACATAAAACCCATTTTTGATGTAAGTGAAAAATGGCCGCTCTGGTACTATTTTGCCGGGGCAGGGGGTATATTGCTGGTTGTACTGATAGCTGTGCTGCTGTATTTTTATCTCAACAGGAAAAAGCAAAAGGGAGGGACTGAACCAGGGCTATCAGCTTATGATGAAGCAATGCGGGCACTTGGGCAATTGCAGCAGCCCGATACTGCACAAGCCGGAACTGTTAAATTGTATCACACCAAATTAGCCGGGATACTAAAGCAGTACATCAGCAGGAAGAGCGGGATCAACTATGGTAATCATACTACTGGAGAATTGCTGTTGCATGCAGCGTCAGCGTTCCCGGCAAGGGAAATGATTACAGAACTTGCGTCCCTGCTGCGTTGTGGTGATGCTGTAAAATTTGCCAAATACCTGCCCGGGGCAATTGAAAATGAACAAAGCCTCAGCGGCGCCAGAAATATTATTGAACAAATGGAGCAATCCAAAATTCTGCCAAATTGATTTTCAATTATTTTAAAGATATCAGCTTTGGGCAACCGCTGCTTTTTTTATTTCTGCTGCTGCTGCCCGCATTGGTGGTATGGTATGTACTAAAGCAAAACAGGCAATCAAGTGCAGTCGCAATTTCTGATGCATCTGCACCTGGTTTGGGAAACTGGAAAACCATCCTCAGGCACCTGCCGTTTGCACTGAGGTTGCTTGCATTGGCATGTATCATTATTGCCCTGGCCAGGCCACAAACAAAAACTGAAGAACAGAATGCAGAAGGCGAGGGGATAGATATCATATTGTGTATTGATGTGAGCGGCAGCATGAAGGCACAGGACCTTTTGCCCAACAGGCTGGAAGCCGCTAAAAATGTGGCCATTGATTTTGTGAAAAAACGATTGACTGACAGGATTGGGGTGGTGATATTTAGTGGCGAAAGTTTTACTCAATGCCCTCTTACCACCAATTATTCAGTGCTGGAGCAGGCCATCGGAAGCATAAGGAATGGTCTTTTGGAAGATGGTACAGCCATTGGCAGCGGCTTGGGAACAAGTGTTGACAGGCTGCGTACCAGTAAAGCCAAAACCCGGATTGTTATTTTACTTACTGACGGTGTAAACAATGGCGGATTAATAGACCCCAATACAGCCAAAGAAATTGCAAAGGCATTTAAAATAAGGGTGTATACCATTGGTGTAGGCACCGATGGCTATGCCCGTACACCTGCCCGCACACCCATGGGCGACACTGTAATGGAGCAGCAGAAAGTGGCCATTGATGAAAAACTGCTTATCCAGATTGCCACAGAAACAGGTGCCAAATATTTCAGGGCAAAAGACAACGAGGGTTTAAAAAATATTTATGCAGAAATAGACGGCCTGGAAAAATCTAAAATGATTATAACACCCTATACCCGTTACACGGAGGAGTTTTTACCCTTTGCAATAGCCGCCCTTGTTTTATTGTTGCTCGAAATACTGCTGAGGTTTACTGTATTTAAAAAATTCCCTTAGATATCAGTCATTTTACTGAACAGGGACATGCAGTTGCGATTTGGAATAAAATCACCTGCAAATGTGGCGGAAAAATTATTATTCGTTTACTTTCGTGCTGAGATGAAGTTATTAGTGTATAAATCAACCGGAAGCTGGTATGTAGTAAAGGATACTGCGGGCAAGACATATAATGCCAGGCTGAAAGGGGTTTTTAAAATTGATGGAATGAATTCCACCAATCCTATTGCCGTGGGAGATTGGGTAGATGTGGAAATGGAGAATGAACTGGAAAGTACTGTAACCATCACCACTATTTACCAGCGGAAAAATTATGTGAACAGGCAGAGTCCCCGCAACCAGCATATGCACCATATTATTGCAGCCAATCTTGACCAGTCCCTGCTGATAGCCACCCTTAAAGAACCCAAAACATCACAGGGATTCATTGACCGCTTTTTAGTAGGCTGCGAAGCTTATCATGTACCGGCCACTATTGTATTTAATAAATGCGACCTCTACAAGGAAAAGGAAGAAAAAAAGTTTGAAGAGCTTAAAGCCATATACGAAGTCATCGGCTACCGTGTGCTGAAGATGAGTGTTGAAAAAGGTGAAGGAGTAGACGCTGTGAAAGCGCTGCTGAAAGATAAGGTAACACTGGTGAGCGGACACTCAGGCGTAGGCAAGTCCTCTTTTATCAACTCAGTATTTCCGGGTATGGAGCTGCGTACCAAGGATGTGAGTGGCTGGAGCGGCAAAGGGATGCACACCACTACTTTTGCTGAAATGTTTGATATCCCCGGTGGAGGAAAAATCATTGATACACCGGGTATCAGGGAGTTTGGTATTGTAGATATTGATAAGGCTGAACTGTCGCAATATTTTCCTGAGATGAGGGAAGCAATGAGTGGTTGCCAGTTTAATAATTGCATGCACATCAATGAACCGGATTGTGCAGTAAAGGACGCCGTAAATGCCGGTAAAATAAGTGAAGACAGGTATGTGAGTTACCGCCACATATTGGATTCTATGGAAGATAGAAAGTACTGACAGTGCCGGGTCTTGAAGTACACGGTTTTACTGCTGAGCAATTTGCTGCTGCACAAGTGAGTGACATCCGCAGGATCCTGTGGGCAACGATGCCGGGGCTTATTCAACAGCCGGTAAAATGAGCATCAGTAAGCCCTCTGCACTAAAAAATGGGCAATCTCAAGTACAGCCTTGTTTTCTTTTTTGATACTTTTTGAATGCTGCGGCAAAATGCTCACCCCGTTAAAAATATTGTAATGAAGGGTTAAAAACTGGTCCTTGTACCTAAAATCCCAGTCTAAGGTTTCTGTATCATCCACCTGGTTCAGGAAATTTATCTGCAATTCGTCAGTAAGTGTACCAGCTATGGCGTAGAATTTGGAGATACCACAGTTGTCGTCAATAACGGCTTCAGTGCCGCCAAAATTGGTTGTTAAATGATAACACATAGATATTGGATTTTTAGTTTACACGCAATCGTACAATGTGTAACGCAAAAACGGCCTGATTATTTTGCAGGCATCAATAACTTTTTTTGCCACCGCGGTATTTGGCTTTGGCCGCTTTTTTCAGTGCCTTTTCGTCACCGGCTGCAAGCTGTTCAGCACCGATATTACGGCCATCAGTAGGGCAGCCATATTTTTCTTTTTTACGGAAGATGAAGCAACTGCTTAAAAAAGCCACGCAGGTAATACCAAATATTAACTTTTTCATATATTGAAGATATGTATTTTAATGTGCAAATAAGACAATTTGCCAATATGCCAACCCCCATCCCATTTAAAAGCTTTACTAAATCGGCACATTTGCATATTTTCCCATTGTCTTATTCGTTTTTAAACCAACTGCTGTACATCAGGTAATTATCCGCAATCCTGTTTATCTCACCGCTGATCAGCTCCTGGCTGATGTCCTTCACTTTCTTTGCCGGAATGCCTGCATAAATGGTGCCGGGTTCCACAATAGTACCCTCCAGCACCACGGCACCGGCGGCAATGATACTGTTGCTGCCTACTTGTACCCTGTCCATCACAATACTGCCCATACCCACCAGTACATTGTCTGCTATAACGCAGCCATGAACGATAGCATTGTGTCCGATGCTCACATTATTTCCAATTACCGTGCTGTTTTTTAGGTAAGTACAGTGTATTACCGCACCATCCTGCACATTTACCTTGTTGCCCATGGTAATGCTGTTTACATCGCCCCGCAGCACGGCATTAAACCAGATGCTGCAGTCATCACCCATTACCACTTCTCCCACAATGGTGGCATTGGGAGCTATAAAGCAGTTTTCTCCAAAAACAGGGCTTATTCCCTTTACGGGCAGTATGATGGGCATGTTGTTATTTTTTTCGATGATTAATGCAAAGTTGATTGGTTGATAAGTTGACAGGAGCGCTGCAAAGTGCAAGAACTTATCAGCCATTCAACTTATCAACTAAATACCGCAAATATCAGCAATTCTTTACGAAATTTGCCCACATGAATCAGCGGCAACTCTTTTTAAATCATGTAGGACAAACATCGGAAGCTCCCCTTGCTCTGGAAATTGTGAAGGCACAGGGCTGTACAATGTGGGATGTGAATGGCAGAGAGTATATTGACCTTATCGCAGGAATCAGTGTATGCAATGTGGGGCATTGTCACCCAAGGGTAGTGCAGGCCGTGCAGCAGCAGGCAGCCACCTACATGCACATCATGGTGTATGGCGAGCTGGTGGAGAGCCCGCAGGTGCAGTATGCCAAAAAACTTACCACTCACCTGCCTGCACAATTAAATTCAGTGTTTTACACCGCCAGCGGCAGCGAAGCAACTGAGGGAGCCATGAAACTGGCCAAGCGTTATACTGGCCGCACACAAATCGTTTCTTTTAAAAACTCCTACCATGGCAGCACGCAGGGTGCATTAAGTGTAATGGGCAGCGAATACTGGAAGCAGGCTTTTCGTCCGCTTTTGCCGGGTATTTTGCAGCTTCGCTATAACTCATTTGACGATCTTGAATTGATTAACGGGGAAACGGCTTGTGTAATAGCCGAAACCATTCAGGCCGAAATGGGCGTTAATGTACCGCAAAGTGATTGGCTAACAGCATTGAGTAAACGCTGTAAGGAAACAGGAGCATTGCTGGTGCTGGATGAAATTCAATGTGGTTTTGGCCGCAACGGCACTTTATGGGCTTTTGAGCAGTTTGAAGTAGTGCCGGATATTTTGCTCCTGGGTAAGGCACTGGGCGGTGGTATGCCCCTGGGAGCTTTTGTTAGTGATAAAAAAATCATGGACAGTCTTACACACAATCCTGTGCTGGGGCATATCAATACATTTGGAGGACACCCTGTAAGCTGTGCCGCCGGCCTTGCTGCTTTTGAAGTGCTGCAGGAGGAAAACCTGCTGGCAACTGTTTTTGAAAAGGAACAACTCTTTAAAAAACACCTGGCTCCGTTGCCTGTATACAGCCGCGGGCTGATGATGGCAGTAGCGTTTGACAGTTTTGAAACCAATAAAAAAGTGATTGATATACTGATAGAGAAAGGTGTTTTTACTGACTGGTTTTTGTTTGCACCCAATTGCCTGCGTATAGCGCCGCCGCTCACCATCAGCGAAGCGGAAATTGTGACAGCCTGCAGCTTGATAAAAGAAGCAGCAACAGTTAGCAAAAGCATACCTGTATAACTTCCTGTCAGAAGAAAATGAGATGGTGATGCAGTATCTGGGTGAAATAACAGCACTGTTTGAAGGAAAGCAGCAGCCCTTTTACCTGTTTAAAGTAAGTTATGATACGGGCGAAGAACCTGCGGAAGAAAGCTGGCTCAGGGTATGCGGTCCTTTTTCTACAGATAAAAAATCTTACAAGCAGCTATAAGGTAACCGGTATTTCAGATGACCCTTGCAAAAAATGAAGTGGAAAAACTTTTCCGCAAAGTGCTTGCTAAAAAAACTGAAGCAGAGTACTAAAATACACGGCTTATTTTTTGCAAAAACTGCATTGCTCAGCGGCTGGTAACTGACTGCGGAATGTGGATAAAAAAAGCCTTAAAAAACTAAGATATTTAGTAAATTGTCTTATCTTTGTATCCTGTTCATCAGTTAAAATATAAGGTGATTGTAAGGGCTGATACAGGTCATTTTGGATATCCGTACCCGGATTCTTCAGGTGAAAACACCGCCAGGTGTTTCTGTATCTATGCCCTTTGCAATTGCCGGAACTGGTCGGCGGCAGATCAAAAACATTATTATGAAACAAAACATTATAAACAATCTTTTTTGAATAATCCGGGTTCCTTTTATCCTGCTGCCCTGGATTGATACATTACCCGGTTCAAAAACAAAATTTTAAGGAAAATCTCATTAAGGTGAAGTAATTGCCCGGCTGTGATGCGGTTACCTATCTGCAGTACTGGTTGCTGCGCCATGCCGCAATTATTTTATCTCACAATGGATTGCCTGAAGTATGCCCTGCCGGGTAGTGGCAGTGGTATATCGCAAACAGGTACCCACCGGAACTGTATAAGGGCCGGTATGGCAGTGGTATGCTGTGCAAAAAGCAAGTATTCAGTAAACAACAATTAAACATTTCAATTATGTCAGAAACGAGTAAAAATTCGCTTTTCCGGTTTGTTACATTACGTTCCCCGGAATTGATCAGCGAAAAAGACAAAAAAACGTATTACGTGTATCACCCCGATCCCAGCGGCCAGGGGCAGTATAAAACTGCTATTGCTAATCCTGCAGCAACTGAAGAAGCACAGTTACTGCAGTTGAAAGCCCTGTCGGCAAATTTCAATTCATTAAAAACAACGGATGAACTAAAAGCCCTTGTCGGTGAAAATACATTGCTGTATGCAGCGTGGCTTGCCAAAAACGGGTCGTCAGTTTTCACCAAAACTGCTGCGGCGTACACAGTTTCGCCGGTGCCTGCTGCACTGAGTACTGCAGTAGAAGTAACGGTTTGGGATAACCTTTTTTATGAACTGGTAGTGAACATTAATCCGCAGCTGCGCCAGTTGTACATCGAAGTACTCATTTGCAATGCTTATATTAAAGCTGCTGGTAAAGCATACCAGTACCAGTTGGCAAAGTCGAGGGTAGTGTTGCCTGTTACCTTTTTTGGTAAAGGAACCCAACAGGCAAGCCAACCTGCTGCCGTTGCCACACCTGCCATCCCTGAAATGGTTACCAGCGGGCTGATGAAGGCCAATGCAATGGCTGTTGCCAATGAGAGGATTAAAAGCTACGGGGCATTGGAGAAAGAGCTGGTATCTGCAGAAAAGCAATATGCCAAAGCAAACGAAGCGGCATATAGAGCAGCCCGCAAAGCGTATGAAGAGGCTATTACAGGAACTGGTTGGGAACTGTCTTCAGGAACAGGAGCGTCAGAGGCAGGAGAAAAATTACCACTGGTTTCTGATCCGTTAAATGATAGCGATGCACCTTTGCCGCCCTTTGAATTTACACCTTTGCCGGAGGTGGATACCGCCCTTACTTTTCTGTCGCAGCGTGGTGCAGCATTGATAGATGGGCTCCAGCCCGGGCAGGATGCCACCCTGAATGAGTTGCGCATACAGATCAGTAATGCCATAGGCAGCCAGGCTGCTATTATTGCTGGTTTGCATGATGGCGATATCAGCCGGATGGTGGTGGTTAATAATGTACTGATGCCGGTAAGCAATATGGTGCAGCCTCAGCAGTACAGCTATTTTATAGAGTTGTTTCCGGTATTGGGGCAGCCAGGCCGCTATAAAATGTATTGCTCCATTTTTATGGGCAGCAATACCTCCACAGTCAGCAAAACCATCTATCATTCTGTGTTTAGCAATGGTACCAATACCAGTGGGGCTTTTGTGCAAAACTCTTACGGAAGTTATCTCACCCTGGAGTTTTATACCAGTGTTGGTGAAAACGGGTTGCTGGTACCTGCGGGTCAAACCGGGTTCCGCTTTCATGGAAGTATTACACTAACAGATGGTGTGGTGCTGAATTTTGATACACCTGTTACTCTTGCAGAAGGTGCTGGTGGTGTAATGACTACCGGTGGTGCCCAAAGCGGTGGCAGCGGTAATATTGAAGTGGTGCCCGGTTATGGCATTAAGCGGCTGGGTGTGGCCGATTACCGGAAGGTTGAGCAAAGTGTGTGCTGTTACGAGCCCGGTGAAGTGTCGCACATTGAAAACATCATGGCAAGGGAATACAAGGAACGCAGCAGCCGCAGGCTCAGCCGCTCCGAAGATACTACTGTGTTTGAGCGTCAGGTGGAAAAGGAAACCCAGAAAGATACTTCCACTACCGAGCGTTTTGAACTGCAGAAGGAAGTGCAGTCGGTTGTGTCAAAAGATACCTCTTTGGATACGCATGTGGGGCTGAGTAAAGATTTTGCAGGATTCAAACTGGATGCCAGTGCCAATTTTGCCACCAATACTTCAAAGGAAGAAAGTAACCGTAATGCGGTGAACTATGCCAAAGAAGTAACTGAGTCTGCTTTGGAAAGGGTGGTGCAAAAGATAAGGGAAGAACGTACCATCAAAATCATCGAAGAGTATGAAGAGCAGAACAAGCATGGTTTTGATAACAGGGAAGGCGACAAGCATGTAAGTGGTGTGTACCGCTGGATTGATAAAGTGTACAAGAACCAGGTATATAATTACGGGAAGCGGTTGATGTATGAATTCATGGTGCCTCAGCCCGCTACTTTCCACAACCAGGCGGTGAAGTTGCTTGCACAGGCACCCAGCACACAGGTGCTGCAGGTTCCTGCCGATCCCCGGACCAGTGGTGGTTATCTCCAGATGAGCGATTTTAAGTCAGTAAATGCACTCACTTTCCCTTACTGGTCGGCCCGCTACCAGGCTGATGTGAATGCGATGCCGGATGCAACAATAGCTGTAAGTGGAGCATTCAGTATGGGTGGTGCAGAAACTGGTGGTACCGATGTAAGCAGTGGTGCCAGTTCCTTCAAATTGCAGATACCTGAAGGATACGAAGCAACCAGCGCAAAAGTGCAGGCAAGCACTTTCTTCAACAAACGCAATTATTGGGTAAGTATCAGCGTAAATGTGGCTGGCTCAATTGGTTGGAGTGGTGCAGAAGCGGGAGGACTTTCTTATAACTGCGATATGTTGAGCAACCCTGTTCGCAAAGATTTAGCAGTAAGTATTGGCGGACGTAACCTGGGTGGTGCTGCTGTTAATGTGGTAGCTACGTGCCGCCGTACGGCAGAAGCTTACGAAAAATGGCAAGTTGAAAGCTTTAATGCCATCATAGCGGCTTACAACGAAAAACTGGATGCCTACAACAAAGCCATTGCTGCGGCACAACAACCTGTTGTTACCGGCACTAAGGAAATAAATCCCGGCTTTTACCGCCAGATTGAAAACACAGTGCTGCGTAAAAATTGCATCAGCTACCTGGTGTCCGACAGCAATATGGGTAAGAAGTTCTATAAAGGTACAACTGTGGCGGATACACTGCCCGTGGTGGATGCAGCTATGGATAGTTATGCCGCTATGGTAAAATTCATCGAGCAGGCCTTTGAGTGGGAAATCATGAGTTACCGCTTTTATCCTTTTTACTGGGCCAACCGTGCCGACTGGCAGTCAATGTACCAGCAGGAAGTGAGCGACCCGTTGTTCCGTGCCTTTTTACAAAGTGGTATGGCCAGAACAGTTGTAAGCGTACGCCCGGGTTTTGAGGAGGCTGTGATGTACTTTATGGCTACCGGTAAAATCTGGAATGGCGGGCAGGTACCGGCTATCGGCGACGACCTGTACCTCAGTATTGTGGAGGAGCTGAAGAACCCCGAATTCTATGTGGATGAAACATGGGAAACAAGAGTGCCAACAACCCTTACTGTTATTCAATCTGGCAGTATAGGGCTGGATGCTCAGGGACTGCCCTGTGCATGCGGACACCAGACGGGCATTGCCAACAACGATGGTGTAATGGCCGGCGGAACCAAAGAAGGTGATTTTAATTAACCCTTTTAAGTGCCGGAAACTGTTGCTGTCCGTCAGCAGGTTTCCGGCCATTTAAAAAGCAACCTGTGTTGCTGATTCATAACAAACAAAAACAAGAACAATGAGTTTTATCAATTCAGAAGATGTGCGGCAGTACATCAATACAAACATACGCACCAACGGGCGGCGTCAGATCAGCGGTGCCGCCATGAATGTTGCGCTCAACGGTTTGCTGCAGCTTGCAGAAACCCGGCAGGGCAGTGGCATCATTGTGCAGAATTATCCAACACCATCGGTATTTAAACAACGGCAACCCGGAAGTATCTGGCTGCAGCCTATAAAGGGTATGCTGCATGTGATAGACGACAGTGGTGTATGGCTGTACATTCAGTTGCCGCCTGCTGCTGTTTTCAGCGATGAGCGGAATAATTGGAATCCTAATGCCAACCAGGCTATTGAGTGCCTGGACCTTGCCTTGAGCGGTTTGAATGAAGCCTTCAACTACCTGGGCATGCCGGGTAGCTCAGTGGCTGTGCTGTTTCAGAAGCTGAAGGTGCTGGCTGCACAGCGGATAATGAAAAAAGCAGAAATGTCGAATCTTTTTATTGTGGCAGACAAGCCCGGCGAAAAGAAAGCTTTGCTCGCAGATTTTTATAGTGTGGTGGCTGGCGCTGCATTTTATTATGATCCGTTGCTGACTGCGGAACCTTATGTAGATGCTTCCCTGGCCTGCCAGGAACTGGAAGCAGAGCAGCCGCAGTTACTGCAGGAAGGAGGGATGTTGTTTAACAAAGCAGGTAAGCAATTACTGGCTCGCTTACTGATTATTATTGCCAACGGTATTAATGACATGCAGGTACATCCCAAGGCCGGTAATGCAGCTGTTGAACTTTTGCCGGAACAAAGTGACCGCTCCATGGCTATGGCCATCATCGCTTCTTATTTTGACAGGATCAGCAGTGCACTTTCATAAGTGTTCTGCGAAACTGGGATGTAAAGGCAGTGTATTATTTTAATGCAATCACCTGCGGCCAGCCGCAGGTGATTTTAAAAACAATTTTTTATGACAGATAATATTAATGGCATACCAATCAGGTGGAATGCCGAGGCAGACAGGGAACTGCTGGGAGGGTTACTTGAGGAAGGTAGTGCTGCGGAAATGAAATCAGGAAATGCCGCACAAAAGATGATGCCTGTATTTTCGGGTAATCCGTTTAAGCAACAAAGCCCATTTGATAACCCTTGCGATGGAACCTGTGAACATGATGATAATTTTTTTTGGGAAGGAATTGACTTTGATAAACTTGCAGGTGACCTTGGCAGTTCGATGTATGGCACCGGGCTGATGAGTACTAAGTTTGATTATAACCTGTATCAAAGTAATCTCACTTACTCAGTAACAACCGAGTACGGCTCTGATGATGGATACATGCATAAGGGTATTACAAAAGCAAATGAAAAAGGACAGTCAGTTGAAGTCGGCTTTAGCGGTAAATTAAATAAAGTAAGCTGCTGTATTAATGATATACCTGCATTGAGAATACGGGTGTCACCTTCAAATATCAGTTATGGGCTGTCTTATCATTATTCAGATGTGGATGCTTTTGAAACAAACAGGAATTTTACAGGGTTTAGTACAGAATATGAGATTGAAGATAAGTACGTTGCTATTTTTATTGATGCTTATTCTTTTGATGATTTGCTTTTTTTTCTTACAAAAAGTAAAAAAGAGTATTTGCACAAAGCTGTAGAGAACATTGTTTTCAGTAAATTTCAGGCCGCATTTTTAAAGGCAGCCAACAGCGGCTCTGATCTGGAAACATTATATCGCAGGGCCCCGGATTTTGTAATAAAGCGCCGGGCGGAGAGTGCCGGTGGTAATGAATTGCTATGGAATGATCTGATTAAGCTTCTTGATTATGACGATACCGGATTTTGGAGTTTTGTTAAAGACAGCAGCAATGCCGTAATTAAGCTTTTAAGAGGATATTCAGACACTGTGTTCTTGTTTGATCAATTTTACGCCAATCCAAAACTGATAAAAAGACTCTATAGTGACATGGATAGCAGCTCAGAGATAGATGGGAAAAGAATCGCCAACCGCACTATTTTCGTTTCCCTTTTGTCGGCTATCTGCAATGCCAATCTCAGTAAAACGATAATCATAAAGCAAAACTTTTATGTCGGAAAAAATTATAAGCCGGATAGCAACCTGATGCAGAAGAATGATAAATACGAAGACCAGATATTCCTGGCACAGCTTACCGCGAAGCAATATGAAGTTACAAAAAGTATAGGTGGAGGCATACCGGGTGCCAGTCATTATGAGTATTATAAATCTCATGAAACAGTTTTTGAGCCTGTTGATGAAGGAGCGTATTATCACCCGATGGATATGGTGACATTGATAGACGAAAAAACCGGCCGTCCGCAACAGGTTGCCGCCATGTTTGTTAAAGACATTGCTGACCAGATTGAATGGGCAGCAGTAATGGAGATAATACGCCTTGGGTTTAATATACTGGTTATTATTTTATCGCTTGTAACATTGGCAACAGGTCCCGGACCGCTGATGCTGCTAATCAGTTCTGTTGATTTAGCTTTGGCTACCGCAGACACCTTCATATTATCTATCCAGGATGAGCTAAAGAAGACAGAGGGTGGCCGGGAATTCCTGGAGATATGGAATACCCTTTACACCATTGGTGGGTTTGCTACGGGTGCGCCTTTACTAATCCGCAGTCTTTTTACGGCTGGTGTAAAGCTGTTCAATAAGTTAACGGTTTCCAATGCAAGGAATTTTATTATGAGTGTATTAACCAAGATTGTACTTGAAATAAATATAGCTAATTTTGCTAAGAACACCCTTAGGGTAATGGAAACGGCCGAAGTTGTACAGCTGGGTGGATTTTTAGCCCGTTTACAGGAGGCCGGGGTGCTGTTTATGCGGGGTACAATCATACTGGGTAATAAGGTACAGGAGGGTTTTGCAGTTATTTACAAGGGTCGGGTAATTGCTAGCGGCACTGAAAAAGAGGTTAAAGCTGTACTCAGAAGTTTTCGTAAAGCACAGGGGCCAAAGTTACTTAAACTGCTTGATGAAATGTTCAGGGCATCTTTTAAGCTAAGCGAGGAGGCCAAGAGGGTACTGCAGTCTATGGCAGATAAGGCAAAGAGTTTAGTGAAAGAGAAGCGGCCTACTGCCTGTGGTGTGCTTGAAGATGGTGCAAACAGGGTATTTAATTATAGCTTCAAGCAGAAATTAGCTCCGGGTCAATTTCCAAAAGGGTTACATCCATTAGTACAAGAGTGGCTGGATTTATTATGGAGACAGCATGCGGAAGGAAAAATCAAATTGCCGCTATGGCATGGCAAATGTGCTGAAGTACTAAATATTTCTGAGTGGCTAAAAGCAATTGATCCAGAACTGAAATTTACGATTACTCAGGCAAGGGATTCATTTGAAGGAGTTATTTCTCATGCCCGGCAAATTGGGTCCGATAAATATCTTAGTCATTTCAGTTATAAGAGAGCTTGTGGAAGTTGCAATGAACTGCTAAAGCATTTCAATATTAATGAAGTAAAATAAATAAACGTATCATGGAATTTAGTAAAGAAATAAAAGAGTTGTTTAAAGAAGCGGGCTGGCAATCAGGAAGAAATGTAAGGAATGCCTATGTGTTGCCCTACAAAGATTATCCTCCATTTGTAATTGACTTTTTAAATGAATATGCGAACCTTAGGGTAAAAGGCTTGCCGCATGAGTCATTGTCTGTTGTTCCCGAAGTAATTATTGATTCTGATGCAGGCGCAGGCAATTTGGAAGAGGATAAGGTCTATCCTTACTATTCAGGGTTAATAAAAAGAAAATTATTCCCTTTGGGGTATATTTTACCGGATGGCTATCATATCTGCTGTGATGCAGATGGTCGTGTGTACCAGATTTCTGAATATTGCTTTTATGTGGGTAAAGGTATTAAAGAAGGGATAACAAATATATTGGTGATGAATACACTGCAATCACTACAGTTGGATGAAGATACAGGGAACTGGTGGAATATACAGGGGGTATATGTTCCATTGCCGTAACAAATAAGATTGCTGCCTTTATGGAATTTTCAGAAAACGTAAAAGAATGGTTTAAAAAAGCAGGCTGGTATCCCGGCCGCAACGTAAGGGGCCAGTACGAATTACCGCACAATGATTATCCTGCCTTTGTGCTGGAATTTTTCGATGAGTATGCAAACCTGGAAATTGATGATTCAGGAAGGAAAGGTCACGTGGTGAATATAGTGAGTATTGACCCCGGTGAAGGCAAATATCAGGCAGGTGAAGGGGATACTTTTCCTTATTATGAAAAATTGCTGAAGCAAAGATTATTTTGCCTGGGCGCTTATTATCCCGGGAATTATTTTATAGCCTGTGATGGAGCTGGTAGGGTATATATGTTTGATGATTATTGTTATTATAAGGGTAAAAGTCTTTATGAAGGTATTGAGAATATACTGCTGATGAAAAATCATGGCTGGATGCAGTTGGATGAGAATAGCGGGAAATGGCGTGATAGCGATTGGAATTATGCAGAACTGCCCTAAGCGCTTTTAAAGCAAGTATATGTCGGGCAGTGTAAGGTTTTTATCATAGCACCGGTAAGCGCAATTGTTAGTGTATGGATTTTTCAGAAAACGTAAAAGAATGGTTTAAAAAAGCGGGCTGGTATGCTGGTCGTAATATAAGAGGCCAGTACGAGTTGCCTCACAACGAATATCCTGCCTTTGTGCTTGATTTTTTGAATGAGTATGCCAATCTAAAAGTTGATGATTCAGGGAGAAAAGGGCATATTGTGAATACAGTAAGTACCGATCCAAGAGAGGGTAAATACCAAGCAGGCATGGGAGATACTTTTCCTTATTATGAAAAATTACTGAGACAAAGGTTATTTTGCTTAGGCGCTTATTATCCCGGGAGTTATTTTATAGCCTGTGATGGAGCTGGCAGGGTATATACGTTTGATGATTATTGTTATTATATGGGAAAAAACCTGTATAAAGGTATCGAAAACATATTACTGATGAATAACCGGGGATCTTTACAATTAGACGAAGATAACGGTAAATGGATGGATGATTATGGAAATTATGTGGAGCTGCCCTAAGCCACGTTGATGAAAGTATATGCAGTAGTCTAAATGCTTTTAGTTGTTTTGGAACGTCCCGGGATGTTGATTACTGTATTGCAGGATATAAAGCTTGCAGGTGTATTTTTGTTCAGGAAAAGTATTTGAGCAGTAAAGCCCGATAAAGCCCACGCTAAAACCCCAGCCTGAAGCTGCCAAACACGCCAAAGTTTTTAATGGTGGATGTGGGCAGATGGGCAGGTGCCACACGCCACACCAAATCGATCCGCAGCAGTTTGAAAATATTATCAACACCCGTACCCAGTTCTAAGTAAAGCCTGCTGTTGAGATTGCTGTAAGGATAATTGCCTTTAAAGTTCAATGCTTCATTTTCGGGTGTAAGCCCGCCTACAAGGCCCTTTGCATTCCAGAACTGTCGCCATTTTAATTTTCGGGTGGGGCCAAAATAGCTGAATATGCCGTTGCCGATATTGTGCTCCACGGTAAAACCTGCATAGCGGTCGGTAATAAATTCAAACCGGTTCATCAGGTTAAATGCATATTTGTTGTAATAGTAAATTTCGTTGCCGGGTGGTATCTCTAGAAGCATATAGGGCAGTGTGCCGAAAATTTTCCCACCATATACATTAAAATACAGGCTGCCGTAAGGTGCCAGCTTCAGGTAATCAGAAATGCCGGCATGTATCTTCGTATAGTCGTAACTGCTTTTAAAAATACCTGATAAACCTTTGCTGATGCGCAGTTCGGCAATGGGGAGGTCGCTGCCCAGGCTTGTACGGAAAAAACCACTTTCTATAAAGCGTTCCAGATAAGCATACCGCAATTTCAGCGTTACCTCAGCATTGTTAAGCGCATTGCCAAGATTGTTTGTAAAATTGTCTTTTAAAGGCAGGCTTTGCAGCGGTGTAAAGTTTCTGTTGCTGAATGTTAGCAGGGCAGAAAGGCCGTTTTTCCATTCGTTATAATATTCAAGCTTTATCTCCTCAATGTTCATAAACTTTATGGGTACACGGTTCTTGCGCACAGCCAATGCAAAAATGTTATCGGTGCCTATCTCATCAAAATAAGTCTGCCCGTTATCAATATCGTTTTTATAGCTCAGGTGAAAATAATTGCGTGGATGGCGGTGCAGAAAATTGTATATCTCAGCCTTTCCCTTTATCCTTTTGTCGCCGGTGCCATAAGCCAGGTAACCGTGAATGTAATACTTGCGGCTGAAGCCCTGGTTAGTGCCAAGGTCAAAGCGAAAGCGGGTACCCTCCCAATTGTTGGCGGTTATCCAGTTGTACCAGGGGCCAATTTCAACGTTACCGATGTTTTTGTATCCAGTGGCGAGGAAGTTGAGCGTATTGGTGATTTTTTTAAATCGGGGCAGGTTGGTGAGTGTATCAATCATCTTGTAAATGCCCTCTTCATTTTTCGACAGCTTTTCATGCCTGTTGTTTTGCCAGTATGCTTTTTCCTGGTAACGGCTGTTGGGCATAATGATGATTTCTTCTTTGGTTTTGGCCAGTGCCAGTGTATCGGTAATAAAGGGCTGGTTGTAATGGATATTGCGGTAAGTGGTTGTTTTGCGGCCCTTGAAATTCAGTGTTTTTTTACCAACAAGATAAAAATCTGCCACAAATTTATCTTTTATCAAAAACCAGGTACTGTCGTTTATAAAAGCAAACTCCTGTATCATGCTCAGTTGCTCCACATAATTGATATTGGCTTCTTTGGGCAGTTTAAGGGTAATTTTCTGAATGGCATAATTCAGTGCATCCACCCAGCAATCTCCCTCAAAAGCATTATCGCCTTTGTGCCTTGGGGCAAACAGCAGGTGGTAAAAACGCCTGCCACCCATATACTGTGTATCGGCCACTTTGTAGTTGTAATACACATCGCCATTGTCACTAAGCGGACTGGCATAGTCCTTGTCAAATACGGGTAAAAAGTTGTTGTATACATTCACATTCTGGTACATGCCACCCAAAAACTTGCTCATGCTTTCATTTTCAATACCATCGGCTTTCTGGGCCTTAATTACTTCTTTAAATTTCTTTGGCGAACGCTGATAATAAAAATCCGAGATTGTTTCCGTGAGATATACCGGTAAAAAAGGTGTTTTCTCTGTAGTGTCCACATTATCGAATACAAAAGAAAAAGATTTTACAAAGGGTATTTTCCTGGCTTTCTCACGGTTAAACTTATTCCAGTCTATCTCCAGCTTATTGTACAATTCATATCCAAAGTTGTCGAACCTCGCCCTGTCATTAAAAGGTTTGTTTTTTACAATGCGTTTCCATACCAGTAAACCACGGTTGCCGGTTTTAGCCCTAACCACCACTTCGCCGGATAGCGGAGCCTTGTCTAAGTAGGCAAGTATGCGGAAGGTATCTTTGCCGCTGCGGATAAAAGAGTAATAGGCCTTAAAGCCAACACTGGTGATGGAGAGGGTGTCGTCAGCATAACCGCTTACAGCAAAGGAGAAAAAACCAGCCGAATCTGTTAGTGTGCCTTTGCCCGAGTGCAGTAATTGTACAGTGGCAAAGGGTACCGGTTCATCATTCTGCAGATCTTTTACATAACCAGAGATATGAATTTTTTGGGCATGAAGTGCAGGCATACCAGCGGTTAGCAGCAACAGCAGCAATACTAATTTATAATACCTGTACCAATTATACATATTCAATCAGTCCTGTCTTTCAGTGAATAATCTCAGGGGTTTCGCTCCTTTGGGGAGTATCCCCTGCGGGCCGCACTATTTTGACCGGTGTTTAACCGGATTGTTTAATCTGCAGCACCGGTATTACTCATACCATTGCTGCAAATATCGTTATTTAATCAGCTTCCTGTGTGAATTAAAAATTAAAATACACGGGAACTTGGAGATATTGAAAAGAAACATTTACTTTGTAATTCAAAGTGCTTTTTATGGACGAACAGCAACAATCACTTGAAACCCTGCGTGACATAAAGCGCATGATGGAGCGCAGCAGCCGTTTTATAAGCCTGAGCGGCCTCAGTGGCGTATCTGCGGGCTTGTGTGCCCTTGCAGGTGCCTGGTTTGCCAATGTAAAAATCAGGAACTGGCTGGCAGGCGAAACGGTCAGCGACGGGGTGATGTATGGCAGTGGAATTCAGCTTATTGAAGATTTGCTGCTGATAGCCGTACTCACTTTTGCAGGCGCTTTTGTTTCGGCCTTCATGTTTACCTACCTGCGCAGCCGGAAAAATAACATTCCAATGTGGGGTGCCGCCACCTGGCGTTTATTGTGGAACACATTGGTGCCGCTTTGTGCTGGTGGATTGCTGATTTTGAGGATGATGCAGCTGGGCCAGTTTGAACTTGTAGCTCCCGGCTGCCTGATCTTTTACGGACTTGCACTGGTGAATGCCAGTAAGTACACACTTGGCGAAGTGCGCTATCTTGGTTATGGTCAGTTACTGATTGGCGTATTTAATCTGTGGTTTACCAGGTATGGCCTGGGCCTTTGGGCTATCGGCTTTGGTGTACTGCACATTGTATACGGCGCTGCCATGTGGTGGAAGTATGAAAGAAAATCCTGAAATTTAACATAAGTAACAACTAAGCAGGTTGAAGCTGCATCTGCTAAAAGCAAAATAATAGAGGAGCTGTAATGAGTAACCCGATAGCACATCTTAACAAAATTTTCGACAGCCGCATCCGCCTGGGCATTATGAGTGCACTGGTGGTAAATGCGGAAGTGAATTTTAATGACCTGAAGGAGCTGCTGGACATCACAGACGGCAACCTGGCCAGTCATCTTAAAACGCTGGAAGAGAGCAGTTTTGTAAAAGTGCACAAGGGGTTTATAGGCCGCAAAACTAATACAACGTACGCTATTACCCGGCTGGGCGAAAAAGCTTTTAAGGACCATCTTGATGCAATGGAAAAGCTGATAAAAAATATGAAATAATTGTAAGGGAATTTTTTTTGCCCATTCACTTTGAAATGCAAAGTACTTTTAAAATATGAAATTCTTTCAAACAACAGTATACAGCCTGACAATATGGTTACTGTCAGCACTGGTGAATGCCTTTTTAATAGCGATGATCTTTTCAGCAGTACACGCTGAATCGGAGGGTTTCTTTATTTTTTTCCCGGGGATAGTGGCCTCACTGGTTTTTTCAGCACCGGGTATTTTTTGTTTCTGGATTGTGTTCTTGATTGCCGCTTACAGCAACCGGGGTGGCCAGTCACTTTTCAGGTTACTGCTCGGTACAGGTATTTGCTGTGCATTCTGCACTGGTGCGATAGTGGGGTATTTAGTCAGAAAAGACCTTGGAATGAACTTACTCACTATTGTGGCAATTGCTGTTGCATCGGCTGTGCTGAGCCTTTTTGCACACAGGCGAACTTTCATTTTTATCAATCAACCTTCAACCCTATTGAATCATGTATAAACTTATTGTGCAACTGCGGTCGAAATTACTGGTGTTACTCACACACAACCTGGCATTGCCCCTGCTTAAATTGATCCGGCGGCCTGTAAAATTTCCTTACAGCAGGGAAGAGCTTGCCGGGTTTGAGCCGGGTACTTTGGGTAAGGACCTGGTACTATACCTGGATGAGCGCAGGCTGCAGCTGCTGCCATATTACGCCAAGCACGACATCAAGCACATACTGCTGCAGTATGATACCAATGATGAAGGGGAGGTTTGCCTGCAATGTTTTATGCTGGGTAATGGGCATTTGTCGTTTCCTGTGGCTGCTACAGTGGCGTATGGCTTTATTACCATGCCCGAGTACAGAAAAAAATTTAAGCGGGCATTTGTAAGAGGTAAGCAATGTGAGGCGATTGCCAAATGGGATTGGTTTTCGCTGCTGCAGCTGCCCACACAGCAACTCATTAATAAAATTAACGCATATGAAACTGCTGCTGCATAAGGCTTTGCCAATGTATTACCGTGCCGAATTATGGCTGATACAGATTATAAGAAAAATAAAAAACATATAATATGAACCGGGAAGTATTTAAGTCTGTCCTCACCATTGCTGGTGCCATCATTTTCAATATTGTTTTCTGGCAGGAGAAATTTGCCGTAAATATGGTGATTTTTGATGCCTTTGTTTTATGCTCCGTTTTTTACCTGTACCCTTCCGCATTCTCAAAACCCGGCACCCGCCTGCTGCTGCCGCTTCACCTTATTACACTGGCTGCTGTTGTGGTACACAATACCATACTGAGCAAGCTGGCATGCAGTGTTACATTGCTGCTGGTGGTGGTATTTGTGCAGTTCATCCACCGCTCGGTATGGTATGCAGCAGGCTCGGCGCTGATGAATGTGGTGCTGATGGTGCTTTCTTTTTTTGAAGCGCTTGCGGGGTTGAAGCGTGGCAAAGTATCTTCTGGAGGCTTCAGGCGGACTGCCAGGTTTATTATTATACCGCTTATGATTGCAGCGGTTTTCCTGGGCCTCTATTCCCTGGCCAATACGGTATTTATGAATATTGTAAATGATGCGGCAATGGCCATTGGGAATTTTTTGGGTAATATATTTACCTGGTTCAGCTGGCAGCGTTTTGGGTTTTTACTGGCGGGTATATTTGTTACCGGGGCTCTGTTGCTGAAGGCTAATATTAATTTTTTCTCAGAAAAAGATATTAAGCAAACCAACAGCCTGTGGCGGCGCAAACACAACCTGGTAAGGTGGAAGCAGAGTGGTCTTTTTGATTTGCTTACACTTTTTATGGGCCGCTTTGCAAATGGCATACTGGCATTGCGCAATGAGCACACGGTTGGCATCATCAGCCTTGCACTGCTCAATGGCCTGCTGTGCTGTATCAATATTATCGATATTGTATATGTATGGTTTGGCTTTACTTACCACAACAACCTTAACCTCTCAAAGTATGTACATGAAGGTGCAGGCCTGCTGATATTCTCCATTGTACTGGCCATGCTGGTACTGCTGTTTTTCTTCAGGGGTAATCTTAATTTTTATAAAAAGAACAAGTGGCTGAGGTATGGTGCTTATTTGTGGATACTGCAAAACCTTGTGCTGGTGGTTTCGGTACTGGTAAGGGATTACTACTATTTTGTTCATATGGGGATGGCATATAAGCGCATCGGGGTAGTAGTATTTCTGCTGCTGGTGATAGCCGGGCTGGTAACGGTTTTTATAAAAATACATTTTCGCAAAACCAATTATTACCTGCTGCGGGTAAATGCCTGGTTTGCCATTATGGTGCTTGTAATCAGCAGTTGTATACATTGGGATGAGTGGATCGCTTCGAGCAACCTTGCCCGCAAAGGTACCATACCAGTGGATGTTAATTTTCTTCTCAATCTTTCGGATAAGACATTGCCGATCATAGAAAAGAATAAGGAAGTGCTTGATACGGCTTATCTCTCAGCACATGGTGAATTGAATTATATGTACCGTACCCGTATGGCACCGCTGGAATATTTTGAAATGCGCAAACGTACATTTTTGCTAAGCCAGCAGCAATACTCCTGGCTTAGCTGGAATATGGCAGATGAATACGTAAAAAATAACCTGGCGGCACCGGCTTTGGTATCGCTGAAATAATGACTGAGGGTATTGCCTGTTACATAACAAAATTTAATCCAATGGTAAAAGGAAGGATACAATCGTTTTGGTTTGCCGTTAGTGGCATCATATTTTGTACGCTGAATGAAACGAATTTCCGGGTACAGCTTTTTGCGGCGGTGGCAGTAATTGCAGCCGGGTTTGCCGCAGGCGTATCAGCAGGGGAGTGGTTGTGGATATGTGCCTGCATTGCGGCAGTGCTGGCAGCAGAGGCTTTTAATACGGCAATAGAAAAACTTTGCAACCTGTACAGCACTGATTATAATCCGCAGATAAAAATCATAAAAGATGTGGCGGCTGGTGCTGTGCTGCTTGCTGCATCAGGCAGCTTTGTTGCAGGGAGTATTATTTTTTTGCCGCGTATTTATGGTTACTGTAAAAACTTTTTTTAACATGAAACGTATATCATCATTTGATCAGCTGCTGTATTCATTTATAGCTTTTATAGCTGTATTGGTTATTTTCAGGTTCTTTTATTTTCACAGCCGTCATTTTATATTTCTGCTGTGGAACCTTTTTCTTGCCTGGCTGCCTTATACCTTCAGCAGGTATTTTGGTAATGAGCAGGCAGGGTGGAAAAAATTGCTGCTCTTCGGGCTATGGCTGCTGTTTTTGCCCAATGCATTTTACATTGTAACCGACTTGGTGCATCTGCGGCTTCCATCTGCGGTGCCGGTGTGGTTTGATGCGGCCATTATTTTTTCAGCTGCAACTGCAGGTCTTATTATGGCATTCATATCTGTATACCGCATTGAAAAATACCTTGTACAGAAGTTTGCCGGGTGGCAGGTAGCGTTGATTATACCTGCCATCTTTTTCCTGTCATCATTTGGCGTTTACCTCGGAAGATACCTGCGCTGGAACAGCTGGGATATTGTGGCCAACCCGGCGGAACTGCTGGTTTCAATAGCTGGCCGGGTGATTGCTCCGCAGGATCATCTGCGTACCTGGGGTATGACGATGGTTCTTACCGGCATTTTCAGCCTGCTGTACTATACTTTTAAAAAGATGCCGGTGATGGTTGGTGCAATAAAAAAAGACGGGTTTTGAATCCGTCTTTTTTATTAATGATCTTTAATTCCTTTTAGAAATCAAGTCCCATGCTCAGGTACAATTTCGGCTTGCCCCTGAAAATGCCATCCATTGGCCAGCCTGCATCAAACCGTAAAAAATAACCGAGGAGTGTGCTGCGTAAGCCAAAGCCATAACCGCCTGCAAGCGGTCCGATACCCCCTACTTTTTTTAAAATCTGTACAGGAGGATTACCATATACATTTTCAGGGCGTTTGAGGCTGTTGTAATTGCCGTTCCATGCATTGCCCAGGTCAACAAACTGCACCACCTGCAGGTTGCGTAAAAAGGCATTGTTGATGGGTTTGCTGAACAGGGTGCTGAATACCGGCAGCCTGAACTCACTGTTAATCACTACAGCATTATTACCATTGGCTATGTTCTGCACAAAGCCACGCATATTTACTGAAAGGCTCTGGAATGCATAATCATTATCAGGAGCTGGCGTATTATTGGGATTGAAATAGCGGTAAGTGACATTGCCGTCCTTGTCTAATTTCCGGTTATTGCCAAACTGCAGCCATCCATCCGTGCCACCCAGGTAGTAAATCGTTTTCTGGTTGCCCCAGCTGAAATCGGCTGCTGCACGGCCCGCCCAGATAAAGTTGCGGAAGATAGGGTAGTAGTAACGCACATCCAGTCCAAGATTAAACATGGTAGGGCCTTCAGCAAATTTCACCTTGTTTACCTGGCGGTTCCAGTCAAAGAAAACTTTGTAACGCAACCCGTTCCAGATATTGAGTGCAGGGTTAAGCGTATTGTCGTAAACAAATTCGGCGTGGCTTACTGAATACAATGTTTTATCATCCGGGGTTTTTAGCGTAACAGGGTCAAAAGCGCTGGTTACAAATTTATCCGACCTGATACCTGTACTCACCCTGATACTTTTGCTTTCATCAAAGGGGTAAGCAATATTCACCTGGTACAGGTTGGTATAGGTGCGGCCAAAATTGGTGCCGGTTCTGTCAACACCCTGCAGTACATTGCGGTAAAATGTAGCACCCCAGTCAATCCGCCTTTTATAATTCTGGTAACTCAGCAGCCACTCATTATCTTTAAGATTGGTGGAAAGCCTGTAAGCGCCGGTAATTTTAACATCTTCCATCAGTTCGCTGGTACCAATGCGTACAAGTGCATTCAGCGGAGTATTGGAACTGAGCTGGATAGGCCCTGCACCACCCTGGTATGCCTGCAGGCGGTTTACCAGTACATTGTTGTTAAATCCTGCGCTTCCTGTTTCAAAATAAAACTTTGGTGGCTTGTAAGGGAAGAGTTTTGCTTTCTTCAGCACATTTTCCTGCACGGGATCTTCTGCAGCAAAAATATTTCCCAGCAGGCTGGTACTGCTGTCCGTTTTTTCATTGGCAAATTCATTCTGGAAAATATCATCCTGCTTTTTTGCACTGTCACCTGGTGATGGTTGCTGACCGGATGTAGACTGGCCTTTGGCAATTTTATCGGCAATGATCAGCCTTTTCATATAAGCAGTAGGCTGTGCTGTTACATTGCGGCGGCGCAGTGTATTTTCATCTATTTTTAATTTGTACAATTCCTTTTCGTAGCTCTGCCGGGTTACTTCGCTTACCTGGTTGTTATCCCCGGCAATGCGTGACTCTGCAACTGAGCTCTCATAATTTGAGAGCGGGAAGGTATAGGCAGAATCTTCCGAAATTGACACCACGGCAATCGAATCCACATCAGTTCTTTTGCGGGCCCTTAGCGTGCTGTCCACTTCCTCCACAGAGGGATTGCGCAGTATTTCATCCTGTATCAGCACTAGGGTATCAAGCCCTGATTTTTTTGAGGTGAAAAAACCTGCATACCTGTTGCCAATACCGTTTTCATCACTGATAAAGGTAAAATGGTTCTGGTTGTATTGGGTTGGGAACCGGGCATTGCCAAATTTCAGATTGGAGAGTTGGGTAAACTGGTTCAGTTCGGGTTTGTCACCAAAATCGGTTACCAGGAATACATTGTACCGTTTGTTGCTGGGCAGGGCGGTATCGCCGCCTTTTGCATCGGGGCCGGGCCTGTTGCTCGAAAATAAGATACCTGTTTTACCGGGAAAAGCTACAAAAGAAGCATCCAGGTCGTCGTACACATCATTGGTGATGGCTTTCACTTTTTCCTTATCAATATCAAAGGTATAAATATCGGTATGGCCATTTTTTACAGCACTCAGCAGCAGTGTTTTACTGTCGAGCATATATTTCATATCCTGAACCTGGTCAAATTTATCAGTCAGATCGAGTTTGTACTGTTTAATACGTGTAACAGCATCGTATACAAATAATTTCAGTCTGCCTTCCTGCGAATAAATAACAGATATGCGGGTACCCTTGGGATCCCAGGCCATCATCGGGTAGTTGGGGTTGATATCGTTTTTGTAATTGCGGATGCCGTATTTCAACAGTGTCTTGTATTCAAAATCATCATAGTACAGCACCCTTACAATGCCTTTGCGGTATTGGGTAACCACATATGAATAATTCCGCTTATTGGGGTTTACATTAAAACGGTAATAGTCTTTGCGCTTGGTAATGTCAAAGGATTCAATCAGATTCCCTTTGGGGTAGCCCCTTCTTTTACTGATGTCATCATCGTATTTACTGCCATTCCAGTCCATGAATTCTGCCAGTACGTTTTTGAGCTTTTTTTTGCAAACCTGCATGCAGGCTTTGTTCAGGTTTTTATACACTTTTGATAAGTAAAGCAATTTGCGTACATTTTCTTTTTTGTAACGCTCTTCAATATAGTACCAGAATGCATGTCCCGCCAGCAGGGGAAAGTCAAATGCCAGCTGGTTGAATTTTGTATAATCGCCACTCAGAATCTGGTTCTTCAGTTCATCATCCAGCTCGGTACTCCAGTTTTCGCCGAGGTAAGCAATGTAACCATCCGTCATCCACTTTGGCAGGTCGAGCAGGGCCTGGTTGCCTGCAATTTCCCCTATGTCTTCGCCAAAAAGGTCATTATCAGTTATTATTTTTGCAATGCCCTGGCGTATCTGCTTGCGCAGGTGCTGGTGATCGGCATCAAAGTATACCACCATTTTATTATTCACCAGCCGGGTAATCCCGCTGGAGGTTTGCCAGCCCTGGTCAAGCCCGATATTGCTCTGCTGCATATCCGAGTAGTGGTTGTATACTACTATGTTAGCCCTGCGCTGCAGGCTGTACTCAGCATCGTTTTCAATTGACGGGAGTTCTTTTTCGGCTACCTGTGCCACGTATTTGGCCAGTTCCTTCCCGTTTTCGTTAAAATAAACGTTAAAATTTTTGGTTTGATAGTATTGCCACTTGAATTTTTTGAATTGCAGCCTGTTTCTTCCAAACTCAACAGCATTTACCTGGGCATCGGCAAAATAAGGCATAGTGAAAAACACTGCCAGGGCCATATATTTCATCAATCTTGTCATCTTAAGTTGCATATCGCTTAATTAGGCTATAAAATTAACTGATTTAGGTTAAAAAAAGACCACCAGATATGGTTAGATAATCATTATTGGGGAAATGCAGCTTTCCGGGTACAAAAAAGGCCCGCTAGCGGGGCCATACTTTTAAATTTGCACAGGGATTTAATTTGTTTAAGCATTTTTTTACGGGTGCCGGTTCACAACGGCTTTGATAATTATCATATTGCAAATGTAGATGCAGGTTGAGTTTCTTCTTTCAGGAAAAATCCTGTTTTTTCTGGTTTTTTTTCCTGTTTTTTCAGGAAATTTATTTGCAAAAAAATGGAATATGGCTTTAGTAATGCCTGTACTGCATAAAAAAAGGCCGCAACCAGCGACCTTGTAATTTCTTTATTTTCCGTTTACCCGCCCCCCATCATCCGCATCATTCCACCCGGACGGCTGTTTTGTGGCTGCTTGCCCTGGAACTTTTGCAGCCGGTAGGTGAGGCTGAGCAGGAAGTATCTTGTTAACCGGTTGCTGCGTGTATCGGTAATGGCGTTGGCATTTACGCTGCGGTTTACATTGGTATTTTGATTGAACAGGTCGAATGCGGCCAGTTTGATGATGCCGTTTTTCTTTTTGAATACCTGTTTTTCGATAGAGCCGTTCATAATGGCCAGGTTTCTGCTGATGCTGCTTGACAGGCCGTTGTTGATGGTATAATCAAAATCATAGCGCAATACCCATCCCTTAGGAATATCCACACTGGCGTTGTTGCTCAGCGTCCAGGCACTGCTGCTGGTGTTTTGCAGGCCTGGTACTGTTGTGCCGCCGGGATTTTTATAATGCACATCATTGAGGCTGAAGCCTATGCCGGTACCCAGTTCCAGCCAGCCCTTGTAATTAAATTCAAAATTGAGGTTCTGGCTCAGCAGCCAGTTTTGCCCTATATTCCTGATATTATCCACCAGGTTGATATTGTGGTTGTAATTAACTGTACCTATCAGCGAAATCACATATTTCCTGTTTTTATAAGGCTTGCTGAAAGTATAAAATCCATTCAGATTGTAATTCCCATCAACGTTTTCAGGCTTGGTGAGTTGTGCGCCGCTGTTGCCCTGGCGTATGGTGTTGTTTACAATCTGGTTTTGCGTGGTGCTTACAGAGAGATTGGTGAACAGTACCTTGCCGCTGATGAAATTAAAATTGTTGAAAGAAAAGTTCATTGAATGGGTGATGGATGGTTTTAGGTTGGGGTTACCAATTGATGCGTACTGGGGGTTGCTGATGTCTAGTACATCCTGCAACTGGCTGAAGCTGGGTTGCTGCGCATTGCCCCGGTAGCTGATATTGAGTGATTTGCTTCTTGAAAAATTGTACGCCAGCCTGAAAATGGGAAACATGTTTACCCTGCGGACAGGCCTGTAGGCGCTGTCTTTGGTGATGGAATTTCCCCGAAGGTCAACCGGTTGCACACTAAGCCCCAGTGTGTAGTTGTATTTCTTCATGGTGGTTCTTACCGAAACGCCTACCCGGTTATTGTAAAAATTATTTTCATAGTCGTTAGACAGTGAATCGGCAAAGCTGCGGATGCCGGTAACCGGGTTTACAATGAATGTTTGTTTGTTGTTACGGGCATAGCTGTTGTTGTAAGAATAGCGCAGGTCTAAATTGCGGTATTTAGACAGCGGTTCAGAATACGTTACACTAAAGCCAACATTGCGGTTATCGTTCTCCTGGTTAATGAACTGGTAAGCACTGGTGCTGCCGGAAACGCCGATGTAGCGGATCGTATTGTTCTGTGCATCCTGCTCATTGTCGCTGGCCGACTTACCGAGCGATAATGTAGTGGATAAATTACGGCCCCGCTTGCGGAATTTATGGTTGAACAGCAGGTCGCCGCTGAAATTAGGCGCTTTTGACTGGCTGATGTTTTTGTTGTTGCCATCGCTTGTTTTTGCTCCACCACCATCAGTGAAATTAAAACTCTTATAACTGTTGGATTCGCTGCCGGCATAGCTTACGCTGGGACTTAGTTTCAGGTAATTGAAAGAATCAATATTGTATTCAATGTTCATGTACAACCTGTGGTTATCACCCGTGGATTGTGTATTGGCATCCTGTACATTGGTAAAACTGCCATTGGCAAAAAAGTTTTGTGTGGCAGTTTGCTGTAAGGTGCTGGTGTTTCGGTGCGAATAAGAGTAGCTGCCATAAGCGGTAATTTTTTTGCTCCAGTCTGCACGGTAATTCATACCAAAAGAATTGGAGCTGGTGATGCCACTGTTGTTGTTTTGGCCGCCGCTGAAAAAACCCTGGTCACCATTGCTCATGGCATTGGTTAAGCCACTGGTGCCGCCCATATCATTCATCATGCCCTGGCCCATTTTCATCATGCTGCCGAGGCCCCTGTTGCCACCACCGCCAAAGTTAAACAGCGACTGGTTGGTATTGTTGCTGTTGGCAAAAACGGATATCTGCGTTTTGTTGTTAAAGTAATTGCCATTAAAAGATCCGAGGTAACGGTCATTGGTACCACCGCCAAGCGTTACCCGTCCAAAGTATCCCTTGTTCTTGTCCTTTTTCAACTGCAGGTTGATGGTTTTGGAGGGCTCACCATCTTTAATGCCGCTGATATTGGCCTGGTCGCCGTAGTCGTCAATCACCTGAACTTTATCAATGATATTTGCAGGCAGTTCACGGGTAGCTGTTTTAACATCACCGCCAAAAAACTCCTTGCCGTTTACGGTTATTTTATTTACGGTTTTGCCCTGTGCGGTTACGTTGCCATCTTTGTCTACACTTACACCTGGCAGTTTTTTTAAAAGGTCTTCGGTGCTGGCATTTTCTTTTACGGCAAAAGAGGCTGCGTTGTACTCTACAGTGTCTTCTTTTATTACAATGGGTGCAGCCTGTACAATTACTTCGCCCAGCATTTTGGCCCTGTCGGCCAGTATGATATTACCGAGAGCAATGGTTTTTTCGGCTTTGCTTACAGGCACAAATTTGGCTACGGGCTGGTAGCCCATATTGCTGATGACAACAGAAAAATTGGATGCGGGTACAGTTTCAAAACGAAACTCACCTTTTTCGTTGGTGAAAGTGTAGCTGGTATCAGCCGGTTTACTTTTCACCACCAGGCCTACCACGGCTTTGTCCAGCGGTTTTTTGCTGGCAGAATCAATTACGGTGCCTTTTACCTGGGCATTGGCTAAGTAAGCAGATGCAATACAGATAGCAGTAAGTACAATTTTTCTCATTTGAGCAGGTTTATTTACGAAAACTTTCGTGTAAAGATAAGGCCGTGTTGTTGAATTGTTGCTTTTTTTTGTGATGAATGGCAGGGGAAATGGGATTTTAACAATTTGTTGATGGAGAACTATGATGACTGGTTTAATTGATCTTCCTCACCAACTGCCTCAAGCTCACCAAATGCGCAAAAAGCACTACCGGTACAATAAACACCGGCAGCCAGCTAAAGGGAAAATACAGGATGGCAATATTGGGCTGGTTAAATGCAAACTGCTGCAGGGGTGTGGGGGCAGAGAGTAATGCGTTCACCACTATATTCAATAAAAGACCCAGGCAGAGGATGTTCCAGGTGATAATGATTTTTGTGCTGAGCTTTGCTTTTATAATTCCGAACCAGGCAATAAACGGTGCGGTAATACCTGCGATGATGTCGAAATTTCTTCCTTCAAAAGTCATCAGTTGTGGTATTGTTTTTTGTATGAAGAGCCAGTACAATACGATTTCTACCGGTATGCGTACAAGGTGAATGAATGCAATATCTGCGAGTGGTAAACTGTCAATGAACAGTCGCCCTTTTTTTGTGGCAAACAGGATAATGATCAAAAGGATTGCAGGGAGTACGCCCAGCAGTAAAATCGTTGGTGGTATTGTTCCGGGGCTTTTGCTGTATATATTGTTAAGCGTTAGTATGGCCTGGAGGGCAAGCCATAGCAGCATCCCAATGAAAATATATTTTGTAGTACTCCTTGTTTTGTCTGATGAAGAATTTATAACAGCCCGGTATAACAGCAGCAAGGTGGCGATGGTGGTGAGGATGAAGATGATGGGGATATAAAGCGGCATTAAGGGTGGCATGGCTGATTGTATTTATCTTACAAATATAATAGTAATGCCTGCTTGCAGCTGGCTATTCAATAATAATATCATACCTGCTGAGCAGCCCGGAAATTCCCGTTACAGAAAACCTGGCTTTTTTTATTTTATTCTGCGCCGGGTCGATGGTATAGTTATATGCCGTTCTTAAATCTGCTTTTTCCAATAGTGTATTTTCAAATATGGCGCCTGCCATATCACAATTGTCAAATGCAGCCCAGCTTAAATCAGCTTCGGTAAAATCCACTTCGTGCAGCGTTGAGTGGAGGAAACTGGTGGCTTTCATTTTGCGCTGGTAAAAGGAAGAGAGGTTGAGAATGCAATTATCAAAGCTAACGGTAAAGTTGATTTCCTTACAATGCTCAAAACGCAGGCCCAGCATTTTGCAATCCTTAAAAACAGTATCCCTGAAGGCCGTGCCGCCCAGTTTGGCCATGGCCATGTTGCAGCCGGTAAAACTGCAGTCTGTAAAGGTGATGCCAGAAAGATTTACCCCGGCAAAATTGCATACGATAAAGCTGCAGCCCTCGTACTCCCCGGCGGGCAGCCCGTTTTTTGTAAAATCAATATTTTCAAATATTTCTTCTTCTGTAAGATTTTTTGCCATCACATTATTTTTTCATTGAAATCATCTTTATGTACAAATCCTCCACTTTCTTTCTGGCCCAGGGCGTTTTGCGCAAAAAAGTTAAGCTGGATTTAATGCCCGGATTATTGTTGAAACAGTTGATGGTGATTATCCGCCCCAGGTCTTCCCAGCCAAAGAAATCCACCAGTTCGGTGAGTATCGCTTCTAATGTTTTGCCGTGGAGGGGATCGTTGGACATAATAAGTATTTCTTTTTTTCAAAAAAACGGGCTGCCTCTCAGCAACCCGTTTTAACATAATTTTCAAATTTTACTGCGCCAGAGATATCCTTACCTGCACACCCGCCCTTGTATTGGTAATGGGTGCACTGCTGGATACATATGGCGTTACCCGGCGCTGATCAAAGAACAATTTTACATTGATGCGGTTGTTGAGGAAATAATCAATACTTGGGGTAATGGTAATCTCCTTGCTGCCGCCGGTGGCAAAATTATTGTTCTGATCCAGCCTGCTGTTGGCGGTAATATTATCCCGTATCTTAAAGTCGAAACGGAAGTTGATTTCATTGTCTAATTTATTGCCACCATCCTTGTTCAGCCATTTGGGTAATTTTAACCCGGCCAGCAGTTTTAGCCCTTTTTTGCGGTAGCCACCACCCACCGTAAATTCTGTACTGCGTACTTCACTCAACTGGTAATCAACCAGGCTCAGGCTCAGCTGCCTTGTTTTGGCATATTCAAACTTAAACTGCATCTGGTTGGTAAACATCATGTCCACTCCCAGCATCGGTTGAAACTGCTCAGATATGGTGATGTTCGGAATCAGGAAATACGGCACTAAGTTTTTAGAAACCGTATCATAAAAAGAAGGATACCCAAACCTTGAAACGTCCTGGTACAGCAGGGCAGATGTAAAGCCGTTCATACTAAGGTTACCATTGTACCCATGTGATACCGTAAAGTTGGTGAATATTTTATCCAGCCCCTTTATCCTCGACAGGCCGTTGTAATCCAGTTTCCAGTTGGGCCTTGGTAAAATACTTTTAAACGGATTGGAGCGTATATTTTCGTTGCTCTGTTTTATCAGCCCTACTTTGTTGGGATCCTGCCCGGTATAAGCTGCAATAAATGATGGTATCAGCACATCCACTGCATACCTGTTGTACCCAAAATAATAACCATCGGCACCTACGGGCTGTCCGCTGCTGTAGGGGTTAGCTTCTCCCAGTCTTTTTGAAAGCACCTGCCTGTAATCCTGGAACTTAAGGAAGGTTTCAGAAACACGGTTGGGGTCAAACTTGCCAAACAATGTTTTGAAGGCGATATAACTCACATCAAATCCACCACCGGCATAGGGCGACAGGTGTGAGAACTTGCCGGTAACACCGGTTGTATCTTTAAACAGCTCGGTGTAAGATTTATTGAAGGTCTTGCTGATGTTAACGCTGATAGTAAGATCCCTTACCGGCTCTAATTGTGCAGTAAGCGTAAGCCTTTGGTTGAAGGATTGTGTGAACAGGTCGTTGAACAATGAGTCTTTTGTAATAAGACCTTTGCGTGCTGCATTGTTCAGCCAGTTGGTATCGGGCTGGCGGCCAAGTACAAAGTCAATACCCGGTGCCATGCTGTTCCAGTTCTGACCAACATATTGTGTACTGTCAGTATAACCCGGCAGGCGTGTATTGGCATCTTCTGATGCTGTAAAGTTAACCTGCTTGATGCTGGTAATGAGTTTGCCGAATATCCTGCCGATGGTACCCACATAAGGCAGCGTTTGCGCATTGGCATTGCGCCTGGCTTCTTTTGCAGTCTTTCTTTCTGTCTTTATCTGTTTGGCTGTTTTCTTTGTGCCATCTGCATTCAGCGGATTGATTACAATTTTCTGTTTGGCTACCTTATCGGGTTTTGGCCCCTTTGGTTGCTCAATGGCCCTGAAGAATTTCAGCTTGCTGTACAGCCGGGTAAAGTCCATTTGCATGGTAGCTTCCTTCTGCTGCCCGTTTTCAAGAATATTGCCCAGGTTTACAGCCAGCCTCGAAGCGCCAATCCAGCGGTAGCTTGCCTGGTATTTCAGGTTGATGGTTGTCCAGTCAATTAACGGAAACTTAGCCGTTGGCAATGTATAACTGAAATTGGCTGCATGGTTGTACAAAGTACTGCGGCCGCCGTCAAAAAAGTTTTTGCGTACAGAATCTTTTTTCAGCTTTGTATCTAAGCGGCCAAATGGCTCATCAATACGTGAGTTGTTGGTGGCAGTAAAGTCCATCTTGAGTGAACGGGACAGATCCCAGCGGAAAATATAGTCACGCTGCATGGTGAAATATTTATCGTAAGTTTCCGGTATGGCATATTTTGATGCCCCCACACTGCGTGGGCGGATGGCACCAAACTGCCTGTTTACATCTGCCCTGAAGCTTAATTGCGATGGCACCAGGTTAAAGTTAAAATCTTTAATCAGGTCGAACCAGTGTGTCTTTGTTTTGCGGAAAAGTTTCAGCTTTTTAAATGGCTCTATATATTTTGGTGTGGGCGCAAAATTGTACCCCAGTGCACCACGGTGCTTGGTCACCTCGTTGGATTCAATCAGCGGGTTATGCGCTTCTGTTTTTAAATAAGAATAACTCACATCAAAATTGGAGATATCGTAAATCCTTGGTTTTTTACCATTAGTTTTATTCAGCCTTACATTGGTAAAGTTGAGTGTGGTGGTAGAAGTGAAATCTATAGCATCGTTGCGGATAGAATCACGTTTTGACGGATCTGCATTCCTGAGTTTATTTTTCAGGGTAACGTCTCCGTCGTAGGGGTCATACTCCGGCTTGCTTACCGTTTGGGTATAACCGGCATATACGGGCAGTGAAAGCCCCAGCTTTTTAGGGAACAACTTGCCCAGCTCCAGGTTGGCACTCACATCAAACTGGGTAAGGTCATCCCGGTAGCGGTCATTTACCCGCTGCTCCAGTGTACCAAATCCTTTGCTGTGCAGGTTGGCCGAAACAGAAATTGTACCAAGGTCGGCAAGGGTAAGATCGAGCCTGCCAAGCGCTGCCCAGCCACCTTTTTCGTCAAGTGCTGAGAGGCGGAGTTCATTGAACCATACTTCAGCACAGGCATCAGCAGTGCTTGCTTTTGTATTTTCCACCCCAAGCAGGATACCCCTAATTTCTGCCAGGTTGGGGTTACCGATGATGGAATAGGTTTGGCCATTTGCCTGTAACTTCCTGAAAATTTTCGCCAGCAAACCGGTTCTGTTGCGCTCTTCCTTTATTTGGGTAAGCAGCAGCAGGTCGAGGTCCATGGAGTTTTTGGGGTTCCACAATGTATCGTTGTAGGTATCCGTATCGGGGTTGATGCTGCCTGCAGCACGTTTCGTCATGCGCAGCGGAATTTTCACTTCATAATAGTTACTTACAAAGTCGGTTCCTATCCGTATCACAGCACTCAGGTCATTGTCTTTTAAAGTTTCAATTTTTTTGGCATCCTCAGCGTGTATGTACATGCTCAGTTTACGGAACTGGCGCAGGTCCCTGTTGGCAAAGGTCTGTATCACGCCACGGGCATCATCTTTGCTCAGGTTGCACAGTTGCAGGCTCATGGCCTGTTCGTTCTGCAGCAGGTTTACACCATTGTTACTTTGCGTTTGCACCCTTTCAATTTCCCTCGGTGTGCGGTAAGGCAGCGGCGTGCGCTTATCGTTTTCCTCAATGTTTACTGCGCCTACATTAAAGCTGGTAATGCCCGGAGTAAGCGGTGTATAATTGCCCGTGGAATCAATGGCGAATTTGAACCTGCGCCAGATATTGCGGGTAAGCTGCAAAGTGCCAAAGCGCATGGTGATACTGTCGGCAAAGCCGGTAAGGAACATCCTGATAAAGCGGATAGATTTGAAATCGGGGATATTGCCAATTTTTTTATTGTACTCGCTGATGGGTATGCGGAACTGGTACCAGGTTTCGTTGCGGGCACCGGTAGGCACATTTACCGAAACCGTTTTTTTATCTACGATATAATTGGTGCCACTGGTCATATTGGGCTGTATGTCCACTATGTATTGAAAATACTCTTCCGCTTCGTTCATGGTATTGTCCCTGTTCAGGTCCTCTGCATCGGGGTACAGGGTGGCAGCAGATGAAAAGGTGGAGCTGTTATCGGCCACAGGTGAGTTGCCCTGCGGACTGTTAAAGTTTTTATACCTGCCCAGTATGCCCACGCCCTGTGCATCGTAATCAGCACCGCGGTAATGGCGGTAGTTATCCGCATCGGGATCATTTCTTACATTTTGCAGGGCACCGGGTAAAAGTGAGCCCTGCAGTTGAGTAAGATAAGCTACACGCTTGGTGGCTTCTGCAGTATCATTCAATCCATCAAAACCCAGATCCTGGAAGTTCCTGTCGTTAGGGTCGTTGCTGAAGGCATTGGTTACCTGGATGGGATTGCGTGGTACCACTCCCCAGTTGCTTGCATCCACAGGTGCAGGGGCATTGGGTGTATTCAGGCCATTTTCATAAAAACGGCGCCCGTCTTTCAACACATCTTCTGATATATTACCCAGGTTAAAATACAATTTACCACCGGCGGATGCAGGGTTATTTACAAACGGATCCTGCAGCCAAAATTCAATAAACTCAATATTGTTGGTTTCAAAATCTATCTGGTCAATGCTGCGCATCAACCCCCCCCAGCGCTGGTTGGGATTCAGCAGCCTGTTGTTGCTGTTGATATTGGTGGCATCCAGGTTATAAGGGCCTTTTTCGGTGGGGTAGTACGAAAGGTCAAATGTGGTTAACTGGCTTTCACCAAAACCTGTTGTACGCTGCGGAAATATTTCCTTCTGGTACACCTGCCTTACCCTCGGGTCGCTCAGCTCTGCTGCATTGTTGCCCAGCGGGTTATTGGGGCCCCTGAACTGCTGCAGGGCAGGTTCTATCTGGTACCAGGCAATTTTGGCCCTGTTTTTACCATAATCAAGGTTGTCGTTGAGGGTGGCTTCAGGAAACAGGGTAGTAGCACCGGTTGCATCGGTAGCACCCTGCGGTGTGGATGCCAGCGACCAGCTTATAGCCGGAAAGCGCAGGTCGATACCGGAGCGGCTGCCTTCAAAATCATCAATGTATACCAGGCCCTTGCTGCCTCGGCCTATCTGCGGGGCATGGCCAGGCTTAAGGTAAGCTCCTTCTCCATAAAAATTGATATTGGATGCTGCGGTTGTCTGGTAAAATGGCAGCTTATCCAATAGTTTGGTAAGGCGTGGCATTTCCTTGCGGTAATTTACATCCAGGCCGTACATGGTATTACGGATGGGGTCTTCATTGTAAGTTACCTTGGTAAAAAACGGCCTTTCGCCAAGGCGTACCAATGTACCACCAATGGATAATTGCTGCTTCAGTGAATTTTTAAGCATATAATCCCAGCGCAGGCCCAGGTAATTGCGCTGCTGCAGGCCAAATGTGGCATTGTTTTCAAAATTTACCTGTACGGGCAGGCCGGCATTGGTGATAGCCGGGTTAATGATTTTGATGGTGCCCAGGTCGTAGTTGATATCGTAGTCAAGCCCTTCCTGTAGTATCCTGCCGCCGGCACTTACGCTTACCGAGCCACGGGGAATATTGTACCCAAGGCTAATGTCGGAGGAGCCGGAAGTTTTAGCAGAGCCTTTTAACACAAAGCGGTTGAGGTTGGGAAACTGCTGTGCAGTAACTTTAATAGAGTCGTACAGGGCGTAATACAAAGTATCTTTTGCATTGGCCGGAACGGTGGTATAAACCTGCTGGGCAAGGTCACGGCCAAATGGTTCCAGTACGGGGAAGATGATGCGGCTGTATTCAGACCGTACGGTCCATCCTTCCACATAGTCAAATTTACCATCCGGTTGGGGGTCACGCTGGTTATTCAGTCGGTCTACATTTACCAGCGATATGATGGGCTGCCCCAGGTTTTTATCTCCAAAAGGCACATAGCGTTTCCAGCCAAGGCCCGGCTCCTGGTATTGTACATCCAGGGTAAAGTCGGTTGGGCTGAGTGTGCCATAGCCGATGGTATAAATATTTTTCATCATCAGGCTCCAGATTGGTAACTGCGGGCGCTGCGATGTGGCTTTTAAGAGTTTAAGAAACAATACTTTCTGGTTGGCAGTGGTACTGTCGGGCGGCAGATCCTGCGAAAACTCACCCACCTGGTAAAATTTTCCGTTATAAGTGTATTGATATGCTACTGCCAGTACTTCATCGGGCTGCAGTTGCTGCTGCAGTGATATAAAGCCGGCCTGGCGGTTAAATACGTACTGTGTGGAGTCTAATTTGCGGGCAAAAGTTTTTTCAAAATCCTGCACCGGGCGCAGGCCAAGGTTTACCAGGTTGTTCACCACCAGGGCGCCGCTGCGGTTGCCGGGATTGCTGATGATTTTTGAGTAGAGGTCGTTGGCATTATTAGATGGCAGGCCTCCATTGGAAATAATGGTTGGCGGTGTAAGATAGGGCTGATCCTCGCCAAGATCCATCAAACCTACCACATCCCTTGTTTCGGTGGTTCCGCCGATGCGGTTGGTGATCCACACATCCATCCGCAGAATCTGAACAGGCGTGGTAACGGCTGGCAGGGTGCTCATCACCTTGTTGTAGTTGCGCTTGAAATACTGGCCCAGTAAAAAGTGCCTGTTCTCTTCGTATTCGTCTGATTTTATTTCAAATAACTGTGATGCGGCACCACCTGACAGGTTTACACTCTGGCGCTGCGATTTCTGGTTGCCTATTACCGTTGTGATAAACAGTTTACCAAACTGCAGCTGGGTTTTAAGGCCAAACAACTGCTGTGCGCCGGGTATGAGTGTGCTGCGGCTGGGGAAGGCAACGTTACCTGCTTCAAAGCGCTTTACTATGGCATCATCGGAGCCGGTGTAGTCTAATTTAAGCTGGTTATCCTGGTCGAGGTTGGCCAGCGTATTATAATTGATGGGGAACTTGAGCTTATCGCCAATATTCGCATTCACATTCACCTGGGCGTTCATGTCAAAATCAAAGCCGCCATTTTTTCTTGCTCTTTCCGGCAGGGTGGGGTTTTTAATGTTTTGCCCCTGGTAGCCTGCAGTAATGTCAACATTACCCTGCGGGGTGATGACGATTTTGCCATTGCCAAAAAGCCTGTTGAAAAGGTTGTCGTACAGTGACAGTTTGGGTTTGGATGTTCTGCGGTTAAGCACGCTGAGCGTATTGGCCCTTTTTTGAAAATAAGCTACTTCAGCCTGGCGGCCCCGCATTTTCCAGAACTCTTCATACGTATAGGTAACAGGTGAACGGTAATACCTGCTGCCTATTTTTTCATATATGATGTAGCGCTTTTTTTTTGCATCGTATACTACTGAATCCCTCAGGTTAGAAGGGTTGCCAAGGCCATAGGTACTCCTGTTGTTTTCCGACAGAAAATCGCCCCTTCTGTCCCTGATGGGGAATGGCAGGGGGTCTCCGGGCCCGGAGGTATCTGCTTTTGCAAAGCTGAATGTATTAAAGGAATTTTGGGCACTTGCGGGTGCATGATTGCTGCACAGCACGATGGTAAGTACAACGATGCCAGGCAGTTTTGACAATAATTTTCTAATAAGCAACATCCGGTAATCAGTTAAGGTAGAATTCTACTCAAATGGCTTTCAACGCTTTTTTAATTAATTCTTCTAATTGTAAAATTGTCGGTTCTGCCAGGATAATTTTTTGGATTGATTGCTCTGCCTGTTGTTTTGATATGCCTAAGGCTATTAGCGCATTCAACGCATCCTGGTTAATATTATTGCCCTGGATGGGAGAAATTGCCAGATTGTCCTGCTGCTTACCCATTTTATCCCGTAATTCAAGCACCAACCGCTCCGCTGTTTTCCTGCCTATACCTTTGACGCTCTCCAGCAGCTTTACGTTGCCCTGAACAATCGCCCTGGTAACCTCTTCGGGTTTTAGTGATGACAACATCATGCGGGCAGTTGCTGCACCAACCCCAGAAACACTCAATAAAAGCACAAAAATATCCTTTTCACTACGGTCAAAAAACCCAAAAAGGGTATGTCCGTCCTCTTTTATCTGTAAATAAGTGTATAATTTGCCCTGCTCAAGGGATTGTATGAGAGAATAAGTGTTAAGGCTGATATTTACCTCGTATCCCACTCCATTTACATCCACATAAACCTGCGCCGGGCTCTTATACGTAAATTTTCCCTGCAAATATGCGTACATAGCTCTGATAATATTTCCTGTTTGCTGCCTTTGCCACTTACCCGGAAGCAGGATAAACCATGCCCGGATCCTTACATACAGGTACTGCGAAAATAGGCATATTTTGCCAGCTTGAGCATGTAAATGTGCTGCTATGGTTTTTTCTGTATTTTTACCTTTTTTAAGGCAAGAATAGTAACGAAAAGATAAAATTCAGATTTTAATGCAAAAAATTACGGCTGCCATTACTGGCGTGGGTGGATATGTACCGGAATACCGGTTGACAAATTTTGAACTGGAAAAAATGGTAGACACCAATGACGAATGGATACGCACCCGTACCGGAATTGAAGAGCGGAGGATATTGAAAGGGGAGGGGCTTGGCAGTTCGGATATGGCCGTGCCAGCAGTACAGGAGCTTTGCCGCAAAAGGGGCATAGCACCGGAGGAGATTGAGTGTATTATTTGTGCTACGGTTACCCCGGATATGGTCTTTCCGGCTACCGCCAACCTTATAGCTGATAAAATCGGGGCCGTAAATGCCTTTGGCTTCGACCTGAGTGCTGCCTGCTCCGGCTTTTTATTTGCCCTCAGCACAGGCGCCTCCTTTATTGAGAGTGGCCGCTACAAAAAAGTAGTGGTGGTGGGTGTTGATAAAATGAGTGCCATTATTGATTACAGCGACCGGGCCACCTGCATTATTTTTGGGGATGGCGCAGGGGCGGTGTTACTGGAACCCAATGAGGAGGGGTATGGTATACAGGACAGTATTTTGAGAAGTGATGGCAGCGGCAGCAAATACCTGCACATGAAGGCAGGGGGGTCGGCTAAACCTGCCTCCGTGGAAACCGTGCTGGCCAAAGAACATTATGCCTACCAGGAAGGGCAGGCCGTGTTTAAGTTTGCTGTAAAAGGTATGGCAGATGTAAGTTATGAGCTGATGGAACGCAATAATCTTACAGCTGATGATGTGGCATGGCTGGTACCACACCAGGCTAACCTGCGCATTATTGATGCCACGGCCAACCGCATGGGGCTGCCAAAAGAAAAAGTGATGATCAATATCCAGAAATATGGCAATACCACTGCGGGTACTTTACCGCTTTGCCTCTGGGATTGGGAAAGCCAGTTGAAAAAAGGCGATAATATCATCCTGGCTGCATTTGGTGGTGGATTTACCTGGGGCGCAACCTGGCTGAAATGGGCTTATTAAAACTTTTATGGCTGCGCAGCGTTAGTATTGTTAACGGTATCTCAGTTAAAATACTGGTGTTTGCAGTAAAAACATGATCGGTGTATGCTGGTATTTTCCGGCAGTAACTCAACATAACGAAATATGAAAAAAAGTATACTTATCCTTTTTGTTTTGCTTGCCTTTGTTGCTGATGACAGCTTTTCGCAAACAAGGTATATTGTAAGGCTGAAAGACAAGGCGGGTACACCTTTTACGCTGTCCAACCCCGGTCAGTTTCTGTCGGCAAGGGCTGTGAGCAAGCGCACCAAGTACAATATTGCGATAGATTCCACGGATTTACCCGTGATAAAGCGGTACATCGACAGTATCAGGCTGGCAGGTGCTGTAACCATCTTAAATACAAGTAAGTGGCTGAACCAGGTTTGTTTTCAAACCAGTGATGCAGCGGCCATTACTAAAATCAACGGGTTTCCTTTTGTAATGGGTAGTGTTACAGCCATCGGCAGCCGCACAGTGCAGCAAAATGCTGTTAATAAGCAGTTTGATGCCGCTGGTATCAACTCACCTGCTTCGCCACTTACACCGCAGGGGGCAAATGAAGTGTACAATTATGGCCAATCCTTCAATCAGGTAAACCTGCACAACGGTCAGTTTTTGCACCGCAGGGGTTTTACAGGGGCAGGTATGCAGATGGCGGTAACTGATGCCGGTTTTTTTCGTTATTTAACGCTGCCCACTTTTGACAGTGCCAGGGCCAACGGGCAAATACTGGGTACCTGGGATTTTGTAACCCGTACCGCCAGTGTGGATGAGGATCATCCCCACGGGATGCAGTGCCTGAGTACGATTTTGGCCAATATGCCCGGTACATTTGTAGGTACGGCACCCAAAACTTCGGTGTATCTTTTCCGTACTGAAGATGCGGCTACAGAGTATCCGGTGGAAGAGCAAAACTGGGCTGCCGGTGCCGAAATGGCCGACAGCCTGGGGGTTGACCTGATGTCGGTTTCGCTGGGCTATACATTTTTTGACAATGCTGCTTTTAATCATACTTATGCTGAAATGAATGGCAACACCACCATTATTTCCCGTGCGGCTGACATGGCTGCCAAAAAAGGGATGCTGGTAGTGGTGGCTGCCGGCAACGAGGGCAATGGCACCTGGCGGTATATTAGTGCCCCGGCCGATGCAGATAGTGTACTGACCATTGGGGCAGTTAACAGCAGCAGGCAGGTGGCCGGGTTCAGCAGTTATGGCCCCAGCAGCGATGGACAGGTAAAGCCCGATGTGGCAGCGGTGGGCAGTGGTGCCATTGTAGCCAATACCAGTAATGGATTGCCCGCTTCGGGAAATGGCACTTCCTTTGCCTGCCCTAATATGGCGGGTATTGCCACCTGTTTATGGCAGGCTTTTCCTGAGGTGAATAATATGAGCATCATTGATGCATTGCGAAAATCATCCGACAAGGTAAATGCTCCTGATGACCGTACCGGCTATGGCATACCTGATGCCAAAAAGGCAACTGTGCTGCTGATAAAGAAACTGTATACACAACAGGCCGCCCTTGCTGCCTGTAAAGCCACCATCAGCTTTACGGCTAAAACGGATACCGGTATTAAATTTTTTATCGAAAGAAAACTGGCTTCGGAAGCGGCTTACAGTACCATCAATACCATACAGGGTACGGGCCTGTTTGCTTCAAAAACCCACAGTTATGTTGATGATTTGAATGCCGTACCGCTGCAGTCTGTAAGCTATCGTATCAAAATGAGCATTTCTGCCGACACTACTTTTTACTTAGACTCTGCAACAATAGCACATACTACTTCCTGCACGGTGGTGAACCCGCCAGTAGTGGAAAAGATAACCATCAACCCTAACCCGGTGAGTGACAAACTTACAGTGTCTGTTATACGCACTGCGGCAGTAAACGTTTTACTGGTGTTGCAGAATACTGCCGGGCAGCAACTCTATACGCTAAAGGCACAACAGCCTGCAGGTGGTGGGGTGTACAAAGTGCCGATGAAGGATTTGCCTCATGGGGTGTATTATATCTCAGTGTTTGTTAATGATAAAAAAGAAATTACTAAAAAGATAGTGCGATAGTGGAGAGTTGACAGTGGAGAATTGAAAGTGCACTGAACTTTCAACTTTCAACTTTCAATTATCAATTATCAATTTTTTACTTGTTACCCGAATACTTACTTTTTAAAAAAAATATATGTACACAACAATTATAACAGCTTTAGACAACGGCATTTTTACCATTACCATTAACCGGCCCGAAAAACTGAATGCACTGAATAAAACAGTAATTGAGGAACTGAGTGCTGCCATGGATGAAGTGTATACCAATGCGGCTGTTAAATGCGTCATCATAACTGGTGCTGGCCCCAAGGCCTTTGTAGCCGGTGCGGACATCAGTGAATTTTTAAGCCTGGGTGCAGGTGAAGGCACAGCCTTAGCCAAGCGTGGGCAGGATATGCTGTTTAACAAAATTGAAAACTGTCACAAGCCGGTAGTAGCTGCGGTAAATGGCTTTGCGCTGGGTGGTGGTTGCGAACTGGCAATGAGCTGTCATTTCAGGCTGGCAAGTGAAAACGCAAAATTTGGTCAACCCGAAGTGAACCTTGGCCTGATACCCGGCTATGGCGGCACACAGCGCCTTACACAATTGGTGGGCAAGGGCAAAGCCATGGAGCTGATGATGACGGCACATCTTATTGATGCCAACGAAGCAAAACAACTGGGCCTGGTTAACCATGTTACTACAGCAGAAACATTACTGGAGCATACCCGCCAGATTTTAGAAGTAATTATGACCAAGGGGCAGAATGCGGTGGCCAGGGTAATAGCTGCTGTTAATGCCGGTATGGATCATGCACAGGATGGTTATTCAACTGAAATAGCATTGTTTGGCCAGTGCTTTGGCACAGATGAAATGAAGGAGGGGGTGACGGCGTTTTTGGAGAAAAGGAAAGCGGAGTTTAGTTGAGAGTTAAAGTGCCTTATATGTGCAGACTCGTTTTTTGGACGGGCGGCACAAGTAAAATAAATTCGTATATCACACACAAGCCTTTGGCATCTGTTGTATGAAGCGTAAGTACCATCTATACCCCATTTTAGCATTGTTTTTTTGGACAATAGCCTCCCCTTGCTTGCTCAATGCCCAACTTGTATGCGATACAGTGTTTCTGAAGGAATACATCGCAGGCGGCAATGCAGAGCCCATGACTATAAAAAACCTTGCTGGTGATAATATACTGGTAGCAGGCCGGGGCAATACAGGAACAGGTAATCCCTACGGGGGAATGGTGGCAAAACTGTCAGCCTCCGGGCAGGTGCACTGGAGCATGCTTATTGGCGGGGGCACCAATGATGTTTTTACTGGTATAGTGCTGCTGAACAACGGTACTTACCTCCTCTATGGCACCACCACTTCTTTTGGCTACAGCGCAGATAAAATACTGCTGGTAAATATAACTGCCTCTGGCACAGTATTGTGGAGCAGACAGCTTGGCACGGTTGCGGCAGATAAAAACAGTATCAAAAAAATCAGGCAATACAGCGATGGTGACCTTATCGGCACATTTAATGTAAACGACAGCAGTACCCAAAGCGATCCTGTGCTTTTTAAAATAGGGCTGGATGGCACTGTGAGGTGGCTGAAACGCTTTGACAACAGTTCCGCAGAGAGTTTCACCAGCGTTGATTTTATGGGAAATATCATTTATGCAGGAGGCTTTTTTACCGGCACAAAAAAAAGAGGGGTACTTACAAAGGTACATGCAGCAGACGGTACAACTGTAAGTGCTGAAAACATGTTTTATGATAACACTGTTGATGAAGAAGTGGCAAACCTCGAAATTGAGAACAATATCATTTCCTTCAATTTATGGATGAAAAGGGTACAGGGTACTTCTATTTTAAATAAAATGATACTCAACCAAACAGATGCTGCGGGGAATAAATTATTTGAAACAGTAGCTGACAACAGCAACGACTCCCTTTTGCAGCAAACAAAAAAAACAGCAGACAATGGTTTTTTAATACTCAATAATTACTTTGCACCGCAGGTGATAAAGTTAAACAGGTTTAACCAGATTGACTGGTCTACCCGGCAATCGCTATACGGCACTTCCAGCGGTCAAAACAACCGTGGGCTGGATGTTACGGCAGCAGGCGGCAGTATTTCAGGTGGCTTTTACCGGGATATTTTCTTCACAGGCGGACTCAACAGAATGACTGTGGCCAGGACCTCTCCCAATGGTGAAGCAGGTAGCTGTGCCGGGCCTGGCTTTACTTTTTTTACTGACTCTGTTACGCTTGGCCGGCAACCCTTTAACTGGCAATTGATCCAGCCTGCTGCCTTTACCGTAAATGAGCAGCTTACTCCTTCTGTTACGCCCAACTTTATTACTGCCATCAATAATTTATGCAGCCAAAATTTTTGTACAGATACAACCGCACTGCCCCCACCCTGCACCAAAACATACCTGGCGGAATATGCCGCCCCGCAATGGACAAAACCAAGGGATGCTGTGTATACTTCAGACGGCGGCAGGGTAATGGTGGGCAATATGCGGCACAACGGGTGGATAGCAAAGTTTAAAAAGAACGGGGATGTGGAATGGTCAAAAAAAATTGATGAATTCAGCCATAACCTTATTTTCAGGCGGGTGCTGAAAACCCCGGACAACAACATACTGGCTTTTGCCAACAACTACTATGTTATTAATAACGGTGCTTACCGCACCGTAAAAGCAGTAAAACTCGACAACAACGGCAATATCCTTTTTTCAAAAGAAATCATTAAGGATTATTTTACTGAAATGGCAGATGTTGCACCCACACCCGATGGCGGGTTTGTAATCATTTTAAATGGATCTTACGGCAGTGGGTACACCTATTCGTACGCAATAAGGTTTGATGCCGGTATGCAGGTGGTATGGAAAAAGGAACTGAAGCATTCCATACTGGCACCTTTATACAAATCGGTGATTTGCACCAATGATGCAGTGTACCTGGGGCACGACAATTACGATGGCTTTAATAAAGACAAAGGCGGAGTAACCAAACTGAGTATTGCAACGGGAGACTCGTTGTGGAACAGGCAGCTCGTTATCAGCAATTACCGGCTGTCGTTTAATAAACTTGCTTTTGTAAAAGATACCGTGTATGCTTTTTTCAATATTACCGACCCCACCTTTGCCAGTACTTATTCACGCATGCAGATGATCAGGCTGTCAACTGCGGGCAACATACTCGACTCAAAGATATTGGGTAATCAGGATATTGAACTGGATAACATTTTCGATTACTTAGACTATGCCACGCCGATGATAACCATTACCCCGCAGAATAATTTTGTGTTTGTTGCAAGGGTACTAACCGGCTCCGGCAAAGCGCTGAATATAACCAGGTTTACCACCAATGGTGATGCATTGTGGTCAAAAAATTATACCCAGCTGCAGGCACATCATCCCTTTAATATACAAATTAATGCAAGCGGGGTATTTATTACAGGCACAGTAAGCCGGCCACGCCCGCAGACCCCGGTTTTTACCAACAGTTTTATGATGAAGGTGGACAGCCTGGGAGATATACTGCCCGTTAATGCAGGCGGCACCTGTTCAAATACAGCGGTGTCATTTTCTGCTGTTGCAGCTGTTGCATCGCTCTCGTCACAGTATTATATTGATTCGGTAGTAAACCTTACCGGTCTTTTGGTTCAGCCCTCACCTGTTTTAGAGCAGCCCGCTGTTATCGATGCTGAATTGTTCTGCAGCCAGCAGTCTGTTTGCGGCCCCGTTGTGCTGTCAGTATCAGGAACGGGTTGCAGTATCAATGATACGCTTACCTATTACCTGGGCAACAATAATTGCGGTGCTGTTGCTGCATGGAGCTATGATACTTCATTTTTTTACCTGGTGCATCAATCAACCGATACGCTGAAACTCAGGCCAAAAAGATCCGGGGCCACACTGATTAACGCAGCTATTGAAGATGATTGCTCCCTTACCACCCAAAGCCTGCCTGCTGCAATACCGGTAGCAGCCAGTAACGTCAACCTGGGTAACGATACCATCATTTGTCCGGGCACTAATATTGTGCTGAGGGCCGGGCCGGGCTACAGTTCATACCTGTGGAATAATTCAACAACAGATTCCCTGCTTACCGTTAATACCCCCGGTTTGTATTATGTAAGGGTTCAGGATAATTGTGGCACCGTTGCCACAGACAGTATATTGATCAGTACTGTAAACAATGCCATGCGCATTACAGGCAATCCTGTAAAATGCAATGCCGATACTGTACTGCTCACTGCTACGGCAGGATACCAGAACTACCAGTGGTCGCCTGTCGGCAATGGTGTTTTCAGCAGCAATACAGCCAAAGTATATCCATTGCAAACCACCCGCTATTATGTGCAGGCACAGGTGGTTGCGGGGTGCGTGGCCAAAGACTCTTTCCTGCTTACCGTTAACACTTCGCCACCAGTTAATCTTGGTAAGGATACCGCCATCTGCTACAACAAAACGGTAACCCTTACTGCCTCAGCCGGTTTTGCAGGCTATTTGTGGAATACCGGAAGTATTGCCCAGGCCATTACAGTATCTGCACCGGGCATATACCATGTAACTGCCACATTTGGCAATGGTTGTATTTCAAGGGACAGTATTGAAATAAAAAAATTACCATTTACCTTCCCCTCATTGGGAAATGATACCGCTATATGCGCAGCAAGTAATTTCAGGCTTTCTCCGGGAGCATACGGCAGTTATTTATGGAGCACGGGTGCCCTCAGCAGCACTGTTACGCCAACAACAGCCAACCAGTACTGGGTATTGGTAACAGACAACAATGGTTGCCAGGGAGCCGACAGCATTGTCATCACCGCCGTAAATCCGGTACCGGCCAATTTTCTGCCGCCACAAGCTTTTATGTGCTGGCGTGAAACCATCCCGCTCAACCCGGTACAAACATTTGTTACATATCTCTGGTCAAACGGAAGCACTACTCCCGGCATTTCTGTAAACACCATGGGCACATATATACTGGAAGTAACAGATGCAAATGGCTGTAAAGGAAAGGATACTATACAGGTGGTAAAAAAGCCCGGTTGTGCCGACTCTGTGTATATTATGAATGCTTTTACACCCAATGGTGATGGTAAAAATGATGTGTTCAGGCCGGTTGTTTCCGGCATTACAGAAGTGTATTCACTGGAAATATTCAACCGCTACGGGCAGTTGATTTTCAGCTCTTCAAATGCTGATATTGGTTGGGATGGCAGTTTTAAAGGAACAGTGCAGGCACAGGGAAATTATGTGTACCATTGCAGGTATCAATTCCCCGGTTTTGCCCTGGTGTCCCGCCGGGGCAGCGTGCTGCTGGTACGGTGAGTTTTTAGGGAAATTATGTGTAGAGCAATACTGTGCGCTATTCACTTCTTCACCACCCCAATCATCACCCCAAAAGCCCCGTCTAACTGTGTATAATTTTCCTGCGGACAATAGGTGCGGCTTACAAAGCCATCAAAAAACAGCGCATTTTTGCACCCTTTTTCTTTAAAATGTTTGGCAAAATCGTAAAGGTTTACCGGGTAAGTACTCATGGCAAAATAAGCATTGCCATTAGGTAGTATGCCCACACCATTGCGCACATTCAGGTTGTTGCTGCCGGGTGTAAACTGTGCATTGATTGTGCCATTGCTGATGAGCATGGGGCCGCTTTGGGTAAGGTAGTTGATGGCGGCGGGCAGGCCACTTCTGTCTTTTGGGGTTTCAATACTTTGTACACCAGCCCTGCCATTGGCCAGCACATAGAACACACCTTTGGGTTTCATGTAAAAATTGCCATAGCCGTTCCTGGTATTTATTTTTTGCAATGTTTTACCGTTCTCAATGTAATAACCCAATGGTGCCTGGTTTTCCATATACATGCCGCCGTTGCAGGCGTACAGCAATGAGTCGCCTTTTTGTGCTGTATAATTTTTAAGATTTTGTAAACTGCCCAGTATGGCACCCTTGTCATCTTTCCAGTACAGGCGTATGCTGCTGCCGGGCTTTGCTTCAAAGCCGATATACTCATGCGTTCCGTCAAAATGATCTACCGTAGCTTTTACCTGCTTCACTACTTCCCTGCCCGTTTTTTCAATTTGCTTTTTTGTGTCGGGGGATAGATTGTTGCAGCCAAACAGGCTGATGATAAGAAAAGCCGGGAATAGATATTGTAACATGAGTATGAAGGTAGGGAAATTGTGGATTGGGTAGGATTGTGCCAACGGCTTCTTTTTATCAAAGAATAATTTTGTGCTAAAGGGTAATAGAGGGCTTATTACTTTGTCCAGTTTGCAATATCGAGTCCCTTGATGCGGTTGAAATGATCAGTATTGTTGGTTATAAGTTGCAATCGGCTTGCTAGTGCCATTCCTGCGATTAGTGTATCAGTGTGACCGATTTCAGCGCCTTTTTTCCGCAGTTCCGCCTGTATTTCCGCAGCTTTTCTTGCCATAGGCCGGGTAAGCGGAATTATCCTGTTCAGCCGGGCAAAAGCTTCAAATTTCAGCAACTGTTTTTTTGCATCTTTGTATAAAAGACCATTCAGTATTTCGTAATAAGTAATGATGCTTAAATTGATGGTTCCATACTCCTTCAGTTGTTCATCAACCTTTGCTATCACTTTTGGGTTACCTCTTAAGAACTCCGATAGCACATCGGTGTCAAGGATGGCAGGTTTCATAGGTTTATTGTACGGTCAAACAGGCCGGTTCTTATTTTTTTGGTATGATTTACAAAGCCTTTATACTCTTTGCTGCCTAAATCGCCGAATATCCCGCCATACGACAGGATTTTTTTGCGCAAAGCCTCCCTTTTTTCAGGCTTTGGAGTAAGCGAATGTACAAATTGATACAATTCCTCCAGCCGGTTTACCGGCACTTCCTTCATTTCTTCCAGTATGGTATTAAGCGTTAACATCTGCATATATAATTTAGATAAAGATAACAAAAATATTGATTGGGGTGGAAATGGTGCAAGGCTGGCAAGGTGAACATGTACTTTCTGGCTCATACCCCCATGCCTGGCAGTTTATCAGCGGCACGGCTAAGGATTGAGCCAATAGCTTCCTTTAAATTCGGGACATGATGGCAACTGCTTATGGAGAGGTAACCTTGCGCTAAAGGGGGATACCGTCGGATAATAATGTAAAAAACATTCATGGTTTTGTACTCATTCAACACACTTAATACAGGAAAATGAAAGAGGCTGTACCCAAAATGTACAGCCTCTTTTTTGCAACAGTAATATACCTGCCGGAATAACTCCCGGGTTAATAACTGGACAGCGCCAGTAAATTAGCTGCTACATCCACTTCAGTACTGGGGTCTAAAGTGAGACTCTCAATCATATTGGTGGTAATGGTAATTTCTTTTTCTGTATACCACCAGTTTCCATTTTTTACTGAAAACCCAATCAGCTTACCCGTTACACCTTCCGGCATGGAACTAGGATAGCTCCATACCTTATGCTGGTCTGCGGGGTCATGCGTATAAATGTGAACAATCATGTTGCAGCCCTTGGGCACAAAGAGTACAAATGTGTTACCCCCGCCCGAGCCCTGGTAATTGGCAATTGTACCCGGATTGTTGGGAAGGTTGACTGTAATGTCTGTACGTATGGCAGCAGGTGCGCAACTATTGAGTACATCACAGTTTACCAAGCCGGTATATGGCCAGTTAAAATTGAAAGTGCCACCCTCCGGAATAATATCAGGCCTTTGATTAGGCACGTCCCGCCGCTGCCAGTCGAGGGGGGCAGGTGCATCGGGATTGTCTAATATTACTCCTTCAAACAGGTTGGTGGGCCTCCCGTTGTTATCAACATCGGGCACCCGAAAGCCGAAGGTCTCACCATTTGCCAGTCTAGGGTCAGCTTCCTTGCCATTGACGGTTATATCCAGGTCAAAAGAGCCGTCACTGGTCAATAACTGACCATTCGAAGTAGTACTTTGGCCACTCAAGGCTAGTGCACCCCGGTCAAATGTTTCAAGCACACTCACTACAATATCACCAGCAGCTGGTTGGCCGCCCACCATCAACCCTTTGGCGGGAATGGTGATTAAGGTTCCACTTTTTAATTCAATCGTTTTTGGCAATTCCTCGCTGTTCATTTTAAAGACTTGCCGCTGCGGACCCCATTTTTCAAAAAATTGCTGGGCATCACTTTGTATATCACTCGTATTTCTCGAGTGGTTACGGACTTCCTTAAGTTCCGCATCCTTGTCTAATACTTCTTTTGTTTTTTTGCAGGCGGTGAAGACTGCGGCAGTGAGCACTAATAGCGCTGCACATGCTAAGATGATTTTTTTCATAATATTTTTTAATTTTTGAATGGTGTAATACAATCAACCATGGTGTTCAGGTTGGTGTTTTATACTGTTGCTCTATAAAGATAATCGAATTAATTAATACCCGGGAACTTTTTTATTGGGTATATCACCATTTTAAACGGGGCGATAATGTGGTTTACTGTATTTTCATTGGTGCAAGCATCCGCTTAATGCCGTTAAGTTAACGTGAGTTTTGTGTCTTGTCTTTAAAAAATGGACGGCAACCTGTCTAAAAAAGTATAGCTGCACAGCCCTGCATATAAATTAACCAACGCATTGATTGGACTTCTGTGCCTTGTATGCTCAATGTCACAGACGGT
>JANMIG010000077.1:0-7186 GCA_031375675.1 Chitinophagales bacterium
TTGTTTTATCGTTGTTGGTTCAAAATAACAGGTCGTCCCTTCTGCCATAGAGGCCGCTTCCAGCCCGCTGCCGGTGAGCCTTGCGAAAAGCTGCGCTATCAGTGCAGGTGTGGCATGGCCTTCAAACTCGTTGCCCTTTACGGTATCCTGTATATCGCCGGTCGCTACCGTTATCCTGTCGAGCAGCTTTTTGCCCTGCACGTAATAGATACATCCGTAGCAGCCCATCGTTTCGTAATAGCACAGGTAAAGCACTGCGCCCGCTTTTACCGAAAGGGCTTGCAGGCTTGTTTCTGCTATGCGGTATTCCGTTTCTATGAATACCCCCAGCTCAAAATCCTTTACGATGGCCATACTGTTGGCCCACCCGCCGTATGCCTCATTGTCTTTTACGGCATTTAGGCTGTACCCGTCAATAGCGGTATCGGCCTCATTTTTTGTTAGGCTTGCCCCGTTGATACCGCTGATGGCGTAACCGTTTATGTAGATGCTCATTTTTTAGAATCAGGTATATAATACTATAGTTTTGTAGTTCTTTCGTAAATAAACAAATTGTTCTGTCCGTCCTGTATATATAATTTATCGTTCAGCATTTCCAGCTTCTGTATAACGGGTAAAAAATCACCTTCCTCGCCAATGCGTTCTGTCCACACAATTTGCTTTGCACCCCTGTCAAATATGCCTACATTATTTAAGCCCGGATTTTTGGGAGATTCAAAAATTTCCCCGAACAAAATTTCATTGCCTTGTGTTGGCCATTCATAAGCTGGCATATCTGCCCGTATATTATTTTGCTTGCAGGTTTCACTAATATCAAAAACCTCGTATGTTTCTGTTGGATTAGCAAGGTCAATTTCCCAATAAAAGTTGCCACGTAAACCGAACAGTTTGCCCTGATTCTTGTCAATCTGATGGTATCTGCCAATCCAGTAATAGTTGCCAAAAAAAACTAAATTTTCAGGACTATTATTTGGCAAATAAATGTCAAACATTATTTCGCCAGTTTCTAAGTAAAAGCCTAATAACTTCCCGCTATTTAAAGTAATCCATAGTACATTATTATGAACGCCAACAATTCTCTCAAACTCTCCAAGATTATTTTTAGTTTGCTCGTTATCACTCCATAAATAGTTGTCTTTTAAAAGTTCATGTTGCCATATCAATTCATTAATTAAGTTGTAAACCTGAATAGAGGCTCCTTTATAAATTACACGAAACTCATTTACTAAATATCCAAAAATGTCATTACCAACATAAATCCTTTCATTTGTAACAAAATGAAGCTTGTAATTTTTATAAAAATCATTTTCTTTGATTGAAAAAATAACTGATTCATTAGTAAGTGTTTCAGGTTTGATATTACCCCCTTCCACAAGCATATTTATAGTTTTTTCAGTAGTGTTATAAATATAGGAATTAGGCTCCCATGTTGAAAAGACTATTCGTTCATCAACAATGCTAAAAGATGCTATCCCCTTTTTTTCAATTCTTACGCCATTGACTATTAGAGATTTTTCAAAAATGGACTCGTTGTCTAAAGTGCAAATAGTCGATTTGTCAATTTTGAAATCACTTACATTTTTGATTATTTCCTTTAACATTTATTATTTTTTTATTTCGATAAATTTATATAATACACTATTCTTGTTGTCAACCAATGCTTTAAAGGCATCAAGTGCAGGCACTTGTTCTGTTATGTTAGGAAACAAATTTAGCCGTAATGGCTGATTTGACCAGACTATACTAAAAATATCATTAGTATTTGTACCTCTTTTTAAGAAACTCTGTATCCCGTCTATTGCGAGATTTACATTTGTAATTTTGTTTTCATTAAAAATATAACGCAATTCGTCAATTCGATTTATCCTACTGATGTAAGCCTTAAATTGATTCAATGATATTTTAGAGGCATCCTGATAACTCTTGAACTCATAAAACCTTACAGAATTTCCATCAATCATTTCCACATCAAATTTGCATTGTGTATATGGGCAGTCAAACCCTTCCGCTAATTCAAAATCCATATCAAATTTTTTCACTTTTGCGGCATCAAATTCTGCTTTGTTCAACTGTGTAAGGGCATGTTGCATACCATCCTGCACCATTGCATTTTGGTTTTTCATCGTCTTTATCATATCGTTGAACCCCGGTATATTCCTGTCGTGAAATTTGTTGCAAAAAAGTTTCAGGTCTTCAAGCCTTTCTGCGTAGCCCTTTACTTTGAAAAATCCTTTGTAAGCTGCAATAATCTCCACCAGTTCCACACCGCTTGCATTAAGGGCGGCAATTACTTTGGCATCCTGCATTACTTCGGTTGTTTTGGCTAATGCAATTAAGTCAGTCCTTGTTTGCATTGCTCGTTTACCATTCAGCATAACCTTCCATGCTTTCAACACATTATCATCAGATTTTACAGCAGCAAGAAAATCAGCATTGGCAGTAAAATCTGCTATAAGTGTTTCCATTTGTGCCTTGTCTAAACCCAACTGCTTGCACCTTGCCATTACTGCCATCATCTTTTCACCCAGCACATTTGCAAACTTTCCCGCCCGCTCTATGCTGCCGCAATTGTTTACAGCAGCCAACATGTCGTCTGCACTTAACAACCTTGCCTCATCCTGCAAGGCCACAACTCCGTCAAATTCGTTCTGCGTAAGCCTGCCCACATCGTCCACCAATTCATCGGGGATGGGTTCAGTTGCATTTATCTCTCCACGTACTTTTTTTATGTGCTGTAATAATGCGGCAAGGCTGCGCTTGGTGGCATCTTTGCCTACTTTAAGGCAGTAGGCAAACACGTACACCGTTTTGGCGGCAAACTTGGGCGTTATCAGCGGTGCCGAATACAGGGCAGGCCCCTGCGCCAGTACCTTAGCCCGCATTGCTTTGGCGGCACTGTATATGTTTTCTATACTTACATCTACCTGTTGCAGCAGTTCAGGAAACCACAGGCAGAACTGCGCTTTAAATGCTTCACTCCGCTGTATTACCTGTTTCCATATTTGTCCATCGCCGCTGATAAGGCTTGGCGTGCTGTACACCTTTGCCTTAAAATCATCCCACGAAAGCACAAACTTTTTGCAATACTCTTTTATTTTAGGGGTAAGGTTCTCAGCCTTTGCGATAAACCTTTCGCCATTTACCACCACTCTTCTTACAAAGCCATAGCCCAGTTCGCCGCCAGCCCCCAGCATCTGCACATACTGGAACCATTTAACAAATTCCTTGTATTTGGGGTCGTTTTCAATACCCGTTATCACAATACCCAAATCGCCCGCCGCACATAGCCCGTTGAACAAGGCAAAAAACCTCCGTACTTTGGCTACGCCGCTTACTGTCCGGGTAGCAAGCGAAGCGGCTTCTGCTACTTCTACGCCAGCCTCCAACGACACCACAGCAGGCGTACCCGTGCCAAATGTAGCTGCAATAACCAGCAAATCGGCAGCTACCCTTACCCCTGTACCAATGGCATGGTTGCGCAATTTATCTTTTGCGTAATACAAAAAAACAGCCGGTACAAAATACCTTTTCTGTGCATTGTCCATGCTGTTGCCCGCCCCGTCTTTTACCGATGAAACATCGGTATTGATGGTGGCCATCACCAGGTCAAAGGGGTCAAGCACTACATCGGGTGCAGCCTGGTAATTGTGTGTGCCTTTGGGTATTTCGGGGTTGCCCATCAAACTTAAACCACCGGCTGATCCATTGATGTAATCGCCCAGTTCTTCGGCAAAGGCATCTGCGTATAATGCCGTTTCTTCAAAAGTGGTTGATAGATACTTGTTTACCGATTCAGGGAGGTTTAAATAATCAAACGGGCTTTTAGGGTTTTTGTTTACATTTTTTGGCGGAAAAAACACTTTGCTCTTTACCGTTACTTTACCATCATTGGCTATGGTGGCATCATCAAACACCCGCTCTCCGGGGTAGGGCGCATCGGGCTTGCCGACACTAAAGGTGCGTGTTTCAAAATTGGCTGCTGCATCAATATAGCGGCCACCAAATTCAGGGGATTTTGTACACAAACGCTTTACGGCTGCTATCAGTTCTGCATAATGCGTACCAAAAGGCCCGTCATCAATACCGCTTATCAGCCGTCTTATCATTGCATAGCCTGCCCTTTGCTGGTTCCAGCTTTGTACCCATTCGGGGTTATTGGCATTGGCAGCCAAATAAGCAGGGTTAGCGGCTACGGTTGAAGTTGCTTTAAGCATTGTAAGCATGGCTTCTGCCTCACTTGCCGGTACAGTTTTAAGCACATTAAGGGCTACTTCCTCCTCATTGGTTATGCCATTATACCCCCAGTTGCCAAACATATTCTGCCCCACCAGCACACTCAAAATATGTATGCGTTCCTGCTTCCTTAATGAAGCAAAATCGCCATCGGTATAATTTCCTACAATTGTTTTTATACCGGCTACTGTATAGGTCGTGAGCAATGCCTTTTTTCCGAGGTATTTTTTATAGGCAGATTCCAGTGCCGTAAGCTGTACATCCATTATCTCTGCCGTGTTACTGTATTCAAGGTTCCAGCCCTGTGCCTGTGTAAGTTCTTTCAGCTTCTCTATAAATAAATCTTCCATGTGCTGGCGGGGGTCATCCAGCCCCATAAAATAGGAAGGAAATACTTTGGCGTAATTAAGTTCTCTTATTTTGCTGTAATAGGAAATTTTGGCAAAATTTACCAAATGATAATGGCCTACTGCTACCACCATCACATTGTTATTTTGATTGCCAGGCACATTAAAAGCATTGTTGTAAATGGCCGTAGCCAGTTCGTCATGCGTTTTTTGGTAGCTGAGCATATCGGTGTTCTTGCTTATCAGCGTGTCATTGAAAAATGATGATACCGTCATGCCCTCTTCCAGCTTTGCCCTGTACTCAACGTTGAACCCGTTTATCAACAGGTAATACACTTTTACCGCATTGCTATTGTTCAATGCGGTTAGTTTAGCGTTAAAATTTGCCAAAGCGGCAGCATTGGCTGCATTATCGGGGTTAAAAAAACCTTTGAACCCATTTATCTGTGTTTCAGTGGTAATTGGCGGGTCAGTTTGATTAAGTAATCCTCCCTCCACATCTATAATATAATTGAGCGTACCGCTTGTTTTACCTGTACTTATGCTTTCGTTTTGCGCCACTTGCTTTTTCAACAGGTTGCTGCCCCTGTTTATCAAAGCAGCGTAGCTGCTGTCTTCATTGCCGCTTTTGGCCATTGCCCCGGCTGCGGTTAAAAGCAATATGGCTATAATGGTTATTATCTTTTTCATATATGATTGTATGCTTTTAATTTTTGTTATACATTTTTCTGTCTATCACATCACCAATCAGGTCAAGTATCGCCATTTTGGTTTCTTCAGCCATCTGCTCGGTTGATTTTGTGGCTTTTGCTGCTGCCACATATTCCCTGAAAGGAAGGTTGTTTACTTTTAACAGGCCCGCTATCATATTAAATTCCGTATTGGTATTGGTCTCTTTTGCAAAAGCCTTTGCTGTGATACCGATATTTACTTCCCGCTGTGCATCGTTTGCCTTCAGGCCCAATTGGTAACCGGGTATATTGGCATCATACTGCCGTTCTGTGCCGCCAAGGAATATTGAATTGCCACTGTTGCCCTGTGCCGTGATATTGTACTGGCTTTTCTCGTTGCGAACGTGGTTGGCCAATGCCGTTTCGCTGGCAGTTGCAGCAGTTTGCAAAGAATCCATACGTGCATTGGAATACCATGCTTTCAGTTTGTTTAGTGCCAGTTTCAATACATCTGTTTCTTCCGGCTTCAGCGGGTTGTTAAAGCCCGGATAAAGACCGCCACCGGGTACAGGATGTACCGTACCATCTTTGGCAATCACCCACTGGTTACCATCAGCGCCCTGAATTATTACATCATGCCCTTTTTCTTCCGGTTTTAAAGTATAGGTGTAGGTATTGCCCTTATCATCCACCATTGTTACCACACCGGTATTTTTATCAAAACTTACATCAGTAATTTTATGTTCAAATGTTTGGAATACAGCACTGCTGTCCAGCCAGTTAAAATCGTCTTTATTTTTTGCCAGTTGCTGCTCATCCCTGCGCTCCTTATAATACTCATCCCAATCGCCCAGCCATTCTTCCAATGACCTTGATACCGCAAAGACTGTCCCCTGCGTTACCTCCCTGTTTTCGTTGATAAAAATGTTGTTAAAGGTTGCCCGCAATCCGCCGCCATTGCCACTGTTGGCATTGCCTGCAATTGCGCCCGCCACCTGCACCAAATTGAGGAAAACGATATTGGTAATGCGTCCGCTGCCGCTGTACCATCCGGGGCCGCCCGCTGACAGTATCGTATCAACCTGTATTTCAAATTTGCCGCACTTGATGAACATATTTGCACCGGCACTTACCACAGGCACGTTGCTCAGCCCACTGGCGTAATTGATGGGCTCCCCGCAGCCCGGTGGTGGTGTGGGTGCCGGGGTTACAAATTCCTTCACCGGGCTGAATGGCCCGTAATACTGCCCCGACTTGCCCTGCACCTGTGCCTGGTACGCAGTGGAGGGTTCAAGGTCGTACAGCTTTGCGTTGAGGCTGTCGGTATCCACATCGAACCATGTGCCGCTGCCGTTCTTGCGGCGGTAGCGCACACGGTAGCTGGTGTAGCCGCCAGTTTGCTGCCATTGCCCCAACCCCCTGCGCTCGGTTTCGGCCTGTGCGTTGAAAGTGTTAATTTCCTCCAAACCGGGAGGGTTATTGTCGGGGTTGTACACCCCGCCGAACGTGAAATAGCATACCTCGCTGTACCCGTTGTTCTTGAACCAGTCCCTGCCGTTCGCATCAAATGCCTTTATGCGCCATGCGTATTGCAGGCCGTCTATCAGCAGTGGCTTATCGGGGCCATAGGTGTAGTTTGTAAGTTGCGTTTCATCCGTAAATACCGGCTGACCGGTAAGTACCGCATTGTTCGCCATTGCGGGCAACTGTTCGTTTGGCACTTTTGGCCGCACTTCGTACAACTCTATTTTGTACCGTGTGGACAGCGTACTGTTGGGGCTTGACGTGTGGCGGGGTGTCCACATAAAATTGATATTGGTATTGCCCGGTACGCCGGATATTTCGTATTGCTGCAGGTCAACCTCGGTGGCAATGTCCGCATCGCCCAGCACACCCGTAACCGGTACGGGGTTGATATTGTAACTGGTACTGCCC
>JANMIG010000008.1:0-25889 GCA_031375675.1 Chitinophagales bacterium
CTTGATGAAAAGCACCAAAAATCAAGGGCTGCGGAAAAAAAAGCTAAAAATTTCCCTGTCTGGCTAAAATGAAATTGGTCACAGCAGTGGAATAAATCCCAGCAATAGTGCGACTTACCAGCTAAGAATATGGCCAGACAGCGGTAACATTAATTTCATTTTTGCACCAGCCATGAAAATTTTCTTAACGCAATTTTTTCCGAGGCCCACATCTCGAAAGCACTTTCTGAATAGGAATCGATGGCATTTTAAATATATACCGCACACCACTATTCGATTCTTCAGATGTTGGCATATTACTGTATGTCAATCACTTGGCCTTAGGTTATATATAATTGTCGCACATCATTTTGGTTGTGGGCGTTGGGGACACCGCCCAGGGCAGTCTGCCCTGGTCAGTTCTCACCCGCCAGCGACAATTTGGAATGCATTCTCTGGTGATGCTCCCGGTAATACTACTTTATACAATCTATACAAATACCCGTTTTAAAAAACAGGTATTAATGCGGGTATATTTAATACGAGCCCCCAATACTTTTACACCGGAAGCAAAAGCAACCAGGCAGCAGCCGAAAAGCCATAACAGAGTAGGCACCATTAACTTTTAAACCTTATTTTTATGGGATTTTTACAACTCATTCCTGCCACTTCATTAAAGGCAGTGTACGACACAAAAAAGCAGCAATTGGTATTAACAGCTTCGGGTAATGCAATTGGTGCAACATCAGGTATTTTTTTTAAGCGTGATCCCAACTTTCTTGGCGGACTAAAGTTTTCACTGTACGGGTGGGTAGGCCCGCTTACTGGCAAAAAACAACCTTACACTTATAGCCAGGCTTTTAAAATTAGCCTGCCCCAGCCACATTTTGAGTCCGCTTCTGTGATTATTGTTACAGCATCCAATGCTCCCAAAGGGCAAAAAGTGGGTATTCTTTACACCCTTGTGCCTGCTTCTGGCGGTGATGCTACTCTAAAGGCTGCATCTGCCGCTGATGTAAAGGCTGCTGCAAAGGACAATACTACGGCTGACCTGCTTCCCGGCCATACGCAGCTCAACGTATTGTTCAAAACCAAATTCAGCATCCGTGCCAGTACCAGTGTGCCTTTTGGCGGCAGTGTGGACATCAGCTTCAACCCAGCAATGACGCAGCTCGTTAACGCAGAAGTAGACGGCAATGAAATTGTATGGACATTTTTAGCGGCTGAAATGGGTAATACACAGATTGTGGTTACCACTTATGGTGGCATGGCTACATTTGCAACTGCACACACTTACGATGTACGCATATTCGTATTGTAATAGTAAATTTTGCTATTATAAGTCCTGTACTTCATTGTGCAGGGCTTTTTTTTTATATATTTACAACTGAATGATTCCTGATTATCCTCATAAGCTGTTCTGCGACTGCAGGGGAAACTACTCCCTGCTGATGGAAGCCCTTGCCATGGGATCCTGAGTGTTACTGTTTTGGTATCCAAAAGCAGATACGCAACCCGATTGTACATTCTTTCTTAAATTAAACAGATTATGCAAACAGCATCCGCAGCACAAATGACTGCCGCTACAGGCAATACCGATTTTCTGCCGCTTCATGGCACCGACTATGTTGAATTTTACGTAGGCAATGCCAAGCAGGCGGCGCATTTTTACAAAACAGCTTTTGGCTTTCAGAGCCTTGCCTATGCCGGTCCTGAAACAGGCATGAAGGATAAAGTGAGTTATGTGATACGCCAGGAAAAACTCACTTTTGTTTTAACCACACCATTGAGGATAAACAATCCCATTGCAGACCATATTTACAAGCATGGCGATGGGGTAAAAGTACTGGCCCTTAAAGTAGATGATGCCACCAGTGCATGGGAAGAAACCACCCGGCGTGGTGCCAAAAGTTATATGGAGCCGCACACCCTTAGTGATGACAGTGGTGAAGTGATAGTAAGCGGTATACATACTTACGGTGATACCGTACATATGTTTATAGAGCGGAAAAATTATTCAGGCATATTCATGCCCGGTTTTGTTAAATGGGAGAATGCCTACAATCCCACACCAACAGGGCTGCTGTATGTGGATCATTGCGTGGGCAATGTTGGCTGGAACCAGATGAACCCCTGGGTGAAATTTTATGAGGAAACCATGGGATTTAAAAACATACTCAGTTTTGACGATAAGGATATCTCCACCGAGTACAGTGCGCTGATGAGTAAAGTGATGAGTAATGGAAACGGCTTTGTGAAATTCCCCATTAATGAGCCGGCAGAAGGCAAAAAGAAAAGCCAGGTGGAAGAGTACCTTGACTTTTATAACGGGGAGGGTGTGCAGCATGTGGCCATTGCTACCGCCAATATCATTGAAACGGTTACCGAACTGGAAAAAAGGGGAGTTGAGTTCCTGAAAGTTCCTGCATCTTATTACAGCGATGTGCTGGACAGGGTGGGGAAAATTGACGAGGACCTGGAGCCGCTGAGTAAGCTGGGGATATTGATTGACCGGGATGATGAGGGGTACCTGCTGCAGATATTCAGCAAGCCGCTGGAAGACAGGCCTACATTATTTTTTGAGATCATACAGCGGAAAGGTGCCAAAAGCTTTGGTAAGGGCAACTTTAAAGCATTGTTTGAGGCACTCGAAAGGGAACAGTCGGCCAGGGGGAATTTGTAAAAAAGTTCAGCAACAGGTGCCGGGGGCAGGTTTTTTACCCACAACAACAGTACTTTAACAGTTTTTCAGTCAATAAAAAACTTACATTTGCGTTGATTATAAAAAAGTAACCCCCATTTTTTATATTGATGAAAGGCCAAATAAACAAACATTTCCTGTGCATTGCATTGCTGCTTTGTATGCAGATGGCTGTACATGCGCAAACTTCATTTATTGATTTTCAGAAATCCTCGTTTAAAGTGTCAGAAGCTTTCCGCAAGATGGAGGATACACTTAAAAAGCAGTTTGAGGAGAAAAAGCTTACCTGGCCACCGGAAGCCATGTATGTGCGTTCTTTTAAATACGACAGGCAACTGGAAATATGGGTAAAGGGAGGAAAAAAAGAGCCATTCAAACTTTTCAAGTATTATAAAATCTGCATGCAAAGCGGTACCATGGGTCCCAAACGGATGGAAGGTGATTACCAGGTGCCGGAAGGCTTTTACCAGATCAATGAATTCAATCCCAACAGTAACTACCATCTTTCACTGGGGCTTAATTACCCCAACGCTTCAGATAAAATATTGAGTGATTCGCTAAGGCCGGGTGGAGAAATTTATATCCATGGCAACTGTGTATCCACCGGCTGCCTGCCCATCAGTGATCTGCCGATGGAGGAAGTGTATATCCTGGCGTCTTATGTAAAAGACAAGGGCCAGGACTTTATTCCCGTGCATATATTCCCGGTAAAATACAACGTAAAAAAGTCTTTCGATTATCTTGCTGAATCCACAAAAAATAACCAGGCTTTGCAGGAGTTTGCCATAAAATTGAAAGAAGCCTACGATTATTTTGAAGAAAAAAAGCAGTTGCCGGTAATTATGGTAAGCAAAAAAGGCAGTTATGTGGTAAACTGATGCAACTTTTTTGTTGTAATGCAGTCTTTGGTTAGTAAGTACAATCCCTTGTAAAAACATCTGCTGTTTTAAACAAACTCAACTTACTGACTATGCGCTTTTGTGTATTCGTGTTCTTGCTGCTTATGTCTTCAGCAGTTTCCTTTTCCCAAAATATTTCAGGCGTGGTGAACATTTACCGTAAGGTGTTGTGGGCAGACAGTGCCAAAGGCTCGGTAAAATTATCCAATGTATCAGGGTTTGGGGCCTATATTGGTCATAAAGTGATGATAGTGCAGATGAAGGGAGCAACTATTGATCAGACTAATACAGCAGCGTTTGGCAATATAACTGCCATTAAGGAAGCGGGCTATTACGAAATTGGCACCATCTGCGGTTTTCTGTCCGACACCATGATATTAGAAAGAAAATTCAATAATTTTTATGATGTAACCGGCTATGTGCAGTGCGTTATTTTCCCCAAATACAATGCAGATGTAACTGTAACCGATACACTAAAAGCACAGGCATGGGATTCAACTGCCGGTACGGGAGGCGTGCTGGCTATAGATGTGCCGGGCACTTTGTACCTCAATAAGCCGGTAAATGCATCCGGGCAGGGTTTTCGTGGTGGTACTTACCAGCAGTTCAATATTTCCTGTACAGTTACACTGGGTGTTACCGGTTACTATTACCCAACTACCACTTCATCCAACAATAATGGCGGTTTTAAAGGCGAGGGCATTGCTGATTTTATTGCTGCCAAGGAGTATGGACGTGGCAAGCAGGCTACTGGCGGTGGTGGTGGCAATAACCATAATTCTGGTGGTGGTGGTGGAAGCAATTACGGTTTTGGCGGGCAGGGTGGTTTCCGCACAGTAAGTGCCTGCCGCTCTAATACACCGCGTCTTGGCGGCCTTGCACTCAGCAGCTACGGCTATTCAATGAGCCCTGCAACACAAAACAGGATTTTTATGGGTGGTGGCGGCGGCGCAGGCCATGATAATGATGGTACTGGTATGCCCGGTGGCAATGGCGGCGGGATTGTGTATATATCTGCCAACCGCATAGAGGGCAGCAGCGCCACAGCATCTGATAATAAAATAATGGCCAATGGCAGCAAGCCCAGCCGCTTTATTACAGTATGGGGTATCAACAGCAGTGATGCTGGCAGCGACGGCGCAGGTGGTGGAGGTGCAGGTGGTACCGTAATACTTAAAGTTAATTCCTATGGGGGTAATACTGTAACTGCCGAGGCATCAGGCGGTAGCGGTGGCGGCACCGAAACATTTGGGCAAAACCAATGCAGCGGACCCGGTGGCGGTGGTGGTGGTGGTGCAGTATGGATTAATCAGGCATCATTACCGGCCGGGCTGAATGCAACTATAGCTGTGGGCCCTAACGGTACTACAAGCAACACCGCATCCTGTGCCAACAGTGCCAATAGCGCAACTTCTGGCAGCCCAAGTGCCAGGATATTTAATTTTGCCCTTCAGGCACCAAAAGACAGTTCACCAGTATGCACACAACTGGTACCATTATATCTCAATGCCACAATCTCAGGTTACCAGCAGGGTAGCAGCAGGTATTTTACAGCAACTGTAAGCAATCAGTACAATGTGCAGCAGTGCAGTTTGCAAAGAGCCTATGCGGTTGGCGATTTTACTACCATAGCTGTTCAAAACAGTAATAGCAGTTACCAGTACCAGTTTACTGACGCAGCAGCATACAGAACGGCCATGTATCGCATCAGGGTGCTCACAAAAGACGGGGCAGTGGTGTACTCCCCCATATTGCGGATGAGCAGTGCCGCTGCAGGTAAAAAACTGCTGGTTGATATTTATCCCAATCCATCAAGACAAAAAGTGTCTGTACAGGTGTATGCCGATAAGGCAGCTGCGGGCAATATCACCATCATCAATGCGCAGGGCAGTATTTTGAAAGTGTCCAGCCAGTCCTTCAGCAGGGGATACAATGTTTTTACTGTTCCCCTGGATGATCTTCCCGCAGGTACACTCTTTCTTAAAATAAACATGGCAGGGCAGCATACCGTAAAGGCACTCGTAAAACTGGCAGAGTAACAGTGCCGGTGGCCGGGTGTCAATTATCCATCAGTACCTGTATGGTTTCAGTAGTTTTTTGCTCCAACAAAATATTTTTGCCAAGGGTAAGCTCATCAATTTTGGCCTGGGTGTAATGCCGTATGGTGAGCAGGCAAAGCCCCTTGCGCACCTGCACATCAAAAAATACCGCAGCATCCGATGCCAGTTTCTCAATCTTTTCAGCATTGTCATCCAGGCAGCAAACAATGCTGATGGCACCGGTTTGGGTGAGGTTGGGCTTTATCTTCAGGCTGGCAAATAAATCATACAATTTACTGATACCCGTTTCACCTACAAAGGAAAAATCTTTTGAGCTGAGCTGCAGCAGCGCCTGTTTTTCTTTTATGATAATGATGGGCGGCAGGTGATGCACCGCTTCGCCACTGATAACGGTACCAGCCAGCTCCGGTTTTAAAAAGCAGCGTACATGCAGGGGGATATTCTTATTCTGCAGCGGTTTGATGGTTTTAGGGTGTATCACCTGTGCACCGTAATAGGCCATTTCAATCACTTCATTGTAACTGAGCGTTGGTATAAACTGTGCTTCGGCAAAGGCTTTTGGGTCAGCATTCATCACCCCTTCCACATCCTTCCATATTGTTTGGCTTTCAGCATCCAGCATATTGGCAAATATGGCAGCTGAATAATCACTGCCTTCACGGCCAAGGGTGGTACTTTCATTTTCATCAGTAGCGCCAATAAATCCCTGCGTAATCACCAGGCTGGTACCGTCAAAAACAGGCATCACCAGTTCGGATACTTTTTGCTGGGTATATGCCCAGTCAATACCTGCATCCCTGAAGTTATCATCGGTGCGTACAATATCCCTTACATCCAGCCATTGATTGGTAATGCCGGCACTGTTAAAATAAGTGCTTACCACAAAAGTACTCAGCAGCTCGCCGCAGCATACCACCTGGTCATAATAATAGTCATACTCCTGCACAGGTTTGTCGTGCAGCAACCATTCAATTTCTGTGAAAAAATCATTCAGCAGCCCGCTGTTACCGGGTGCCAGTTGTTCCATCAATTCGTTGTGGGCTGTTTTTATTTCACCAAACAGCGCAAGAGCCTCGGCATTGTTGCCGGCATAAAAGGCATTCACTACTTTTTCTAATGCATTGGTGGTTTTACCCATGGCAGAGATGATGATGAGTATTGGCTGGTTGGGGTAGAGGCGCAGTATGTCGCCCACATTTTTAATCCTTTCTGCACTGTTGATACTGGCACCGCCAAATTTAAACACCTTCATGTAATTGCCTGTTTTGTGGCGCAAAGATACGGGTGAGGGGAATTAAGAATTAGAAATTAAGCATTAAAAATTAAGAATGGCAGGAAGAAAGTGAACAGTATCACAGATGGCAGTTGACAGGACAGCGGTCTGGAGAAGAGCTTCGTCCAATACCCAATACCGGGAGGAAAGTAGACAGTATCACAGATAGCAGTTGACAGGACAGCGGTCTGGAGAAGAGTTTCGTCAAATACCCAATACCCAATACCCATTACCCAATACCAATGAACTTATGTATTCCTCAATTCACAAATCCCCATTTAATACCAAAGCGGAAGATAAAACCCTGTGTGGGCTGGTGCAGTGCTGCAAAATTATTGTTGGTAAAGCCAAAGCCGTTTTTAAAGCTGATGGTATTCAGGTTTTCGGCCCTGATAAAACCGTTGAATGATTTAATACGGAAGTGGAGGAACAGGTCAACCACGGGCAGGTTGCTGATGGTGGTGCTGTCCTGCGGCGTAAATTGTCCCATTACCGGGGAATAGTTATAACCTTTAAATGGTGTATTGTACCTCAGTTCAACGCCGGTGCTCAGGTTCAGGTTTTTGTAATATACACCCTCAAAAGCCACCCTGTTGCGGGTAAAGAACAGTGGTACTTTTACCGGTGCAGCGCCATCTGTTTGCTGTAAAGTAACATCGGTATACAAGTTCCACTTTTTATTGAGCTTTATCTTTTTTGAAGCATATACCTGCAGCAGGTTAAATGCTTTACTGTATTGCGCTGTTTTGTAATTATTGGTGAAGTAACTGAGGTTGGTAATAAGGTGGTTTTTTACCCCGCCACTGAACAGGGGGTTAAATGTTTCACCTCCAAAAGAAATGATGTTTTCTTTTTTAAAATTGTTGTTGTTCCTGAAATTAAACGACGACTGGTTATCAAAAATAAACGAGGGGCTGCGGTTTACATTGGTAAAGAACAGCCTTATATTGCCCCATTTTTTATTGAGAAAGCGGCCCAGCATGGCATAAGCGCTGTAGTCGCCGGTATTGTTACCAGCACTGTAAAATTCTCCTTTGGCAATGATGTCCCAGAGTTTGTTCCTGGTTTTGTTGCGGTATTCGGCATGCAGCACGGCATTAAAAAAGTCAACCGTGGTTTTGCTGAGTGTGCCGGATATGTTTTCCAGCCTGATGCCCAGCAGGAGGAACTGACCCGGGTTTTTGGTATCAGGAAACTGTATAAGCGAAAAGTCGTTGGAGATCACTTTCCACTTTTCCTTTACGTTAAATGAATCCACTTTTTTGGGCAGGGTGGTATCGTAATATTTTTTATAATATACGGAGTCGCCCTGGTCGTCTTTAAAAGCGTAGCTGTAAGTGCTGTAGGTAAGGGTGTGCTGCAGCCTCAGTTTGGGGTAAAACAGGTATTCGGTAGTGGAATCATTGATGATAAGCGAATCCCTTTTGCCCACATCGTAACTGTGGCGGTAAAAGAAAGTGGCATCCTTATAAATATTACCTGCGGCAATGGCCGTGCTGAAAGGGCTAAACTGTGATGAAGAAGAATTGCCCATATTTACCGGTATGCTGAAACGCTTTTTCTTATTATTATCAGATAGAAGGCTGTCGTTGATAATACCACCGTTTTCGCCTCCACGAATGGTATTGCTGATGAGTACAAGCTGTGCAGCATAGCGTTTGCGCTTGCCGGTATAATTGCTGAAAATCCTGTAATTGTTATGGCTGGTGTTTTGCGACAGGAAAAAACCCGGAGCGCTGATGAGCCGGTAATCGAACCCAAAATGGAGGTTCGGTTTCGGGCTTTGGGTGTGAAACACTTTTATCATCTGCTCCTTGCCCGATGCCAGCTGGTAACTCATCTGCGTAAAGGGGCGGTTGGTTCTGTAAAACTTCGACTCCTCCAGCGTAAACCGGTACAGGTCATAAGCATGAAAACCTGCATCCCAGCCCGTTTTTAAATTGGGCTTGTATATCAGCGGAAATGCAGCATTGCCATTATTGCCCAGGTGCTGCCAGTAGGAGGGTACAGAAAAATATTTGTCAAAATCATTGATGGTTGAGTCAAGATTGTTGCTGCGCAGCGAATCTAAAAACTTATAGCTGATGGTGATGGAGTCCTTACTGTCGTCCCTGTGTTCAAATCCGAGACTGTCTTTTTTAGGTGCAGTGGAACGGTTTCTGTCAGTTGGCAGCTGTGGATTGCCCGGGTTATTCACATTACCCGGCAACCTGCCCCTGAGAATTTCTTCCTTGGGCACCTGGCAAAAGGCGGTTGAGGTAACCAGTAATAATATAAGTACTTTAATGATGCGCTTCATCTGCCTTGCTTACAGTTGTGCCGTTAGTTCCTTGAAAATATAAGTCAGTTTAGGCTCTGCATCTTTTGCAGCCTGCAGCACTTCTTCATGTGTAATGGTATTTTCTTCTTCCCTGATGCCGATGTCGGTGATCACACTCATGGCAAATACCGGCAGGCCAAGATGAGCAGCGGCAATCACTTCCTGTACGGTACTCATACCCACTGCATCGCCCCCAAGCATACTCAGCATTTTATACTCGGCCCTGGTTTCAAATGTAGGCCCCGTTACACCGCAGTATACCCCTTCTTTCAGTTCAATATCCTTTTCTGCGGCAATAGCTTTTGCTTTACTGATGAGCGCTTTTGAATAGGGTTCACTCATATCCGGAAACCTGGTGCCCAGCAACGGTTCATTTTTACCAATCAACGGGTTGATGGTAAGCATGCTGATATGGTCTTTGATGATCATCAGGTCGCCAACCTTGTAAGTTTGATTGGTGCCACCTGCTGCATTGCTTAAAAGCAGTATTTCCACCCCCAGAAATTTCATCACCCTGATGGGAAACACCACTTCTGATGTATTGTAGCCTTCGTAATAGTGAAAACGGCCGGCCATGGCCACCACTTTTTTGCCACCCAGTTCGCCAAAGATCAATTTGCCACTGTGGCCCTCCACTGTGCTAACCGGAAAATGAGGAATTTCACTGTACGGAATTTCCACCTCGGTATTGATTTCACCGGTAAAGCTGCCAAGGCCACTGCCCAGTACGATGCCTACCTGCGGCTTTTGTGCGTATTTGGCCTGAATAAAAGCCACGGCCTCATTAATTTTCGCTATTACATTGTCCATATTGCCCTTACAATTTTGTGCAAAGAAAAGAAACTAAAACGGGATACAGCCTTAAAATAATCATAAAATAAAGGGCCGGACAACTGCCCGGCCCTTTATTACAGTAAAAAACTGATTTTTACAATTTGTTAAATTTGCGTACAATCATATCACCCTCCAGCAGTACTTTAATAAAATAAGTACCTTTTTGCAGGGTGGCTGCATTCACCGGGATGATGTTTTCTCCCTGTATTAAATTGATGGCCCTGTTAAACACTGCTTTGCCATTTACATCGGTAACAATTACCTGTCCTGCAACTGCTTTATCGGCCTGTACATTTACAGTAAGTTTGTCCTGTACAGGATTGGGGTATATTGATACATTGGCCAGCCCCTCGTTGCGTACATTGCGTGTCCAGCTCATGCGGAACTGGTTGTCCTTATCCACTATGCGCAGGCGGTACATATTGATGCCACGAACAGGCGCTGCGTCAATAAAAGAATAAGTACGGGTAATGCTGCTGTTGCCCGCTGCTGCTACATCGCCGATGGCTGTATAGGCACCGCCATTGCTGCTGCGCTCTATCACAAACTTACTGCTGTTTATTTCTTGTGCGGTGGCCCAGGCGAGGTTGTTGATAGTGCCGTTGCGGGTGGCATTAAAATAAAGCAGGTCAACCGGGATGGGGGTATTGGGCCCCACACCTGAAGCATAAGTGCCACCACTCAGGCTGGTGATGCCGTTGAACTGTGCATACAATACACCATTAAATGTAATACCTGTTGTATTAACATTGGTAAGCGGCACCGCATTCAGTACACCATCGGGTATTACATGAGCTGCATCCCCGGCAAAATCAGTATTAACAGTTTTAAACCAGAGCGGCGTTTCCAGTGTGCCTGCATTTGCCGTTGCAAAAGCTGCCGCCGCAGCATTTACAGCAGCGGTATCGGCAGGGCTGTAAAAGAAACGCAGGTTTAACGGACCGGTAAGACTGCTGCCGCCCAGGTCAATATTCCAGTACCTTTTCATGGTATAGGTGGCCCTTTTGGTGGGTACATCAGTTGCTGCAAAATCGGCTGCATCCAGCTGTATTTTAGGAATGGCAGCAGCTTTAGCTGAAGCATTGGTACCCGTATTGGAAGGATCCCACTGCACACCAAACAGGTACTGGTTATTATTGGCAGGATCTACATAGTAAGTCCATCCCTGGTCGTCGCATGCCCTTTGCAATGCAATATTGTTATTGGCCGCAGTATTCAGGGTAGTGTTTTGTACAGCAGTACTTCCAACAGTGATATCATCCAGCCCAATGATATTGCCATACTTGCTTACATTTTCAAAGCCTATTTGTATGGTTTGGCCGGCATAAGCGCTGAGGTTAATGGTTTCTTTGCGCCACCCTGGTGCGGTAAATGCTGCATCATATCTTGCATAGCCGGGCGAAAGCCTGGTCCATGTGTTGGTGCCGGACAGGGCAACCGTAACGTAAAGGCTGTCCAAATCTGTGGAGAAAGAAGCATCATGGCTCATCCAGAAACTCAGCTGGTAGGGGCTGCATTGGCCTGCACCTGCTGCTGGTATGGTAATACATTCGCTGAACAGGCGGTTGACAACTCCCACAGAACTGGCACCGCTGTAATTGTCAAACAAAATCATTTTGGAGCCACCATGTGTATTAAGTGTGCCTCCAAGGTCTGCATTGGTGTAACTGCCTGTTGCCACACCAACAAGATTTCTTGCACCCGCCAAAATACTTACATATCCAAAACTGGCTGTGGCAGTTTCATAGCCCTCAACTACCGGCAGCGTGCCGAGTGTTAATGCTGTAAGATTGGAAGTGCGCAGTGTATCGTTGGTTCTATCACCATCGCCTGCAAGGGTAACAAATGCGGTATCAAAGTTGGTGCCTCCGTTGGGGAGGTTTACTCCGCTGAAGGTGATGGTTTCTGTACCACCACTGGCAATGCTGGTGGTATTGGTTACCGTGCCGGTAAAGGTATTGGCACCACGCACCCTGAGTGTTACAGATGCAGCACCGGGCGCAATGGCATTTTGCCCGGGATTAGACAGTACAGCAGTTAAAGTTTGCGGGCCTGAAAAGCAACTGATGAAGTTGGGAACAGTAACATTTGAAACGGCTGCGTCTACCGGCAAAATCAACTTGGGCTCAATCATGAACCGGAAAGAGTTGGCAGGTGAAAAGTCCGTCCAGGTGGTACCGCCACCGGGCGATGTAAAATAAAAGGTTTGTGCCCTTATCGGGGTTTCTGTTTGGTAAGCAAAACCAACATTTACAGTACCCGTTTGCTTTACACCCACAAAAAAGTCACCGGCAGGAATACTTACTGCAGGGCTTACAGGTATCACATTTACACCCGTAGCAGATACCAGCGAGGCTGAAGTGTACAGGTTGGTACCCGGTGTGCCACCAGCACCTGTAGCATCCCATATACCGATTTGGTAGGGCTGCCCGCCGCTAAAAAAATTAACCGTTACCTGCGAAACAGCAGTGGCGGTACTGGTACTGAATTTGGCCACAAAATCGCCTGAGGCACCCGTAAAGCCCACACCTGCAGCAGCAGTACTGCCATAAGCATACGACCAGGTATTTTTATTGGCTGTTTGCGATACGGTAACACTGTTGTTGCTGTTGACATCATCGGAAGGTACTGATACATTTACACTGTTGGTACCTTCAACTGTGGGCGAAAATGCCGCAAAACTTACTGTGGTGGATGCGCCCACAGCCAGCGATGGAATAACCTGTGTGTTGGTGAAGGTATTGGCACCTGTAATATTGAGCGTTACGTTAACGTTGGTGAGGGCATTGAGTCCATCGTTGGAAACATTGGCTGATATAACATGCGGTGTGCCGTTTGGCAGGGGGATTTTGCCCAATGTATATACCTGCTTCACATTGGCATCGTTATTACCCCTGCGTACAAAGCGAACAGCCTGCCGAAAAGCTGATACAGCAAGTGAAGTAGTACCAGACAGGGCTACTGTACTATTGTACCGCCTTGTGGTGTTGATGGTACTGCTGGTATTATTGCCATTGGCGCATGTCCATACAAAACCTGTGTGCGCCACATTATCCGAACGTTCAATCAGCATCTGCAGGTTGGTACCCGCCGCACGTACGTAGGGTGTAGTTAATGCAAATTCGGTCCAGCCGGTGGCAGACAAGGTTACCGAACCATTGAATACCTGTGTGTAACCGGCAGTTGTATAAGTGCCCGTTGTAAAAGTGGTGGTGGTCAGCGGCACATCCTTGAAATAAATTCTCACATTGTTGAATGTGGTGGGTGCGCCAACGGTATTTACGTTTAACGCCAACCTGGTCATGGCAGAGCCTGCTGTGGTAAAGCTGGAGGCCCCGCCCAACTCCGTTTCGGTATAAATACTTTCATTGGCCACATAGTTGGAAGTGCCGAGTGCCGGGTTGGCGCTGGTGCCCGCATTGGCAGACACTTCCACCACCTGGGCCCCGGCTGCAATACCGGATAAAATAATGTAAGTAAGTAAAATTAATTTCCTCATGCTGTTTAGTTTGTGTTAAAAAATGCTTGTGTAAATACACCCTTTGCAGGGTGCAGATCAAACTTACAAAAAAGAAGCGGAATGAACAACATTTTCCGGGCATAACGCCGTGCTGTTGGCCTTTTACTGGTGCATGTCAAATTCCCCGCGTAGGGCGGCCGCAAAACTGCTTCCATAATCTGACTCCTTACCCCGTTGGTCAAAGACCTGCCTTTGCTGGCAGGCTGGCACCAGCCAGGGCAGTCAGTTGTGGGCGTCCCAACAGTAGTTGGCACCACCGCCCGCAACCCGAAAGAGGTATGGTAATTTGAATTGCGCCCCCGGGGAGGGCTTTTTTATTCCTGCAACCTTAAATGAACTTATTATTAAGAAAAACATTTTTACCGGCAAATGCCAGGTTCCTGCTGCGGCCGGGTTTTATTTACTAGCTGAATAGCTGTAATTTCGCCGTCAAAAAGTTATGAAAAAAATCATGTTATCGTGTTTGTTTCTTTGTTTGTCGCTGATTTCGTTAGCAGATGAAGTACTGCTCCCTTTGGGTTCGGTTTGGAAATATTTAGATAATGGTTCCAATCAGGGTACCGCTTGGCGGGCATCGGGCTTTAATGATGCAGCCTGGGCTGCTGGCCCGGCACAATTGGGCTATGGCGATGGGGATGAAGCTACCGTGGTAAGCGGCGGCCCCTCCGGAAGCCGGTTTATCACCACTTATTTTAGAAAGGGCTTTACCATTGCCAGTACAGCAGCCTTTACCGGCTACCGCATACGGCTGAAGCGGGATGATGGTATTGTTGTATATGTAAATGGCACCGAAGTGTATCGAAACAATATGCCTTCAGGTACCATCACCAGTACAACCGGTGCCAGTACAACCGCAAGTGATGACGGCAGTAGCTTCTTTACAGCCAATATTGCTGCCAGCGCCTTTGTAACCGGCAACAATGTAATAGCTGCTGAGGTTCACCAGGTAAATGGTGCCAGTTCCGATATTAGTTTTGACCTTGAACTTACGGGTATTACGCCCGTAACGGGTGGCTCGGTAAATGAAGTAATATATATGTGGAGTGGTGCCATTCAGCCCACTTCGGCTACGGTGGTAGCTAAACTTACCAATGCCTCTGCCACCTGCCGTTTGGTAGTGAGTACATCTGCCACATTATCGCAACCCCTGTTTTCGGGCTTTGCTACTGCCGCCGCCAGCAACAACCTGATGGCCAAAATGAACATCAGCGGTTTAACACCCAACACAACCTACTTCTATGCTGTGGAATCAGGCAATATAACCGATAATTCCAGCGATGATATTGGCAAGTTTACTACGCCGGCGGCACAGCCTTTTTCCTTTAAGTTTACGGTGGGTTCCTGCGCCGTGAACTCCAATCACCAGGCTTATACTTTAATGAACAACAAAGCCCCTTTGTTTTATATGGCCACGGGTGATTTTCATTACGCCAACCCCAATTCTGGCACCGATATCAATGTACACCGCCTTCCTTATGAGCAGAATATGCTTTCACAAACGCCTTCCCGCAATTTCCTGAAAAATACGGCTGTGGCTTTTGTGTGGGACGACCATGATTATTGTGGCAACAACAGTGCAGGCAATTCTGCTGGCAGAACCAATGCCCGTTTGGCTTTTCAGGAATATGTACCGCATTATACCCTGGCAGCGGGAACGGGCAATGTGCCCATCTATCAGTCATTTACCATTGGCCGGGTGCATTTTATTTTGTCCGACCTGCGTTCGGAGCGTGCGGGCAGCAGCATGATGGGCACTGCACAAAAAACATGGTTCAAAAACCAATGTTTGTTTGCAAGGGATAATAATTACATCATTGCCTGGGTAAGCGGCGTATCGTTTGGCGGTAACCAAGCGGATAACTGGGGCGGTTTTACTGCAGAACGCACAGAACTTTCTAATTTTTTCCGGGACAACAATATACGTAATATGTTCATCCTTAGTGGTGATGCACACATGCTGGCCATTGACAACGGCACCAATCATGATTTTTCCACAGGCAGCAACAATGTAAATGATTACCCTGTTTTTCAGGCGGCCGCAATTAACAACAGCGGATCTACCAAGGGCGGTACTTATAGCCAAGGTGGTACTTTCCCTAATCCCAGCTCTTCCACAGGGCAATATGGATTGGTAGAAGTAACAGATAATGGGGGTACTGCCATCACTGTTAAGTTTACCGGATACCGTACATCGGGCAATACCACTACCGAAAGTATATTAACCAGTTATACTTTTACCCGTACCCTTGCAGCAGCTGCCAAAAACGCCACTACTGAGATTGCTTTGCGCACGGCAAACGAAGGCGAAGCTGTACAGGTGAGCTGGGAAAACGGTGTGGCCAATGCTACATTGCAGCACAGTGCCGATGGCAAAAAATATATGCCCATTGCCGGTATCAAGGATGCAAAAGGCAGCTTCACAGATGAACAAGCAGTGGCTGGCTGGAACTACTACCAACTGGTAAACAAGCAAAACAAAGTGGTAGCCGAAAGGAGTATTTTTGTAAAGGGTAAGGCCAGTGTGGCTTTGTACCCTAACCCTGCTGCCGATGCAGTGCGGGTAGAGATTAAAAATGCAGGTACGCCAACGGCCAGTCGCTATATTGTGTATAAAGAAAACATGAAAACAGCATTACAGGGGCAATTGAACCTCGTAAAAGGGGACAATAATTTTCCATTGGACGTTTCAACGTTGGAGGCAGGTAGCTATTTTTTCCACTTGGTGATTAATGGCGTGGAAATAACACAAAAACTGGTAGTGGTGAAGTAATGGTGTTTATACCGCATGGATTTGTTTACAATCAATAATAAATAAAAAACGACTGTTCCAAATTTGGAACAGTCGTTTTTCTGCCATTTCATTTTGTAAAAGGGGTGTTTGTACATACATGCGGCATTTTTTTATTTTGAAAGAGGGGTGTTTGTACATACAGGTGGCACTGTTTTATTTTTAAATAAGGGTATTTGTACATACAGGTGGCACTGTTTTATTTTGAAAGAAGGGTGTTTGTACATACAGGTGGCACTGTTTTATTTTGAAAGAAGGGTGTTTGTACATACAGATGGCACTGTTTCACTTTGAAAGAGGGGTGTTTGTACATACAGGTGGCACTGTTTTATTTTGAAAGAAGGGTATTTATACATACAGGTGGCACTGTTTTATTTTGAAAGAAGGGTGTTTGTACATACAGATGGCACTGTTTTATTTTGAAAGAAGGGTGTTTGTACATACAGATGGCACTGTTTTATTTTGAAAGAAGGGTGTTTGTACATGCAGGTGGCATTGTTTCATTTTTAAAAATTGGGGCTGCACCTGCTACCGGTATTGATTGAAATTGTAAATTAGGTCGTTGCACCTGCTACCGGTATAGTTTAAAAGTGTAAATGATATGGTTGCACCTGCTACCGGTATTAGTTGAAATTGTAAATGAGGTGATAGCACCTGCTACCGGTATTGATTGAAATTGTAAATTAGGTCTTTGCACCTGCTACCGGTATAGTTTAAAAGTGTAAATGATATGGTTGCACATGTTTTTGGCTTGGAATGTAGCGAAAAACCAGCCGGAAGCTGGCTGCGGGTTCATTGATGCTTGTGCCTGTTTAATTTGCTGGTTTGGGGCAGCAGCCTGGCAGTGTCAGCCCTGGTAACCGGCTGGTTATGGCGCATAGATGCAGCAGGTAAACGCCCTGCTGCATTTTACCGGAAGGTAATATATTGCGGTTGTTTAAATATGCTGCCCCTTCCTTATCTTCGCAAAAATTTTTCCCAATTATGAATCTTCACGAATACCAGGCCAAAGAGCTGTTAAAAAAATACAATGTACCCGTGCAGGAAGGCATAGCCTGCAACACACCCGGCGAAGCCGAAGAAGCTTATAAGCAGATACATACACAGTATGGCAGCAAATTTGGCGTGGTAAAGGCCCAGATACATGCCGGCGGGCGTGGAAAGGGCAAGATTGAAGGTACAGAGCAGCGTGGCGTGGCCGTAGCCAAAAATGCCGAAGAAGTGAAACAGATAGCACAGAACCTGATAGGTGGTACACTGGTTACCATCCAAACCGGCCCGGCTGGTAAGGTGGTAAATAAAGTACTGGTAGCGCAAGATGTGTATTATGATGGTCCCAGCCCGGTTAAGGAATTTTATCTTTCCATACTGATGGACAGGGCCAAGGGCCAGAATGTGATCATGTACAGTACCGAAGGCGGTATGAATATTGAAGATGTGGCGCATGATACACCTGAGAAGATATTTAAGGAGTGGGTGCATCCTTCCGGTGGATTACAGGGCTTCCAGGCACGCAAAATTGCCTTTAACCTGGGATTGAGCGGAGAGGCATTTAAAAGCTGTGTAAAATTTGTGACCAATCTCTATAATGCCTATACCGGCCTTGATTGCAGTATGCTGGAGATAAACCCATTGTTTAAAACCAGCGACGATAAGATTATTGCGGTGGATTGCAAAATGGGGCTGGATGAGAACTCCCTGATGCGCCATGCCGACCTGGCTGCCATGAGGGATGTTACGGAAGAAGATCCTACAGAAGTGGAAGCGGGTAAATTCAACCTGAATTTTGTAAAATTAGATGGCAATGTGGGCTGCATGGTAAATGGAGCGGGCCTGGCCATGGCTACCATGGATATGATCAAGCTGAGCGGCGGTGAGCCTGCCAATTTCCTGGATGTGGGCGGCAGTGCCAATGCACAAACGGTGGAAGCCGGTTTCCGCATTATTTTAAAAGACCCCAAGGTAAAAGCCATCCTCATCAATATTTTTGGTGGCATTGTGCGCTGTGACCGTGTGGCACAGGGGGTGATAGATGCTTACCAGAGCATTGGAAACATTGAAATACCTATCATCGTCAGGCTGCAGGGTACCAATGCCGATGTGGCTAAAAAACTGATTGACGAAAGCGGGCTGAAGGTACAGAGCGCCATCCTGCTCAGCGAAGCAGCTGCGCTGGTGAACAAGGCTGTGGCTTAGTATTATTAATTATTTAATTATTGATTATTGGAGACCCATCTGAAAAGGTGGGTTTTTTTATGCAACGAGCTGAAGGCCCTGAACTACTGGAAAATTGCAGTGTACCTGATTATTTGTACTTTAGCAGTGCTGCCGCCTTAACCAGTAGTTGCGATAGCCTTGATGCCAATATTCTTACTGCTTTTACAGGGATTAAAAAAAGGGGTTTCCCTGTTTTTTTGGGCTTCAGGTACAGACCGAAACGGCTGCATGGAGGGGATAGAGAAGGTTTGTGAGTTAGCTGATTTCTAAACGATTAAAATCGGGTATTTGCGCAACTGGTTTTTGAGGTGACAATTTGAGTACATAACTGATAATCAATAAAAAATAGTGCATTTTGTACTTCAATATTATAAACCTGAAAAAATACAAACATTAGCAGCCATATTCCACCCTTAAAATCAACAACCAGTTTTCTAAGTGTAACATTTTTCAAACTCAATCGTTTTAGCTGTTTTTAACTATTTTAAATACTTAACGTCAGTTTATGAAGCAATTTCTTGTAGTCATTTTATTTTTAAAATCACTCTATTGCACATCCCAACAAATGTCCCTGCAAGACTCTTTGCGAAAAGTGTATTTTTCAAAACTGAAAGTGCTTAGTAATCAATTCTCAAATGCATATTACCCCAACAGACCTCAAATTTATTCCCTTGACGAAAAAGCCTTCCTCAATAAGGTACAATCCTTAAAAGCCCCTATTGAATCTGAAGCAAATGCGTACAAGAACCAATATGGCAATATTGATGCAAAATTTATTGCTGATGAACTAAGGGATATTGAATACTTCTTCGACCGCATCATTCAAGACTATCCTTACTTCCATGAGAACCATACGGGTAAAAAAGTTAAACTTTCTAAATCCGTTCAGCTAAAGCTTAACAAGCATTTGTCTGATTTTAACAATCCAGCATTATTGTCTAGCATGGATTTTAAAAGTTATATTGAAGGTTTTATGAGACATCAGTCTTCTGAAGAATTGAAGAAAACGCTGTATGAGCAATCTGATAATAAACGGCTTGATGCATATCTCAATTTAATTCCCAAACACTTTACCAATCATGTCTGTAAAGAGTATTGGCAGTACCACTACCTATATGCACATTTGGATGATTGGGGTAGTAAAAATATTGGCAAAGTTGTTCAATCTTTTCTTTCAACCTGTAAAAACCCTGCTTATGTTAAAACCATTGACAGTATTTATACGGAAAGCCAAAATGGATACAAGGGTCATTTGATTAAAACCTATAAAACCGTTGATGGATTTAAGCTTGATCTGCACATTTTTCTGCCAGACAGCATTGATCAAAAAACCAAAAGACCTGTTATTGTTTATTTTAGTGGAGGCAGCTGGACAAAAGGCACGCCGGAATGGGATTTTTATAATTGTGCCAACTATGCAAAAAAAGGTTGGGTTGCAGTGGCAGTAGAATACAGAATAGCTGACAGACACGAAACAACCCCTTTTGAGGCAGTAAAAGATGCAAGAACTGCAATAAGATGGTTACGGATGAAAGCCGATATTTATAATATTGACAGCAATCGAATAGTAGCTACAGGAAATTCTGCAGGTGGACATTTGGTTTTAGCTACTGCTTTAGCAAATGAAGTAAATGAAAGCACTGACAATTTAAACTTTAGTGCTTCTCCCAATTTGCTATTGGTTAATTCGGGAGTATATAGTTTATATGCCGATGGCAGTACTGACTGGATAAGTAAAGACCTTAAAGATAAAACGCTGGTGAAAAAAATATCACCGCAACATTTACTTAAAAAAGGTATTCCTCCAATGCTAATTATTCATGGAACAAATGACCAAAGTGTAGATTATGCCTCAGCAAAAACTTTCGCAGAAGAAATGAAGGTATTAGGTAATCAATTTGAATTTGAAACTTTGGAAGGTGCACCACATTACATTTGGTATGACAGACGCTATTCTGGTAAAGTTGCGAATTTCAGAAAAGCGTTTTTAAGGAAATATGGATACGAGTAACAATAATACGGCTGCTAACAAATGGTTTTGGTCAAGTGTGGCTGGACAAACTAATTTCATCTAATTGCATCTCCGGTCTCCACGTCCTGCCGGGGTCTTCATGGCGTGGCCTTGTGCGCAGGCATGAGACCCAGGCACTTGAAAGAGCTTGCACTAAATAGTACAGGCTAATCAGGCAAGGGTTTACAGCTATCCATTATTTAAGCGTAATTTATTGTTGTAAACTAACTGCAATACCAAATTCATAAAATGTTCAACTGGGTTCTGTAAAAACAAGCAGTTTTTATACACCTGGGTCTCACTTGCCTGCGCTCACCATCCGGCAGTGAAGACCCCGGCGAAACAGAGTTTGCACCATTGATAACCAGGGTTCATATCTCATTCCTGGTATCAGCAGGGGCTTCACAAATCAATTACCTGGTTAAACTGTGCAATATGGTATCCGTTTCTCAGAATAGTTTTTGATTGCGGGCTGCTGCTGTTCAGGGCGGGGTTGGTGTGGTTGAAATGTATAAAATGAATCTTATTTTTTTCATAAGCCGGAAGATGGTTAAACAACTGCATGCTTTCTGTGATAAAGGGGTGGGGTATCTCTGCCATATTCCGGTTGTTCACTTCTTCGGCATCATAAAAAGTGCCGTCAATAAAAGCGTAGTCAACTGTTGCCAGGGCACTGGTGATGCTGGTTTCCCATTTTTCCCATTTATCAATATCCGGGATAAAGAGCAGTTTTTTTGAAGGGCCCTTTATGATGAACCCTGCTGTTTCACTGAATTCATCGCGGTGAGGAACGGTAAAAGCTGTGATGCTGAGGGCGGGTGTTAACTGAATTTCCTGCATATGACTGAGTGGCTGCAGCTGTATATTGTTCAGGCGCACCAGCTGGCTCCAGGGGCCGTTTGTTTCAAGGAATTGTTTCATGCGGGGCAGTGTGTACACGGCTGCATTGCCGGCGTTCATGGCTTCCCTGCCGAGGTACATCAGGCCGCTGTAATGGCCAATATGGGCATGCGTAAGCAGGATGCCATCCGGGACTTCTTTGCTGCTGAAAGCCGCATATTGCTGCAACTGTTTCATTTGTGCGGTGATGTCGGGACTGGCTTCCACCAAAAAACTCTTTTTATTGATGCCATCTGTAATACCCAGAGATACAACTTTCCGTTGGGGGTTGGGGTTAAGAAACAATTCCCTGCAGCAGTCTTTTTTACATCCTGCATGTGGTGAACCACCATCCTGCAAAGTACCCAGCACCACTACAGCCATCTTTCCCTCAGTTGGTTTACCGGGTGAGTGCGTATTATTCATTTTTGCTGCGGGTTGGCAGGCAGCAAGTATCAGTAAAGGCAGTATCGCAGTAAATAGTTTCATGATTAAATGAAGATACGGTATTTTGTTGCTTGATGCTTATGAGCTGCCGCCATGCCCCGCTTTAACAAACGTAGTTGTTGTATATTTGACCGCGGCAGTTTATTTTCAAACGAAAAAGTAACGGCAAAATACTGCAGCAATGTTTTTTAAGAAGATAAATTATTCTGTATGACGCTTATATCATTACCACATTTCGGCATACTTGATCCTGCATCCCTGGAGGAGTATTATGATACGGAGATTGACTTTAACGGAACAACCATTCAGGTTGACCTGAATTTTTACGATAAGACAATTGACAGCGGGCGGCTGGAAAAAGTGAAGGCCTTTATTGAAAACATCAGGATACATGATATCAATAACAGGAAATATATTGACAACGATTACCGGGATGAGGATGGCGATACTGTAAAAACTTACCTTGAGCATCACATAGATGAACTGGGAGAAACTGAATTGGCCGGCCTGGTAAAGCCCGGTACAAAGAGCACGGAGTATGAAAAAGAGTTACTGAAAAAAATACACCTGGTAAGGGTAGGCATATACCCGGATAGCGATGAACAGTTCGCCGTTTTTGACTATTCGCTGGGGAAGGATATCACCGGTTACCTGGTGGTGGTTAATACGGATGAAAATGGCAACCTGGATTATATCACCATGGAAAGTTAACGGCCCCAAAAATCAAGTCATCGTAAAGCAGTTGTATCGGGTAAATAGCACTTGTTTTCAATGGCTGTTTACAAACACATCTGCGGCTGCAAATGTGCCACCACCCGCATTCAGCAATTGCAGCACTGCATGCTTACCTGCCTCTCCTAAATCAACAGAGTAGTCATTTACATATAAGTCAATGTGCTGGCGCATCACGGTTTCGCTCATTTCCTGTGCATGGGTACGTACATAGGTCGCCAGCTGCGGGTAATGCGCAAAAGCGTATTTGATAGAACTGCGTATTAAGCCGTCAACCTGCTGCTGCAATGGGTTTGGCAGCTCTTTTTTAATTACAATGCCCCCCAATGGAATCGGCTGCCCGGTCTGTTCCTCCCAAAAATGACCAAGGTCGGTGATGAGCTGCAGCCCCTTGTCCTGGTATGTAAACCTGTTTTCGTGGATGATGACGCCTGCCTGCACTGTTTCATTTAAAAGGGCTGTTTCAATGGCGTCGTAACGCATAAATACTTTATTGGCAGCACCCGGGTAGGCCATTTTAAACAATAAATGGGCCGTGGTATGCTCACCGGGTATGGCTACTGTTTCTGCAGCACCGCTGAAAAGGGCACCCTGAGAATTGTTCCTGCATATCAGCAATGGCCCTACGCCACGGCCAAGGGCGCTGCCGCTGTTCAGCACACGGTAGGTATCCAGCACCTGCGGTAATACGCCATAGCTGAGTTTGGTTACTGCCAGCCTGCCCTCAATGGCCCAACGGTTCAATGTTTCCACATCATCCAGCACCACTTCAAATTCCAGCCCGCCGGTATCAATTTTTTTGTTTACCAGTGCATCAAAAATAAAAGTATCGTTGGGGCAGGGCGAAAAGCCCAATGTTATTTTGTCCATTGTATCATTTGTATTCCTGCAATACCTGCAGCAATGTCTTGTTCAGGTTATCCACCGCTTCCTGCAGCATCCATTTGCTTTTGTCTCTTTCGCCTACAAGGTTGCTGATGGCCCGTAATTGTATAAAGGGGATGCCCGTTTTAATACATACATAGTGAAAAGCTGCCCCCTCCATGGTTTCTATATCGGGATTAAATGCATCTACTAGCTGTCGGCGCTGTACAACATTATCCGTTACCTTGTTAACCGTAACTGCATTCACTCCCTCTATTGCCATGCCATTCAGTGCTGGGTTGCCGTTTACAAGCCAACCGCCGGTAAAGGGGGCATCATCTGCACCGGCAAAGCCATTCTCAAAAATGGTGCTGAACTGCCCGTTTTCTTCCAAACCAAGGTCGCCAAAACAGTCTTTTGCCACATATACCACTGTGCCCAAAGCAAGCCGTTCATTGAAGGTGCCCGCAATGCCTGCCTGTACTACCAGGCCGGGCCTGCCCGTATTCAAGGAATGGGTAAGCGCCCATGTGGTGGCAACCTGACCTACGCCGGTAATCAATATGCTCCATTCATGGCCTCCCTGCACCCAACCATTTTTTGCAAGTGATTGCATGGCAGGGGATATCTCCATTTCTGTTGCCGCCACCAATAATATCCTCATTTTGCAAATTTCGGGTTCTGCGGGCATTTTTAGCCACTATTTTCATATATCAGCCTACCTTTGCCAAAATTTTTGCAGATACAAATGGTGTATATCACAAGGATAGAGCATTTCAATGCAGCTCACAAACTGTATAACCCCGCCTGGAGCAGGGAAAAAAACGAGGAGGTGTTTGGTAAATGTGCCAATGAAAACTGGCATGGCCACAACTTTGAGCTGTTTGTAACGGTAAAGGGAATGCCCGACCCGGAAACCGGTTTTGTGTATGATGCCAAAAAGCTGAGCCAGGTGATAAAAGACCAGGTAATTGAGAAACTGGATCACAAAAACCTGAATGAGGATGTTGACTTTATGAAGGGAAAGCTTTGCTCCATTGAAAACCTGGTGATGGGAATATGGAATGAACTGGTGACACATCTGCCATCAACAGTTAACCTGCATGCTTTAAAATTATACGAAACACCCAGGATTTATGTAGAGTATTTCGGGTGATGGTATTATTGCAGGCTTGCCAACAATTTGTATCTTTAGTTGTTATGTATACCACGTCCGGTTTTTTTGCCTGAACAGCAAACTTCTGTTGAAGCAATGTAAGTGTTTACAGGTATAATTTCTTGTTGTGTTTCAGTAATCTTATGTGGTTAAAAAATAATATATGAACAGTAAAGTGGCTGTATACCGGAGAGAGCATTTTAATGCAGCACACCGGCTTAATAATCCTGAATGGTCGGCTGAAGAGAACCAGAAGGTTTTTGGAAAATGCAATAACCCCAATTATCATGGCCACAATTATGAACTGGTGGTTAAAGTAACCGGGGTACCCGATAAAGGAACCGGTTATGTAATGGACATGAAACTGCTCAGCGATATCATTAATGAACATATTGTAGAGAGGTTTGACCATAAAAATCTTAACCTTGATACGGCGGAGTTTAAAAACCTGAACCCTTCGGCAGAAAATATTGCCATAGTGATTTATGACCTGTTAAGGGCTGAACTGCCCGCAGCGCTTGATTTGCAGGTACGGCTCTATGAAACACCAAGAAATTTTGTAGAATACCCGGCTTGACAATTACATATAATAAAAAAGAACAATGGCGTATAAAAAGATTGACCAGTACGACGCAGCAGTAACAGAAGGACTTACGGAACAATACAAGAAGAGTATTGCCCTGCTGGGCGAAGATCCTGAAAGGGAGGGTTTATTGAAAACCCCGGAACGTGTGGCCAAAGCTATGCAGTTTTTAACCCAGGGCTACCAGCAGAATGCCAACGACATACTGAACTCTGCCAAATTTCATGAGGATGTAAGTGAAATGGTGATTGTGAAGGACATTGAGCTGTACAGCATGTGCGAACATCATATGCTGCCCTTTTACGGCAAGGCGCATGTAGCCTATATTCCCAATGGCTGGATAACAGGGCTGAGTAAAATAGCCCGTGTGGTGGATGTGTACAGCCGCCGCCTGCAGGTACAGGAAAGACTGACCACTCAAATACTCGATGCCATAAAAGTTTCCCTTAATCCGCTGGGTGTGGCCGTGGTAATAGAAGCATCACACTTATGTATGATGATGAGGGGTGTACAGAAACAAAACTCATCAACAACAACTTCAGCATTTGACGGCGAGTTTCAGAAAAATTCGAGCAGGAGTGAGTTCCTCAAACTAATCAGTGCAGATTTGCACTCAACAGTATATT
>JANMIG010000034.1:0-20531 GCA_031375675.1 Chitinophagales bacterium
TACAATCCAATATTGCCTGGTCACATTCAAGAAAAAATAAAAGAAAAAGCTATCCGAAAAGCAAGAGAGATTATGGTTCAGCATGGATTTATTGTGGTTGACAATCAAGGTGTTATAGCATAGTTAGATAGAATTTTGCAACAGCAAAATTTGCCTTCGGCTGACGCAAAATGCGATGCATTTTGGTCAGGGTTAACCCCGACAAAGCCCTTTTGGGGGCTTTCGTCGGCCCTTCGGGCAGATTTTGCAGACAACTGCAAAATCTGGGTTTAATAAAAGTTCCGACAGCAGGTTTACAAAAATTTCACAGCAACAGCGTTACCGCTGCTTTTCACCAAAACAAAAAAATCCCCTCCTGAAAACAGGAGGGGACCAGTTATCCGCTTTTTGCTATTGTTATTTATGCTGAATGATCAGCTTCTCTGTAATCAGTTCGTTGTTGTTTACCAATTGCAGTGAATAGAATCCATTACTGAATTTATCCAGCCCGTTCAGTTGTACCGTATTGTTGCCTTTCAGTACTTTCTGCCTTTGCACCAGCACTGTTCTGCCAATATTGTCGATAATGCGCACATCCATATCGGCATCTTTTTCAGCATAAATCCTGATGCTGAGGTAGCTGCTGGCCGGATTAGGCATAATCGCTACCGTAGTATTGCTCTTTGTGCGGCGCAGTACCAGTATATTGCTGTATTTTACCTCACCGGTTTTACCAATCACTTTTAACCTGTAGTACAGTATCTCATTGCTGATGCCGGCAATATCATCTGTATGACCAAAGCCCTGCGCCTGGTTGAGTTGAACAGCCTGGTTATTTACTCCCACTTTAGCATAATTGATATTGTCTGTACTTCTTTCAATTTCAAAATGATCGATTTCTTTTGGAGTGATAATGCTCCACGACAGCGGCACATTATTATGCTGCACTGATCCTGTAAAGTTGAGGAACTGAACCGGCAGTACATAACCTACATAGCGCCAGTCACGGTCGGTTTGTATGGCGTACGAACGCTGCACCGGCGACCGTGTGCCCGGGGCTGCATCTCCTGTGAAGCTGCCGCCTGTACCCATCATGTACGAAGTACCTTTTATGGTGGCATTGCTTGAATCGAACCTGTTATCCAAACCATCGCCATCTGTATCGGCTCCTGTGGGGGTTACCAGGTCGTCTGCCAGCCTGTTGAGGTTAAAGTCGTTTCCTTCTATAATATCGCTGAGGCCATCTGCATCGGTATCAAGGTCACGGAAATCCGGCGTGCTGTCCAAATCGGTATCAATAACAAATATACCCGATCCGCCAAATGCCAGTGGCCTGTTGTCATAAGCATTGTCGAGGCCATCACCATCCGTATCGGCATAAGCCGGGAAGCCATAACCAGCGGTTGTCTGTCCTTCCACATTATCCGGTATACCATCGCCATCAGCATCTATATCCAGGTAATCGGGGTTGCCCGCACTTTCAGTATTGCGCAATCCAAGACTTACCCTTGCAGCTATACTGGTTGCCCAGCCCCTGGTATTGTAAGGCCCGTCTACATATCCATCAAGATTGGCATCGGGGAAAGCTGCTTCTATCACATCTGCAATACCATCCCCATCACTATCGGGGTCATAAGGGTTTGAGCGCCTGTCGCTGTCGAAGTTTTTATTGGGGTAGCTGTCTGCACGGCCATCGCTCGTAATATCAGCACCTGTGCGCAGCAATGGAGTACTTCCACCAACGCTTCCATCCAGTATGTCCAGCAATCCGTCGGAGTCCGTATCCACAAATACCCCGTCTACCAGTGCATTGTTGTTGGCATCTGTACCACCTGCTTCAATAATATCAGGGATACCATCATTATCACTGTCCAAATCAAAATAGTTGGGTATGCCATCGCCATCCAGGTCGGGAATACTCAATCCTGCGCCTGATATAAGATGACCGCTTGTATTGGCATCCACATTTTGTGAGAAACCATCCGCATCGGTATCGGTATAATTATCAATCACCCCGTCACCATTGGCATCCACCCCATAGGCTTCCACCACATCAGGTATACCATCGTTGTCGCTATCCCTGTCGTACTGGTTAACAATACCATCCAGGTCATTATCATAGCGGTCATCCACACCGTCACTGTTAGAGTCCACATAGCCGGGCATATCCGGATCACGCCAGTTTACTGTACCATCAAAGTCATTATCACCTTCAATATCGGTACCGCTATTTTCCACCAGGTCGGGGATACCGTCATCATCATCATCAATATCGCAGTTGATGGTAACGGTAATGGGTGTACAGGTTGTGGGGCCGCAATCACCCTCTGCCCGTACAAAATAAGTGGTGGTTACCATTGGCGTTACGGTAAGGCTTGTGCCGGTACCCACCAGTGTGCCACCACAACTACCCGTGTACCATCTCCACGAAGCACCTGCACCCAGTAAGCCACCATTGGCCCTGAGGGTAACAGCATCACCAGGGCAGAAATTATTTTTACTTCTGGAAACCGATGCAGCAGGCAGGGATGGGATTTTTGCAGTAAGAAAGAAAGCTGGTGAAGGATAGCGGCAGCTTGGTGTGCCTATATTACCCTGTGCAGCTATCAGCACACGATAGTATCTGTTTACATCCGTTAGATTCAGCGGGTTGATTACGTAGTTTACCGCATTGGCACCACCAATATCAAACCAGGTTACACCATCTGTACTTACCTGCCACTGAAAATCTTTTGCACCGGGAATTACCGCACTATCAGCAGCAGAAGCCATTGAAGCGGTAAAGGTAGTGGTACCACCAATACAGCCTGAACTTACGGTACTTAAAGCCGCTGCAGGTTGTGCAGAGCAAATACCAAACTGTATATCATCGATTGCAATATCATTACCGCAACCACCTGCCGCATCATTGATCAGTTCAAAAATAACATTACTGTAACCCGGAGGCATTATCCATTTTATACCCTGCTGTGTCCAGGTACGGGAAGTAATGAGTGGTGTGGATGCTTCTGTAATTATCAGGCCTGTTGCCCTGTCACGCACCCGGCATTTAACCCTTGAATATACGGTTCCCCCCAGGGCCGAACATACGGCATCCTGCGTAGAGTTACCGATAAAGGCCGTCCAGAAAGAAAAAGAATATTGCTGGTTGGGGCAAAGTGATGCCAGTGTATCCCTGTAAAAAAATCCTGCAGGTGCATCCGCATTTACAACCATCATACGGCCATTGGCATCACCTGTATGGTCTCTGATATACACCCAGTTGGCCAGATCGCCCCGGTAAGCACTGTCTGTTGTGGCAAAACGATTGGGAGTTAAAGGCTGTGCAGTGCTGCCGGAATAGGTAGTACTTGCTGTTGGTGTGGCAGGCAATGCATTTGACAAACCAGTTCCTGTACCAAATGTTTGATTGTACAGTACCTGGCTCAAAGTGGCACAGGGTGGCACACTTGGCGTAAGCGTAATGATAAATGGTGTTGGCTGGCTCTCCCCTATATCATCCGGCTTGTCGTTGATATTCAAATCGGGCACACTGCCATTGGTGGATGAATCCCTGAGGGCAAAATTATTAAAGCCGTTGCCTCTTACCACCACCTGGTTATTGTATACAATACCATTTTGAATATTGGAAAGGCGGCAACTGATTCTTATTACAAAGTTATTACTGTCGATGGGTACGGCCGGCAGTACCTGGCCTGTGGCAGCCAGCAGGTTCTGGTTACCAACACCGTTAAATCCGGGGTTGAGTGCAATACCCGGAGGCGGCGGCACCGTCATCATGGTGACCGAATTAAGTGATACATTGCCAGATCCGTTAATAGCACCCAGGTTATCCGTAACCTGCAGGTTTTGTATGGGTGTGTTGCCATAGTTTTTTATATATACATCATATACCACATCGTATTGCTGGGCAGTACCTGTAGGCGTTACAGATACCAGTCTTTTGGCAGCGCCCACGCCGGAGTTGATCTGCGACATATCAGTGGAGCGTACCCCTTTGTTAGCAGCATAGGAGTAAAACAGGGCTGCCGTATCGCCGGTTACCGGGTTTACTTTACGGTATACACAGGTACCGGTGTAAGCCGCTATCAGGTCACCATCGGCAAAAGAAAGACCTACCAGGCTGGTGGCGCCTGCCGGCCTTCTTACGGTATCAATATAAGTACATTTGAGGTGGCGGGTAGGGTTGTTGTAGCTTCCGTAATCGGGTGTGTACAGCTTGTTGTCAAAAATAAAATACATCTGCCCGTCGGGGGTAATGGTAATATCGCCACTGCCCACATTGTACAGGGTATCACCAATGCCACCGGCACCGGGTACCAGGTCGAGCGTATCAGCTCCATTGATGGCACCGGTTACAAAATCAAGCTGCCGCATATAGGCTTTATAGGGGGCAGCACCTGAAAACTCCAGCTGCCATGCTTTACCATTGGCATCAAAAGCAATACCACCAATATCATAATTAAAGGTTCTCAGTGTATCCAGGCCGCCGGCTGCCGTGGGACAGGTGGTAGGATTCCAGCGCCAGATATAAGATTTGTAGGGTGCTGGCACATTGTAATCGGTAAATACATAATACATGTTCTGGTCCTTTGGGTTAAAGGACACACTGGCCGCAAAAATACTGAAGGGCCTGCTGGAACCTGTGTATGTATTTAACGGTGCATAGTTTGTTCTCAACACAGGAAGGCACCCGCGGGGTGCTGTGCTGTTGGTCATATTAGAGGCAGCGTAGTTGAAGAAATACACTGAATCTGCACCACCGGATCCACAGTTGTTGCGCCCGATACTAAAGGGCAGACTGTAGGTAGCAGGCTGTGCCAGCGCCGTAATGCTTATTACTAAAAATAATAATACAAGCAGCCAGGCAGGCTTGTGTAAGCTTGGTAGAGTTTGCTTCATAACAATTGGATATTACTGTTTTTTGCCGATATTGGATAAAATCCAGTTCGCCAATGCCTATTAACGAACCGGATCTTATTTTAGTATGATCAACGCTAAATCTTATTAAGGATTTATGCTATTCAACTACAAAACGTATTAATTCAGCCGCCTCATTACCTGAAATTTTGAGTACATAAGTACCCGCTGCCAGTTTGCTGATATCCAGCCTGGTAGTAGCTCCTGCCAATTTCTTATCCTCACCTGAAACCAGTTTGCCGGATGCATCAAATATGCTGAAATGGAAAAGGCTGTTGTTGTCCACATTTTTTTCAGACCTTATCAGCAGGGCACCACCTGTTGCCGGGTTATTGATTACTGAAAAACTGTTTTTGCTGCCCGTTACAATCTTAATTATTTTGGAATATAAGAATCTGCCATCCGTATCTTTAAACTTAGCCCTGTAATAGTTATTGCCATTAAGCGGTGTAAAATCTTTGTACAGGTAAGATTTATTCACACCCGTTACCGGCATCTGCGTCATTGTACCTGCTTCGGTAAAATCAATGCCATTGGCACTTCTTTCGAGTATGATACTGCTATTGATGCTGTTGTCGTCAAGAGTGAGTATTGCTTCGTTATAGCTACCCCTGTTCCTGGCGGTAAAGTCCACTATCTTAAGGTCGAGTGTGGTTACTTTTACGGTAGAACCTGCTGACATGGTTACACTGAACGGATCGAAAGTAACGGTAGTAGGTGTAAATGAAAGATTATAAATTAACTGGTTGCCCGGCACACTGGCCGAAATACCATTACCGGCATAAGCAAGGTTGTTGCCGTCAATATCGTAAATAACGATGGTGGTATCCTGCCCGCCCAATGCACCCTGTACCCTTAGTACAATCACATTGTGAAAATATGAAGCAGTGGCACCGGCACTTCTCGTTTGCGATGCTACAGAAACAGCAAGCTTATTAGGTGCATAATCGTTCCAGTTTACAACCGTACTGGGATGCCCCACCCCTGTTACAAAATCGGTGAAAAAGGGAGTAAGATCGTAATTCAATACCCTGTTAAAATTATTTTTGAGTGAATCTGCAGTAGCAGAGCTGTACCCTGATCCGTTAAGTGAGTCTAAATAATTGGTACAGGCCTGGAAGAACCTCGTATCGCCACTGAGTGCCCTCAGCATGGAAATTACCATACACCCCCTGTCGTACACAGCAGATATATTGGCATTGGTCCATACCTGGTTGCTGGTGGTAAAACTGGTAATGCGGGCTGGTGTGTTAGTATTGGCCCTTGCCGCTGATTTGGCACTGGCCATTTCAGTTGTGGGGTTAATACCGGTTGCGGGCACAAATTCCCCTGCCAATGCTTCGCCATAGCGGGCAAAGCCCTCAGCAAGCCACAGGTCGGCCCAAGTAGCAAAAGTTGCCTTATCGCCAAACCACTGGTGCATCAGCTCATGCGCAAGCGTAGTGGCACTGGCAAGTGAGCCTATCCCTCCTGCCGTTGAGCCGCCCGACATGGCCGAAAAAGTCTGGTGCTCCATTCCGCCGGCGCCACCCAGTCCTTCATAATAACCATGCTTTTCACGCTTAAATGGATAATCCCCAAATCTTGTACTAAAGGCAGTAAGTACCTGTGTTTGCCTGTTCATAGCTGTTAATATGGTAGTGTAGTTGGCGGCTGACTTACCGCGGTGCAGGTAAAACACTACCGGCACTGATACACCACCCACAGTAACATTGGGATAGTAATACCGGTTAAACCTGGCAACAGCCACGCTTACTAAATAAGATGCCATGGGATACCTGTTTTTATAGGTAAACAAGCGGCTGCCACCACTGATGCTTGAATCAACCATCCTTCCGTTGGTAGCCACCCAAAAAGTATCAGCACCCGTCCAGGGTACACTTACGGTGATGTCCATTGAATCTATCTTGTCCTGCATATCCGCCTTACAGGGCCACCAGTCCCTGTCTTCGTAAGATTCTGACAGTGTATATATGTATCTCTGGCTGGTAGTGGGATCGGTACGTACCTGGTAGCCTTCTGCTGCGCCTGATACGGCTGGAGGTGTGCCACGGTAATACACCCATATTGAGTCGAGTGTATTATTGGCCAGTGTTGCACCCAGCGCTATCGTCATGATGTTGCCGGCACGGGTAATATTGCCTGCGGCAAGCCTTGCCCCCCTGAAGCGCACAGAATCTACAGTAAGTACAGCATTGATATCAAATGTGATGCTGGATACGCTTGCAGTAATTGTTTTGAAATTGGTTTGCACAAAACCACGGATATATTTTACCGTTGAATCAGGATTGATGCGCCAGAAAACTTTATGATACACTACATCATAATTGGCTCCTGTACCGCTTTGGCCTGATGTATTGGGCTCGGGTGATGCTGGTGTGGCTGGCGACCTTCTTAATGAATGGTAATAAGGTGCTGGTGATTCGGTTGGCTGTGCCTGTGATACTGCCGTTATACAGCAGATACAGGTCAGCATTGTTAACAAATGCTTGTTCATGCAGAGTCTATTTTTTCTAATGGATATAAAATTTCAAGACAATATTAGGGAGTTTTACGAATTAAAACTACAACCATTTCAGTTTTTTTCTAAGTATTTTACAAACAATGCGTAAATACCGAAGCCAGCACCCGTATTGATTCGTAATTATACGAGAATGTATGTAAGAAAAACACCATGCCTGCCTTTTGCAGGCAATTCATTAACTTTACGGCTTATCTTAATCAACAACATGAGTACTGTAACGGACAATAAGCCTGTAATAGGAATAAGCTGCGGCGACCTTAACGGAATCGGGATTGAACTGATCATTAAAACGGTGAGCGACAACAGGTTGCTGGACATTTGCACACCGGTGGTATTTGCAAGCAATAAAGCCATCAATTTTTACCGCAAGGGACTGCCCGATATCAACTTCAGTTTTTCGGGTGTAAGGGATGCGGGACGTGTAAACCACAAGCAGGTGAACCTGTACAATTGCTGGGAAGAAGAAGTGGCCATCACCCCGGGGCAACTCACTGATACAGGTGGCAAGTACGCCGTGATAAGCCTGGTTACTGCTGCGCAGGCTTTAAAAGACGGACAGATACATGGATTGGTTACAGCACCTATCCATAAAAAAAACACGCAATCGCAGGAATTTAATTTTACCGGCCATACGCCCTACTTAAAAAACCTGTATGGTGCCACCGATGTGCTGATGCTGATGGTGGCAGATAATATGCGGGTTGGCCTGGTTACCGAGCATGTGGCAGTAAAAGATATTGCAGCCGGCATTACCCGTGAAAATATACTGGGTAAACTTACCCTGCTCAACAACTCACTTAAAAAAGATTTTAATATCGACAAGCCAAGGATTGCCGTACTGGGCCTTAACCCGCATGCCGGTGATGAGGGATTGATTGGCAGCGAGGAGGAAGCCATTATACGCCCTGCGGTAAAAGAGGCCAAACAAAAAAATATTTTCTGCTTTGGCCCTTACAGTGCCGATGCTTTTTTTGCCCGGGGCGGACATGAGCGGGTGGATGCGGTGCTTGCCATGTACCACGACCAGGGATTGATACCTTTTAAGTCGCTGGCTTTGGGCGAAGGCGTAAACTTTACAGCAGGTTTAACGGGTATACGCACCAGCCCCGACCATGGTGTGGCTTTTGATATAGCTGGCAAGGGCAAGGCTGATGAAGCTTCTTTCAGGTCGGCCATTTACAGGTGTGTTGACATCATCAGTGCCAGGCAGGAATTTGCTGAACAACGCAAAAATCCGCTGCGCAAACTGAGCGGAAGAATGGTGGCCAATTCGGTGGATGAAGCGATTACAGAGGAGTAATGTACATTGAAAAAGAACCTGGTGTAATCAGTTGAATCCATGAACTAAATCTGTAAAGCAATGAGCAACGAGACCATACTGAGGGATTTTATACAACAGGTATGGAATGAAAAAAACGTGGACAGCATTCCGGAATTTGTACACCCTGCATACACTATCCATACTGATAACGGCGATGCATGGGAAGGTAAAACACTTAACAATGATGAATTCAGGGCAAGATTGAATGACTCTTTCGGGCCATTTCCCGATATTCATTTTGAAATACTGTCTGCTATCAGCGATGGCGACTGCGTAGCTATCAACTGGATAATGACCGGCACCCAGCTTGGGCCTATTGGCGGTGTGCCACCAACCGGCAAATCCATCCACACAAAAGGACTTACCATTTACCATTTCAGCAATGGGAAAATCTGCGGCCACTCACAGGTGTTCGACAGAACTACCGTGATGCGGCAACTGGGTTTTATCAATTGATGGTGACTGGCTGTTCGCCATCAGTCCCTGCAGACGGCACATTCATGGTGTTCGTTTAAGTAGCGGATGGTGGCTTTGCAGAGTTGCTCCAGTACGGTAAGGTTGAGGTCGGTTAATTTTTTGAAGTAAATACAGGCTTTGCCCATTTTGAATGTACCCAGTTTTTCGAGCAGTAGCTTATTGTCATTTCCCGGTGCGGCCACATAAAGGGAAAAAGCTACTTTCCTGGGTGAAAAGCCAATCAGCATGGCATCGCCTTCATGGCCGCTGGCATACCTGTAATGATAACTTCCAAAGCCTACCATAGTTGGGCCCCACATTTTTGGTTCAAACCCCGACCATTTTTTCATGAGCGCTATCAGCTGAAAACTGTCCTGCTTCTTTTGCTCACTATCGGCAAATGCGTTGATGAAATCAACAACGTTATGGCTGGTTTCTGCTGTTTTGTTTTTTGTTGCCATGATATTATTTTTACGATGCCTGAAATTCTACCATTATCCCGCCAAAGAAACACCAATTAATTTTCCGATACCAAATGTTATTGCAGCTGCAATCAAACCAAACAATACCTGCCGGAAGCCTGAAAACCAGATATTTTTACCTGTAAACAATGTAATGGCTGAACCGATTAGAAATAAACCTGCTGCACTACTGATAACACTAATAATTATTGCTGCACTGCCACTTGTAAACATAAAAGGAATGACTGGTATCACTGCTCCAATAGCAAAAAGGATAAAGGAATAAACTGCGGCTTCCATGGCTGAACCTTTCAGTTCTTCAGCATTGATGCCCAATTCTTCTTTCACCAATATGTCATGTGCATGATTTTTATCCTGCATAATTTCGGCAGCCATGGCATTTGCCTGTTCTTCCGGTATACCTTTGGCAATATAAATTAATGCCAATTCCTTTTGTTCTCCTTCAGGATTAGTTTCCAGCTCATCCATTTCCAGCTGCATCTGGTTCTCATGCAATTCCTGAGAACTTTTAACTGAAATCCATTCTCCCAAAGCCATTGATAATGCACCAGCTAATAATCCTGCAACCCCGGCTAATAAAACACCTGAACCGCCTGCGGTTGCACCTGCTATTCCCATTACCAAACTAAAGTTAGAAACCAGGCCGTCATTACCTCCCAATACTGCTGCTCTTAAAGCATTGCCGCCAACAGAGCGGTGCCTGCTTTCAAATTTTGCCACGTTGCCCCCGGTAACCTTAGATTCATTTTCTAAAAGCGACCGCAGTATTTTAACATGATTGGTTTCGTTGCCTGTAATGGGCAGCTTGTTTTTATTTTTAGCCTGGATAACCGCTGTGGAAATGCTTTTTTCGGTATCCATCAATACTCCTAACACATAATCATACCCAAATACCTTACCGATGGTATTAAGTGCTTTTGCCCGGAATGATGGTGGTGGAAATGGAGCCGATGAACCCGGATACAATTTTTTTAAAAAAGCTTCGGCATGGCTTTTTTCAATTGCACTCATTTGCCGGAAAACATTAGCAACCGTGGCATCAGATTCCGCTTCTGCCAATTTATTATACAGGAAGCAGGCATCTGCTTCTGTTTGAAGGTTTTTATCAGAAAGAGCAGCCATTACTAAAAATTTGATTGTTGAATAAACAATGAACCCGGCAATCATATGCAGGATTCATTGAATGCTGTATGAATATTAAATCAGAACCCTGCTGCTAATCATCATCCTTTTCTCCTCCTTCAGCCCCACCATTGCTTTGACCGGAGCCTGCAGCAATTTCTGTATGCCTGATCTGTCCCCCAAGGTAGCCTGTTCTGGCAACAAGTCCAAAACTTACCAAAGAAAATACAAGTATCATTACAGCAGCAGGTTTTATCCATGAAGTTTTAAAACGGCTTACCACCAGGGCTGCCACTGATAATACTCCTGATGCAATCAAACTAATCAAAGCATACATGGCAGCATCTTCATGCAGCTTTATCATATTCTCTGATACGCCCTGAATATTTTCTACTGCTTCTTCAGCACCCTCACCCGTGAAGTATGCTATGGCTGCGCCAATTGCCGAAATAATTAAAATAATATATGCCGCATTCTTTGTTTGGTTACTCTTTACCCAAAGCCCATAGCCCAGCACAAGGGCTCCCAATATGGAACCAAAAACAGGAAGGTGTGTAATCAGCAAATGCAGATGAACCTGGCTCATAATTGTAATTTTTAAAGTGAAGTAATTTTAATAAACTTCTCCCCGCTTGTCATTGAAATTCCGCAACGGGCTGGGGCCGTGGTTTCATAAGTATTGCCACATGCAGGACAAACATAAAATACTGCCGGCAGTAATTTTACAGTATTATTCTGCAAAGCTGTTAATGCAGCTTCATAAAACATTTTATGCTTTTTTTCTGTTTTATAGGCATAGTTCAAACTTATCACAGCTAATTGATTGCCGGCTGCGCTGGCTGCGGTTAAAAACTCCGGATACATAGTGGTCACTTCGTAAGTTTCTCCTGTAATGGCATCCTGTAAATTTTCTTTTGTTGACTTCACTGTGAACGCTGGCTTGACAACAGGTACACTAATACCAGATTCCTGCAACACCGCTTTATGATTACCGGCGTGAATATTTTCTGATGTGGAAGCGGCTTTAAAAAGCAAAGCAACCTGGTGGTATCCTTCCTCCTCAGCTTTTTTTGAATAAGCCGCATACTTTGCACTGGCTGTTGTTTCGCCTTTGAAAGCTGCCTGCATGTTTTCTGCGGTTTTTGCAGTGGCATCAGTGGTTGTTGCACCGCCTGCAGGTTTTACAACAGCAGCCTTTTCCTCTTTCTCATTTTCCTTTGCTTCGTTCTCCTTTTCCTCATTTTCGCCACTTTCCTTTATTGCCTTTTGAGTAGCAGTATCTGCATTATACTGTACCGGTGCTTTCATGGCTGCATCTGTTTTATTGCTGCCGCAGGAAACAAGAAAAAAACTTCCTGCCGTTAATACTGTTACCGGGATAATCAATAGCTTTTTCATTTCTGTTTTGTTTTATTTGTTTTGAATAAATGATAAAACAAAGATGCTATTGCAGCCCTTAACTATGCCTTTGCAGTTGCTTAAGATTGGCTAAAGATTATGACGGAAACCTAAGAGAGAAAGTTGTACTGCCCGCAGTACTGCTTGCAACGATGGTAATTTGCTGAAGGTCTGCCAGTTTTTTTACAATCGCAAGCCCCAGGCCAGTTCCGGGAACTATGGAACTTCTTGAATCATCGGTACGGTAAAACCGGTTGAATAATAGTGGTATTTGATCCTGCGAAATTCCATTGCCCTCATTTGTAATTGATAAGGTTTGGGTATCATCCGCCCAGCTAAAAACAATGCTCCCATCCGCAGCTCCGTATTTTACAGCGTTACTAAAAAGATTGTCTATTATTACGGAAAAGAAAAATGCATCTGCCTGTACTGAAACAGATTCAGCAACTGACGATGACACCAGTATTGCTTTCTCCTTTATTTGCCTGCTGAATTTCAATTCCGCATCCTTCAATGTTTTATGCAGATACACTGTTTCTTTTTTAATTGAACCTGATTCAAGCCGGGCCAGTTGCAATAATTGATCGAGCAATTGATTCAACCTGTCTGTTTGAGCAATTACTTCCCTGATTTTTTCTTCATACTGCTCAGGCTCCCTTTTTTTCCGGAGCAATACTTCCAGTGTGCCACGGATTGCTGCAAGCGGTGTTCTTATTTCATGCGAAGCATCAGCTGTAAATTGTTTTTGTTGCTGAATACTGCTGTCTATCCTGCCCAGCAATTCATTAATAGTTTTGGCCAGCTGATAAATTTCATCTTCATTTTCGGGCAATGGCAGGCGGGTATCTATGGTGGAATCATTAATACCAGAAGCAGCACGGATTAACTGATGAACCGGCGCAATTGACCTGGAAGCTGCAAAGTAAATGGCCCAATAAAGGATTAATAAAAGAACAGGGAACGAAACACAAAGTGTAATAAGCAGGTTGTTCAATACGTAGTAAGATTCCTGCTGCGAAACACCAATGGTGAGCTGGCCAATAATTATTCCTTCGTTATTTTTGACGGGAAACTGACCAAGCCGGAGTTTTTGCTGATCTATCTCGGTGTTGTAAAAATATCCTTTATCAATGCCCGGGTTAAATAAAAAATGATTCGATTGTAAGTTAGCCGATTTGAATATCATCTTTTCCCTGTTATCCACTATCTGAATAAAGGTTGGATTAACTTCTACTTTCCTATGTTCGGCTTCTTCCCACTCCGGCATTTTGTTGATGATGATACTGTCGCCTTTCCAGTCAAGGTTGTTGACAATCTCCTCTTTTTCCTGTAATATATCACCATCAAGATGCCGGTATGAACTTTCATGTACAACTGCATAAATAATAACAAAAACCACTGCTGTTGTGATGGCAACAACCAGTGTATTAAAAAGTGCAATTCTTTTTCTGAAACTCAGCTTCATTGGTTATCATTTACACGGTACCCCACACCACGTATGGTTTGAATAAATGATTCACTGTTTTTTGTATCCAGCTTTTTCCGCAGGGCATTAATGAACACATCAATTACTGAAGTGTCTTTCTCAAAATGAATGTCCCATATTTTTTCAATAATTCTTGAACGCCTGCATACCTTTCCCTTATTGCGGAGCAGGTATTCCAGCAAGGCAAATTCTTTTTGAGTGAGTTCCACGGGCTGTCCATTTTTTGTAACCAGGTGGGCCTCAGTATCCAGTACGATGTTTCCGGTTTCAAAAACATTTTGTTCACCTGCTTTATTTCTCAGCAATACTTTTATCCGGGCTAACAGCTCTTCAAAAGCAAAGGGTTTTTTCAAATAATCATTTGCCCCGGCCTCCAGGCCAAACACAGTATCATCCACGGTATCTTTTGCTGTTAAAAAAATAACCGGAACAGCTTTATTTTCTTTTCGGATACTTCTGCAGATTTCAATACCACTCATGCCGGGCATCATCCAGTCGAGCAGTATAATATCATACTCGTTCAGATTAATCATTGCCATTTCAAGGGCTTCCCGGCCATTTGTTGCCACATCAACGGCAAATCCTTCTTCTTCGAGCCCTTCCTTTAAAAAAGCGGCAATGGCTGTTTCGTCTTCTGCTAAAAAAATTCTCATGTTGTTAAGTTACAGAAAATTAAACCGTTTTGCTTATTTCTCATCAGGGTTCGAAAAATCAGGTAACGCAAGTTCTACACCGGCACCGTGTTTATATACCAATTGCCCGCCCAAATATCCTGTTCTTGCAATACTGCCTGTTACACCGGCAAAAAGCAACACAGCTGTAATGCTTAACCAAAGCCTGTTGTATTTAAAACCATAAATACCTGCGTATACCAAAGCTGTAATAACTGTCAGCCATAGTGAAATTGTTGCTGCCTGTTCATGCAGTTGCATTGCCTTGTTCAATGGGCCTTCTTCCATCCCTTCTCCGGCTGCATTGCCTGCAAGATAAGCCATTACAGTACCAAGCATACCCAATATAAGTAAGTAAAAGGCAGATTGGCGAAAGAATGCTTTTTTGTAAAAGAAGCTTATCACCTGGAATAAAAAACCCACCATTAATAAAGCAATGGGGAAGTGAACGATCATGGCATGTAAATGTGTAGAAGAAATCATACTTGTAATTTTCCACAAAGATGCTGTGCCGGTATTTTGAAACAGCTTAATCCTTTCTTAAGGTTAGCTTAAGAAAATTTCAACCCTGGCTTGCTTTATTGACTTCGGGCAAACCGCTTACCCTTTCCTGTGCCGGGGCCTTATCCCTGTACTTGCATCGCTATGAAGTGCGCCATGGAATGGCGGATGGAACTGTTTGTACGCCTGCCAGACAGAAAGAACCTGTCTTTCAAACGGCGACACTCAGTTTTGCCACCGCCCTGGTTCGTGTCCTCACGAAACAGCCCCACCGCCATGGTTCGTGTCCCCACGAAACAGCTGGCAGACAATCAAAATTCTACTCTCCGCCCTGGTTCGTGTCCTCACGAAACAGCAGGCGGCTAATCAAAATTCTGACGCTAAGCCCTGATTCGTGTCCCCACGAAACAGCAGGCGGCTAATCAAAATTCTGCTGCAAGATCCTCCCCACCGCCCTGGTTCGTGTCCCCACGAAACAGCTGGCAGAAAATCAAAATTCTGCCGCTACGCCCTGGTTCGTGTCCTCACGAAACAGCTGGCAGACAATCAAAATTCTACTCTACTCCCTGGTTTGTGTCCCCACGAAACAGCTGGCGGCTAATCAAAATTCTACTCTCCGCCCTGGTTCGTGTCCTCACGAAACAGCTGGCGGCCAATCAAAATTCGGTAGCAAGATCTTTCAAAAAGTCGAAATTTTTCTCATTACATTCGTAATACTTTACAGAAGAATATGGATAATCAATAAAAGTGGGAGCCAGTTGCCAATGAGGTGCCACGGGGTTATTATGAATATATGTTAACTTCTGCAATGCAACAGCTTTTGTATAAAGAGGGACAGCCAGAGAATCCCTTTGCCAGAATTCATATTGCTTGTTACTGGCAGCTACTGCGTATTTTGCTAAATCTGAAGGCGAAGTGCTGCGCAACAACTTTTTAAAAGCATGTGCAGTAAATTTCAGGAAAGAACCCTGTGCTGTTTCCTTGCCATTTAATTCATTAATACGCCAAATTAGGTGAATGTGATTGGGCATTACAACAAAAGCAAATACATCAATTTTTCCTTTTTCGCTCAGGTGGCGCAATGAGCCAATAATAATTTCCTTGTATTCATCTTTTGCCACCAGGTGATACCAATTATTGATAGTGGCAGTCCAGAAATAAATCTGGCCTGAAGCAATAAATGATTTTCGCTCTGTACCGGTAATCAGTGTATTCATAAAGCAAATATAAAAATCAGGACGCTTTTATATAGTTACTAATGAAAGAATTTTGCTGATTTCGTTGCAGTGCAAGATATTGAGCCTTCCGTTTCGTGAGGACACGAAACGGGGCGGAAGGTGGGAGAAATTTGCTGATTTCGTTGCAGTGTAAGAGGTTGAGCCTTCCGTTTCGTGGGGACACGAAACGGGGCGGAAGGTGGGAGAAATTTGCTGATTTCGTTGCTGCTCAGGTGATTGATCATTCCGTTTCGTGAGGACACGAAACGGGGCGGAAGGTAGGAGAAAGTTGCTGATTTCGTTGCAGTGCAAGATGTTGAGCCTTCCGTTTCGTGAGGAAACGAAACGGGGCGGAAGGTGGGAGAAATTTGCTGATTTCGTTGCGGCGCAAGTGGTTGAGCCTTCCGCTTCGTGGGGACGAAGCGGGGCGGTGGGCATAATTAGCTGCGGCGCTGTTTACATGTATTGCACCGGGGAATGTGTGAATGATGTAAATTTTTGAAACAGTTGTGTAACAGTAACGAAATAATAGTTACTCATCTTTACAAGCCAATACACCTCATTTATTAATCATTAAAATTACAACGCATGTTTTACAAATATTCTGTACGGCTCATTACGTTTATGCTCTTTGTATTATCCTGTACAGCACTTACTGCGCAAAATGAGGTAACACCCCCTTCCAAATTTGACATGAAAAAAGATGGCGATGGTGATGGGGTAAAAAATAAGAGAGACAAATGCCCTACAACCCCACCGGGTGTAAAGGTTGATGGTTACGGCTGTCCCCTTGATACAGACAAGGATAGTATTGCTGATTATTTAGACCAGTGCCCGGGCATTCCCGGCTCCAGGGCCATGAATGGCTGCCAGGACAGGGACAATGATGGCGTAGGTGATATTGCTGATATGTGCCCGGAAGTACCTGGCCTTGCAAGGTTTAAAGGTTGCCCGGATAGTGATGGGGATGGCATTCAAGACGCTAAGGATAATTGTCCAAATGTTAAAGGGCTGGATATGTTTATGGGCTGCCCGGATAGCGATGGTGATGGCATAGCAGATACCAACGACAAATGCCCTGATACCAGGAGTGGCGTTAAGGTGGATGGAGGTGGTTGTCCGCTCGATACTGATAAAGACGGAGTAACAGACTCTGATGACAAATGTCCTGATACCAAAACAGGGGTTAAGGTAGATAATTCCGGATGCCCGGCCGATACAGATGGCGATGGTGTATCAGATACTGATGATAAATGCCCCGGTGTAAGGGGTGAGGTGGCCAACTTTGGCTGCCCTGTTGTAAAAAAAGAAATAGCAAAACGTTTAAAATTTGCTACCCGCAGGATCAACTTTGAAAACAAGAATTCATTGATAAAAACTTCCTCCTATCCCATGCTGGATGAAGTAGCCAATATCCTGCGTGAATACCCCGATTATAATCTGAATATCAGCGGACATACCGATGGCATTGAAAAAAATATGAGCACCCTGTCGCAAAGCCGTGCAGACGCAGTAAAATCGTACCTGCTCAGCAAAGGTGTATCCGAAAGCAGGATAGTTAGTGCAGGGTATGACAGATCCAGGCCTATGACTTCAAATGCCAATGCGGCAGGAAGGGCACAAAACAGGAGGGTTGAACTGGATTTGTACTTAAGATAAAGGTACAGGCTGCAGAAGCACTTAATGGCGGGATGCAGCTGAACAGTATATAACCAAAAGCCCCGGTCAATTTGCGACCGGGGCTTTATTATTTTATTTAAAATCTTTTCGGCTGGAGGGGCTGATCAGCTATACGGCTAAATGTTGTCTGCTGGCTTTCTACCCTGTCGAACCACCCCAATTTTCAAACTGTGTCCCTTTGAGAAAATAGCTGTAAGAAGAGATAAGGTCATTGATTTCTTTTTTCTTAACCAGGTAAGTCTTGGTATCAATTTCATTATTTTCTCTCCACTTAGTTAATTGTGCTAACTCCTGATTTTTGAGATGCCTCTTTTTAACAATTTCGTACAGTTCTGATTCTTTCTGCCGTTGCTCTAAAATATCCTCTCTGTGGCGAATTGGATTTTCCTGGTTAGTAGTCCGCTCGAGTGAATAACCATTCCTTTTGATATAAGAAATTGCCTGCCCGAATTCAAAAAAAGGGTCTTGCCTGATAAATTGCTCAAAGCCGTTACAAGTAAATTGAAAATCACCCTGCCGGGTTATAATTGTCCATTGATATTGATTTTCGCTGGTCGTCCTTTCAATTTCTTCAATTTCAAATGCGTCCTCAAACCCCGTAGCAAAATCAAAAGTCAGGTTTCTGATCTCTTTGAAAACCAATGTTGCTGGTGCAACCCAAAATGTAAATGGCAGTCCCTCTAAGTCTGGTTTATTCCATTGAAAAATGTAGTCAATGTCCAATTCCAAATCCTCTGTCAAACGAAGTTTATAAACATTACAGTCATGCCAACCCATATGTTCAAAGTCTTTGTCCGTCCATATTCTTTTCTCTAATTCGTATGTCATGGTTGATATTGCAGGGTTATGCACTATGCTTGCAGTCAGCGGCAGTTTACCGCAAGAGTGTAACAGGTTGCAAAAAACCCCTGCTGCCACCAAATATACACATTTTATGAATAGCCATATTAGCGCAGTAGTTCGCCTTTGTGTCCCCACATTCCCGTCACTCCGATGTCTATGCCACAAATAAATCTGCAACCAGTATCAATTAAACGGCAGGACACCGGGGATTACCCGGTTACAATAATTTTATAAGTTTTCCCTCCGCCCTGGTTCGTGTCCTCACGAAACAGCAGGCAGACAATCAAAATTTTACTCTCCGCCCTGGTTCGTGTCCCCACGAAACAGCTGGCAGAAAATCAAAATTCTACTCTACGCTCTGGTTCGTGTCCCACGAAACAGCAGGCGGCTAATCAAAATTCTGCAGCAAGGTCCGCTACGCCCTGATTCGTGTCCCCACGAAACAGCAGGCGGCTAATCAAAATTCTGCCGCAAGGTCTTTCATAAAGTCGAAATTTTTCTCATTACATTCGTAATACTTTACCGAAGAATATAGATAATCAATAAAAGTGGGAGCCAGTTGCCAATGAGGTGCCACGGGGTTATTATGAATATATGTTAACTTCTGTAATGCAACAGCTTTTGTATAAAGAGGGACAGCCAGTGTATCTCTTTGCCAGAATTCATATTGCTTGTTACTGGCGGCTACTGCGTATTTAGCTAAAAATATAAAAATCAGGACGCTTTTAAATAGTTACTAATGAAAGAATTTTGCTAATTTAGCTGCTGCTCAGGTGATTGATCATTCCGTTTCGTGAGGACACGAAACGGGGCGGAGGGTTATTATTCGCTTATGATAAAATTTTCGGCATTTGACAATCGCACAACACTATCTGCTTTACCTTTTACGAATATATCAGAGTAAGGGTTTCTGAAAAGCGAATCCCCGACTTGAATATTTAAATTATCAATAAGTTTGCATCTCAAAAATTTAATTTTAGTATTTTCTCTTATTTCAATTGAATATCCTTTACTCCTTCCTTTTTCATTTCTGTAAACTGAAACAACCTCACCTTTTAAACGAATTTTTGGAGATTCAATTACAGGCTTTACAAAAAACCGAAAGGCAATTGTAAAAAAAAGAACGATCGATAATATGGATAAAAATATTTTGATAACTGCTAACTTAGATAATTCACTTCATTAAAAAAATCTGGCTAATGTTTTGGTACTGTCCCTACCGCCCTGGTTCGTGAGGACACGAACCGGGGCGAAGATTTAAAATTTTATTTATAAAGTCTGCTGTCAACAGTTTACTGCATGGGCGGTACAAGTTGTGGGAAACCGGCCGCACACCAAATATACACCTATTCATAAAACAGATAAAAATTCAGCTGCCTTTGCATGGTTATCAGTGAAAGAAATTTGCTGATTTTGTTGCGATCTAAGTGGTCGAACCTTCCGTTTCATGGCGCACCGAACCGGGGCTGAGTAAGGCCTTTTTGGCTTTCCGGGCATATCCTGATATTTCAACCCACGATTTTTGAGGCCTGCTTTTTGGATAGCCGTTTTCAGCACGAAACTTTTTTCGTTCTTCTGTAAAGTCCCACCACGTTTTTTTCGTGTCTTGTGTGTTTGCAAAGTTTACTACTAATCTGAACTGGTCTTCAACGCAAGGGTCTGTCCAATATCCTTTTTTAAGTTCGTATTCATCTGTCAGTTTTGCACCATTTTTGTTTTTTAGTTCGTTTAGCGAATAGTAGCCTAAAAACACAAGGTCTTCGGCAAATTTTATTCCGACTGACGGAACTGTTTGAAATTCTGCTAACGCATAAATTTCTTTTGCCCGTTCGGCTGTAGCGTTAAGCAATACTTCTAATTCGTCTGTTGCAAAGTCAAGAATGTCTGCAATTTTGATTTTGTTCTTTCTCAAATTTGCTTTTTCAACGTCT
>JANMIG010000002.1:0-95448 GCA_031375675.1 Chitinophagales bacterium
TTTTTTTTTTTTTTTTTTTTTTTTTTTTTTTTTTTTTTTTTTTTTTTTTTTTTTTTTTTTTTTTTTTTTTTTTTTTTTTTTTTTTTGTTTTTTTTTTTGTTTTTTTATTTTTTTTTGCTTTTTTGGTGGGGGGGGGGGGGGGGGCCCCCCCCCCCCCACGGCTCACTGCCCTGGTGGGTATCCTCACCCACCAGCGACAATTTGAAATGCACCCTAATTTGCATATACCGGCTTTTTTTATCATTTGTTGCCTTATTTTTGTAAAAACGCTTAACCACATTAAAATAAAAAGATATTGATGGAGAAAGGTGCCTTTGCTTTTGATAACAGGTTAGATGTTGACTATTTACACAGCCTGTATGAGGGCGATACAGAATACGCAGCAGTTATTTTTGAACAGTTTTTGCAGCACTACCCGGTACAATGGGGGGAGCTGGAAAATAGTTTTGCAAGGGGCGATATACAAGCTTACAAGGGCAATATGCATAAGATGAAGGCCAGCTTTAGTTTTGTTGGGCTTACACAGCTTACCCAAAAAGCACAGGTAATAGAACAGCACTGCACCGAAAACTATGATTTGCCTGCACTGTCAGCTTTGCAGCAGGATTTCAAAACCAATCTTGATGAACTGCTTCCGATTGTGGAAGAGGAGTTGAAAAGGATGCAGGGTTAAAATGATTGTTTCAGCTGAATAAAATCAATAACCGGCCTGCAGATTATCATTGCAATAAAAGCGTAAACACCCAACCTGTCACTTATCCAGTACCGTCATCAAATGATGTTTCCCCTTCAGCATGAATTTTTTACTCTGCTCAATGGCATCCATTACTTTTTCCAGAATATTTTCGTTGGTATCGTTGTAATCAATCTCCAGTGGTGCTTTAAAAGTTACTGAAAGCAGGGAGCCTTTCTTTTTAAACTTCAGTCCTTTTTTATTGAAGGCCCTCCAGTAACCGCTGATGATGACAGGAATCACAACAGGCCTGCTGTTTTTGATGATAAAAGCTGTGCCCTTTCTGCCGGGAGCAAAGGGTTTGGTGGTACCCTGCGGAAAAGTGATGACCCAGTTTTTTTCCAGTGCCCGGGTGATATTGCGTGTATCTTTGGGGTCGAGGTTGCGCCGCACTTCTGTACCCTCTGTACGCCAGGTGCGCTTAACCGTAATGGCCCCGGCCAGTGCAAACAATTTGCTCAGCCAGTTGTTCTTCATCGTTTCTTCTGCGGCAACAAATTTAACATGTGTAAAGGGCCACAGCAGGTAATATGGCAGGCCCAGCCTGTTCTTTTTGCGCCACTTCTTGGCACAGAAAATATGCAGGAAAGTGATTACATCAGCAAAATACGTTTGGTGGTTGCTTACAAACAGCACATTGCGGTTGGGCAGGTGCTCCAGGTGTTCCATACCGCTGATGCTGAGCCTGTTCACCATATTCAACCCGGGATAAGAGAAGATGCCCACAACAGCATACACCGTTCCCTTAACCAGTTTTGTTTCCTTAAACCATTCAAAAAAACTTCCCATGCAATCGTTGATTTTACTTTAATGGCTGCCGCAAATTACAAAATAAGTGCGTAATTTGTTCACCGGAAATTGTCCGGGCAAAATAATCACATCAATCAATACATTTTTGGCACGCAGCATATTCAACTTCTTTTTTTGTTTAACCTGTACCTGTTCATTGGCCCAGATAAGGTTTATCCAGCTGGAGCCGGTTGTCATCAACAGCTCCGCATTTCAGTTTAGTGACCTTAAAGTGATTGACCAGTTATCTGGTTTTTTCCAAAACAGTCAAAGTTTTATTCCTCTTTATATTCCAGTGCGGTATGATAAAAAGGAATACCAGAAAATTTTATATACCATTGATTTGTTTGATGGCGAAATAATACCTTTAAAACCTTTATAAATTCTACGGATGCAGTTAAACAGCGTGATTTTTGATATGGACGGTTTACTGGTTGACAGTGAACCATTGTGGAATGAAGCAGCAGATGAGGTATTCCGCAAACACGGCATGACACTGAGTGCTGAAAATTATGCCACCACCACGGGCCTGCGCACCCGGGAATTTGTGCGCTGGTGGTTTACCAAATTTGGCATCAGCCATGACCATGCAGCCGAAGCAGAAAAAGAAATAGCGGAGCTGGTAGTACAAAAATTTAAACAGAAAGGCAAGGCGCTGCCCGGTGTGGAGTATATAGCCAGCTTTTTTAAATCAAGAGGCTTTAAGATGGGTATAGCCACCTCTTCGGGTATGGAGCTGGTGGAAGCCGTGGTGGATTTTTTACAACTTTCGGGCAAGCTGGATGCAGTGGCCTCTGGTGCGGAGCTGCCTTATGGCAAACCACATCCGCAGGTATACCTCAACTGTGCGGAAGCGCTGGGTACTTCACCTGAAAGCTGCATCTGCTTTGAAGACTCCTTTAACGGGATGATAGCCGCCAAAGCCGCCCGCATGAAGTGTGTGGTAGTGCCTGCATACAAGCACCTGCAGGAAGCCCGCTGGCAGGCAGCAGATTTAAAAATTTCCTCCCTGCAAAATTTTAATGAATTGCTGCTGCACGGATTATAATTCCCGGAATTGCTTTAATCATCAAATCATCCCATTATCACATCAGCAAATCAGCACATCATCACATTTTCTTCGTAATTTTCTTAAAAATATCAACAAATGTCTATACACAAAGAAGTAAAAAAAGTAACCACCAATACCCTGCAGAAAATGAAAGCTGCCGGTGAAAAAATATCTATGATCACTGCCTACGACTACTCATTTGCAGGCATATTTGATGCAGCCGGTATCGATATCATACTGGTGGGCGACAGTGCCAGCAATGTAATGGCCGGCCACGAAACCACTTTGCCCATCACTATTGATCATATGATTTACCATGCTCAATCGGTGGTAAGGGGCATCAACCGCTGCCTGGTGGTAGTGGATATGCCATTTGGCTCTTATCAATCCAATTCGGAAGTAGCGCTGGCATCTGCCATAAAAATAATGAAGGAAACGGGCGGCCATTCGGTAAAACTGGAAGGCGGAGAGGAAACCATTGATTCAGTAAAGAAGATCACTGGGGCAGGCATACCTGTGATGGGGCACCTGGGCCTCACTCCCCAATCTATTTACAAATTTGGTACTTATACTGTAAGGGCCAAAGAAGCAGCCGAGGCTGATAAACTCAAAAAAGATGCTTTACTGCTGCAGGAAGCAGGTTGCTTTGCCCTTGTGCTGGAAAAGATACCCGCTGCCCTTGCTAAGGAAGTAAGCGAAAGCCTGAGCATTCCCACTATTGGCATTGGTGCCGGGGGCGATTGCGACGGGCAGGTGCTGGTGATGCATGACATGCTGGGTATCAATACCGAATTTAAGCCACGCTTTCTGAGGCAGTACCTCAATATGAACGAACAGGTAACAGGCGCTGTGCAGCAGTATATTAAAGATATTAAAAGCAGGGATTTTCCTAATTCAGAAGAACAATACTAATTTTACCGGGCCTGATTTATAAATCATCAATTATGAAGAAAATTGTACTAACCCTTTCACTGATTACCTCTTTGGCCTGTATGGGCCAGCAAACTTTACAGATTGGCAGCAGGGCATTTGCAGGGCTGTCTACCAACACCTACGGTATCATGAACAGCTGGAGCGGTGCGGCCCCTTTTGCCAGAGGCAACAGGCATGCCATCATTTACCCGCTGCAAAGCATCGGCCTGATACCCGTAAATTCACAGATAACCGCCCTTAAATTTTACAGGGACGTACTAAGCGGCCAGCCCGCAGGCAACCTGCAGGAAAACTGCAGCTTTAAACTGTATGTTAAAAACACCCCGCTTACCACTTTTGCAACCCCGGTAACCTGGCAGGATACTGCCAATACCATGGTGACTGTATTTGAAGGTGACCCGGCCGCAATTGTGGGAAGTGCTTCAGGTTGGGTAACATTTACACTGCCCGCACCGCTGGTGTACAATGGCAGCAACCTGATGATATTGCTGGAATACTGGCAACCCGCTGCGGCAACACCATCGGTTGTATGGTCGTACGACAACAGTTCCGTATCGCCCCAGGTAACTGCTGATTATTTTGATGCCACACAAAACCGCTACAATGCCCCTGTTACTGCACTGCCTTTTCCTGCGGCTACTACCGGCAGCAATATCAGGCACCCAAGTTTGCAGATAGTGTATACCACTGCGCCCATACCCGTAAAACTTGTTTCATTTGATGCTGCAAAAAGAAACAACGGGGTACAACTCAGCTGGAGCACATCGCTTGAAACCGGCAGCAGTTTTTTTGATGTACAAAAAAGCAGCGATGCTGTCAACTGGAGCCATCTTGCCACCATACCTGCCCTGAATACCAGCAATGGTGCTGCTTACCGGCATTTAGACAATAACCCGGGAAACATTAATTTTTACCGCCTTAAAATAACCGAAGACAATAGCAATATATATTACTCAGCTATTAAAAAAGTAAGCTTCGGCAGGAATGACCTTTTTACAGTAAGCCCATCCCCCGCCAGGGATATGATCAGGATCAGTTTTGCGCAAAAAACAACGGCCAATATTCAACTGCTCAATGCAGCGGGTGCCATCGTAAAGCAAACAGGCATCATTACCACACAAACTACGGCTGTTGATGTGAGTGAACTGCCCGCCGGTATCTACCTGGTAAGGGATATTATTTCAGCAGCTTCAAAAAAGATCATCATTGAATAAGGCATATTTCCAATATAATGGCAGGTAAAATATCAATCCCTGGCACATTCAAATACAGTATTGCCCGTACCATCTTTTAAGGCAATACCGCCATAATTGATACTGGAAAAGGCTTTTACCCTTGCAGTAAGATTCTTCAGTACCAATGCCTCCACGCCTGTTTTATCGCAGGCCATTTGCGTTACCACCATATTGCTTAAAATAAGGCTGGCCCCCGTGGCAGTATAGGAGCCACTGAAAGTATTGCATCCCGAAAAACCGCTGAAGGTTTCATCCTCCTTAAACACAATGTAAAAACCTTTCTCAAGTGGCTGCGGGCCTTCCTTTTGCTGTTTGGCCATTTTGATAAGGTTCCATTTGCCCAGCAGTGCTGATTTGAAAGAAGCCTGTATCACGTCAATTTTTGTTTCCACCGTGTCAACCCTGTCAGGCTCTTCCTGCTTTACCACCACTTTACTTACCCTGGTACGCCTGGTTACCACTTTCTTTTTTTGCGCAAACAAGTCCTGGCAAATTATCAATGCCAGTATGATCAGCAGCGGAGCAAAATATTTTTTCATGTATAAAAATTAATGTTCTGATGATAAAAAAAAGATATTGATTTAAAGCAGAATATAGTTGTTGCTGTTGTTCGGCTGGTGAGCTCTGGGCTTTACAGGAATCAGGATGATTGATTTGTGCAGCAAATATAGCAATTATGATACTCTTTACAGACTTTTATTCAGCATTCACCTTCAGAAAATTGTACTATTGAACAGTTATACCGACGCTACTTATTAAATAGTCCAATCATTTCTAAGCTAATCCAAAGTACGTCGGCATTATACCACAAACAGTTGGACTAATTCCTATGTGTAATTGGTATTATACAAAAGCTGGCCACAGGCAGAATTATGCAGCGCACAGGCAGAAAATGACATCACTTTCACCAGATTGCCGGGGCAGTTCATCCTTTCCGGCAGATGCAACCATTCGTAACCATATATCCGCTAATTTTGCAAAAAAATTACCATGGACTTTCTCAACGATTTACAGCTAAATGAAATCAATAACGGTGTTTCCACCGGAGCCGGGTGGCCGGCAGCAGGCGGCGAAACGATTGCTTCCCACTCCCCGGCAGATGGCAAACTGATTGCCTCTGTAACGGCGGCCAATAAAGAAAATTACGAAGCCACAGTGGAAAAAGCCAGGGCAGCATTTGCCGAATGGCAGTTGTGGCCCGCCCCCCGCCGTGGAGAAGTGGTTCGCCAGATAGGGGATGAACTGAGGGCGAATAAAGATGCCCTGGGCAAATTGGTAAGTTACGAAATGGGCAAGAGCCTGCAGGAAGGGCTTGGTGAAGTGCAGGAAATGATAGATATATGCGATTTTGCCGTGGGCCTTTCCCGCCAGTTGCACGGCCTTACCATGCACAGTGAGCGCCCGGGCCACCGTATGTATGAGCAATATCACCCGCTGGGTATTGTGGGCATTATTTCTGCCTTCAACTTTCCCGTGGCCGTATGGAGCTGGAATGCAATGCTGGCATGGGTTTGTGGTGATGTGTGCATCTGGAAACCATCAGAAAAAACACCCCTCTGCGGCATCGCCTGCCAAATAATAACCGCAAGGGTATTTGCCAAAAACAATGTGCCCGAAGGGGTAAGCTGCCTGGTTAGTGGTGGCCGTGAAGTGGGAGAATGGATGAGCAATGATACCCGTATTCCCCTGCTTTCTGCAACAGGGTCTACCAGGATGGGAAAAGCAGTAGCAGCTGCAGTAGCGGGCCGCCTTGGCCGCAGCCTGCTGGAACTCGGTGGCAATAATGCCATCATCATCAGTAAAGACGCTGATATTGACATGTCGCTGATTGGCTGTGTATTTGGAGCGGTGGGCACAGCAGGCCAGCGCTGCACCACCACCCGCAGGCTCATTATACACGAAGAGGTATATGATAACATGAAAGAAAAATTAGTTAACGCTTACAAACAACTGCGCATTGGCGACCCGCTGGACCAAAACAACCATGTGGGCCCCCTGATTGATACAGATGCTGTGAAAATGTACACCGAAGCCATTGAAAAATGCCGGGCAGAAGGCGGCAATTTTATTGTGGAAGGTGGTGTACTCAACGGGCCAGGCTACGAAAGCGGCTGCTATGTAAAGCCCTGCATTGCCGAAGCTAAAAACAGTTTTGCCATTGTACAGCATGAAACTTTTGCCCCCATTTTGTACATCATGAAGTATACAACACTGGATGAGGCCATTGCGCTGCAAAATGGTGTGCCACAGGGGCTTTCATCAGCCATAATGACGCTTAACCTGCGGGAAGCTGAGCAGTTTCTGTCGCAGGCTGGCAGCGATTGCGGTATTGCCAATGTGAATATAGGTACCAGTGGTGCCGAAATTGGCGGCGCATTTGGTGGCGAAAAAGAAACAGGAGGGGGCAGGGAAAGTGGCAGCGATGCCTGGAAGGTATACATGCGCAGGCAAACCAATACCATCAATTATACTGCAAAACTGCCGCTGGCACAGGGTATAAAATTTGATTTTTAACAGTACTGAATATAAAATTGGCTGTACGGGGGTGTACTGCCAATTTTATTGCAAAAAAACTGTTAATATCCAAAATACCTGACAGACGGTATTGAAAGCAATCAAACTACACTTATTTTCGTAAAAATTTTTTAAATGACCAGGTTCAATCAATTACTATTAGCCTCTTTGCTGCTGAGTTCGGTGGCAATGGCACAAAAATCAACAAAAACAGCACCCAAAAACTGGCACCTGCTGGACCAGAAAGAGTCTGGCTTTTATGGTATCAGTCTGGAAAAAGCCTATTCTTTTCTGCAAACGAAAAAAGCAAAAAGCAAAACAGTACTGGTTGCCGTAATTGACAGTGGTGTGGATACCCTGCAGGAGGACCTGAAAGACGTCCTGTGGCATAACCCCGGAGAAATCCCCGGCAATGGCATAGATGATGATAAAAATGGTTATGTTGACGATATATATGGCTGGAATTTTATTGGCGGCAAGGATGGCCGTAACCTTAAGGAAAACAGCCTGGAGGTAAGCAGGGTGTATCATAGCCTTAAAAAGAAGTACGAAGGCAGGCAGGAAGAAGATATTCCCCAGGGTGATTTGGCCGAATACAAAATGTGGAAGAAAGCCGAGAAAAAAATCAATGGTGATGCAGAAACCGGCATTGACCCTGTTATACTGAAAAGGATGACTGCCAGCCTGGAAAAAGCAGACAGTATTATCAAGGCGGGTATGGGCAAAAGTGAATATACCGGCACAGAGCTGGATGCTTACAAAACCCAGAATGATGCGGAGAAAAAAGCAAGAACAAGCCTGCTCGGGCTGATGAAAGACAATGGCTTTGCAGACCGCACCAATAAGGAATTTCTGGATGAAATGAACCAGTATGTGGCTGGCGAAGAAGCCAAAATGAATGCAAAGAACACTATGCCAAAGGATTTGCGTGGGGACATTGTGAAAGATGATGAAACCAATATCAACGACAGGGACTATGGTAACAGGGATGTGCTTGCCAACACACCTTTTCATGGCACACATTGCGCCGGTATCATTGCTGCTTCAAGAAAAAATGGCAAGGGTGTGGATGGTGTGGCAGACAATGTACGCATTATGGCCATACGTGCCGTACCCGACGGGGATGAGCATGACAAAGACATAGCCAACGCCATCAGGTATGCTGTAAATAATGGCGCACAAATCATCAGTATGAGTTTTGGTAAGGATTTTTCACCACAAAAGCAATGGGTGGATGAAGCCGTAAAATATGCAGAAAGCAAGGGCGTTTTGCTGGTGCATGCAGCCGGTAACGACAGTAAGGATGTTGATACCGAAGACAACTTCCCTTCTCCCCTGTCAGTTGACGGTAAGTACCGTGCTTCCAACTGGATAACCGTAGGAGCTTCCGGCGACCCCACCAATGGCGGGCTTATGGCTTATTTTTCCAACTATGGCAAAAAGGAAGTGGATGTGTTTGCTCCCGGTATGCAAATTTATTCCACCGTACCAGGCAAAAGCAGCTATGGCAATGCATCGGGTACCAGTATGGCCTGCCCGGTAGTGGCTGGTCTGGCTGCACTTATCCTTGAGTATTACCCAACGCTCAGTGCCAAACAAATAAAATATGTAATTGAAAAATCGTCTGTACAGCCGGATGTAAAAGTAACCAAACCGGGCACTGATGAAACAGTAAACCTGAGTGATATTTCAAAAACAGGTGGTATTGTAAACGCTTATGAAGCAGTGAAGCTTGCTGCTACCATTAAAGGTGAGCGCAAGGTGGTAAAAGAAGTGTTACCCAAGCCCAAAATGATAAAAACGAAAAAGGGATAACCGCTTTTTTAAAATGATACCAATGCCGGGAGTGATGCTTCCGGCATTTTTCTGCCCGTGTATTACAGGCTCACATGTCTATTTATCCTTACTCCTCCCCTGCCAGTATCTTATTACCCACCGCACAATCCAGGCAGCGCTTTTGGTTGCAGTATTCGTTCTTTAGTTGTATCAGCGCCTGCGAATCCATGGCCGACTTGTTCACTGCACCAAGTTGTACAAAACCGGCAGTGATGGCATTTTTTTCGGCGGGTACCGCTTCCAGCCACTGTGCGGCTTTGTTTTTAAAAACATCCTGGTGGTGATAAAGACCGTAAGCAAACACTGCGGGTACAACCGTGTTAATCAACAGGCTGTCAATCATGGCCGCCCCTGTCTTTTTGGGCTTGTAACTTGTTTTTTCGTCAAAAATATAGTGGTAATGCCAGTAATCATTTGCCGTTACAGCAAGCAGCTCCCTCAATTCTTTTATGCTGCCGCTCTCTTTTATCCTGGTAAAAAGATGCTGGCTCTGGTGAACCAGCATGGCCAGTTGTGCCAGCCTTACCGTGGGAAAATTGGCCGGGCGCATCCTTAAAAAATACAACTGCACTTGCGCAGGCTGCAACTGGTATTTTGATTGTAAAAAACGGTATTCCTTTGCCAGCATTGCGGGATAATCTTCCTCAAAATCCCCTTCCAGCAAACCGGCCTGGCCAAACAGCAGTGCTTCTGCCTGGTGCAATTGCCCTTTTACTTTGGCAAGAATGTTAATGGGAATGCTTTGGGCTATTTTTTCAAACGCAAGGCTGTTCACGGCAGCACCAAAATTACGGGCAATCAGCCACCAGAAAGATTCTTCCCAGTGATTATTGGTTTGTTTGAGGTACAGGTTAAATACTGCAGCCTTGTGCTCCAGCCTTTCAGAGAGCAACCGTTCTTTCCAGGCTGTAAATACCAAACCATCTGCGGCATTAAAACTTGACTGGCAGGGTATGAAACTGGCAGTCATCATCAATGCCACATACCTGTTCAGGAGCAATTTCGGCACCCTGTTTTGCAAAACCAATGTATAAAAAGGCATATCCAGCTCCGCATCTTCCTGCCACACCACATGCAGTATCACATTGCCGTAATTTTTATCAGCAGTATGTTTGTGCAGGTTCCAGTCAGATGCCTGCACATGCAGTTCTATATTACCCGCCCAGGTGGTATCGCCCACTTTGATGCTTGCGTTGGAAAAATCGGGGCCCTGGTTGCTGTTATAATTACCGGGGCGGATTATCTGCAATGTTTCGCCAGACGTGGTCTGCAATTCGTTTTTATTGTAGTACTGAAATTGCCAGATATATTGCAGCAGGCGCTCTGTCATACATAAGCATTTAAAAAGGGTTCTGTTGCTAAAATATAAATTTCAGCCGACAGACCCAAATTTTTAGCCGTACTTTTTCAACTCCTGCACTACCCTGCTCACCGGCAGGCCCATAACATTGTAAAAATCTCCTTTTACCGATTTGATGCCCACTACGCCAATCCACTCCTGTATGGCATAGGCTCCGGCTTTATCATAAGGTTTGTATTTGTCTACATAAAAAGCGATCTGTTCAGCCGTAAGCGGATGAAAATCCACTTCGGTAACGTCTGCAAAAGCAGTTTCGGTTGCCCCTTTTCTTATTACCACGCCGGTAATTACTTTGTGCTGCTGCCCGCTCAAAGCTGCCAGTATACCCAGTGCATCTTCCCTGTCTTTGGGTTTGCCGATGATGCTGTTACCCAATACCACAATCGTATCGGCTGCCAGTATAACGGCATTGCCTTCCAGCTCATCCTGCACTGCAAGGGCCTTATTCCTGGCTATATGAACTGCCACAGCCTCTGTTGCCAACCCTTCGGGCCAGCTCTCATCTGTTTCTTTCACCACCACTTCAAAAGGCACTTCTGCCCACTCCAGCAACTGCCTGCGCCTGGGTGATTGTGAGGCCAGGATAATTTTTTGCATAACATATATTCTTAGTGATAAAAATAAAAGAACATCATGGATAAAATGCCCGTAAGCATAACAGCTTTAATGACTGCACTGAGCAGACGGTAATCAGCCGTTACCTGTGCTTTGTATAATTTGTACAGCAACCACAAAAGCGGAATTACAATCAGTGCAAAACAATACACAGCGCTTACCCACCAGCCAAGCTGCAGTACGTAAAACTGTACTATACAAAGGATACCTACCAGCACCACCAGCCACACACCAGTAAATACTTTGCTTACCGGAATACCCCAAGCAATGGGCATGGTACGGCAATTATAACGGGCATCGCCTTCCATATCTTCCATATCCTTCACTACTTCTCTTATCAATGAAATGATAAAGGCAAAACCTGCATACAATATGGCCAGTTTAAACAGTTTGGCGGAGGCCAGCTCATAATCCTGCTTAACTTCAGCCATTACTTTTGTTTGGTACCAGCTCCGCATATTGGCTATAAATAACACAAGAATCGTCCAGGCAGTAAGCAGGGAAATAACTACATTACCTATTAATAATTTTCTTTTAAATGTAGTGGAGTAAAGCCATAAGGCACCCACACAAAGCGTATTGATACACCCTGCTACAAAAATATAGATATCGCCCATTTGTAAGCTCACCAGCAGGCTGAGCAATATCCCCACTGCAGATAATACCAGGTGCCACACAATGGCCCACCTGCGTTTGATGACCTTGTCCACCACCAATCTCCCCGGTTTGTTCACCATGTCAATATTGACATCAAAATAATCATTGATGATATATCCTGCAGCTGCAATCAGCACAGAAGCAATGACCATTAACCAGAAAAACTTTTGTGACAAGGAGGGTACAGCTTGATAATCCTTAAAAACGGGCAGCAGGATGCCGTAATAAAACAGTGCCTGCGTCAATACAATGAACACCAGGTTGGGCCAGCGTATTAACCGAAAAAATGCAGGGATCAGTTTCATGTAAAAATTTCTTATCCAAAAATAGGGATTGTTAACGGGGATATGGATTGTAAACTGAACTACTTTGCAGCAACACCTGCATCCAGGTCCCAGTGACCATTCAGTTTAAGCACTTTTTCAATTACGTCCCTTACACAGCCTGCACCGCCATTGGCAGGGGATACATACCTGGAAACCTGTTTTATCTCCATTACCGCATCAGCAGGGCAGCAGGGCAATCCTACCAGCTGCATCGGCAGGTAATCGGGTATGTCATCGCCCATAAAAAGCAATTCATCCCACCTGAGCTGCTGCTGCAGTACGTATTGCTGCAGTACTTCTTTTTTATCGGTTACCTGCATGTGTACTTCAGTAACACCCAGCTTATGCAGCCGCTCCCGTACAGGCTCCGACGCACCACCCGAAATCACCACAACCCGGTACCCCTTTTTTACTGCCAGTTGCAGTGCATAACCATCTTTAATATTCATCTGCCTGGCCATCTGCCCGTCATTCAATACCAGCAGCGTACCATTGGTCAATACGCCATCCACATCAAATACAAAAGTTGTAACAGGCTTAAAAAGTGACAGTACGTTCATGTTTGAAGTTGACAGTTTACAGATGATAGTTTACAGCCGTTGGGCGATGACCGTTGAACGATGACCGTTGATCGTTGGGCGATGGTCGATGACCGTTGGGCGATGACCGATGGGCGATGGTCGATGACCGCTGACCGTTGGGCGATGACCGTTGGGCGATGGTCGATGACCGCTGGGCGATGGTCGTTAATCAGCACACTCACAACTCATAACCCATAACCCAGCACATTATCAAATCAGCACATCAGCTAATCAATTACTTCTGCCCATCCCTCCATTCATATACCCAGGTACTCTGTATCATTTCCAGGTGCCCTTCATTGCTTTCTTCTCTTTTGCCCGTAAAATTGGGGATTTCAAGCACCCACTCCAGCAGGTCGGTAAAGCGGATACGGTAAATTTTGCTTTCGCCAAATTCATCGCCAAACCGCTCATACAGTTTCATCGCAATATCTTCATAATCATTCCAGTGAATGGGTGGTTCAAATGTCATAACTTGTTTAATGTGCCAATTTGCAAAAATGCAAATTTGCCAATTTATAATTGTGAATGAATAATTTTATCAACACACCATACCATGCTTCCATTTCACCTATTTCCTGTTTATACATTCAGGCGATATGCAGCTTTAATAACAAATACAAGGCTTACGATTTGCCCATTTGCACATTTGCCCATTTGCAAATTATTGTTATTCTCCCAAAAACTGGGTTTGATCAGGCAGCGTAACTACCAGCTCCCCATCTCCGTCCAGCAGCACACACTGGCAGCCCAGCCTCGAATTAAGTCTTGGGTTTACTGCCCGGTCAATAAAATCTTCCTCCCTGTCTGTAAGCTCTTCCACCAGTCCCTCCCCTTTTTCCACGTACAGGTGGCAGGTGCTGCATGCGCATACACCGCCGCAGTTGTGGTGCAGGTTAATATCATGCTCCAGTGCCAGCTCCAGCAGCGATTTACCGGCAGGTATATCAGACAGGGTTACCGGTTCAAGCCCCTTCTGTTCAAATTTATAAGTAATTGTGTACATAATTCTCCCCTTAGAGGGTGCAAACCTACTTTAGAAATGCTTATCCAGCAAAATTACCGTTGCCGCAAAACGGAAAAAAATATTTTACAGCCCTTGCACAGCCAGATTGTTTTCACTAACTTTCCCGCTCTTAAACTAACTAATACGCATATGCAATACAATTTTTACTGTAAGCAGCTGCTGCCTGCGGCATTGATAATGCTTTTTCTTTCCTGCAACGATGGCACAAAGGAAAATAGTAGAACCCCAAAAAAAAATGAAAGCAGCACCGATACCGCTGCAACACCGGTAAAAGATACCGGCACTGCGGGTACCAAAGCAAAAAAGGCTCCAGCTATCAATCTATTCGATACCGTTTCGCTCAAAAAACTGGTGCTTTGCATGAAAGACAGTGCCTCCGTAATGGAACGCATTGGTATGAAGCTGGGAGCCATTTATGGTGAGAAACTGGCAAAGTGCATAAAAGACAATAAGCTTACAGTGGCTGGTGCCCCAATGGCATGGTACAAAAGCCAGCAGGCTCCTTACTTTTTTGAGGCAGGCCTGCCCGTAAATAAAATACCGGCAAAAATGCCAGCAGGTATGTACATAAAGGAATTGCCCGCCGGCACAGTGATGATTGCAAGATACTTTGGCCCTTACGAAATGATGGGTATGGCCTACGAGGCAGCAGCAGAGAGAATGAAAACGGGCAATAGCAAGGCAGCAGGTGAACCCTATGAAGTGTATATTGGTGACCCGGTAACACAGCCGGACCCCTATAAAGTGCAAACAGACGTGGTATTTCCTGTTAAAATACCTGAGAAAAACCAGGCACCATAACCGGTTTACTTACTCATGATACTATCTGTTAATTTTATATAGAGGTACTTGAGCTTTGGGTGATTGGCAAGTGCTTTCAGATGCCTGTCTAAGGTAAATACATCATTTCTTATTGCAGGCCCTGTCTGGAGGTTTTTAGGGGGTACCAGCCGCATCCTTTGGGCAGTTTCTTCAATCAGGGGTTGCAGTTTATTAAACTCCACCCCCTCTTTCTCACAAAAATCCTGTGCCTGTGCATACAGGTGATTGGCAAAATTACTTACTACTACAGCCGCAACATGCAGCTTCAGGCGTTCCTCATCACTGCAATGAGTTACCGAATCTGCAATACTGTCTGCAAACTCCTTCAACTGTGCCAGCGCACCATTGTCATTTGCATCAATACACAGGGGTATGCTTGGCAAAACGGGCATTTCCATCCTGAGCGACTGCAGGGGATACATTACCCCGTAAGCTGAAGATACATGCTGTAATACATCCCGGGAAACAGAGCCTGCCGTGTGCACCACCAATTTATTGCCCAGCGATATTTTTGTATGGAAGTTGTGCAGCGCACCATCAGCTATGGCTACAATATACAAGGAAGCAGTTTTATGTATACCCGCTAAATCAGTATGATTACAGCCCAATTCATCAGCCAGTATTTTTGCATGTTCGGGATTACGGCTTGCCACCTGCACTATTGTATGACCCGCAGCCTTTATCGTTCTGCCCAGCACCGTTGCTACATTTCCCGATCCAATAATCACAATATTCATAAAGGGTTATCTTTGGAGTTTACATGAAGATAACGCAAAAAATAGCACTCACGTATATACGTAGCAAATTTCAGGTATTAGCCGCAATATCTTGCGTAAAAGCCGCAAATAGTGCTTTTACGCTGTTTTGCACGCCCTATCAAAAATCAAAAAAAAAGCCGTCAGCCATTTTCAACAATGCAGAAGCCGTTGAATTCCGGTTGCAGGATGATACCATCAGGGGCTTCAGGTGGAACAACAGCGGCAGCAAAACCCTGCTGATACTGCACGGATTTTCTTCCTGTGTGTTCAATTTTGACAAGTATGTTTCCGCTTTTGTTAAAAAAGGATACCGGGTGCTTGCATTTGATGCACCGGCCCATGGGCGCAGCAGTGGCAAAACCGTAAATGCAGTTTTGTACAAGGAAATGATTTTGACCGTAAATACACTGTATGGCCCTGTTAATAGTTACCTGGCACACAGTTTTGGTGGTATTGCCCTTAGCCTTGCCCTGGAGGAAATACCGCACGATGAACAGGTAAGCGCAGTACTGGTGGCACCGGCTACAGAAACAGTAACGGCAGTCAATCATGCTTTTGGAATGCTGGGACTGAAAAATCCGAAAGTGAGGGCCGGCTTTGATGACATTATTTACCGCCTGAGCGGGCATGAAACGGCCTGGTTCAGTATACGCAGGGCCGCAAAAAACATCAGGGCTTCTGTATTGTGGATACATGATGAGGAGGATGAAGTGACCCCGCTTGCCGATGCCCTGAAAGTGCAGGAGGATAACCTTCCTAATATAAAATTTGTTATTACAAAAGGGCTCGGTCATCAGAAAATTTACCGGGATGCAGGCGTAAGGGAAATGATTACCGATTTTTTGTAACAACCTGATTTTGATGCCGTTTGCGTAAGAAAAATTTGATTTTTTCAATTTTGAACTAATATTGCAGTATTCCGGGCTGAAAGTAAGGGAATTTTTAGTGGCAGATAACAGACGGCAAAAGCCGGTAACACAATCAGCTAAAACCTGTGGAAAGCAGCACGGCAAAGAACTTTATGAGATACAACCGGGTTATAATTACATATAAAAAAGTGGTTCCGCCCGTGGCGGTAAAGTAATATGGCAAAAAATTTATTGATAGTAGAGTCCCCGGCTAAAGCCAAAACCATCGAAAAAATCCTTGGAAGCGATTTTGAAGTAAAAAGCTGTTATGGCCATATCCGTGACCTGGCAAAAGACGATATGGGCATCGACCTTAACAATAACTTCATGCCCAGTTATATTGTACCGGAGGAAAAAGAAAGAGTGGTGAAAGAACTGAAGAGCCTTGCAAAAAAATCGGAAGAGGTTTGGCTGGCATCGGATGAGGACCGTGAGGGAGAAAGCATCAGCTGGCACCTGGCCGAAGTGCTGGGCCTGGATACCAAAACCACCAAAAGAATCGTTTTTCATGAAATTACCAAGCCTGCTATACAAAAGGCCGTACTGAATCCACGTACCATTAATATGGATCTTGTAAATGCACAGCAGGCCCGCCGGGTGCTGGACAGGATTGTAGGCTTTGAACTGAGCCCTGTACTGTGGCGCAAAATTGGCATGCAGCGCAGCCTGAGTGCCGGCCGTGTACAGAGTGTGGCGGTAAAGCTGATTGCCGAAAAAGAAAGGGAGATCAACCATTTTACCAGTACCAGCAGCTTTAAGGTGGAAGCAATGCTTACGGCGGTTGACAACGACCGCTCTATTAATTTTAAAGCTGAGGGAAAAAAATACGAACTTACCGAAGATGCAGAAGCATTTTTAAAAAGCTGTATTGGTGCAAAGTACACCGTAAAAGACATACAGGTAAAACCCGGCAAACGCACCCCTGCGGCGCCCTTTACCACATCTACCCTGCAGCAGGAAGCCAGCCGCAAGCTGGGCTATGGGGTAAGCAAAACCATGCTGCTGGCGCAGAAACTGTACGAAAGCGGAAAGATCACCTACATGCGTACGGATAGTGTGAGCCTGAGCGAAACAGCCATGGAAGATATTAAAAAAGAGATCAGCCGCAGCTTTGGCGGCAACTATGTACAGGTTCGCAAATATAAAAACAAGAACGAAAGTGCACAGGAAGCGCATGAAGCCATACGCCCCACTTACATGGACAACCATACCGTGGAAGATTTTGAGCTGAAGCGCCTGTATGAACTGATATGGAAGCGCACCATTGCCAGCCAGATGGCTGATGCCGAACTGGAAAAAACAACTGTTAAAATCAACATCAGTACCAATAATGAAGAGCTGACGGCCAGTGGTGAGGTGATAAAATTTGATGGTTTTTTGAAAGTGTACATGGAGAGTACCGATGAGGAAGAAACCGAAGAAAACGATGAAAGCCGCCTGCCTGCCATGCGCCAGGGACAGCAACTGGATTTTATACAGATGACGGCTACAGAAAGGTTTACAAGGCCTGGCGCCAGGTACACCGAGGCATCGCTGGTAAAAAAGATGGAGGAACTGGGTATTGGCAGGCCGAGTACCTACGCCCCTACCATCTCCACCATTATCAAGCGCAATTATGTAGAAAAGAAAGATAAGGAAGGTGTAAAGCGGAATTTCAGGACCCTGAAACTGAAAAATGATGTAATAGAAAAAATAACCAGCCAGGAAAATACCGGCGCTGAAAAATCGAAACTCTTCCCTACTGACCTTGGGCTGGTGGTAACCGATTTTTTGAATCTGCACTTCAATAAAGTGATGGATTTTTCCTTTACCGCCAATATTGAAGAAGAGTTTGACAAGATAGCCGAGGGTAAGATTGACTGGAACAAAATGGTGGGTAATTTTTATACTCCCTTTCATGCAGAAGTGGAGCATACGCTAGAAACGGCTGAGCGTGCCAAGGGCGAAAGAGACCTGGGGGTAGATGCTGTGAGCGGCAAGCCCGTGATTGCCCGCATGGGCAGGTATGGCCCCATGGTGCAGATAGGCAAGGCAGAAGATGAGGAAAAGCCACGCTTTGCAAAACTGAAAGCCAGCCAGAGCATTGAAACCATTACCCTGGATGAGGCGATGGACCTGTTTAAACTGCCGCTTACGCTGGGCGAATACGAAGCGCAGGAAGTATCGGTAAATATCGGCCGCTTTGGCCCTTATGTAAAATGGGGTGAGCAGTTTGTATCCATCCCCAAGGGTGAAGAACCACTGGAAGTTGACCTTGCCAGGGCCATTGAAATCATTACTGCCAAGCAAAAGGAAGATGCCGCCATCGGCTATTACCAGGAAAAGCCCATTACCAAAGGCAAGGGAAGGTTTGGCCCCTTTATCAAATGGAACGATTTATTCATCAATATACCCAGGGCGTATAATTTTGATACCCTCACCCAGGCTGACTGTAATGAGCTGATTGAAAAAAAGATAGACAAGGAAGCCAACCGCTACATACAGCAATGGGCCGATGAAAAAATAGCCATTGAAAACGGTCGCTGGGGGCCATTTATCCGCTTTGGTAAAAAAATGCTGAAGCTGAGTGCCAAGGCTGATAAAACAAAGTACACACCGGAAGAACTGGCCACCCTGTCATTGGAGGAAGTGAAAAAAATTATTGAAATAACCGACCCCAATGCATTTGCAAAGAAAGTAGCGGCAAAAAAAGCGCCTGCTAAACGGGCGGTGGCAAAAAAGGCTGCGGTAAAGAAGAAGTGATGCAGTTAACGGTTGGCAGATGACAGTTGACAGGCTTCCCATGTTGGGTTAGTGCTGTCCTTTTATTTCACTCATCTGGTTTATACTCCCTGGTACAATGTACCTGCAACACTAAATTGCTTTGCTTTAAGCAAACATTGCGGCACTGTAAGCTGTAATTGTTTCACTATATATGACGATTGTTGACCTGCTAAGCTAAAATGTTTTGCCATAATGCTAAATTGCTTTGCTGTAAGATGAAATTGTTGTCCTGAAAGGCTAAATCGCTTAGCTGCAAGCTGACATTGTTTCACTGCAAGCTGACATTGCTTCGCTGTAAGTATGAATTGTTGCCCTACAACTATTCAATGTTGCACTGCAACTTTGAGCTGCAGCCCTGCAAGCAGCCATTGTTTTACTGCAAGTAAGCTTTGCAGCCCTGTTAGATACGATTGTTGTACTGTAAGATTGAATTGATGCCCTTTAACTGTGTATTGTTTCAAAGTAACTGTGCATTGTTTTACTGCACTGTTTATTATTGCGCTGTGCTCCACTGCCCTGTTGAGTGCATGCCCTGCCAGCCATACAGGCAGGCTGGCGGCAAAGGCAGCCCCTCACTCACCAGCTACAATTTGCCCTGCCACCAGCAGCGGCTGATGCTTTTTAAAGCCCAAAATCCTTATTTTTACCAAAACAACTGAATTGCCTGCCGGCTGAACCATGCAGCAGCATATTATTTATTAAATTTAAGCCATGATAAAAGAAAAAATCATCAGCAATATTAAAACCATCAGGGAAAGTAAAAACTATACATCAGAATACCTGGCCACAAAGCTCGGCATCAGCCAAAGCACTTACAGCCGCAAAGAAAGCGGCGATACCGACTTTACCCTGCCCGAGCTGGTAAAAGTGAGTGAAGCACTGGAAGTGCCGCTGGTAAAGATTATTGATTTGGATCTGGCGAGGATTATTAACCAAACAAACAATGATACGGCTACGGGAAATCACATTATCGAAAACCAAACGGTAATGAACGAGGGCTACCAATTGGCCGCCGAACAGTTTAAGGAAGAAAATATTTTTTTAAAGCAGCAGGTAAAAGATTTAATGGCCATGCTGGCCGCTAAAATATAAGCCACTGCACCAACAAGGTACCAAAGGGTATAAAATAGCCATAGAAACGCAGGAAAAGGAGATTGCTTATTTACGGGCGCAGGTAGATAAGCTGGGTGGGTAGTGGATTGACCGCTTGATGATTTGTGGAAAAAAGAAGATTTTTGAACAGTGAAGCTGTATTGGCGACACCGAAATTTTGGAAACAATACAAAAAACGACATATAAAAGAATTAATAATCAACAAGTTAGAAATTGGGGCTGCCGGAAGGGATGTCCTACAATACTAAATGTTGTGTGCAACCCTAAATGACAGTTTACAAGGTTGGAAACAGAATTAAAACAAAAACATTAAAAGATAAACAAAATCATGAAACAAATATTTTACACATTTTTTTTCCTTTGTGCTTTATCCCTTCAAGTGGCGGCACAAGACAATTTTATTTTTCCAAAAGGGGAAATAGGAAAGAATACCACCAACTATACAGGTACAATTTGGCTTTCGGAATTAAACCATCCTGACACTATTTTCAATTTAGGTTTGGCACAGGCAACATTTGCACCTGCTTCTAAACTTGATTGGCACATTCATCCTGCAGGACAATATTTGTTAGTTACACAAGGTACAGGCTATTATCAGGAAAGAGGCAAGCCTGTACAACTAGTACACAAAGGCGATGTAATTAAATGCCTTCCAGGTATAGAACATTGGCATGGTGCTACACAGAATAGCGACTTTGCCTACATTGGAGTTACACCAACTCAAAAAGGAAAAACAATTTGGCTGAAAAGAGTGACTGATGAAGAGTATAGCAATTTGCCAAAACAAACTGCAACTAACATCAGCGATACAAGTATTCAAAACGAAATTAAAGACCTTTCAAAACAGAAATGGCAATGGATGTCCGACAAAAATGCAGAAACTCTAAACGAACTATTTGACGATAAAGCCATGTTTGTTCACATGGGCGGGACTTGGGGGAAAACACAGGAACTTGACGTTATTAAAAGTGGAGGAATTTGGTACAAGAAAGCAGAGATTTATTCCGTGACGGTAAATATATTTGGCAACACTGCCATACTTTTAAACGACATTGATTTGGAAGCAGTGGTTGGAGGCAATACCGTTATAAATCCTTTTATGGTGACAGAAGTATATGTTAAAGAAAACGGCAAGTGGAAAATGGGTTCACTAACTTTCTCAAAATTGCTTAGACCAGTGAAAATGAAAAATTAAAGCAACAAGAAAATTTAGTGCCTACAAAAGGGCTGCACACAACATTTAGCTGTATAGCCGATAAGCCCCGCCAACCAAATAAATTTTGAATGAAAATAAAAAAAGCCCCGGACAGTCAGAGTCCGGGGCTTTCGGCTATACGCTGTTCAGCGACACCCCGCCATTAGGTGGATTTGTAGCACGCAGGCACCGCCGGCAGCCCCACCGGCTTTGCTTTATGCAGCTTTTGGAGTGGCAGCAACACATGGCTCCCCCTACCCAAAGCATAGTGTTTTGAGGGCATGTTTTTGTGCATCGTTTTTCGGTTCGGCATTATGCTAAAGGTTTTGCTTACTGCTTTACTGGCGATGCCTTGTTTCTTGTACGCCCGCCGGAGAGATCTTTTACATTTACCAGCTTGCCATTAAAGTGCAAATAAGTGGCCGTTACTTCCATTTTGCCTGTTTTGCACTTTGGGCATACACTGTAATCGGTTCCCGTGCGCTGCAGCATTTGCAGGCTAAAGGGGATGAGTACCCGAGACATAGGCGGCGGCAACTGCAATTGCTGGTGTATGGCCGTTATCCTTCCCTTTTTGCCATTGTGTGCCAGGTAGCCACCGTGCCGTATTTTTACAAACCGCTTGGGTAAAACATGCTGCTCAAAACGCCGGGCAAACTCCTCGTGGCTCAGTGTCATTTCCTTTTGCTGGTTGCCGTCTGCGTAATCCCTGTAAGCAAATGTAATCTCCCGGTGGGTGATCTTCTTTATCCGGTGTGCTGTTATCGCCACCTTATGCGTGTACCTGCCCAGGTACTCCAGTATTTGGGCAGGGCCGCCAAAGGGAGCCTTGGCATGTACGTTCCACCTTACCCCTCAGCCCCGGTTCGTGTCCTCACGAAACGGAAGGCTCAAACTCTTACAAGGCAACGAAATAAGTGATTTGCTCTCACTGCTATAAATAAAGCAACATCTTTTTTATTTTCACCATGCTCCCCTCCGCTTGCTGTTTCGTGAGGACACGAACCAGGGCAGCGGCTACACGGTGTTAAGTGACACACCGCCTCGCAAGTGGATATGTAGCCCGCAGGCACTCTCGGTTGCTACACTGGCTGTGCTTTATGCAGCTTTTGGAGTATTCACATAATGTGTATATTTGGTGAGTGGCAGAGTTTTTTCACAAACTGACGTTACCGCCATTTTTAATAAACATCATTCAAATGGAACAAATAAAACTTGAACATTACAAAGCACTTAAGCAAGAACATCAATATTATTTAACGCAAGTACAACAATTATGGCTATTCAAATTAACCACTTTAGGTGTTGTATTAGCGGTAGGAGTTTTAAGTGATAAAATTAATAATTTAGGTGCCATTGACAAATCAACAATTATCGCTTTAAGCCTAATCTCCTTACCGATTGTATCTTTTATCATAGATTTAAAAGTACTTGAATACAGTTTACACATAAAGGCGATTTCAGAACATATAATTCAACATTATAAAGAAGAAATTGAAATACATTCTTGGGAGGAAAGACTTTGGTCCAAGAATCCTTTAACAAAACAAAGAACGTATTTGACAATTTTTAGTTCAGTGGGATTAAGTACCCTCATATTACTTATCGCATTCTACTTTGCATATCTCCTTCAGCAAACTTGGTTAACACCACTTATCCTGACAGCTGTTTTAGGGTTACTTCTTTTAATATTGTGTTCACTTTTAATAATACCCAAACTACTAAAATAAAACGGCGGCCAACAACTAAGATTCATTGAATCCACAGCACCAACAATGAAGCCAAGTGTTGAAGAAAGCCGGCTAATTTTCAGTATGTTTTTTATTATAAAGTCGTCCTTCAGTTTGGTAGCTGACAACAATCATCCTCAGCCCCGGTTCGTGTCCTCACGAAACGGAAGGCTCAAACTATTACAAGGCAACGAAATAAGTGAATTGCTCTCTCTGCTATAAATAAAGCAGCATCTTTTTTATTTTCACCATGCCCCCCTCCGCTTGCTGTTTCGTGAGGACACGAACCAGGGCAGCGGGAAAAAGATTTTTGTACAAAATGCAAAAAGTATTTGCGTAGCCGAAATTGGAAAGTGCTTTAAGCCTGCCTGTAACAACTAAAGCTTCGTTGGATGCCCAGACCAACAATCATCCTCCCCACAATCAACTCCCCCTCACACTCTGCTCATGGCGGATGAGGTTATTGGGGTCGTACCGGCGTTTTACGGCCTGCAGCCGGGCATAGTTGCTGCCATAATACAGGCTGCCGGAGTTGTTGAAATTGATATCAGGATAATTGCGGTACTGTGCCGTAATGCCATTGCTGTTGAACACATCCTGCACCTGCTGAAACCGGGCCATTAATCTCTGCCCCTGCTTCTCCCCTTCCCAATAAGCCTGCAGCTCAGAAAAAAACGGGTAGCCACGGTGCGGAAAAGCGGCCCCGGCTTCAAACGCAGCATTTACAATATTACCGCCCAGGGTATTCACCTGGTAAATCATGCCCGGGCTGGTGGTTACTATATCCAGCGCCTGGTCAATATACCTTTCTATCTGTGTAAAATCCCTGTACAGGCCGGCAGAGGCATTTTTAAAAAACATCGGGTTGGGCCGCCCATAAAATACTTTCAGCGCCCTTTGCAGCGGTGTGGCCCTGGTGAGTGTTGTTTTGCCTGATACAGCGCTGAGGGCTGTAACCACTTGCTGCACGGCTGCTGTATGCTTACCGGTATTGGTAAGGAGGATATAAGCCGTTTTGCCATTGAGTACAAAGGCCGAAAAACAGGCAGGTGGAAGCCCCGGGGTTACTTCAAACCATTTTTGCAGGATGGTTTTTGCTTTTGCCGTATTTACCTTGTAGGTTTTAAACCGGTAACTCTGCATGGTGGAGGGAGCATTGTGTACCTTAAATACCAGTTCTGTTACAATCCCAAAGTTTCCGTTGCCACCACCCCTGCATGCCCACAGCAACTCGTTGTCGTTGTCAGAACTTTTAACATTACCCATACCATCCACCATGGTTACCTGTAGCAGGCTGTCGCAGGTGAGCCCAAAAAGCCTCGCCATCAGGCCATATCCCCCACCCAGCACCAGGCCGCCAATGCCCACACTGGCGCAGGAGCCGCCGGGCAATATCTTTCCTTTGGGCAGCAATTCATCATACAATTGTGATAGCATACAGCCCGGCCCTACTTTGATGGTATTCTTATCCAGCCAGCTGATGCTGTTGAGTTTAGACAGGTTGATCACCATACCGTCATTGTTCACTGAAAAGCCCTCCATGCAATGACCGCCGCTTTTAACAGCCACCGGCAGGTTTTGCTGTGCAGCATATTTTACCGCTTCTGCCACACCTGCGGTATTTTCACACAGGGCAATAACAGCTGGATATTTATTGATGCGTTTGTTAAACCCGTTACGCAGGGTTTCATACAAGGCATCGCCTTTTTTATAATACTGTACGTTACTGTTGGATACAGGTTGAACTGCATGCGGCATTGCCAGCCCATGCAGTGGCTTGCTCAGCAAACCCAGGTTGGTAAGCGCCACCATTTTTAAAAACTCTTTCCGCTGGTATTTACGGGGCATATTCGTTTGTTTTCTTGTAATTGTAATTTATTCCACCAATTGCGCCAATACCACCCCCAATGCCACCGCAGCATTTAAAGATTCTGCCTGCCCTTTTCGTGGAATAGTGATTTTTTTTGTGGCCATCTGCATCAATGGCTCCCCTATCCCCTTCGACTCATTGCCAATGATGATGATGCCTTCTTTTACTTTGGGAATTTTTTGCAGGGGAACACCATCCAGTGCAGCAGCATAAACCGGCAGACCTTTTTGAGCCGATAACCAATCCACCAGGCCGGTATACACCATATTTACCCGGCCGATGCTGCCCATGGTAGCCTGCACCACTTTGGGGTTGTACCTGTCGGCACAATTGGTACTGCACACAATATTGGGTATGCCAAACCAATCGGCAATACGGATGATGGTACCCATATTGCCCGGGTCCTGCAATCCGTCCAGCAGGATGGTGATGTTGCCCGCAGGGTTGAAATCTTCATCCGTTTCCAGCTTTTCAAACACGGCCAGCACTTTATTTGGCTGGCTCAGGGCCGAAATTTTATCCAGCTCAAAATCCTTCAGTTCCACCACTTCATCAATCACCTGTTTTTTAAGCCAGGAGTCATGCTCAGCAAGCCATTCAGCCGTAGCCAGCAGCAGTGTGCAGGGCGAAAACCTGCCATCAATCAACTCGGGTACCAGCTTGGGTCCTTCAGCAAAAAACACCCGGTATTCATCTCTGAATTTTTTATGGTGTAAACTTTGGATATATTTGGCATGTGTTTTGGTAAACATGGAACTTGATTTATATGCCTGCAGTCACCCGTTTTATACAAATGTCCCGCCAGCCCTGGTTTGCTGTTATTGTAATGATACTGGTGGCTTCTTCCTGCACCATACCACGCAAATATCAGAAAGACAAACCTTTTCTGTTTAAAAATAATATTGAGATCAAAGGCGGAAACTTTACTTCGGCTGAAAAAAGCTCCCTCAAACAACGCCTGAATGCCCAGTTGGACGATAGCAGCCGTATACAAACCAAAGATGCATTATTTTTTCTGCATTTTATTGACAAGCCGCCCGTTTACGACAGTATTTCTGCTGCCCAGTCAGCCAGTTATATGCGTTATTCCATGCAGTTTCTGGGTTACTTTAATGCAGCTGCTGCTTACAAAGCGGATACAGTTAAATCAGGGGAGCAAAAACGTGTTACCGTTACCTACACCGTAACGCCGGGCAAAGTAACGCTGATTGATACCAACCGGTACCGCCTTACTCAAAGAGAGGAGCTGCAGACGCTGGCGCTGAAAACCCAAAAGGAATCCTTCCTGGTAAAAAATGCGCCCGTTTCTAAAAATGCAGTATATGGTGAAATAGGCAGGCTGGTGCAGCTGTACAGAAACAATGGCTATTACAAATTTACCGGCGATGAACTGAGGGTAAGGGGCGATACTACTATTGAAGCCCTTACCAATATTGGCGACGACCCTTTTGAAAACCTGGCCAACCTTGCTGCCGCAGGTGCAAAGCGTGACAGCCCCACCATAAAATTATCAGTAGACCTGATAGTACCCAAAGACCCCAACCGGCTAAACAGGCTGGTGAAATATTTTGTACGGAATATCTATATTATGCCCGATTTTGGTGAAAATGACTCGCTGCGCAACCCGGCATTAACAACCGAGCTTGCAGGAGGCGGCAATTATATCATCAAGTATCACAAAAATCTTTTTAAGCAGCCTTTTTTACTGCGCAATATGTTTATCAAAAAAGGAGATGCCTATAACCAGCTTGATTATTACCGCACCATCAACAGTTTTGCCAAAATCGGCGTATGGCAGAGTGTAAACATCCAGATAGAGGAAGTAAAGGACAGCACCGGGTTGATAGACCTGGTGGTGGAACTGGTACCTGCGAGGAAATTCGGGTTTGATGCCAATGTGGAAAGCAGCTATTCCATCAACAGCAATAATACCAGCCTTGCCAATGCCACCGTGGGCAATGTCCTGGGCTTTTCGGGCAACGTGTCGCTCGTTAACCGCAATGTAGGCAGGGAGGCCATCCGCATGAGCAATGCGCTGCGTGCAGGTGTGGAACTGAACGTGGGGAGTGCAAGGCAAAACGGCCTCATCAATTCCAATGAATTCAGTTACAACAATGGTATTGCCATACCCAGGCTGATAACACCGTTTAAGAAACTGAACAGCAAAAGGCTGTTGACTCAGCAAACGGTCATCAATACCAATCTCTCTTATATTAACCGCATCAACCTTTTCAACCTGCAGTCGGTAAATATCAGTGCCGGTTACGAATGGACCAACCGGGTGAACAGGAAATTTACTTTAAAGCCGCTTAATATCGAATTTACCAGGCTGTACAATGAATCAGACAGTTTCAGGCAAACCATTATCGACAATCCTTTTTTGCGTTCCTCCTTTACTACAGCCCTGGTAGCAGGCTCCAGTTTCAACTACTCCTCTTCCTACTTCAATCCAAAACACAAGGGCAGGCAGCGTAATTTTAAAGGTAATGTGGAAATATCAGGCATTTTTCCCGGCTATATAAAATACCTGCGGCGCTTTGTAAAATTTGATGCAGAATATACGTACACAAAAAGTTATCCCAAGTCTGCAATTGTTACAAGACTGTTTGGAGGTGTGGGCATTCCGTTAACAAATGATGAGACATCGCTGCCCTTCTTTAAACAATACTTTGGAGGCGGATCCAACAGTATGAGGGGCTGGCCCATTCGTGGCCTTGGCCGTGGTGCACAGCCCCTGGCACAGTACAGTAACACGAGCAATACCACTTTAAACGACCGCACCGGCGATATACAGCTGGAGGGCAATTTCGAATACAGGTATGATATTGCCAGTATCATACCCAATTCCATACTGCTCAAGGGAGCTTTGTTTGTGGATGCCGGTAATGTATGGAACTTTAAAAATTCGCTGCCGGGTGGTGGCAGAGACAGTACGCAGTTTAATCCCAAATACCTGTACAACCAGCTGGCTGTATCGGCAGGCACCGGCTTCAGGATAGATTTCAGTTATTTTTTGATACGGTTCGACCTGGCATTAAGGATAAAGCGCCCGGATATTGATGCAGACAATGGCTGGCGCTTACCATCCATTAATTACAAAAACCTGCTCAGTGGCAACGATATCAACAAACAATGGCGCTATGAAAATTTCAATTTCACCATTGGCATCAACTATCCATTTTAGGGCCTTTATTGCATCTGCAGGGGTATCAATTCTGCTACCCGGAAAATCTTCCTGAGTGTATCTGCCGAAAAGCCATCTTTATCATTGCTGATTTCAAAAAAAAGTGTTTTTGAGTTGAAGAAACAAAGTGTCAGGTATTTGCGGCTGCCTGACCGGCTTGGTTTTGCATTTTTAACTAATAGCACTGCCCTGTCAAATGGCAATCGCTTTTGGGCAGGCGAACCCCAAAATGTTTTGTGTAAAAAAATCACCTGCCGGTTTTTTGTGTCAAAACTTATTTCACGAAGCCTTTCGGTTGCTGCTGTATCAATAAGCCCCTGAAGCAATAAAATAAAGACCACAACATATATTGCCGGGAATACAAACAGGAAAAACAAACAGGCTGACACAAGCACTAAAAAAAGCAAACTCACAGCAAGCTTTTTAAAGATGTACATTGTATTATCCGGCCTGTCAGTTTTGAAAGTTACCATACAATTGAATTTTTTAAGGCACCATGCCTGTATTAACACAATTCCGGCTGGTCATTAGCAGCCGCAACCGGCGCATACTGGCGCAGGACTCTTGTCCTGATGCCAGTTGTTACTTATATTTCGCAATGCATCAGGTAAAGGTATTAAAACAACTCCGGCTGGTCATTAGCAGGCGCAAACGGCGCATACTGGCGCAGGACTCTTGTCCTGATGCCAGTTGTTACTTATATTTCGCAATGCAAAAGGTATTAAAACAATTCCGGCTGGTCATTAGCAGCCGCAACCGGCTTTTCCCATTCCATTTCCACCGATTTGCTGTATTCCATCAGTTTGGCGCCCACAGCTTTCCAGCCCATTATCTCCACCATTTTCACTACCTTAAACTTGGCTTTCCGTATTTGTGTACCACGGCCACTTTGTACAGCCAGTATGGGTTCAGCTTCGGTAGAAACAGCCTCTACCCGGTTGCCTGATCCTTCCCGTATAAACATAAACTTGCTGTGCAGCGTGGTGGTTTCTATCTTGAATCTTTTGATATTATACTGCAGTTTCTCATTGTCAAGGTATACCGCAGTAATGATTTTTTCCGCATCAAATTTTTCTATCAGTACTATTTTTTCAGCATCAAAGCGCTGGGTAAGTTCCTGGTCGGTAATTTCATAATTGCCATCAGTATACACCACAAGTATTCTGTCCTCGGCTTCAAACTTGCCCAGGTAAATGCCCTTCTCCTCATTACTCAGCCTGCCAAACTTATCATCAAACCACATTTTTTTTGCACTTAATGTGGAGCGGCCAGCTTCCTTGAATTTGACTGATTTGATGGGATATTTGGTAACCTGGTTGCCAATGCTGCCACGGCCTTTGATGTCCATTTCCTCAAAGTAAAAATCCAGCTCCTTAATGCGTGCCGTACAATTGGGGCTGAGTACAATTTTCACCACTTCGGCCTCACCATTGGCGTTAACAGAAAAATAATGCACCCGGCTTTTGTCTTCACCTTTGGTAAGGTCGTACTCCTTATCCCTGGTGATACCGGTTACATTAAATCGCTTGGCATAGCTGGTACCCGTTTTACCATCAGCATATATCATGTTATAGGTAATACGGTCGTTTGCCTTATCAAATACCGCCACATGAATAATGTCCTTCCCGATAAAAATCTTATCGGCCACTTTCACCACTTTCATCTTACCGGCTTTGGTAAAGGCGATGATATCGTCCAGGTCGGAACACTCGGTAACCAGTTCATCTTTTTTAAGCCCGGTGCCAATAAAGCCGTCAGCATAATTTACATACAGCTTTGTATTGGCAATGGCCACGGCTTTTGCCTGTATCGTATCAAATTGCTTCACCTCCGTTCTGCGCTCCCTGCCCTTTCCATATTTCTTCAGCAGGTTTTCATAATATGCCACGGCAAAATCAGTCAGGTTTTCCAGGTCGTATTTCACCTGTTTGATATCTGCTTCAATGGCTTTTATCTGCTCGTTCAGTTCATCAATATCCAGCCTGTAGATGCGGCGCACGGGTTTCTCTGTAAGCTTGATGATGTCCTCCCGGCTGATGTCGCGGCGCAATTGTTTTTTAAATGGCTCAAAGGCTTTGTCAATGGCAGAGAGCACTTTATCCCAGGTCTCGTGTTTCTTCTCCAGCTCCTTGTATATCTTTTCTTCAAAGAATATTTTTTCAAGAGAAGTATAATGCCATTTCTCCTGCAATTCCCCCAGCTTTATTTCCAGTTCCCTCCGCAGCAGTTCCTTCGTATTATCAGCCGATGATTTCAGCAGGTCAATCACACTTAAAAACCTGGGCTTATCTCCGGCTATCACACAGGCATTGGGCGATATACTTACCTCACAATCGGTAAAGGCATACAGGGCATCAATGGTAATATCCGGGGAAATACCGGGTGCCAGTTCCACAATTATTTCTACTTCCTTAGCCGTATGGTCGGTTACTTTTTTTATCTTAATCTTTCCCTGCTCGGTAGCTTTTACGATGCTCTCCATCAGCTGTGTGGTGGTTACCCCAAAGGGTACACTTCTTATCACCACCGATTTTTTATCCTGTTCTTCAATAAAGGCACGCACCCTTACTTTTCCACCACGCCTGCCTTCATTGTAATGGGTGGCATCCATGCTGCCGCCGGTTAAAAAATCAGGCAGTAATTCAAATTTCCTGCCCCGCAGGTACTTTATGGAAGCATCTATCAGCTCACAAAAATTATGGGGCAGTATTTTTGTAGCAAGGCCAACCGCAATACCTTCTGCACCCTGTGCCAGCAGCAGCGGAAACTTCATAGGCAGTGTAACGGGTTCGTTTTTCCTGCCGTCGTAACTCAGTGCCCAGTCGGTGGTTTTGTGGTTAAAAGCCACTTCCAGTGCAAATTTGCTCAGGCGGGCCTCAATATATCTTGGTGCCGCCGCATCATCGCCGGTACGCACATCACCCCAGTTACCCTGGGTTTCAATTAAAAGGTCCTTTTGCCCCAGGTTCACCAGTGCATCACCAATACTGGCATCACCATGCGGGTGATACTGCATGCTCTGCCCGATGATATTGGCCACTTTATTGAAACGCCCGTCGTCCATTTCCTTCATAGCATGAAGGATACGGCGTTGTACCGGCTTCAATCCATCCTCCACGGCAGGTACGGCCCGCTCCAGTATCACGTAAGAAGCATAATCCAGGAACCAGTTTTTATACTGCCCCTGCACACCATGCTGATTTTCGGATGCGTTTGCATCAAAATTGTTCTTTGCCATCGCTTAATATAATAATCTCCTTTTCAAATTTTCCTCCACCAGCCCCAGCGGGGCGACATGTCCGTAGCCCCAGCGGGGCGACATGTTATTCATAAAATTCAAACAAATATTTATCATCATATTCCACCCCAAATAATGTCAGAAATTCAATGTATTCCTTCCTGAAAGTCTTTTGCCTGTGCCTTTCAGGCTGTTCCAGGATATAAGCTACTACTTTTTCAATCCCCCGCTTACCATAAGAAAATGCGCCAAACCCCTCCTGCCACCTGAAATCTCTTACAAATTTTTCTTTTATAAAAGATGATGAACTTGCTTTTATATCACGTACCAAATCTGAAATAGCAATATTGGGATGCATGCTCACCAATATATGAATATGATCCGGCATACAATAGATTGCATACAACTTCTGTTTTTTAGCAGCAATAATACCACTTATATATTGCTGCACTTCTTCCCTGAATGCTTCTTTTACAAGGCATTGCCGTCCTTTAACGGCAAAAACCAACTGTATGTACAATTGCGTGTAGGTATTCGGCATTTGCTGCTTTTTTGTGTTGAACATGTCACCCCTACGGGGTTTTAATACATTGCGCCCCTGCGGGGCTATTAACATTGCGCCCCTGCGGGGCTATTAACATTGCGCCCCTGCGGGGCTATTAACATTGCGCTCCTACGGAGCTATTAACATTGCGCTCCTACGGAGCTACCGCTGCTTCATTTTGTTTGGCCTTTGCTTTCACCTCAAAATCCTTCATATTTTTCAGTTCTCCCTGCACATCAAGCATATCTCCTGTTATCATTGTTTTCAACCGCCACAGCAGGTACATATCTCCTGTGGTTTGGCTTGCCTTGTTCAAAAAATTATGAATCACTTTACTACCCTTCTGCCATTCGGGCATAATGAATTTGCGCAGTTCCGCATCATAAAAATCATACTCGTACTGCACCAGTTTTTTTCCGCCTTCCAGTATCCTTACGCCCTTATTTTCGTTGCAAAGCCTTGTCCATTCATCGGGATCCACTTCAAATTCGCTCAGCGTAATGGGCCTGGCTAATTTTTTGGCTTTGGAAAACTCTTTGGCGGGTATGGTATGCAGCCAGGTGGGATAAAAAATATTTCCCTTTTCATTGATAAAGGGCAGGTTGTTCAGGTAAAGGATAAATACCCGGCCCTGGAACTCCTTCATATATTTGAGCAGCCAGTAATAGCCGCATACATCATGCTTGTTTTGTGCTGCCCATATCCAGATGATCTCCTCTTCATTCCTGCGCATGGTGCCTACCAGCTCTGCGGCAGTTTTATAATCATCCACATTATCCTTATCTGCATGGCCATCATAATCACCACCAGCCAGCACCGTGCGCCACCAGTTCTTCCGGTTTTCAATTCCCTCACCCAGGTATATATCACCCAGCGGGCCAACCGCATAATCATCCTTTATCTGTACTACTTCTCCATGCAGACTTTCATCCAGTGCCATTGCCTGCTGCAGCACAGCCACATCTGCCTCGTTAAATACTATGTGAATCATTGTATCAATTAAAAATTAAGAATTAAAAATTAAAAATGCGGGGCCTCTTTTCTTTTCAAACTTTCTTCTGATTACCGAATTACCAATGTTGAATGACGAATGTTCGACCCCATATTTGCCAACTTTTCTACTATCATCAAATTACGAATGATGAAGTTGAATTACGAATGTGAATCTCAAAATTGTCAAATTATCTCTTCAACACATTAGCACATTTGCATATTTGCCCATTGTCTCATTTGCCCATTATCCCATCAGCACATTAGCAAATTATCACAACTTGTGCCGCCTTAGCGGTATCATCCCATTTGCCCATTATCCCATCAGCACATTTGCATATTTGCCCATTGTCTCATTTGCCCATTACCCCATCAGCACATCATCCACCATATCAATCTCCACCCTCAAATTATCAATAATAAAATCCTGCCGCTGCGGCGTGTTTTTACCCATAAAATATTCCAGCACTTCCTGTATATGCGTTTCGGGCAGCAGCATCACGGGCTGCACCCGCATATCGGGACCAATAAACCGTGCAAACTCACCGGGACTGATCTCTCCCAGGCCCTTAAAACGGGTAATCTCCGGTTTACTGCCAAGCTTTTTAACAGCCGCTTGCTTTTCCGTTTCATCATAGCAGTAAATAGTTTCCTGCTTATTGCGCACCCTGAACAGCGGGGTTTCCAGTATGTACACATGCCCGTTCTTAACAATGTCGGGGAAAAATTGTAAAAAGAAAGTCATCAGCAGCAGGCGTATATGCATCCCATCCACATCCGCATCCGTGGCAATAATGATGTTGTTGTAGCGCAGCCCTTCATAACCCTCTTCAATGTTGAGCGCATGCTGCAGCAGGTTAAACTCCTCATTTTCGTATACAATCTTCTTGGTAAGGCCAAAACTGTTCAGTGGTTTACCCCGCAGGCTGAATACTGCCTGTGTTTCCACCTGGCGGCTTTTGGTAATGGAGCCACTGGCGCTGTCGCCCTCAGTAATAAAAATGGTACTCTCCTTTGCCTTTTCTATAATGGCATCTTTTTCCTTACCGGTGGGTTCATCGTTAAGGTGGTATTTGCAGTCACGCAGCTTTTTATTGTGCAGGTTGGCTTTTTTGGCCCGCTCGTTGGCTAATTTTTTGATGCCCGCCAGCTCTTTGCGCTCCCTTTCGTTCTGTTCAATCCTTTTTTTGAGTGCTTCGGCAGCAGCAGCATTCCGATGCAGGTAATTATCCAGCTCCCGGCTGAGGAACTCACCCACAAAATTCTTCATACTGGGGCCGTTGTCGTATACGGTAAGCGAACCCAGTTTTGTTTTTGTCTGGCTCTCAAACACCGGCTCCTGCACCCTTACACTGATGGCCGCACAAATGCTGCCACGTATATCCGCCGCATCATAATCCTTTTTATAAAAGTCCCGTACCGTTTTCACAAACCCTTCCCTGAAGGCTGCCAGGTGCGTACCGCCCTGTGTGGTGTACTGTCCGTTTACAAAGCTGTAATACTCCTCACCGTACTGGTTTTCATGCGTAAGCGCCACTTCAATATCCTCCCCCTTCAGGTGAATGATGGGGTACCTGATTTCATCGGCATTGGTCTTGCGCTGCAATAAATCCATCAGCCCGTTTTTACTCACATAGCGCTTGCCGTTGCAGTTAATTACCAGGCCGGCATTCAGGTAACAGTAATTCCAGAACTGGTTGTCGAGGTATTCCTGTACATAATGAAAGTTTTTAAACACCGTATCATCGGGTATAAACGTTACAAAAGTGCCGTTCTCCTCTTTGGTGGCAGCTTCTTTGTGTTCCTTTACCAATATGCCCTTTTCAAATTCAGCTGTTTTTTCTTTTCCTTCCCGGTAGGCCGTAACTTTAAAATAATTACTGAGGGCGTTTACCGCCTTGGTACCCACGCCATTCAGCCCCACACTTTTTTGAAAAGCCTTGCTGTCGTATTTGGCACCGGTGTTCATTTTACTCACCACTTCCACCACTTTGCCCAGGGGTATGCCACGGCCATAATCCCTGATGGCAACCGTTTTACCGCTGATGCTTACATCCACATGCTTGCCATGCCCCATGGTATGCTCATCAATACAGTTGTCAATCACTTCCTTCATCAGCACATAAATGCCATCATCGGGGCTGCTGCCATCGCCCAGCTTGCCTATGTACATACCGGGGCGCAGGCGTATATGTTCCCGCCAGTCGAGGCTCTTGATATTGTCCTCCGTGTAGTCGAATAAATTCTTATTGTCTGCCATATGCTTTATTCAATATCAACCTGCCGGGCAGGCTGTTCTTTTTTGTTCCGGGCTTTGGTTCATTCATCAGCTTCATGGGCGTCGCACACTTGTACATCAGTTCTTTGTTCAGCCAATCCCCCACCGCCTTTAACCACCCGAACCCCAAATTTACCGGATTGCAAAGAAAAGGACTTGTACTAAAATCCCAAATAATTTAGTTATCCACAGCATTGGGGCAATTGTGGAGAAATCCTTATGCCTGCAAGGAACATATACGAGTTTATACTGCTATGTTGACTCCGGTTGATTGTTGGGTAAACAGGCAGATCCATGCTGGTCTGGCATTTTACAGCAAAAGCGTAAAAGGGGGAGCCCAAGCCTGAGGGGTGAGAGAATTTGGACTGGCAAACCTTTCAAATTATTACCCATAATGTACCTTCTTGCCTTGGTTCAAGGTTATGATGCCTCAACCAGCCAGCGAAAATTTGAAATATACACCGGCCAAATCTCAGCAATAATTTTTAATTTCATCAAAATATGCTCATTCTTAACCAAAAAATGAACCGTTTAATTCTATTTTGCCTGGCTATCATATTTTCCATCTCTTGTTCACCGCAAAAGAAAAGTAACATTCATTTTAACCCGGCAGTAAACAGCAAATTCACTATTCACAATGAATGTAAAAAATACTTTGACGACTGTGGTGTCAATGGCTCAGTAGCCATTTTTGATAACAACAACCAGCATTGGATTGTATCAGACACGCAGGCTGTAATGACAGAAAGCCTGCCTGCTTCAACTTTTAAAATTATCAATTTGCTCATTGCCCTGGAAACCAACACGATAAAAGATGAAAACGAAATAGTAAAATGGGTGGGTAAAACGGATACAATAAAATATGGTTACAGACCTGAAATTTACCACGACATGTCTGTTAAGGAAGCATTTGAAGTTTCGGCAGGCTGGGTTTTTATTGAGCTGGCAAAAAAGATTGGCAGGCAGGAATATAAAAAATATTTAGCAGCCTGTAATTATGGCAACCTCAACCTTTCTGAACGCAATGATGACTTCTGGAATTTTGGCGATTTTGCAATTTCACCGCTCAACCAGGCAGCATTTATTAAAAACCTGTATGAAGAGCAATTACCTTTTTCAAAACGCAATATTGCAATTGTAAAAAGGGTAATGATTACTGAACAGACAGATAACTACACCATCCATGCAAAAACTGGCTGGACCAGAGACAGGGGTGTTAATACAGGCTGGTGGGTTGGTTATATAGAAACCGGCAATAACACCCTCTTTTTTGCCACCCGCCTGCTCCAAAACAGGAAGAAAAACAGAGATGATTTTGGAACTTGCAGAAAAACAATAACAAAGAGAATATTAAGCGACTTAGGATTGATCAATTTCCCCGGGGAGCAAGGGAAAGAAAACGATTCACTTTTTAAAGCCATTGACCATGTACCGGTTGCTGTAAACGACCTGGAAAAAGTAAAGAATATTTTAACAACCGGATTACACTTCACTTTAAAGGATGGCAAAAATCACGAAGGTATCAGGAATTGCTTTGTAAAATTTGAGGATGGCACCTACCTGGAATTAATCAGCCCTACTGACAGTGTATATACCATTGGCAAATACTATACAGATTTCCTGAAAACCAGGCAGGGCGGAACATCCCTGGCCATTTCCATCACCAATAGCGATCGGGTAAAGAAAATACTTCAGGAAAAAAATATGCAGTTCACCGTTGACAGCAACAGGGTTTGGCAAACCATTGAACCTGAAAAAGTAAATTTGTTTTTCATTGAATATGCTGATAAAAAGCGAAAAGAGCGCCCCGCCAATACCATACACCCCAATTCTGCAAATTCGCTCCAAGCTGTTTACATCCTTACTAAAAACATGGATGCAGCCACAGAGAAATACAAATTGCTTGGCTTTAAAGAAACAGGAAGCGGGGAATATGCAGGAATTCCTTATAAACTTTTTAAAACAGGCCAGAATAACCTGTATGTATTAGACGGTACAAAGTCTGGAAAAGCAGATCAGTTACTCATCTCTAAAAACACTGAAGGTATTTGCGGCTTTCATATAAGGGTCGGTTCGCTTCAACAATTCAACAAACTGGTAACACAAGGCAAAAATGCTGTTTATGAAAAAAACAGCACCACTGTTTATTTGAACGAATATCATTTGTTTTTAAAGTTCACAGAATGAAGGGCATTGATAAGTACACAAAACCCGCCGCTAAGGACAGGAGCCTGTCTTGTTTGCAGCTTGTATAAAGTAGCCACGGCCATGTAAGCACCGGAAGTAAAACAATCTTTTTTTATAACCTCTTAATTGCCTACATTTAAGTTTCATGTCACCGTTATGCATACAGAAAAAAACAACAGTTCCCGAAGGGAATTTTTTAAACAATCAACAGCGATTGCTGCACTTACCCTTGCCCCGCAGGTACTGGTAAAAGCTGCGGAAAAAGATGAGGAGATCGCAAGCCTTTTTGAGCAGATGCCACTCAGCCTGGAAGTGAATGGTATTGCACATACCTTATCCGTGGAGCCGAGGGTAACCCTGCTCGACCTGCTGAGGGAACAACTGCACCTAACCGGCACCAAAAAGGGCTGCGACCACGGACAGTGCGGTGCCTGCACAGTACATGTGGATGGCAGGCGCATCAATTCCTGCCTGTCGCTGGCGGTGATGAATGAAGGCAAAAAGATTACCACCATTGAGGGGCTTGCCAATGGCGACCGGCTGCATCCCATGCAGGAAGCATTTATCCGGCATGATGGTTTCCAGTGCGGCTATTGCACCCCGGGGCAGATCATGTCGGCCGTAGCCTGTGTAAAAGAAGGACATGCCGGTTCTGCTGAAGAGATAAGGGAGTACATGAGCGGCAATATCTGCCGCTGCGGTGCCTACCCCAATATTGTAGATGCCATTATGGAGGTAAAAAAAGGAGGACAGCCATTATGATCAACTTTGACTATATAAGAGCCTCCACCACCAGGGCCGCCGTGGATGCCAAAGCAAAAACAGCAGCAGCCGAATTTATTGCAGGCGGCACCAACCTGGTTGACCTGATGAAAAAAGGCGTAACTGCGCCTGAAAGACTGATCGACATCAACGGGTTGCCATTAAAGCAAATTACTGCAGATGCAAAAGGTGTATTGATTGGCGCATTGGCAGTAAACAGCGATGTGGCGGAGCATCCGCTCATAAAGTCAGGATATCCCCTGCTGGCCCATGCGCTTAATGCAGGTGCATCGGCACAATTAAGAAATATGGCAACAGTGGGCGGCAATATGATGCAGCGCACCCGCTGCCCTTACTTTTATGACAGTACCATGCCCTGCAACAAACGGCAGCCCGGCAGTGGTTGCGGTGCAATGGAAGGGCAAAACCGTATGCATGCTGTGTTTGGCACCAGCGAAAAATGTATTGCTGTTCACCCGAGCGATATGTGCGTGGCATTGGCAGCACTGGATGCAGTGGTACATATCACCGGCCCCAAAGGCAACAGAAGCATTTTGTTTACCGATTTTCACCGCCTGCCAGGCACTACCCCCGAGCTGGATAACAATCTGTCCACAGGACCCGGTGGGCAAAAAGGCGAACTCATTACCGGTGTGCATATACCCACCAATACCTTTAATAAAGCCCATTACCTTAAAATAAGAGACCGGGCCTCCTACGCTTTTGCACTGGTGTCGGTGGCCGTAGCTTTAGAAATAACGGATGGTAGCATGGTCAAAAATGCCAGGCTGGCGATGGGTGGAGTTGCCCACAAACCCTGGCGGCTGTTTAAAGCAGAACAATTTTTGGCGGGCAAAAAACTCACCAAAGAAACCTGTGCTGCTGCGGCTGATATAGCTATGGAAGGTGCCGTTACATTCGGGCAGAATGATTTCAAAATAAAAATGGGCAAAGCTGCCATCAGGCAAGCATTGGAAAATGCCCATTCCTGAAAGAGGGACTTTTTCGGCACCAAATAATCAGAAACAAAAAAATATCAATCAGTTCCAATGGATAAAGAGCTTCAAATCACCGAAACATACTTTGCCGACGACCGGGTGGATGGTATCGATAAAGTTACCGGCAAAGCAAGATTTGCTGCAGAGCATCAACTGGCCAATATGGTCTATGCGGTTTTTGTATGCAGCACCATTCCCAGGGGCTCTATCAAAAACATGGTACTGGCCGAAGCAAAAAAAGCACCGGGTGTACTGGACATCATCTATTACCTTAATTGCCCGGATGTAGCCGGTTACAAACCTTATGCAAAAGACCCTGCCAAAAAAGGGTATGAATGGGGAGGATTGAAAGTATTCAGCAATAACGTTGTGTACAGCAACGGACAGCCGGTTGCTATGGTGATTGCCGATACGCTTGAAAGAGCAGTGTATGCCGCATCACTGGTAAAACCTGAATACATCATGGAAGCGTTTGATACGAACTTTGACAAATCAAAAACCGATGAAACCAAACTGAAAAAACCGGGGGAATATAAACGTGGAGAGGCAGATGCATACAAAAAAGGAGAAATAATGGTGGAGGAAGAATACACCATCCCCATAGAAACGCACAACCCCATGGAACTGCATGCAACCATTGCGGCCTGGGATGGTGATGATAAATTAACCGTGTATGATAAGTCGCAGGGCCCCAAAGGTGTGCAGCGGAACCTGGCCCAAAATTTTGGCCTTGATGAAAAAAATGTACGGGTGGTAACGGAATATGTAGGCGGTGCATTTGGCAGTGCGCTGCGCAGCTGGCCGCATGTACCTGCTGCCTGTATTGCCGCAAAAAAGCTCAAGCGGCCGGTAAAGCTGGTGCTCACCCGTGAACAAATGTTTACTACAGTGGGTTATCGTCCGCATGCCTGGCAAAAAATAGGCATCAGCGCCGATAAGCAGGGTAAGTTTACCGGCATTACACACTATGCAGTAAGCAACTCATCCAGGTACGAAGATTTTGGCGAAGGCATTGTGAATGTGTCGCAATTTTTATACGATTGTCCCAATGTAAATACCAACTACAGGATATTGCCGCTGGATGTGAGCACGCCCACCTGGATGCGTGGCCCCGGGCCTGCTACCGGTTGTTTTGCACTGGAATCGGCATTGGATGAACTGTCTTACAAATTAAACATCGACCCCATAGAACTGCGGCTGATTAATCATGCCGATATTCATCCTGTAAGTAAACTTCCCTGGAGCACCAAGTTTCTGAAGGAATGCTATGCACTGGGCAGGGAAAAAATCGGCTGGAGCAACAGGCCCTCCGTACCCGGCAGTAAAACCGAAGAAGGGATGCTGGTGGGTTATGGTATGGCTGTGGGTGTATTTGGTGCCGGATTGGGCCAGGCTACAGCCAAAGGCATTTTAAAAAGTGATGGCAGTTTGATTTTGCAAAGCGCAGTAAGTGATATGGGCCCGGGCACATCTACCGCAATGGTAAATATTGGAGCAGGATTAATGGGCCTGCCGCAGGATAAAGTAAGTTTTGAACTGGGCGATACCGATTTTCCCAACGGGCCAACACAGGGCGGCTCTGGCACCACGGCTGCAATTGGCACTGCCATCACTGCTGTGTGCACCGCATTAAAACAAAACCTGAAAGAACTGGCCGTAGCAACTGTGCCTGCATTTGCAGCAGTAAAACCCGAAACATTAAAATATGAGAAGGGTATCATTACTGATCCTGAAAATGCTGCCGCAACTATTTCATATACAGCATTAATGATACAGGCCAATAAGTCCCGGATTGAAGTAATAAAAGACTCTGATAAGGCCAGTGCAGAGTCGCAGAAATACGCTAAAAATTCTTTTTCGGTGCATTTTGTAAAGCTGCAGGTGCACCCGGTTACAGGCGTTATCAAACTAAAGCAAATAGTGTCTGTTGCCGATGCCGGTAAAATCATTGCAGAGAACACAGCCCGTAGCCAGATGGTGGGCGGTGCGGTGGGTGGTATTGGCATGGCATTGACCGAGGAAGCAGTTATCGACAACCGCTATGGCCGCTATATCAACGCAAATTTTGCTGATTACCATGTGCCGGTAAATGCCGATGCCCCACCCATTGATGTACTGTTTGTAAACAAAGCGGATAATATCATCAGCCCTACCGGGGCCAAGGGTATCGGCGAAATAGCCCTGGTGGGTGTGGCACCTGCCATTACCAATGCCGTGTACAATGCAACGGGAAAAAGAATAAGACAATTGCCGGTTACGCCGGATAAGCTGATATAGTAGGGTGCATTTCAAATTCCCGGAGCGGGGCGGCCGCAAAACTGCTGCAATAACCAAAATACGAAGTATGAATGATGAATTACGAATGTTCGAATTTGAAACTCATCAATCTTTTTCGCCGCCGCCTGCGCCTGCCTGCCGGAAAAGGTAGGTTTTGACCAGCGGCGATTCATTTTTCTTTCGCTGAATATCAAGCAGATAGCGATGTATATATAATTGTCGCTTTATTGTTGTGGGCAGTGGGGACACCGCCACGGCAAACAGCCCTGATGCCTGCCTGCCGGCAAAGGCAAGTCCTCACCATAAGTGTTCGGAAGATTTTATCATGCAGGAAACTGGCAAGCGATAGAAATAGTTGCTAATATTTTAAATACCCATACATTCCTATTCAGAAAACGCTTTCGATGGATGGGCCTCGGAAAAAATTGCGTTAAGAAAATTTCCAGGGCTGGTGCAAAAATGAAATTAATGTTACTACTGCCAGGCTATATTCTTAGCTGGTAAGTTGCACCATTGTTTGATTTTGGTACACTGCTGGAGCTGATTTCATTTTAGCCAGACTGGGAAATTTTTAGCTTTTTTTTCCGCAGCCCTTGATTTTTGGTGCTTTTCATCAAGGAAAAGCACAGAAAACGGCCAGTAGAGCCTTCCGAATTAACTGGTCAGCCATTAGTAACAAGAATGTACATTGTAAATATAAATCTTCCGAACAGTTGTGGTGTCCTCACCCACCGGCGACAATTTGAAATGCGCCCCAGCAATACAGCTATTGTCATATTAACTATATTTGCCCGCTGCCGGTCATACATTCATTCCGGCCCGGTATTCACTTCAAACAGCTGCTATCATGACAAAAGAAGAATATTTTAAAGATGTGGTTATACCCGACAGGAACTGGTACTCAAAAAGGGCTGCACAATACCGTTACCTGCATACGGGTTCAAGAATAATGGTCATTGTATTATCTGCCTTTACTGCATTTATTGCCGGGCAGGAAATTCAGCACAAAAACTTACTGGTGGGAATGGTGAGCAGCCTGGTGGTAATTATCACCGCCATATCAGAACTGATGAAATTCAGGGAGCTGTGGGCTGAGTACAGGAGCACTGCCGAATTGATAAAAAAAGAAATCAACCTTTTTGAAACTTCCACACAACCTTACAATACAGCAAACAACTTCAACCTGTTTGTGGAAAATTTTGAAAGAATAAAGGAAAACGAACACCAGAAATGGAGAACTTATATTTCGGAGAAATAAATTTAATCACTGCTGGTTAATCTGCTACGGGTGCATTTCAAATTTTTGCTGGCTGGTGGAGACTCCAGCCAGGTCAGATAGCCGTGGTCGGTGTCCTCACCGACCACAAGTAGAACGATAAATGAAAATTTGAAATGCACCCATCTGCTACCTGTAACCCGTTTTTGTAACAATTTTTTTGTATCAAAATAAATTGATACATTTTTTTTGACACAAAGTTGTATCAATTTTAAAACAGGTTTTGAAATTGTTACAATTCCCCGGTACACAACCCCGTTTTCGTCACTTTTTCAGCTGCTGCCTGTATGAATTGCCCTGGCTGATGCGGGCCAGGGACAAATAAAACAGCATCTATTTGTTTTTACATGCCCTGCCTGAAATGTTAAAAAAAAGCCAACAGGCAACGCTAAACAAAAACAGGGTGTCATGCAGGAGGAATAACCGTGGCTGCCTTACTGCCAGGCGTACAACAAAACATTTAAAAAAATGCACATGAAACGAACCCTTTTATCCGTAGCTGCCATCAGTACCCTGGTTATTGCCGGGCTGCTCTCCTGCCAGAAAGAACTTTCAAACGAGTCCGGGGGCATTGTACCTCCGGCAGCAGGCACACCCATACCAGCGGCCACACCCGTACAGGGCGCTGTATCAGGTATTGTTACCGATGAAAATGATGCGCCCGTGGCCAATGCTGCTGTAACCATTGCCGGCACTACCTATTTTACCAATAGCAGGGGCTTTTTCAACAGTCCCTCTGTAACATTGGATAAATATTTTTCCACGGTACAGGTAAACAAGTCGGGTTATTTTAAAGCCATCCGTTCTTTTTGCGCCAATGCCACCCGCAATTATGTGGCTGTCAAACTGATACCAAAGACCCTGGCAGGCTCATTTGCCAGCGGCACAGGTGGTAAAATAACCCTGGGCAATGGCACTGAAATCAATTTTACAGCCAGCAGCATTGCTGACAAGAGCAGTGGCGCTCCTTTTACCGGCAATGTAAGGGTGTACAGTGCTTATATCGACCCCACAAGCGGTGATATTTCTGCAAGGGTACCGGGCAGTTTTGTTGGGCAGGATGGCAGTAAAATGTATGCCCTCGCATCAGCAGGAATGCTGGCAGTGGAACTGGAATCGGATGCCGGGGTACCCCTGCAACTGGCTACAGGCAAATCTGCAGCGGTAAAACTCTTAATCCCGGCTTCATTACAGGCCAGCGCACCGGCCACCATTGATACCTGGAGCCTTGATGACAGGGGCATCTGGATTAAAGAGGCCACTGCGGCTAAAAATGGCAATTATTATGATCTGCAGGCCAGCCATTTTTCCTACTGGAACTGCGATATACCCAACAGCAGCATTTACCTGCAACTGCATGTTACCAACCAGGACAATGCACCACTGAGCAATACTTTTGTGGACCTCAGACCTACATCGAACAATTTATGGACGCATTGCGGCGGACTTACTGACAGCCTGGGCAACGGCACTGCTTTTGTACCTGCAAATGAAGTGCTGCAGCTTAGTGTTTATGCCAATTATATGTGTTACGGATCACCGGCTTATACACAAACTATCGGCCCTTACAGCGCCAATACAAATGTAAACATTGTGGCTACCATTAATCAAACTGTACAGCAGGTAACAGTGCAGGGCACTGCCATTAACTGCAGTGGCACACCGGTAGTATCGGGTACTGCCGTAATATATACAGGTGCAAATGGTGTTTACCACAGCACCATCACCAATGGCAGTTTCAGCCAGGTAATTTTAACATGCTCATCACCAGCGGCTGTTGATGTAACTGTAACGGACAATACCAACCAGCAGCAGGGAAGTACCTCTACTGTAAATATTATTAACGGCATTGCCAATGCAGGCCAGTTAACCGCCTGCGGTACATCCATCAACCAGTTTATCAATTATACTGTTGATGGCACTAACTTCTCTATCAGCTCAGTAAATGCTGGTGCAAGCTTTAGTGCTTTTGTTAACCCGGGTGCAGTAAAAACCATTATATATGGCTACGACCAGGCAAACAGTGCTTATTTAAATCTCACTATTGCAGGCAACGCAGTTGGCACTTTCCCAGTAACTAACGATAGCCTGACTATCAATACTTATTATGCGGCTACTGCCCAGGCTGGTGCCACAAATACCTTTACTGCTTTTGGCCCGGTTGGCCAGTACCTTGAAGGAAACTTCAATATTCCTTTTACCGATGTAACAACGGGACCAACGGTGCATAGCTGTGCAGGTACCTTCAGGGTAAAAAGGCTGCAGTAGTTGCAGATAGAAAAAATATAAAGAGGCTGCCTGCACGGGCAGCTTTTTTATTGTCAACGATGATTGTATTTACTTACTTTGCAAAATGTATGATGTATTGCACAACCCGGTTTTCAATGCCCTTTGCACAGGTGATGCACCACTCAGTTTTGGTACCGGCTCTGTTAAATTTTTTGATGAACAGGTTTCCCCTTTTGCCGGCTTTGAAGAAGGCTGTACCAATGGCTTTGCTGATCTGCACGAACAGCTGCCCCCGGGGCGTAACATACTCTATGCAAACCCCGCCAGCATTGCCCCACCAGCCGGGTGGCAAATACAGCACGAAATAAAAGGCCTGCAATTTGTGTACGAAGGAGCCACAGAAACCGGAACTGAATTTCCCGGGGTGATGCCGCTGGACGACCGGCATATTAACCAGATGATTCACCTGGCTGCACTTACCCGCCCCGGTCCTTTTGGAAAGGGAACAATCCGCTTTGGACATTATTACGGAATTTTCGATAAGGAAGCACTGGTGGCCATGACAGGACAGCGGCTGCATGTACAAAATTTTACAGAAATCAGTGCGGTATGCACCCACCCGCAGTATACAGGCAGGGGCTACGCAGGCACATTGCTGCTGCACCAGTTGCAACTTATACTCAGCCAGGGACAAAAGCCTTTTTTGCATGTAAGGGAAGATAATACAAGAGCCGTGGAACTGTATGAAAGAACTGGCTTTGCTGTATCACGGCCAATGAATTTCTATTTTATGAAGCGGCAGTAATGCAGCAGAAAAAAATTGCAGCAATCCTGCTAAGGCAAATACCCGGATGCATCATTACCGGCTGAAACCAGAAAAGATACAGACATCTGAAATATCCCCTCATATAAATTCTTTGCATTATATTTGAAAGCAGGCTTTGCACCCATCAACCAGGTTGCCGGTATCACTGCTGCTGCAAAACAGTACTTACCGGTACCCTGCTCAGGAAAGCAGGATATTACTAAACAAAACCAACGGTCAACTATTAAACAATGTCAGATACTCTAACAGCAGCCTACCAGGAATTGGCAGAATACCTTAAAGCCAGTGAGGGCCAGTGCGTATTGGTGCTGGGGCCCGAGCTGTCGGTGGATAAGCAGGGCATCAGTTACCGGTCATATTTCAGAAAACTTGCTGCTGATAAAAATACCGGCATATTCAATTATTTTGAAGAAGAAAATCTCTTTTCATTCAACGACCAGGCAGCATTGAAAAATACCCGGCGGCTGGTGAAGGAATTTTACCGGAATTCAGGTGACAGGGCACTGCTGGAAATGATTGCCCGCATCCGCTTTCCGCTCATCATCAATGTATGCCCCGACCTGGCGCTGAACAACGTATACGAAAATGCAGGCATTCCCTTTAAGCCGGGTTATTTTATCAAGGATCCCAGTACCAAATTCAAGGACCTGCCCTACCCCACCAAGGAATTGCCGGTTATCTACAATATTTTTGGCTCAATAGATCCCGATACCACGCTGATTCTCGACCACAGCAAATTATATGAAACCATCCAATACCTGCTACCCGATAATTCATTGCCCGAAAGCATTGAAAACTATCTCAACCAGGTAAGCGGGTTTATCCTGCTGGGTCTCAAATTCGATTCCTGGTACTACCAGTTACTCTGCCACAAACTCAAACTGAAAGAATACAATAAAAGCAAAACAAATATCAGCGCCTCCAGCTTCAGCGATAACAGTTCGGTAAGCGTGGTGATGCGCAATCATTTTGAAATTGATTTTGGCACCGACAATCCCATGCAGGCCATCAGCAGGCTGATTAGTGAATGCGACAACAGTACCGATGCACTGCGGGAAATAAACAGCCCCGGTGCTTACAGCCTCTTTGTATCCTATGCCTGGAAAGACATGGATGCTGCAACCGTTAACAGAGAAACGATTGTGGACTGGCTGGAAAAGCAATCAGGACTGACAGAACTGGACGGACTGCTGTTTTTCAGGGATCACAACGACCTCAGTTTCGGCGACAGCATCGATTCTTTTATGACCCGTATCGGAAAGGGTAAAACAGTGATAAGGGTCATCAGCGACAAATACCTCAGGTCAAGGTATTGCATGATTGAAGCCATGCGGATTGCCAGGTACCGCAATGATGAGCAAAGGGTATTTACCATCATATGGGAAGATGCTGACCTGGAGAATGAAATAACTTACCGGGATCACTGGAGAAATAAAAGCCAGGAAATACTGGAAAATATCGATAAGAAATTAGACAATGACAATTATGACCATGCTGTGCAGATTTACCGGTTTATTACCCCATTCATCAACAGTTTGAAAGATGAGATAAGCCTGCGGGTGGGCAAAGATGATTTTGAAACGGATGCAGGTACAGGCGGGCTGAAAATAGTTGCAGACAAGAGGGAAACTTTTACAAAATTCATTGAGCTTATTTCCAGTAAATTAAAAGGCAGTTAACAATGCAAACGGAAAAAAAATACCGGTATCCGGGCATCAATTTTTTTACAATAGAGGATAAGGATATTTTCTGCGGCCGGGATGATGATGCGCACAAACTGTTCAGCCGCACCATGCTCAACAATACCATTGTACTGCATGGCGATTCCGGTGCAGGCAAAAGTTCGCTGGTAAGGGCCGGGCTGATTCCCCTGCTGGAAAAACAGAACGAAATACGACTGCGGCAGGGCAAACCGCAATACCTGCCCATCACCATCGGCCTGGATGCCATCCGCAGGGAAAAGGGAAATAAAACAGCCACTGCTGCAGAAACCGAAACCGTAGCAGACCAGCCAGATATTGACATACTGGTAAAATATACGCTGTCTCAAATCAACAACCAGGCTGCATTAAGAGCAGAACAACTGCCTTTTATCAGCCCTAAACAGCATCATCTCTGGTACACTGCCAAACTGTTTGAAAGAAACAATTATACCCTGCTGCTGCTGTTCGACCAGTTTGAGGAACTGCAGGGTTTCAGCCCCGCCCAGGTAAAAAGTTTTACAGAAAAACTGGCAGGGCTTTTTGCCAGTACCATGCCCGATGAACTCTGCGATGAATACGACCTCAACACCAGCCATATCCGGCTGGAGACAATGACGGAGGAGGAAAGGGCTGCCTATAACAATGACATTATTTTTATTGAACAACCACTGAGTGTAAGATTGCTGTTTGCACTGAGAGAAGACAGGCTGGGCACCATGAGCCTGATGAGTGATTACTTTCCTGATATCCTCAAAAATGATTTTTTCCTGCAGTCATTACCCGAAAAAAATGCCCGGCAGGCCATCAGCGAACCCTGCACCAAACCCGGGGATTTTGCATCTCCCCTTTTTACCATTGAGCCGGAAGCCGTGGATGCCATTATTGAAAGCCTGAAAGTAAAACAAAGGCAAAAAGGCATGTACGACCCCATTGAACTGCAGATTGTTTGCCGCAGGATAGAGAAGAAGGTAATAGAAACAGGCATGACAAAAGTGAGCAGCAAAGACCTGCCCCCGGTGGAAAATGCTATTAGGGAATTTTATGATGAAAAATGGAATATCATAAAAACCAGGTACAAACTGGGTGATATGGCCCTGCTGACTGTAAAGAAATACTTTATTGAAAAGCTGGTGGTAAACCGCAAGCGCAACCCGGTACTGGAAGAATCGCTGGTGAGAAACGATATGGATAAAAAAATAGCCGGCGACCTGGTAGCGGAAGGTTTGGTGCGTATTATCCCATCGGGCAACGACAGGATTTACCAATTGTGTCACGACAGGTTTGTAGAGCCGATGCTGGTGGATACCATTATGATAAGAAGCGGGGAAGATGCCGAAAACAAAGCCAGGCAGCGGCGGAGAAATGCGGTGATCATTATCAGCAGCGTTGTATTGCTTTCTGCTGCATTGCTTTTTTACATCATTTACAAAAAAGGTAAAACAGAAGAAGAAAACAAGATGCTCAACCTGATGACCACCATAAAAAGAGCAGGCAACCCTACCCTGAGCTATATCATTTCCAGCGACTGGCTGAAAAAAAATCCCGGTTCAGCAGAAATGAAAAAAAGGCTGAACAGGCTGGACAGTTCCAATATCGTTTACCTTACCGGGATGTATCCTGCGCTCTCCGGAATTTTATCCGCAGAGATCCTGGATAAGGACCGGTTGCTGATTAATGAAAGTTATGGCAGCACGGTATGGGATATGAAAACAGGCTCAATGCTGCAACATACAATAACAAAAAAAACACATCAGTCAAAAAAAATATGGTTGCAAAATGGCGAAAGCAGGAATATAACAGATTACAATGATACCTTACTGGTAACGGATGAGCAGGGAAAAATTCTTTTCTCCTTAAAAACCAGTATTTATTCCGATAACAGCGATGTTTGTTTATCACCCGACGGCACTTACCTGTATGCAGAAGAAAGCATTTATGATATCCGTAACGGGTTGAAAAGCCAGCTGCCTGCCTACAGGGTCAACATCAATAAGAAAGAACCGGTAACTCCCGAATTAACTGCCCTTGCATTTATAAGCAATAACTCCTTAGCTGCTGCATACGGGGATGGCTGCATACTCATGTACACCATCAGCAGAAAAAACAATATCGCAATACATACGGCAGATACGATAAGATTACCCGTATTAGACTACGAATACATCGGTAAAACAAAAAATAACGCCGTGGGTGAAGATAACGGAGCAACCAGCAACACTGGTTTTGTTACAACTGATAACCGCATAACAAGCCTGCGTACAGACAGCAGGCTGCACTACTTGCTGGCACTGAACTCACACAGCAACAATGATTTATACTCCATCCTTAAAAAAAAGGACATGGGCGGTACCGGGGATACGGGCGGCAGCCGGGACTCTGTCAGTTTCCTTATAGAGCTGGAGGGTTCATCCGATGTTGTTACCTGCCTTGATTTTTCGAAGGATGGCAAACTGCTGCTCACCGGTGGCAACGACGGTATTTCCACTTTATGGAACCTGGAAACGATGGAAAAGATCAGTACCCTGAGAATACACAATGGAGCTGCCGTAATTTATGCTGCCTTTACTAATAATGACAGGGAAATTATTACCGCCACCAGTAATAATATGGTCTATACCTGGAGCATGGAATCACCGCTGGAACTGTACAAAAAAGATAAGCTGTACCGCTTCGCAGCCTTTAATTATGACGTGTGGTACACCAATGAAGCAGCGTATGGAAAACCACGCCCCACTAACACCACCGCAGGTTTATACACATCACTCTTACACAACCTGATGAACATGCCTGCTGCAATAGAATTCAGGGATGATGTGATTTATAGCACTGCTGTAAGCAATGCCTTTGAAAAAATAAAAACCATGCATGCTGAATTATTGTCGAGGAAAGATTACAGTAAGGTGATATCACCCGTAAGCGAAGCATTGTTAAGTAAATTTTATTATGACAAAATTGATGATGAGCCAGCCCTGTTACAAAAAGAAAACCAATTGAGTTATCTCGAAAAAAGAAAACTCAGTACCGGTAAGGAAATTGCATTTTTACAGAACTACTTCCTTGATACGGCTGAGGGACGTAAATCAGCCAGGGGAACGATGTTTTCCCGGCTCAATTCGGCTTCCCGTTACCTCGAACGCCAGGGTGATTACGCAGGACAGGCTTCGTATATCCGTTTTTACGAAGATACGGTACTGAAACCGGCAAAGGCAAAGCACCCTGATGATGAGTTGATAAAACGCTTGCAGCGGCAGGTAAACATCCACTGGTTCAGGCACGCCATACTTACCGGCAACCTGCCGGAGGCAAAAGAGAAAGCAACTGTACTTGCAGCTCAGCCTGTTAACAAAAATCTGAATGACAGCATCTACCTTGTTGTATACCATCTTGTTGCCGGCAATCCTGCTGAGTCAGCATCATTGTATAAAATACTGCAAACAAAAAAAGGTAGTTTCCGCATGGCGAATGATAAGCGGATACTGCAGTCTTTTTTAAACTTATTCGAACAAAAAAATATTGCACCCGCAGGTATTCAGCAGTTCAAAAAAGAGTTTTCCGGCATCATTGAGGAAGACGAAGAACCGGATTTATAAAATTCAAACCGCTGCGTTACCGGCTTTCAAGGGTTTGTACCGGGGCTGTGCCACACTTTTAATGCTGGGCTTTGCCTGTTAAAGCAAGCCTCACTGCTTATCAACTTTGAACAGCTCCGGTTATATCTCCAGCCGCTCCAGCACCAGCAGTGTTTCTAAAAATTCATTCCAGGCTTCCTGCCATTTTTCTTTGGCAGCCACTATTTTTTCTTTGTGCTCAGGGGCCGTATCCTCCTTAGTTTTAAGATATTCTTCCAGTTGCTCCAGCGCCGAAGTATTTATCTGTACCAATTGCTTTTTGTGTTCCATACCTGATAATTTAAATAAATAATTGCGGGACAGATATGAACATAGCACACCATCCTCACAATTAAATGTAACACAATGCAACACCAACAAAGATGATGTCCGTCATCCCTGTCACTGATTCCCAACTTTGAACTTTCTAACTTTAAACTTCCCAACTTTGAACTTTTTACTATCTTTAATAAAACAATCAACATGACACTGGGACAAGCTTTTCTCCACTCTGCCATTAAGCGCCTGGGCTATTATAAAGAATTGGGCGACAAAACATTTGCACAACTGAACGGTGCCGATTTTCATATTTCACCTGATACAGAAAGTAACAGCATTGAAGTGATTATTAAGCACATGAGCGGCAATATGCTCAGCCGCTGGACAGATTTTTTAACCACTGATGGCGAAAAGGAATGGCGCAACAGGGATACTGAATTTGAAGATGAAAAAATGGATAAGGATGACTTGCTGGCACTTTGGGAAAAAGGCTGGGCCTGCTGCCTGGGTGCCATTGGTAAGCTGACCGAAGCTGACCTGGACAAGATCATTTATATACGAAGCGAGGGCCTGCTGGTGGTGGATGCCATCAACCGGCAACTGGCACACTACCCCTATCATGTAGGGCAGATTGTGTACCTGGGCAGGATGATAAAGGGCGGCGCCTGGGCTAATTTATCTATCCCAAAAGGTCATTCCAGTCATTTTAATGCCGAAATGAGGCAAAAAAAATGAGCATTCTCAGGTCACAACGGGTTGTATTTTGTATTCTAAACTGGCTATATACAATCAGTTGCCGTTATTGAGATTCCAAAAACTGGTACTGTTGCGGCCGGGATGACCACCTGTAAACAGTGAAAGCCCCAGGTTGATGACCAGCATATTGCCACTGAGATCATTGCTGCCAATAGCACGGGCAAAATTACCATTAATGATATACCGGGGGCTGAGATTAAAAGCCAGGCCCGGACCGATAAAATACTTGAATTCGGGGCCTGCAGAAAAATATGGGATATAATACCTGCGCTTACCCATTTTGGCATTGCTGATGTCGTTAGGCTCATTGGCTATTTCAGGGTCCTGCGGCCGCAGGTCAAAAAAGCGGCATTCCAGTATTCCCCCACCTGCAGATATACCCAGGTCAAACAAGCGGGAAGGCCGCCATAAAGTGCGGGTATAGTCGAGACCAATTGGTACTATATCACATTTTTTGGATAAAAAGCTGGTATCGGGCCGCACAATGCGGTAAGCGGTGCCTGCTTCACCAAAACGGGCACCAACATACGCATCTATCCGGTTATAACTGTTAAAAAGATAGCCAAGGCTTAAACTGATACCCGGCTTGCTGCGGAAGCTGTTGGCAGCAGCGCCGGTACTAAGCCAATGGCTGTAACCGAGCTGAACATGCAGGGAGCGGCTGAGCAGGTAAGTGCTGTGGTAATGGTCGTACTGCTTACGGATGCGGCTTCCGCGGTACCGGGGATTGTTGATAACATTAAACAGGTTTCTGCCGCCAGTTTGCTCCTCCTTTTCGTAGCGCAGGTGATGCAATATGGACAGTTCCAGCTCAGTAAGCCCGCCACGCTGCAGCAACCGGGTACGCCACATCCGTATCATTTCAATCATGCGCTGCTCAATATTGATGCGCATAAACGGATTGGCAGCATTTTTGGCAAAGTTGGAACTATCGTACTGCATGGCCATTAAGAAATACCCAAAATCATACAAATGCCCATCATTCATCTTCTTTGCTTCTTTTTTTATAAGGTAAATATCCCGGCTGCTGATACTGCTGTCATTAAAAGTATACTGCTCCATTTCCAGCAAAAACCTGGTAATGCGCAATGCCCCTGTTTCCTGGCATACAGCTGAAAGATAGTCGAGGGTAAGGGCAATGGAGTCCAGCTGGTTGGTTGCGTAAAAATCCGGCACAATGCGCATGGCGGCCACTTCAATATCCACACAATGGGTAAGACCTTTAAAGGCTGCCTCCACCGATACGGGACGCTCCTGTGCCTGGCTGGTAAAACAATACAGGCAAATACTGATGATGAATGCTGTTTTTTTCATGCGCTTATTTCCATTTTAAAATAATACTTCCGCTTTGGGTAAAACTGCTTGAAAGGTTAATGGTATACCTCGTTTTATCGTCTGCCTCAAATACAAGATAAGCTGTATTGGGTGGTATACTACCCAGATTTTCTGCCACCATCACCACCCGTGTGGTACTGCGGCTACCGGGTTTCAGCAATCGTATGCTTACAGGTTTTATACTTACCCGTATGCGGTGAGCAACCACCTCGCTGTCGGCCAGGATGCTGATGATATCCCCATCTTCCGCTCCATTGTCGTACACCTGTATGTCTACATAACTGGCACGCTCCAGCGCCAGTATAGTGCTGGTATCCAGCCTGCGGCTGTTGCTTTTGCTGATGGTTTGCAGCAGTGTACTATCAGTAGCGGGTACCGGAAGCAGGCTGGCAAAAATACTGCTGGTATCGGGCATGATGGTACCGGGTGGTGGCATTAGTGCAGCCAGTGCCGAATCCGGCTGTGTTTTTTTACGTTCGGCAATGCGGTTGCGCAGGCGGCTGAGGATACTGCCTGAGGAATCTGCCGTTGCAGCAGCAATTACATCTGCTGCCTGCTGCAGATAGATTTCGCCACGGCCGCCATTGCTGCCTCCGTAAAAACCGCTGAGCCTTTCCTTTCCTGTGGCTTCATTTTTACTGTACGCAAGTGCTATTGTATAATCGCCCAGCAGGTAATAACCAGCATTACCTCTGCGGCCATTCAGCTCATCTTTTGCGGTGTAATATAACTGCAGCTGGTTTTTATTCACCCTGGCAGTAAAGCGGAAATCTAAAAAGCCAGTGCTGGCAGTATCCTGCATGGCAGCAGTATTACTGTAATAATGAATAGTACCTGCCCAATCAGCACCCTGCTGCTGAAGGATAAGTTTTACGCCAAACCCATTGCGGATGTCAAGGCAGGATTTATGCGCCAGAACCCCTGTCCACTCTCCGGAAATATTTTGAGATCGGGCCTGCTGGAATAAACAAAGTAAAATAAACAGTGTACGTTTTTTCATCATACATACCGGGTATGGCTTGTGCAGGGATTAATCGCATCCGAAATTAATAATTTTAACAAATTTTCCCGGTAATTGTTTTTGGGATATTTAAAATTTTCGTGCCTTTACTGATTGCGGACGGTGAGGACATCTGCCACTGGTTGAGAGACCGTCCGGAGCCTGCCTGCAATCGCAGGTGCTCACCCACCGGCGAAAATTTGAAAAGTACCACAGCCAGCATACGGCATATTAACTGGCAATAAAACTGTACTTTTGCCCACTTAAACAAGTTTATGAGATTAATGACCGCTGCATTTGCAGCTTTTCTTTTATACAATACAGCAACGGCGCAAACAAAAATTGCAATTAAAGGCGGCCCTGCTTTCAGTATTGCCAAAGCAGATGTTAACGGTGTAAAACTGGCTTCTTCCTGGAAACCCGGCTTTACCCTTGGTGTACTGTTTGATGTGCCTTTTGACGGGGTACTGCACTTTTCACCTTTCGCATCGTACAATATGATGGCTTCCAGGCTGGATTATAAGCCTGCCGATACACTTACGCAAACCACTATTCATTACCTCCATATTGCCCCGGGGTTTAGCGCACACTTCAAGGCTGGTGAAACCAATGATTTTGTTATCGGCTTCAGCCCGGTACTGGGTCTTACCAATTTTGGTACAAAAAAAATCACGGCAGGGGGTGTAACTGCCAGCAATAAGATAAAATTTGGTTTTGAGGGGCTGGGCTGGTTCGATCTTGGCCTTAACGGAAGCCTGGGCTATCATTTTAAAAAGGTATTTGCAGAACTGAATTACTATCATGGCATTTCCAATATCAATAACAATGTGGAATTCGACGGCACCAGTATCCGCAACAGGATGCTCAGCCTGAATATCGGGTATTTCTTCAGGTAACCGGCATGTGTTTTTTAAAGGCAGCAGTTTACCACACCCGTTTGATTAATCCTGCAGCATAGAAATGATGTTCCCGGCTGCTTCTGTATCAGCCTGTATCCAGCGTATGTCCGCATCTTTTTTAAACCAGGTAAGCTGGCGCTTGGCATAATGCCTGCTGTTCTGCTGAACCAGTTCCACAGCCCTTTCGAGGCTGGTATGCCCGTCAAAAAAATCAAATAACTCACGGTATCCCACGGTTTGCAGGGCATTCAGTTCCCGGAAGGGATACACAGCACGGGCCTCCTCCTCAAGTCCGGCTTCCATCATCAGCAGCACACGCTGATTAATCCTGTTGTACAAAATTTCTCTTGGAAGCTCCAGCCCTGCTTTGATGATATTGAAGGGCCGTTTTTTTTTGTGTCCCTGCTGGAAAAATGTGATGGATTGTCCCGTGGAACGGATGACCTCAAGGGCACGCATCATCCGCCTTGGGTTTTGTATTTCTCCCTTTTCAAAATATACCGGATCGGCTGTTTTTACCTGCTGCTGCAGCCATTGCAGCCCCTTTTCTTTATACTGCCCGGTAATATCGTTGCGTATGGCCGGGTCTACCGAAGGAATATCATCCATACCATCGCAAAATGCACGTATATACAACCCGGTGCCGCCAACCATTACAGCTATATCATTGTGTGCAAAAATTTCATCCGCAGCATTAATGGCATAGCGTTCAAAATCTGCCGTGGTTACTTCCTGGTGAATGGAATGCGAGTCAATAAAATAATGTGGTACTGCCTGCAGGGCTGCTGCTGAGGGACGTGCTACGCCAATGTTCAGTTCGTGGTAGCATTGACGGCTGTCGGCTGAAATGATGCTGGTATTGAAATGTGCTGCAATAGAAACAGCAATGTATGTTTTACCAACAGCTGTTGGTCCGCAGATAATAATGCAGGTCTTTTTATTCATGTTGCTGTGGTTTGTAAAGAACCCAACAAGTATCGTTATTAAAATTCGGCACCGCCGCCATCATCACTGCCCTCTTCACCGGCAAACTCGTCCGTTTCAGATTCTGTATCACCGTCATCCCCCTCTGTACCAAAGCCTTCCCTCAATGCATCGGGTTGCAGGTCATACTTTTCTTCCACTTCGGCAAGGCGTTTATCTACCAGGCCCTTTGTGCCGTATTGTGAAGGCGCAATACCTTCTGTACGAATGCAGCAGGGATAACTCAGTTTTTTATTCTCTTCCTTTTCAACATTGATCAGCTCCACCAGGAAGGTCCAGTTCTTATTAAAATCATACACGTAGATGAACTTTTGATTGGGATCCCTGATCTCGGCCCCCATTAGTGTAGCCTCCATTATTAAAGGTTCCACCTTATACTGCTTATCGTATTTCTCCAGTGTAATCTCCCTTCCCCGCTGCCAGTTATCGTTACTGCGGTAAAATGTAGCTTTGTGTTTATTATCAAACTCGTAGGCCTTTAATATAGCTGTATGAAGATCATAAAATGACTGTGTGTGCTTTACAGCAATATCCCTGTAAATACTATCATCATCTTCCCAGTATATTCTTATTCTTAAAACAGCCATGCAGTAACAGTAGTTAATTAGTGTTGATGAATTATCTCACAAAAGTAAAGTAAAAAAAGTACTTCAATTGACGAATTTTGAATGATGATTGACGAATTTGGAACCCTGCAAAGCCTGCCATTCCAGATACTTACTTCCTGCCTCCTGATTTCAAATGACGAATTTTGAATGATGAATAACGAATGTATAACCCTGCAAAGTCTGCCATTTCACATATTTGCTTACTGCCTCCTGATTTCAAATGACGAATTTTGAATGATGAACCGAAGGTGCAGCCCGCAGCGGCTGTATGACGAATGTGTAACCCTGCACAAGCTTTCGATCCCCTGAAGCCTCTCCCATTCTTAATTTTTAATTTTTAATTTTTAATTTTTAATTTCAATTGACAATCCTTCATTCTGCCTTTGTTCTAATGCCCAGCTCAGCAGCTTTTTTTAACATAAACATATATGCCTCATCATAATTATTGGGTACTTCTCCCTCCAGTATGGCTTCCCTTACGGCGGCCTTTATTTCGCCCACCATTCTGCCGGGCGGCAGGTTAAAAGCCTTCATGATGATTTCACCGGTAATGGGCGGCTGCCAGTTCCGCAGGTTGTCTTTTTCCTCCACTTCAGCACACCGGCGGCGTACCATCTCAAAGTTTTCGAGAAACCGTTTTACTTTTTGCTTGTTTTTAGAAGTGATATCGGCACTGCACAAGGTCATCAGCGCATCAAAATCCTCACCCGCATCCACCAGCAGCCTGCGGATGGCACTGTCGGTGATGTTTTCTTTGGTAAGGCTGATAGGGCGCAGGTGCAGCTCCACCATCTTTCTTACAAATTTCATTTTTTCATTCTGCGGCAATTTTAGCTTTGTAAAAATCTTTGGCACCATCCTGCCCCCTACTACTTCATGACCATGAAAAGTCCACCCATGTCCCTCTTCAAACCGTTTGGTGGCCGGTTTGCCTATATCATGCAATACAGCTGCCCAGCGCAGCCACAGGTCATTGGTGTTGGGTGCAATATTATCCACCACCTGCAGGGTATGGTAAAAATTATCCTTATGCCCCATACCATCTATGTATACAGCACCGGCAAGGTCAATCATTTGCGGAAAAATAATACCAAGCAACCCGGTTTTGTACAACATATCAAAACCAATGGAAGGTTTGCTGCACATCAGTATCTTGTTCAGTTCATCTGCAATACGTTCGCCGCTCACAATCTTAATACGTTCAGCATTTTCGCTAATGGCTGCAAGGGTTTCTTCATGAATGGTAAAATGCAATTGAGCCGCAAAGCGGATGGCCCGCATCATGCGCAGGGGATCATCGCTGAACGTACGGGAGGGCTCAAGTGGTGTTTGCAGGTTCTTCTTTTCAAGATCGGCAATACCACCAAAGGGATCCACCAGGCTGCCAAAATCGGCTTCATTCAGGCTGATGGCCATGGCATTGATGGTAAAGTCACGCCTTTCCTGGTCGTCCTGCAGCGACCCGGCTTCCACTTCGGGCTTGCGGCTGTGGCTGCGGTAGCTCTCTTTACGGGCACCTACAAATTCTATTTCGGTACCATCATGCTTTATTTGTGCTGTTCCAAAATTTTTAAAAAAGCTCACCTGAGGCTGCGGGGTAAGCAGGCTTGCCACTTTATGGGCCAGGGCTATGCCATCGCCCAGGCATACCACATCAATATCCTTGGTGGGGCGACCGATAAGTTTATCCCGTACAAAACCGCCTACCAGCCAGGCAGGTGTTTGCAGGTCTTTTGCAGCCGCTGCTATTTTATCAAACAATAAAAGCTCTTCTTCTGTGCAGTTGATATACATTCTGCCGCAAATATAAGATTCAGCCCAGACTATCCATTAGCAAGTTTAAACCTTTTGAAATTGCGAAGCAGGAAGTGGAAAGGACGAATCTGCTGACACATCAACCCGCAACTAAATCAACCCGTAACCAAAATCTAGAAAAGGAAGAAGGAACTGGGAAGGACGCATCTGCTAACACGTCAACCCCTAACTAAATCAACCCGTAACCAAAATCAACAAAGAAGGAGGAAGGAGGAACTGGGAAGGATGAATCTGCTAACACGACAACCCGTAACTAAATCAACCCGTAACCAAAATCTACAAAGAAGGAAGCAACCAAAACTCTTAACCTTTTAAACTGATCAACTTTTATTGGCATTAATCTTGACCATATATACTCCTGCCCGTAAAATACGTTATTGGGTTGTTGATATTGACAAATTGACCGTATTAAAAAATATATGAATAAAGACTTTTTTTTTCAGCGACAAGAGGACGAGATGGAGTTTATGCCCATAATACCATTAAACGAAGAAGCAGATGGAAACCCTGATGAACAGCCGATTCCGGACGAAATAGCCCTGTTGCCACTGCGCAATACGGTATTGTTTCCGGGTGTGGTGCTACCAATAACAGTAGGGCGTGATAAAAGTATACTGGCAGTAACAGAGGCCTACAAGACTGACAAATTGATAGGCGTAGTAGCGCAAAAAGACAGTGAGGTGGAAGAGCCTGCTGTATCCGACCTGGAAGATATTGGTACCGTTGCAAGGATTATCAAGCTGATTAAAATGCCCGATGGCGGCAATACCGTCATCATCCAGGGGCGCAGAAGATTTAAAGTGGAAGAAATCACCACTGAAGACCCGTATTTCAGGGCCAGAATTACCAAGCTGGAGGATGAAGTAATAGAAAATGATGGTGATTTTGATGCAATGGTGGGCAGTATCAAGGACCTGGCTTCACAGATTGTGAGCATGTCGCCCAATATGCCCAGCGAAGCAGGCATCATCCTTAAAAATATTGAAAACCCTTCCTTTCTCATCCATTTTGTAAGCAGCAACCTTAACAGCGATTTGAAAGAGAAACAAAAGCTGCTGGAGATAAGCAATCTTAAAACCAGGGCCGAAGTACTGATGAACCTGCTGCATACCGAACTGCAGTATACCGAGCTGAAGAATAAGGTGACCAATAAAACCCGGGCCGAGCTGGACAAGCAGCAAAAAGATTATTTTCTGCAGCAGCAGATGAAAGCCATCAAAGAGGAATTGGGTGGCGATAATTTGGCCGAGGTAAAGGAAATGCAGAAAAAAGCCGAAGACAAAAAGTGGACAGATGCTGCAAAGGAAATGTTTAACAAAGGAGTGGAAAAGTTAGAGCGCATGCATCCTTCCACACCCGACTATTCGGTTGTATACAATCACCTCGACCTGATGCTTGACCTGCCCTGGGCAGATTATACCGAAGATCATTACGACCTGAAAAAAGCCAAGAAGATACTGGACCATGACCATTATGGTATGCACAAGATAAAAGACCGCATACTGGAATACCTGGCCGTTTTAAAGCTCAAAGGCGATATGAAAAGCCCGATTTTATGCTTTCTGGGCCCTCCCGGTATTGGTAAAACCAGCCTGGGTAAAAGCATTGCTGCAGCCATTAACCGCAAATACGTGAGGCTGAGCCTTGGTGGCCTGCATGATGAGAGTGAGATACGTGGACACCGCAAAACCTATATCGGTGCTATGCCGGGCCGTGTGCTGCAATCTATCCGCAAGATAAAGAGCAGTAACCCGGTTATGATACTGGACGAGATAGACAAGGTGGGCAGCGATATGCGTGGCGACCCCTCCTCTGCCCTGCTGGAAGTGCTGGATCCGGAGCAAAATCATTCTTTTTACGACAATTATCTTGAACTGGAGTACGACCTCAGCAAAGTGTTGTTTATTGCTACTGCCAACAATATCAGCAATATTCAACCAGCACTGCGTGACAGGCTGGAAATAATTGACCTGAGCGGCTATGCGGTGGAAGAAAAAATTGAAATTGCCAAAAGGCACCTTATTCCCAAGCAGAAAGAAGCGCATGGCCTGGGCAAAAGCAATTTTAAAATAAGCGAAAAAGTACTGGAAAAAGTGGTGGAGGACTACACCCGTGAAAGCGGTGTACGGGAACTCGACCGCCAGCTTGCCAGCATTATGCGCAACCAGGCTAAGGAGCTTGCCATTAAAGACAAACTGAAAGCTATCATTACTACCAAAGATGTGGAACGCATATTGGGCAAACCACGCTACAGCAATGAAATATACAAAACAGCCAATATGGCCGGTGTGGCGGTGGGCCTTGCCTGGACCTATGTTGGCGGTGATATACTTTTTATAGAAACAGCGCTGAGTGATGGCAAGGGAGAAATAAAACTCACCGGCAACCTGGGCAATGTGATGAAGGAAAGTGCCACTACCGCCTTTACCTGGCTGCAGGTGAATGCAAAAAAACTGGATATAGACACGGAGCTTTTTACCAAAAAAGCAGCTCATGTGCATGTGCCCGAAGGTGCCACTCCCAAGGACGGGCCAAGCGCCGGCATTACCATGGTATCATCACTGGCCAGTGCTTATACCGGTCGCAGGGTAAAACCTTTTCTTGCCATGACGGGGGAAATTACGCTGCGTGGGCAGGTACTGCCTGTTGGTGGTATCAAAGAAAAAGTACTGGCAGCCAAACGTGCCGGCTTAAAGGAAATCATCATGTGCTGGCAAAATGAAAAGGACGTGGCTGAAATAAACCCGGGTTTCATCAAGGGCATTAAATTCCATTATGTAAAAACAATACAGCAGGTGCTGGAGCTGGCCCTGGTATAAAATTTAAACCGGGTTAAACCATTTTGCTGCTTTGCTGTTAATTATACACAACGTATTGCGTTGAATGTTTTAAGGGTTAAAAAATTTCCCCTGGTTTTCCGGGGGATTTTTTATTTTACAGTATGGAGGGGCACAAAAAAAGCTGTCCTAAATTACTTTAAAACAGCCTGGGGTGAAGGAGCAACGGATATATAAATATACTGAATTTTGGAATAATACCGACGATGCAATGAAAACAGACCAATAGATAAAGAGTAAAGCGCAATGCATGTCGGCATTATACCATTTATGATTGGCCTGATTTATAAGTCAAAATGGTATAAGTACAATAATGTCCTTTTACCGGTTATAATTAATGCCGAATCACCTTTTTTTGATTGTGGATGGTGAAGTGTGCTCTGTACCTGATCAACCACGGCAGCTTCTAATTGCAGTAAAACCTGTTAAAAAGCCATCCCGGATTATCAGGATGGCCTTTGGTAAAGGGTTTTATCACTTTAAAGTGAAATGTCTTCCAGTATATAGGCCCCGGAAAAGCAAATATAACGGTAATGTCTACGCAAAAAAACAGGAAAAATCCTGTTTTTTAAACAGGTATTTATACCCGGTTTTTTCCGGTAAGAAAGTATTGTTGAGGTTTTAAAAGGAGCGGATGGCCCTTACATAATAGGAACTGCTTTTAGAACCACCTTGCTGGTTTTGACCAGGAGCGCCAAAATTGATCATCCAGGCAACACCTATACTACTTTCACTGGAACTCCAGTAAAAATCACCTGTAAATCCTCCAACTACATTTTTTTGCAAGAAAAGCTGGTTTAATTCAAACAACGAGGGCAGATACCAATCACTGAATCCACCGCCGTTATAGAATTGCCTGCACAAAGTAGCAGCATATAAACCGCTACCCTGCACATTTATAATACTTGTTGTATTGACTGCACCAGTACCAATGGCAAGACCGGTTGCATTGGTATTAACGGAACTGCTATTAGTCCATCTTAGCCCTATACTCTGATCGCTGGTAGCCGCAATCAAGCCATGCTGCCCGGTTCCATCTACATAAAATACAATACCCCCGCCATAGGCCTGGCCGATAGTAAATGCTGCTGGTGAAGTTACAAAATTCAGCTGGTTGCCATAAGTGGTGCCATTGGCGTTGGTGGCATATGCCCTTACATAATAGGTTTTGCCGGCTGCAAGCCCGGTAAGGTTACTCGTAAAACTGCCATTGCCACCGCCATTTACGGTTTTGGTAGCCAATGCAACAGTTGGGTCGGTAAGTGTATCCCATACCACACCCCTGGCCGTAATGGTTGCCCCTCCGTTAGATACAATATTGCCGCCTGAAGTAGCTGTACTTTGTGTAATGCTGCTAACCGCAGTGGTGGTGAGTACAGCAGCTGCACCACCAGCCCATACAGGCAATGCTGTACCTGCGGTAAGTGTTAAAAACTGGCCGGGGGTACCTGCTGGCAAATTCACCCATTTTAAGCCATTCCAGTAAAGCATATCTCCAGCTGCATTTCCACTGGCAGGTATATTCACCCAGGCACTGCCATCATTGTACCAAAAACCGCTGGTGGTGGTATCATACACCATCATGCCTTTGGTGGCTGGTATATTCTTCCTGTTTACTGAATCCATCCGTGGTATCAGTATTCCCTTAGTATTGTCTTTTACATCAAGGATGGCATAAGGGCTGGGGCTGCTGGTACCAATACCAATGTTTTGTGCGGTAAGGCTGTTTACAACAATGGCCAGGAGCAGGGAAATAAATAGTTTTTTCATATACGAATTATCTTTTTATCAAATACATACGAACCAATTCAGGGTTGGGCTGCAAAAATATGTTTTTTAACTTACTGGCAAAATCGGGATAAAAAGCGCCTGTATTTTGTACGAATTAGTGAAGTGCAGGTTATTCAGCTGCTGTTGGAGCAGCTGCTTTTGCAGCATTGGCCACAGCAAAACGCCGCAGCGACCGTACAGCAACAACAAATCCAATTAATATAAGTATGGCTCCTGCGTAAAATGGTGCCCCCGGCAGGTACAGCCGGTCCTTAACTGTTAAATCGCTGAAATAAGCAAAAAGGTTTGTCATCACCAGGGGGCCGATAATGGCAGTGAGGCTCATGAGGCTGGTTAAAGCCCCCTGCAGTTCGCCCTGTGCGTCCGGCGGTACCTGGCTGCTCATGATACCCTGCATAGACGGGCCACTGATGCCACCCAGGCAATAGGGTACCAGGAAAACAAACATCATCCATCCCTGAGTGGACATTCCAAAAAGCAGCATACCAATCATGTACAGCAGCAGCCCTGCATACACAGCCCTTGTCTGACCGATTTTAGGTATGACAAACCTGATAAGGCCGCCCTGTACTACGCCAACCAGCACCCCTACTGCACCCAGCGATATACCAACCATTTTTGCATCCCACTTAAATTTGTGCATGGTATAATAACTCCAGTTGCTTTGTACTGCATGCGAAGCGATGTACAGCAGCAGCAGCGATACTGACAATCCTGACACTACAGGATACTTGCGTAATTGCCGCAGCGTACCCAGCGGGTTGGCCCGGCCCCAGCAGAAGGCACGACGGTTTTCCTTTAAAAGTGATTCGGGCAAAACAAAATACCCATAAATAAAATTGAGGAAAGTGAATCCGGCTGCTACATAAAACGGTACTCTGGCACCAAATTCACTGCAAAAGCCGCCAATCAGCGGCCCTATGATAAAGCCCATACCAAATGCGGCTCCAATCAGGCCAAAGTTCTGTGCTCTTTTTTCGGGGGTACTCACATCTGCAATATAAGCTGATGCTGTGCTGATACTGGCACCGGTGATGCCTGCAATAATACGCCCTACAAAAAGCCATTGAATGGTAGGTGCAAAAGCCTGGAAAAGATAATCGGCGCCAAAACCGAATAAGGCAAAAAGCAGTATTGGCCGCCTGCCATACTTATCACTCAGGCCGCCCAATATGGGTGAAAAGAAAAACTGCATGGAGGCATAGGCAAACAATAACCAGCCGCCAATGGTGGCAGCGTCATTCAATGGCCTGCCGGTCAATTGCTGAATCAATTCTGGCATTACCGGGATAATGATGCCCCAGCCAATCACATCAATCAATACGGTGACGAAAATAAAACCTAATGCTGCGCTGCGCTTTTCCTTCATGTTAAATAATCTTGCTTTACCCGGTTGCTAAGGTAATTTAAATTGCTTAAAGGAACAGAACAGGAATACCAGGTTTGCTGAATCATCCTCCTGTTACAATAACTGCAACTGTGCCTTTACAAAATCAGTCACTAAAAAACTGATGAGCCTTCCGGTGGATTCATCTCTTCTGCCATCGGCAAGCTGTGTAGCGCCCTCACATATATGCAGGTAAGCGGCCTTGGTATCGGTAGCCGCAAATGTAATGTACTGCCTTGCCTGCAATACACTGATGCCTGATGGAGATGCTGCACTGCTCAGTACATTCTCCACACAATCCAGGTCCAGTTCAATACCGGTATAAGTATTCTCAGTAAACCCGGTAGCATGGGCAATCGCCTGTATGAAGTTCTTCCGTTCACTGATGAAGATCTCATCGTAGCTTACATAATCAATAAAGGGATTGTTGTGTATGTCCAGAAGCACATTCTGCGGCAGCAGATTTTCGTGGAGGCCTACAATACAGTATTTGCCCAGGTAGCCGTCTTCTGCGGCATAGCGGAAACCATTGCCGCTGTGCCTGCCCTCAGTCACTTTATAATCGGCATGCGCATCCACATTGATGCTGTTGATCTGCGCCAGTGGTATAACTTCTGCCTTGTAAAGCCCCTTGGCCGTGCCTTTTATAATGGGGTAACTGTTGTTGTGCCCGCCACCAATCACCAGCGGAATCTTTTTGCAGGCTGCAATCACTTTTATCAATTGCTCCACCTGTTCGTCAATGGCAGTTACAGCATGGCGGTAGGCATCAATACGCTCCTCATCGCTCTGGGCATTGTTTTCAATAAGATATTTTATATCACCAAAATCAAAATGCCCCAGCAGCAAAATTTCACTGCCTTCTAAAAACTCATTGCTCTGCACATTTAAAAAAGCGGATAAAAAGGGCAGCCAAACAGAATCTGTTCCACCAATGCCATAGTTGGCCCGTACGCCAATATCTTCCGGTATACCCAGCAGCACATATTTGGCAGCTGACTGCATCAGCATTTCCTGCCAGCCCTCGCCGGGTTTTATATACTGCAACCGCTCTCCCAGTTTGGTTTCGAACCTGCGTATTTTGGTAAGCGACAAAATATCTTCCTTTGTGTAAAACCTGAAATGCTTCATGCCTGCACGCTGTTTGGTTTATGATAGTTTGAAGGTAATTAAATTATTTTCTCCAGAAAATAATAATTGCAGCAGGGCTTAGTGGCTCCATCCTGTAAAAACAGCATACAACACCTTCAGCCGGACAGAGAGCCTGCCCGGCTGAAGGAAAACCAGTTAACAATGCCTGCCTATTCAACTATATACATGCAGGTAAAAAGGGTATGAGGCAGGATAAGGTAAAATATACCAGTATTTACCTGTAATGTAATAATACCGGCGCTACTTATTAATTAGTCCAATCTAATTATGCTTACTCAAAGCAGGTCGGCCAAGACGCTCCGGTCTTGGTGTGACAAGCTCTGCTTCCTCATCACATTATATTTACAATGCTGACCGTAAGCGTCAGTACCAGAAAAGTTTGGACGGAATAGTAATTATAAATGGTACAATTTGCTTGTGCCAATGCAATACTGAGGATATAGTATTGCGGCATCTTTAAACCCGCAGATAAAGGGTAAATGACAGATCTTCTCTAAAAAAAAGTTTCATTACAATGCTTTATAAAAAACAAAACCGGAGTGAAGTATCACCCCGGCTCTGCAAAACATGCTTTTTAATTTAACTGTAGCATTCTTCATAACATAGCTCTAAAGCATCCTGGCATGCTGTTGATTCCGGGTCTTCGCTTACAAGGCAATCCTGGTAGACTAAAACACAATTTAATGTGCATAACCGGTTACTTCCGCCACTGATTGCTTTCAGTGCTTTTTGATTGAGTTTTTTCATTGTATATGGTTTTAATTGTGACGATTTAATATGGCCTGCGCCACCGGGTTGCCTGGTGAATCCTGTTTTTTTGCTGCCATCCTCATAGAGGTGTACCTGCAAAATGCATCTGCATACACAGCAGAAAGCCTTAGGATTGTTTCATCTGTGATAAAACAAACCACCCCGGCAACCCGAAAGGATGTGGCTTTTCCAGTAAAAAAAATTGTGTTTGTTTTCAGGGATGCTGTTGCAGATCAGCAAAACATTATTTTTAAAAATCTAACCCGATTATTCAAATGACCATTCTTAACCGGGCTGACTATGATAATACAGCAGGAAAATCATTTCGACAGGAATCTAGTGTATAGCTGCTGCCGGAAACCAGTGTAACTCATTTAATTGTAAAAATATACATTGTTTTATTAAAAAAAATACTGATAAAGTAGTATTTTTTTGCAGCTGTCATTTAAGCCTTGAGCGTATTTTGCTGTTACTTCAATACAGCTGCGGCAATTTTAGAATCTGCCGTACCATAATAAAGTAACCATTTGTTTTTGAAGTACACCATCCCTTCAATAAAGCACACTTCGTTCACTTCGCCTTTCTTTTCATACTCCTTATCAGGTTTTAAAAAAGGCACATCTGTTCTGTGCAGCAGCTTAACCGGGTTATTTTTATCAAAAAGTGCCTGGCCGGTGCTGTAAGTGAATTTTGGCAATGCAGTGTCATTGAAATTGGCCGCATTGCTGCCATTGTATATCAATAAAATCCCTTCTTTTTTTAAGAGCGCAAATGGTCCTGGTTCCACAAGGCGGCTGTCGAAAAAGCCCGGACGTGGATGCAGTACGCTGATGAGTTTTTTTGACTCCTCATTTTCCACCACGGTCCAGTGCAGTAAATCGGGAGAAGTAGCCATAAACAGGTCTGTATCCCCAAAATACATCCAGTACCTGCCATTGACTTTTACAGCTACCATTTTTCCTGACCGGTTTTCTGCAACAATGGCCCCCGACTTGCTCCAGGCATCCCTGTATTTAGGATCAGTTAGCACCAGCCCCTGCTTTGTCCAGTGCTGCAGGTCATCAGATGTTGCCAGGCATAGCCTCGCAGTTTTACCATCATACGCTGTATAGGTAAGTATATACGTGCCATTTTCTGTTTCCACAATACGGGGGTCTTCCACCCCGCCCTTCCATTCGTATTTTTTCATACTGTCTTCGGCAGGATACAATACCGGTTCAGGCTGTTTGGTAAAATGCAGGCCATCCTCACTCACAGCAAGGCCCAGCCGGGAGGTCATGCTGCTGTCCTGCGAGCGGTACAGCAGGTACACTTTCCCGCCTTTTACCACAGCAGCAGGATTCAGCACATTCCTGCCACCCCATGCAATGCTTTTTTTACTTACCGGGCAGTAAAACAGCTCCCCGGTTGACGGGGTAAGTATGGGGTTTACACTATCCGCCTTTACAAAACTGAGCATGGCCCACTCCGTACCCGGCGTTACCTTACCGGCATCTTTTTTTTGCTGATTACAGGCAAAAAGGATGCTGATGATAAAAAAGATGAATACTCTCATGATGGTGAAATGATTTACAGGTGTACAAGATAGCAGGTTTTTATGGCAAGCAACATAATTACTAAAAATGATTGAGGCAAGCAGTGCCGTAAATTTCAGTTAACAGGAATGCCTGACTGGCAAAATCAATTTCAATACCATAAAATTGCCGCCTTAAAAGCTAAAACTGTACATTTGCAACAATATCTGTAACTTTTAATCGGCCTTTCCCATGAACAAATATTGTATGCTTTTCGTAATGCTATTTTCACTTTGCGGAAGCAGTATTGCGCAATCACCCACAGTTTCCGGTTTTACACCAGTACTTGCTGTGGCAGGCGCTTTCGTTACTATTGATGGTAATAATTTCACAGGCGCCACTGCTGTAAGTTTTGGTGGTACACCTGCCGCATCATATACCATTGTTTCCAATACCAGGATACAGGCTGTGGTAGGTAATGGCAGTTCTGGTTTTGTATCCGTAACCACGCCTGCAGGCACGGGCTCCCAAAATGGCTTTACTTTTCTTGCCACACCCGGCATTACTTCATTTTCACCTGCCGCTGGCGGCTTGGGAGATACCATCACTTTAACAGGCACTTATATGAATAGTGTTTCTTCTGTTAAATTTGGCGGTGTGGAAGCCAGCAATATCATCATCGTTTCTACTACAGTAATAAAGGCGGTTGTAAATTTTGGAGCCAGTGGAACGGTATCTGCCAGTAATAATTTTGGCGGCAGCAGCCTGCCAGGTTTTACTTTCCTTGCTCCCCCCATAGCCAATTTCAGCTTTACACCCAACCAGGCCTGGGCACCGGCAACGATACAGTTTATTGATTTGTCAAGCTCCACAGAGCCAATCGCCTCCTGGTTCTGGAATCTTGGGGATGGCACATTTGCAACAGTGTCAAACCCGGTACATACCTATACAGTACCCGGCTTTTACTTTGTATCGCTTACCATCAATACTATATCAGGTACCAGCGACCAGGTTGGCAGAATAATCAGGATATTACCCAGGATAGAAATTGTACTTTGCCCCGGCGAAAGCAGTTTGTTAACTACCCACAGCGGCGGTACAAACTACCAATGGCAGGTAAGTACCGATTCAGTTAATTTTACCCCACTGAACAATTCAGCCAATTACAATGGTGTAACAAACGACAGCCTTATATTGACAAATACTCCTTCCTCATTTTACGGATCAGTGTACCGGTGTATCATTGATGGAAATATAAGCGATGAATTGTATTATCTCAAAATACAAAACACCTGGACGGGTAATGCCGGAACAGCATGGGAAAACCCGGCCAATTGGTCATGCGGGCTTTTGCCAGATGGCAATACCGATGTGGTGATTAACAGCGGAACTGTCATTCTATCTTCCAATGGAATATGCAGGTCGTTAACTGTAGCACCCGGAGCCAGCTTTACCATTGTGCCGGGTTATGTGCTTACCATTACCCATTAACTGTTTTTTAAGCAGTAAACAGGTGCTTGCATTTACCATTTTTCTTTTTTACATTGCTGCTTAAACAAAAATAGTTGTATGAAAAAAATGATTATCGGCTCCCTGGTGGGCGGCATTATTCTTTTTATCTGGCAGTTTCTTACCTGGGGTATACTCAACCTGCATGTAGCGCAGCAGCAATATACGCCCAAGCAGGACAGTGTGCTGGCTTACCTGGGCACCCAGTTCAGCGAAGATGGCGCTTATATGATGCCAACTTTTCCGCCTGGTACCGGCCGGGAAGAAATGGAAAAGCAGATGAAGGCTACGGAAGGCAAGCCCTGGGCGCAGGTGGTATATCATAAAAGCCTGCCTGGCATGAACAAGATGTTTATGAATATGGGCCGCAGCCTGCTGGTGAATATCCTCATAATATGTATGCTTTGCTGGTTGCTGCTGAAAATAAATGCGCCTTCATTCAGCACTATTTTCCTCGGCACTACCTTCACCGGGCTTATTGTTTTTCTCAACGCCCCGTACACCATGCATATATGGTTTCAAAGCTTCGACCTGATGGCACATTTTGTGGATGCGCTGGTGGCCTGGGGTGTTACCGGCCTTTGGCTGGGATGGTGGCTGAGGCGGGGGAAGTAAAAAACTGTAATGAAAATGATATGATGAACGGGCAAACTTATGGTTCTGCCCGTTTTATTTTGGCCGGTTTACTTTGGCGGCGGCAGTGTGAAAAGTAATAACTAATTTTATACAGATACATTCGTAATAGATTAATAAAACTGTGTAACCATTTTTACATGAAAAGTAATTTTTTATCCCCGCTTAATTCATTAACAAAAGCAGCCAATCGGTTTGATGAAAGAGCAGCACAGCATAAAACGGCTTTACTCAACCGTTTAAGCAGCCTTAACCTGCCCGGTGGACAACCACTATTGCAATACCACGACCTGCTGCTGTTTCTCTGTGCTTATCCGGGCAACCGGCAAACATTGCAGCTGGCAGAAAAAGAGCTGAAAAGGATTGCCCTTCATGCGAAAAAAAACAAGCATGATGAAAAAATACTCACAGAAAATGAGGGCATGCCCTTTGCCAGAACCGTTACCCGTTTTTCGCCTGATTTTTTGCAATGGCTGTGCGAACATCAAGATCTGAAAGTGGAATTTGACTCATTTTACAACCCTTCATTGTCTTTGAATGATATACTGAACATTACCCTGCCCTTTACCCTTAAGGCTGAAACAACGGCCGGTTTAAGCAATGAGGACCTGCTGGCACTGCTAAACATAAAGCCAGATCAGTATGCCCCCTTTATACTTGGCCAGCTGGAAGTATTAAAAGCATCGCCTATTTTACAGGAGCTTTTTATTGAGCGGATGGACCTTTATGTAAAACTGGTTCCCCAAAATGCGCAGTTTTCAAAAGCCAATAACCGCATACCGATAAAGCAGGTGTATTTTCACCAGGACCTGCTGAAGCAATTTGACCCTGTGCAATTGATGAACAAACCCCTGCAGAAAGTACGGATTCCCGGGACGGCAGAAAGAAAGGAATTGTACAAAGTGATCAGGAACAGCATGGCGCTTACGGTGAGGGAAATTGACCCTGCAACTTTTATGGAGCCCTCGTCCATGCGGCTGTACCATATGGAAAGAGGGCTGACGCTGGCCATATACACTATGGTGCCGGAACACCAGTTGCCATTGGAAACCTATTTTGGCGTAACCGTTTTCAAAAACGGCATCCCCATTTCTTACGGTGCCGTATGGGTGTTTGGGCAGATGGCAAAAATTGGCCTGAACATTTTTGAGCCATACCGGGGTGGTGAATCCGGCTATGTACTTTGCCAGCTGATAAGGGTTATCAAGCTGTCATTGGGTGTAACTTATATGGAAATAGAACCATTTCAATACGGGCTGAACAACCCCGGCGGCATCAGCAGCGGTGCATTCTGGTTTTATTACAAATACGGTTTCAGGCCGGTGAGCCGGGAACTGAAGTTGCTGGCAGAAAGTGAATACCGCAAAATAAAAACACTGCAGGGATACCGGACTTCGGAAAAAACATTGTTGCGGTTTACCGAAGACAATATAGGCCTGAACCTGGGCAGGAGGTTACCGCTGAACGTAATGACCGTTACCACCAAAATTTTAGCGGCCATAAAAAAAGACTGGCAGCACAATTATACCCCCGCCAAACAAAAGGCCATTACTGCATTTTGCAAAAAAGTTCAGCTTGATGTGGATACTTTAAATGCTGCTGAAAAAGCTGTACTGGAAGATATTGCGCTTTGGGCAATGGCCATGAAAGTAAGCAATGCACAACAACTGCAGCTGATGAAGCAGATGGTATTTACCAAAACGAAGGACGATTATGCTTACCAGCAATTGCTGCTGGATTTTATGAGCGTACGAAGTAACTATGCATTGTTCATACGGAATGTACTCCAGTCGACCCCTACCCTGAAGGTTTGATAAATGCGGCCGTTTTTTAAATTGCCGCCATAGTGGTTAGTGGCTGCCGGTCGGTACGTGGCCCCACCAAAATTGACTCCGCAGATTTTGGTGGAGGTTGGGGCCCGTCTGACCGAAGCAGTCGTTGATACCGATTCATGCAAACGATTTTTTAAGTAGCTACGCATTGTTCATCCTGAAAGTACTCCAGTCAACCCCTATCCTGAAGGTTTGATAAATGCGGCCGTTTTTTAAATTGCCGCCATAGTGGTTGGTGGCCGAGTGAAATGCCCCGGAAGGATAGGCCACCATACGGTTGAAGCGGTAACCCGCCCTGTCCACTTCCATCCACTTACTACGGTCGGTACATTCCCTTTCCAGTTGATACTTCAGGTTAAGGAAATTTCTTTTGAGCCTTTTTGCAGCAGCAGGTGTAACAGGATCCAGCAACCCTGTTTTTTTGTGCATCCACAAAGATGTGCCGCAATCCACCGGTATGCCCGGCGTAAGATAAACTACAACAGTTATATCATTATACGGCTCATCAGAATGTACACCGGGTACTTCCTTTTGTTTGCCCTTGGCCAGCCCCTGGTAAAAAACACCATTCTCTTCCACAGGGTCGGTATCCCAGCGGGTGATTTTGATGCCCAGTATTTTTTCCAGCTTTGCCTTCACCCCTTTTTCATGGTACACTAACCTGCTGCGGTAACCGGTAACATGCTCCGGCTCATAATAACTGGCGGCAACAGCAGTTTCATACACTTTAAGCGGCTGGCTGTAAAAATTGTCTTTTACTATTAAAAAACGGGGATATAATAATTTTTGCATGGTAGTTGTTGGGGGATTTTTTGATAAATATGCTGAGAATCTTTTATTCCAACCAGCTTTTTAATGTTACTATGGCTGGATTATTTACCTGTAAAAGATATATGACTAATTCTCCAAATTGCCTTAGACGCTGGTTTATCACTTCATGCAGGTCATCGGGCTTTACAGGCAGTCCATAATCCCTGAGATTCACTTTAGCCTGGTTGCAAACAGCCACTATCCAATTTTCCAGCTTCCCACCCAATACCAATATCCTGTTACCATTTTTATCCTCATATTTTTTTATCCCGTGTCGTTCTTCAATAAGTATTAATCCCTTTTCATAAGTGGTTTTAGCTGTTCCGGGATCTTCATCAACAAGCGCCAATGTATTTTGTGCCAGTTTCATTTTACTGAAAACCCTTGATTTCCCGGTATGATGTGTAACTGATTTTCTTGTAAAGCCGAATTTTGAAACAAGCAATTCATCGGGCTTACATTCCACATGTATTTCTTTTTTAGCCGGTTGCCCGGCAGGCTTGTCTTTCTTTGTCATATTACCTTGTCTATACCTCTGTAAACTGGTTGAAATTAAAAAACACATCCGAATTGAGGTCCAGCACTCTGGTTATTTCATCTTCATCCAGTACTTTAATAGTAGTTTGATAGTCTTTCATTTCAGCAATACAAACATTAAGGTCTTGTATTTTAGATTTCTCAATAAGGCTCAATAGAAGATATGGATTGTGAGTGGTAATAAAAAACTGGTTTGTTTCATCCAGCGCTATCCGTTCAGCCAGGTATTTGGTATAAAAAGGGAAAGTATTACTTTCCGGCTCATCAAATATCAATACTGAATCTTTATTGCTTTTAATGGACATGCAATAAAAAACAACCCGCTGTAGTGTTTCTGAAATGGTGAAGTAAGGGTAACTGTAAATTTCATCGTCCACCAGTTTGCTAAGCATGATATCAAACTCGGTAGGCTTAATGGTCAGCCTGAGCCCTTTATCCCTAAAAAAATCAGAAACCCATTTCTTATACTCAGGATTGGAAAGCAGTAAACCCGGCAGGTTATCACCATAAGGCACTGAAAGATGCGGCATGTAGGAATTTGAAAACTGGCTTAAACGTTTAAATTCATAAAAGCGCACATTCGTTTGATCATTGATAAAGGAACCATTTTCCACTTTTTTACCATCATGCGCAAAATTTATATAAGCCGGAGCTTCTTCTTCTTTTTGATTGAGTTTGTTAAAATAGAAATGAAACTGATTTTCCGATATCCCGTTTTCCCTTACAGCATACTGCAGAGTGGTTAATTTATCTCCTGTGTTTACTTCAATGGCTTTATTGATGTTGAAGTCAAAAAATAAATCACCAATCGTTTTGTAGCGAAACATCTCATGGTTTAATTCCATTCCAATAGCATTCTGGCTTAAAAGCGCTAGTGCCTCGAGTATATTACTCTTGCCGCTGTTTGGCTCACCGATAATTACGTTGAGTTTTTTGCAGGCAAAATCCAGTTCCTTAATTGATTTAAAGTTTTTTATACCCAATCTTTCTATCATACAACAAAGATAATCATTGTAATTAGCAAATTACACCCCTATCTTCTCATTCACCACCGCCAAAATCTCTGCTTCCAGTGCAATCGTACTATCCTCAATAGCTTTTCCTTTGGCGATAATATCAGCCACATAGTCCTTATCGTTGTAACCCGCTGCATTGATGCGCACATTCATAAAAGCACCCATTACGGCGCTGCGGGCACATAAGGCACCCACACCTGCATCCGATACTGAATTGGGGTTGCCAATTTCGGCCATGGCTTTAATCACTTCCATGCTGTTGTAAGCAGCCTGCATTACTGCAAAGGGTATTTCGATGGCGTATTTAGTAGCGTCCTGTATGGCTTGTGTACGGGCGGCTTTTTCAGCATCTGTCCCCTTGGGCAGGCCAAAAGCATCCATTATCCGGTTAAAGGCACGGGTATCAGCATCCACCAACTTCAGCAATTCATTTTTGTACTGCTCTCCTTTTTCGGCCCAGTTGCTGAATTCGTCCCAGCGCTCATCCCAGCCCTTTTTATGACTGGACAGATTTGCTACCATCGTCGCCAGCGACACACCCAGCGACCCCACATAAGCTGCAATGGACCCACCACCGGGAGCAGGACTTTCACTGGCTGTTTCATCCGTAAAATCAGCCAGGGTCATGCTGATGAGTTTGCTGCCGGCCTTATCTGCAAGCATGTATTCGATAATGCGTTCTTCGGGTTTAAAGGGTCCCAGTTCATCCAGCCCCATTGATTTGATGGCAATTTTGATGAGCTCCTTTTCACTTACTCCCACCGAACGTTTTTGCTTGAGCAGAAAATATTTACCGGCATCCAGCATGGCTTTCAGCGGTACCAGTCCCACCAGTTCGCTGCCTGTTACCCTTATGCCACGGGCATCGGCTTTTTTACACACTTCATCAAATGCAATATGCACGGGGGTAACATTGATATTGGTCAGGTTGATGGATATTTGTGCAATACCATACTCTTCAATATACCAGCCGATGGCTTTTACGCATTTCAGGCTGCCGGGTTGGTTTACTTTTACGCCGTTCTCTTCCAGGTTTCTGCCGGCTTCCCTAATATCGAAAGCGATGGCATTGGCCCTGCGGGTACTCGTTGTATTTAAGTTTACATTATACGCCACCAAAAAATCCCTGGCACCAATCACCGTGCCGCCACGTTTAGCATCAAATACAACAGGGCCAAAATCGGGCTTCCATTCGGGCAATTGTATCTTTTTAAAAAAACCTTCGTACTCACCGGCACGGATAACAGACAAATTGTTGCGTTTGGTATCGGGCTGCGCTGCTTCGTAGAGATAAACAGGCAAATCCAGCTCCTCACCCACCCTTTTGGCTAATTGCTGTGCATAAGCAGCTGTTTCTTCCATGCTGATATTGGCGATGGGTATCAGCGGACAAACATCTGTTGCACCCATACGGGGATGCTCCCCCTTGTGCTTGCTCATATCAATCAGCTCCCCTGCTTTTTTTATGGCACGGAAAGCAGCTTCTATCACTGCCTGGGGCGCTCCCACCATGGTTACCACGGTACGGTTGGTGGCCTTGCCCGGGTCAACATTCAGCAGGCGCACACCTTCCACCGCTTCTATTTCGGCTGTTATCTGGTTGATGATATTAAGGTCGTTGCCTTCGGAAAAATTGGGGACACATTCGATTAACTGCATATCAATTAGGAATTAAAAATTAAGAATTGGGAGTAGCTTTTATGGTTTTGGAGGTTTTTTAAGTCGTCAATTATGAATTAAGAATTAAGAATTTGGGGCAGCTTTTATAGTTTTGGAGGTTTTTAATATTGAGGCAAGAATTTTCTTTCTTTCCTCAATGTCGGAAAGAAATGACATTGATAGTTTTTCTTCTAACAGTCCAGAATCGCTTAATAGCCTTAGCCAGTAAGCTGCTTCTCTTGCTTCTTTGTATGCAATACTCAATTTATGTATAAAATCACTTTTAGATTGACCACCAATTGCTTCTTCTGTATTAGCTCCTATTGAAGTACCTGACCTCAAAAGCTGAAGCAGCAATTCCCGTTCAATTTTCTGTTTTCTTAAATGCATATACAATTTTACAATCCTCAATCCAAAAGCATACGTTTTTTCCAAAATGATGTTTTCTCCTTTCATTACAAATAGTTACAACAGTTAACACGAATTTTATTGATTACACTGATTACACGAATTTATTAGATTACCCCCCAAATACACGAATTTGAATACCACTGTCGTTTAGTTAAGCATTACCAAGACCTCACCCCAACCCCACTCCAAAGGAGAGGGAACTGGAATTGGGTACTCTATTTCTTGAAATATCCTTAACTAAACGACATTGAATTTGAATACTGCAACACAAATTGTAAAGCCTGCACAAGTTGAGTGAATTTTAAATTTTTAATTCCTAATTTAATAACTGCACAAATTAAATGAATTTTTAATTCTTAATTTTTAATTTTTAATTCCTGATTCCAAATACTGCTCTAAATCATACAACCAACTGATTTTTGTTTACCGGATAATTTTCAGCCTGCCTTAGATTTGCGGCAATTTCAACTACAATGATTCATTCATTTAATTATGTACCGGCTGCAGAGGCGCTTTCCATTATTGGCAGCGGCACCCGGGTATTTATCCATGGCGGTGTTTGCACCCCTTTGTACCTGCTGCATCAGCTGGCAAAAGAAAGCAACCGCTTAAAGGATGTGGAACTGGTTTCTATTACAGTAAAGGGGGATATTGAAGTGGATAAAGCTGAGTACAGTGATGCGTTTCATATCAACTCTCTTTTTGTATCGGCCGCCGTAAGGGGCGCAGTGGCGGAAGGACGTGCCGATTATGTGCCCGTTTTTTTGAGCGATATACCCGATTTGTTCAAAAATAAAATACTTGAACTGGATACCGCCATTGTGCAGGTGTCGCCACCAGATGCGCATGGGTACTGCTCCCTGGGCCTTTCAGTTGATATTGCCCGTGCGGCGGTGGACAGCGCCCCGCAGATCATCGCCCTTGTAAATCCGCTGATGCCCCGCACGCATGGTGATGGTATGATACATACTGACCGCTTTACAAAAATGGTTTTTCATGAGGCTGCACTGCCCGAAGAAAGCTATGCTGGTAAAGTAAGCAATACTGAAATGATTATTGGTAAAAATATCGCCGGGCTTATTGAAGATGGCAGTACCCTGCAAATGGGCATTGGCACCATACCAGATGCCGTATTACGCTACCTGCACCACCACAAAAACCTGGGCATTCATACCGAAATGCTCAGCGACGGTATTATTGAACTGGTGGAAAAAGATGTGATCAACAATAAGAATAAACTGATTCATCCCAACAAAAGCGTTACCTCCTTTGCACTGGGCAGCCGCAGCCTGTACGATTATGTGAACGACAACCCGTCTTTCGCCTTCCTGGATATTGATTATGTGAACGACCCGCACGTAATACGCCGCAACCCGAAAGTGATTGCCATCAACAGCGCCATTGAAGTGGATCTTACCGGGCAGGTATGTGCAGACAGTATTGGCGACATACAGTACAGCGGCATTGGCGGCCAGATGGATTTTATGCGTGGCTCAGCCCTCAGCCCGGGTGGCAAGCCCATTATAGCGCTCAACAGCCGCACCGGCAAGGGCATTCCCCGCATTGTACCTTTTTTAAAAGAAGGAGCAGGTGTGGTTACCACCAGGGGCCATGTACATTATGTTGTTACAGAATATGGCGTGGCATACCTGTTTGGAAAAAACCTGCGGCAAAGGGCAAAAGCAATGATTGATATTGCACACCCCGATGACCGGGACAACCTCATGCGCTACTGCAGCAACCGCTTTAAAATATTTATCAGGGACTGATGAACTGATTACACAAACTCACCGTTAATCATCACCCTGTCAATTAAATTACTGCCAAAAGCATATGGAAGGTAAGCCAAAGAAGGAATTGGTTTGGTAAAAATGAGATTGGCTTTTTTTCCAATGGTGATACTGCCTGCTTCCTTTTCCAGCTCCATCGCATAAGCGCCGTTGATGGTGGCCGCATTAATGGCTTCTTCCGGCAGCAGCTTCATTTGTATGCAGCTGAGGGCTACCACAAAATTCATATTGCCCGATGGGGAGGAACCGGGATTGTAATCGGATGCCAGCGCTATGGCCGCACCTGCGTCAATCAACTGCCGGGCCGGCTGGTAAGGCATGCGCAGAAAGAAAGCGGCAGTGGGCAGCAAAGTGCCAATGGTAGAAGATGCGGCTATATTTATGATATCAGCCTCCGTCATAGTTTCTAAATGATCAGCTGAAATGGCGCCAAGGCTGATGGCCGTTTCAAGGCCGCCAATGCTGTTCAGCTGGTTTACATGCAGCTTAGGCTTCAGCCCGTATTGCATACCGGCACGACAAATGGTGGCTGTTTCTTCCGGAGAGAAAAAACCGGTTTCACAAAATACATCAATATAGTCGGCCAGTTTTTCGGCTGCTATCACCGGCAGCATTTCATGAATGATCAAATCAATATAGCCCTGGTGATCGTCTTTGTATTCCAATGGAAAGGTATGTGCTCCCAAAAAAGTAGATTTTATCAGGAGGGATGATTTGCTGCGTAATCGCTGTATCACCCGCAGCATTTTCAATTCACCTTCTACGGTAAGGCCATACCCGCTTTTTATTTCAATGGCACCGGTACCCAGCCTGGCCAGTTGCTGCAGCCGCTCCCATGCCAGGTTAAAAAGTGTTGCTTCACTGGTTTCATTCAGCACCCTGGCCGAATTAAGGATGCCACCACCTTTGGCAGCTATTTCGGCATAGCTCATGCCCTTCAGCTTATTGGTAAACTCTTCCTCCCTGCTTTTGGCAAAAACAATATGCGTATGGCTGTCGCACCAGGCAGGTAAAACACACTGCCCGGACACATCTATTACGTTTTTGGGCAGCTGCGGCACTTTCAGCTCCAGGTCGTGCATGTACCCGTAATCGGCAATCAGTCCGTCTTCCACCAGTAAAAAACCGTTTTCAATCAGCGGCAGCTTTGCCAATGCCGCCCCTTTTAACAGGCAGAATTCTTCAGCAACATTAAATAATAAGCCGATATTGATAAATAAAGTTGTTTGCATAAAAAGAAATACCGTACAAAATTTTAAGGCTGCATTTCAAATTTTTCACGGCAGGTATCCCTGCCAGCCAGGACAGCAAGCGAAACACAAACTTGAAATGCTCCCGGTTAAAAGTGACGAAATTAGGCTATTTAGCATACAATACCTTCAAGGCTTTTGCTATACCATTTCAGGTAATCACTGGCCATCAAACATTCTTCTGGTAAATCCGGCATGACACAGGTTTTATTGAAAAAAAATTGATTGCTAAACAGCAATGCAATAGCTGAAAAGTATCATTCTGTTACCACCAAATGTAAAACCTGCTGATATTCTTTACTGCTTTATCAGAAACTGCAAAAGAGTTGCCTGCAATAATTCTGACTGTACAGACTGACTTATTTTTTTCCCGGTGTCCAAAGGCAGTCTTTGTATTACCGAAAATGTCTCCTCCGATATTTCTAATGATTTAGTTTTGCGCAGCAGAATATACCTTCGCTTCGAGTGAAGGGTAATAATTGAAATTATACAGTCTGGCGCAAGTATTGCGGACTTCCATTCCGGCTGGTTAATTCGCTTTACAAGGATGTTATCAATCAGTAAAAAATTTACAAGCGGGTTGCTTAACAGGAAATCTATTGCCTTTTCCGGTGTTTCCACGATTGGTTCTCCTTTACCGTTAAAAGAGGTATTTACAATTATGGGATATCCTGTTGCTGATTCAAGTGCTGCAAGAACGTCATACAAAAAAGCATCGTCTTCTCTTGTCAATGTCTGAACCCTTGCAGAGTTGTCGGAATGCAAAATGGCTTTCAGGTGTTTACGGTATTTGGGCCTGATAATATGTAACTGGTTCATATACGGACTGTCGTCAGAACCCTCAAAAAAAATATTTACTTTTTCCTTTATTATTACCGGAGCAACGGGCCGCCACTCCTGCCGTCCCTTTATTTTATTCATTTTATCTCTTGATTCAGCAAGTTGTGGGTTTGACAGTAAGCTTCTTCCCCCCAATGCCCTCGGACCAAATTCTGCCGGCCCTGAAAATCTTGCAATTACATTTCCTGCGGCAATAAGTTCACTCACTTCAAATGGAGTTATGTTCTCCTGCCAGCTGCATAAATGACTAAAACCTTTAAGCAGTTTTTTTATAACAGCAGCAGTGTATGTACTTCCAATTCTGTCTGTTGCTTTTTTGGCGGTAACTATTGCCGGTATATTCCTCTGCCCCGAAACAACATTCCATCCATGAAAAGCGCATCCGATTGCTATTCCTGCATCATGTGGCGAACTTGGCACATGATACCTGCTGAAGCCACCCGTTTTCTCTATAAGTGAGTTGGCCTTTATGTTTAGAAAAACACCACCTGCCGCACACAGGCTATGCTGCTTCGTTATTTTTTTGGCCAGGGCTGCATACTGCAGCAAAATCTTTTCAAAAGCTTCCTGCACCAATCCTGCTTCGGGTACATAATCCAGTGTTCTTTTTTTATACCTGATCTTATGCTGCCAGTCGTTTTTAAAAGCGATACTGCCTTTTTGTGTGTACTCAAAAATATCTGCTGAGCGGATGCCTGACTGCAGTATGTCTTTTTCCCGGGCAAGTGATGCCAGCGCCATTAATTCCCCATGTGCATCTTCCCTGTTAAATATAAACCTGGATAAATTGTCGTAAAGGCTTGCCGGGCTGCATATGAATATTTCCGGCGAACAATGTGGCACACAAAATTCCCTGTGTAATAATTTCATTTCCCGGGACGATGCTGTATAAACCGAAAGACATTCTGTTTTAGTTTGCTGCCGTTTTGGAGAAAAATTTGTCCATTCCCGGTAAAAGTCAGGAAAAGAGAGAATAAAATCCTTGCCATCCAGTGTTGTTGAACCTGCAAGATCGCTGACAATAACAGCAGAATTCTGAAATCCGGATGTAGAGAATGCAGATATAGCGTGGGCATAATGGTGTGAGATTACAAAATGCCTTTTGTCGTACGGATTAAACAGGCTGAATCCCTGTTCAAAAACAGGTTGAATCAACCCAACCCCGCCCGGCCCGATTGCCTGAAAGGATGATACTATCAAATCAATTTCACTTAGCTGTACCCCTGCTATTGCAAGACATTTTTCTACCGGAAGATTATTTGAAAGATAATTTGTTCCGTCAGCTTTTACTGAAGTGATTCTTTCCTGTTCAATGCCTGCAACCAATAAACCATCTTTAACTACAGCACATGAAGCATGATGACCATTATGAATTCCCAGAACTGACGGCATCAGATTCCGAGTGGGTGAAAGCCAAATGTTAAAATTGAAACAGATTCCCCTTGTTTCATACTTTTTCTGCCGTGCGTAATGCTGCCTGCAAACATTATCACCATCTCACCCGGCTGCAGGTTTACTCTTTCCGGCTCTTCGCCGGGCGGGAAAACAAATAATGCCGAATCGTGTGTGGGGTTTTGGGCATCTTCATGGGAGAGCATCAATATTACGTTTAACGAAAAAATATCAGTGTCAATATGAGGAGCAATCCCCTGCCCTTCTTCATCATAAAAAAGGTAACTGGCTACCCCGGTGGCTTTTACTTCGCCTGCATATTCTATTACAAAGTCCTGTAAGCATGCTGAAATTGAAAACTGGTTCGCAATAGGTGCGCCAGGTCCAAGAAAATGTTCATCAAACCTTACAGCATTGGGTCTTATTGATACTGCTTCTCTTTGCAGGTCAGTTAAAAGTTCATCAGTCATAAAAGCGGGCCGTCCCTTATAAGCTATTCCATTTTTTGAAATCCGTCCACTGTAAGGTTGCAGCTTTGCAAGTGTTTCGGTTACTGTGTCGATAGCCATTGCATCATTACCTTTTTCCGGGCGGTGAAAATCGGTCATCAATCCCCCTGCCGAAAGCCCGAGTAGCAATTTAAAATTCGCCTTTTCAGCTTCTGTGAGGCTTCCATTAAAAGCTTTCAGTTTTTCAGCTAATTCAACAGATATAGTTTCCATAAAAATTAAATGGGTTTAAATCCAAAAGCAGAAATAGTAACTTCTTCGTTTACAGACATTTTTTCCCTTGCATGAATGATAGAATCGGCAAAAAAAGCAATCATTTCACCCGGTTTCAGAAAGATTTTTTCAGCTTCCCGGTTGTAGGGATACAATACAAGGGCAGATTTAGAATCTGCATACGTATGTTTCAGCATCAATATTACATTGAGTGAAAAATCCTCGTTATCAATATGTGGCTCTATACCCATACCCTCCTCATCATAGTATATGTAATTTGCTTTACCGGTGGAAACTACACCTTTTGTTACACCTGAAATAAGACTGGCCAAAGCTTTAGACCTGGAAATTTTTTTAGCTCCAGGCGCATCAGTTACTACCAGATGGCTGTGAAATTTAACCGCCTGTTCCCTGCAATTTTCTGCTTCATGCTGCAGCCTTTCCAATACATCGTTTGTGATAAAATCTGGTCTGCCCATATATACAACACCATTATAAGGAACCATATCCTTATGAGGCTGCAGCCGGCATATGGAGGCAACACTTGTTTTATATGCAATAGCTTCGGCAGAGTCATCTGACAAAAAACTTTCATCAGCACTCTCTGCTACTGCATTGGCGAGTATCAATTTTAAACCAGCCCGCTCATGTGGCGTAAGCGATTCTGCAAAATCTTCTAATTTTTCTTTCAGTTTCATCCCAGCTCTTATAATTGCCTTATTACAATACCATACAGGTACCAAAATATCTGTTATTGATACTCCGGCATAGAGAACAATTTATACTTGTATATAAATCACCTATGTTAAGTCACAGCCATACCCCCTTCAATCGTATACGGAAAAATCCGGCACGTGCCCAGGTAGTTCAATGGGTATACCTGAATTATTTGTCTAACCCAAGAGTTTTGGGCAGCCCTACGAGTGTTTTGCGAACCCCTACTGATGCTACTGCCGAGATCGGCTTCATGTAACGGATTTCAGCTGTTGATTCAATTGCACTTGTAGACTGGAGATGGAGGGAGGCAGAATTAATGATGCTGCTGAATACAGCCTGTTCATCTTTAGAAAGACCCTTTTGCAGCTCCCGCAGTTTTTTTGTTAAGGTTGGTAAAGAAGCTTCAAGTGCTTTCGAATTAACTGCTTTTTTTGTTGTTGCCATTTTTTGTTTTTTTAAGTTATTGTGTATTATGGTTAAATTTATATTCGTTAAACCCTGGCTTGGTAATGAGCCAACTCCTGTTCAAAAAGACAATCTCTTCCATCAGCTGATTCACCAATTGCAGCAAAACCAATTTTTTCAAGCAATTTCAGTGAAGGGATGTTTTGCTTATCTACCTGAGCACTGATTTTCTCCATACCGTATCCAAGGAAAAGAATCTCAAGCAATTTAGAACAGGACTCTGAGGCAAAACCCCTCTTTTGATACGCTGTAAATAACACATACCCTATTGAAGCGACCTGATTATGAAATACTGTAGCCTGTATTGTTCCTGCATACTTTGAATCATTTTTAACCCTTATTGCCCAGTTCAACCATACTTCATCCTTCGCCGGAGATATCCTGCCTTCAAGCATTCTGTACCTCTCAACAAGTTTTGACATGTCTCCAGGTGGCTTTTCGGATATATATGTATAAAGGCTTTTATCCTGAAGTGATTCGTACAATAATTCAGCGTGTCTTACTTCTAATGGTTCAAGGTATAATCTTTCAGTTTCTATGACTTTATCATCAATGGCTTTCATATAACAAATTAAAGATATGTTGTTATAATGATATATGCAAATTTATTTGAGTATCATTTATTACACTGTTTTACAGTTCACAGATCAGCAATGGATCAAATAAAAAAGAGCCGGCCTGCTGGCCAACCCTTTACCGAAATAGAAAACCACGAAAGCCCAATTGCTTTAAAACCCAGATACTGAAGACGAACCCGAAATATGTTTAGCCCGCTGGCTGTTAGTTAAAAAAAGGGTGGAATTGAAAATAGACAAGGTTTAATGACAATTCCACCTTCCCGTTTTAAAAAATTACCCGTTTGACTTGGTTATTTGCTACAAAATGACAGTTTTTCTTTTACCCGGAACAGCGTAGTTCACACCGTTTTTCAATCAGGTATTTCTACCTGCTGGCTGCTGCAGCAGGGTATTTCAGCCTTTACGATTGCTCAATGGAAGAATGGGTAAGTTTGTAGTGTTCAGGCCCCGCAGGTTTACCCGGCCCTGAGCCTTGGGTCAATTTTGAGGTAAAGAGCATCTGCCAGGATATTGATAAAGATAAAAATACAGGCACTCAGCAATACTGACCCCATCACCACCGGGTAATCCAGTTTTTCGAGGGCATCAACGGTTATTTTACCGATTCCTTTCCAGCCAAAGATATACTCCACAAAAAAAGCCCCGGCCAGCAGTTCTGCAAACCAGCCTGTAACAGCGGTTACAACAGGATTGAGCGCATTGCGCAGGCCATGGCGGAAAATGACTGTTCTTTTACTGAGCCCCTTGGCATAAGCGGTACGCATATAATCCTGGTTCAGTACGTCCAGCATACTGCTGCGGGTAAGCTGTGTAATGATGGCCAGTGGCCTTATACCGAGAGTAAAGGCAGGCAGTATGATATTTTTAAGGGTAAGGTATTTTTCCCCTGTTACTTCATCCACATCAAACCAGCTGCCGGTAAGGTTAAGCCCGGTATAAGAGTGCAATACTACACCAAAGAAATAGGCAATCATAATGGCCATGAAAAATGATGGCGCTGAAATGCCTGCAATACTGGTAAACACAGCGGTGGTATCCATCCAGGTACCTTTTTTAACAGCCGCCAGCACCCCCAGTAAAATGCCCAGTACAGTGGCCAGTATCATGGCCGCCAGTGCCAGCATCAGGGTGCCGGGCAATGCTTCCATCAATACCTTTCCCACATTCTTTTTTGTTTGATAGCTTTTGCGCAGGTATGGTGTTTTAATGCCGAAACGGGTATTGCCCCCGAAAAAAAAGCCGCTCAGTTGTTTCTTCTCAATATCTTCCTGCGTATGAAAACAGATGGGCGATACATCGTTCAGGTACAAAACAAACTGCTTCCATTTTGGCTGATCCAGGTACAGGTCCTTACGGATATTGTCCATGGTTTTTTTATCGCCTGTTTGCCCCACTACCATCCTGGCAGGATCGCCAAAGCCCTGGAACATTACAAATACCAGTACTACCACTCCCAGCAGTACCAGTATCGAATACAATATTTTCTTCAGAACCAGTTGCACGTATCCTTTACATTTTAAAATCAGTTTTCCTTTACCTTACCAATATCTGCACCTGCCCATTTCTGCTGCACCACAGCCCCCTGCATCCTGTACAGAGTAGGATTACAGCGTGCAGCAGTTTTTATGGCTGTTACATCGCAGGTAAACACAGGTATACCGGCCGGATCCTTAATGGCCGCTTTCTTAAATCGTTCTATTGCTTTGGCAGGCTGTGATGAAACAATATAAAAAGGAATCTTAGCATCTGCCAGTCGCTCGGCCAGGCGCAAATCTGCATCAGCATTTACGGAATAGTTGTCCAGGTCTTTGATAAAGAGCAGGTAATATTTGCCGGTTTGCCCCAGGATTACATCCGTAGAATCATTGCCGTACTGGCTGGTGAGTTTAAAATCATTTATTAACGGCACATTGTTTTTTCCCTGCTGTACCAATACCTCTTTACGCTCCACAAAGTTCCAGGTACTATCGGGCAGGTTTTTGGTATCAAACTCTTTTTTCTGTCCACCCTTTTCGTACACAAAACTATAATCAAATTTATCCGGCACCGCATTAGGTGGCATTTTCATCATTTTTACTACATCATTACCTTTTTTATATGGCAGGCAATCCACCACCGGCAGGTGCTTTAATACCCACCATTGCAAAAATATCACTGCTATTACCGAAAGCAGCAGTACAATAAAATTAACCCTGCCCGAGAAAAGCGGTTTGATATGCTTGCGGCCAGCCAGTATGATGATGACCAGCAACAGGAGAATAATGTCTTTGGTAAATGTTTGAACAGGTGTAAGCGGTATACAATCTCCAAAGCAGCCGCATGCCCTTATTTTGCCGCTGAACAGTACATAGCTGGTTAAAAAAGTAAAGAACAGCATCAGTAGCAGGGTAATCCAGGCCGTAAGTTTAATACGGTAGCCCAGCAACAGGGCCACACCCACAGCTACTTCCAGCGTAATCATCACCAGCGAAAATGCGGTTGAGTACTGGTACAAATAATTCATCAGTCCGGGCAGGAAGCCCCCGGCCACCCAAGCTTCAAAAAACTCCTGCATCTTGTACGACAATCCTAAGGGGTCAATGGCTTTTACCAGCCCCGAAAAAATAAATAAGGCTCCTGTAATGATCCTTGCCAGGTTCACAATCAATTTCATGGTTGTATTTTTTATTTTATAAGTGGCTGTTACTGCTTGCTCAGTGCTTACCCTCGCCCAGCAATATCATCCCGAAAACAGCATAATTCAATATATCGTAATAATTGGCATCAATGCCTTCGCTCACTAATGTTTTACCTTCATTGGCAATGATTTGCTTGATGCGCAGCAGCTTGGCCAGTATCAGGTCAGTAAAGCTTTCCTGGCTCATTTCCCGCCATGCTTCTCCATAATCGTGGTTCTTATCCTGCATCAGCAGCTTTGCCCGGCTGATCTTGTCATTATAATACGCTTCAACCTTATCGAGGGGCAATTCGGTTGTTTCATCGGCCTTCAGGTCAAGCTGTATCAGGCCAATAACAGCATAATTGATGATTCCCTTGAACTCACTCCTGATATCGTCACCAATTTTTTGTGTACCCAGTTCCTGTATGGTGCGGATGCGCTTAGCCTTGATATAGATCTGATCAACCACAGAAATAGTCCTGTACACCCTCCAGGAAGTACCATAATCGCTGGTTTTCTTTAAAAAAATCTCCTCACATTCAGCAGTTATGCTGTCATACTGTGTATTTGTATCGTTCATCATCAAATTTATCTTCCAAATATATAGTCAAAAAATGTAAATTGGCAGTTCGTTCCTGTTTGAGCAACCACTTTTTCAAAAATACAGATACTATTGCAATGTATACACTTAACTGCAGGGGAAAAATGCTGGTGGCGGATAAGCCGCTGGTAATGGGCATCATCAATGCTACCCCCGATTCTTTTTTTGAAGGCCATATCAACAGGGGTATTGATGGCATTGTATCGCTGGCTGAAAAAATGATACAGGATGGGGCTGATATACTGGATATTGGCGGCCAGAGTACAAAGCCGGGCAGCCTGCCATTAACAATTAATGAAGAACTGGAAAGGCTGATACCGGTGATGGAAGCTGTACACAACCGTTTGCCGGAAGCCATTCTTTCGGTGGATACTTACAGCAGTATCGTGGCGCAAAAAGCTGTGGAAGCAGGCGCTTCTATTGTAAATGACATCAGCGGCGGCAGCCTTGACCCTGAAATGGTACCGGCTGTTGCAGCCCTGCAGGTGCCTTATATATGTATGCATATGCAGGGCACCCCGCAAAATATGCAGGCAAATCCTGTGTATGAAAATGTAACCAGGGAGGTACTGGACTATTTTATTGCTAAACTGAATGAGTGCCGCAAAGCCGGTATAAAAGATATCATTATCGACCCGGGATTTGGCTTTGGCAAAACAATAGCCCATAATTTTGAATTGCTGCAGCAGCTGGAAGTGTTCAGCATAACCGGCTGCCCTGTATTGGCGGGGCTTTCACGCAAAAGCATGATTTACAAAACCCTGCACACTACTGCGGCAGAAGCCCTGAATGGCACTACAGCACTCAATATGCTGGCGCTCAATAATGGCGCTGATATTTTAAGGGTGCATGATGTAAAGGAAGCTGTGGAAGCTGTAACTTTATTTGAAGCGTATAACGGTCATCTGCCAAAATAAAAACCTGCCGGAATAACCCGGCAGGCGTAAGTTTTTGTTTCAAATTTCCCGGTCAATCCCGATAATCCAGGGTTATAAAGCGGTGGATAGTTCCGGGTCTGTCACATTCAGCATTCCATATTCTTCCTTCATACTTGAATCTCTATTTCTTTTTTACCGGCTTTTTTGCTGGTACCGTTTTTTTCTTTGGTGCAACCGGCTTGGTAGTTTTCTTAACCGGCGGTTTCACCACTGCAGGTGCAGGTTTTGATGTCATTTTTACAATCTCCATATCAAAAATGAGTGTTTCGTTGGGCCGTATATCATTTCCATTGCCCTGAACCCCATAACCCAATGGTGATGGAATGTACACCCTGGCTTTGGTGCCCAGCGAAAAGTAGGAGATGGCTTCCACCCAGCCCTGGATCACTTCCGGTGCCCACATGTTCACTTCATAAGGTTCTGTATGACCAAATGCCGGATCCGTGTTGGAATCAAACACTTTGCCGGCAAATGTTTTACCGGTGTAATTTATACTTACTGCCGAATTTTTGTCTGCCTTTTTTCCTTTTCCGGGTGTTAGTACGTGCACATAAGCTCCGCCCGGGGTTTTTTGGGCATTAATACTGTTGGCAGCAAGATAATCCCTTATCAGTTTGTCTTCAAGAGCGATTTGCTTTTTTGCCTTTTCATCTGCTTTTATCTTAGCAAGCGCATTCAGCACTGCAAAAGCGCTGTCGGCCTGCTCCTTATTGGTATACAGCGATTCAATCTTATAGTTGGTAGTAATATACTGCCCCGGCTGCATATAGGGAGGCATACCCTGTTTAAAAACACTGTCGGTTAATACTTTCAGTATCACGCTGTCGCCCGCTTTACACTGGCTGAAAATGGTATATATGTCTGCAGGAATATTCACCGAATCCAGCATTGCCATCTGGTTGGAATAATCCTCTGAAGAAGCCAATACCGAATCCCGGTAAGTCTGTTTAAAACCAAATTCAATAAAATTTCCATAACTGAGGGCTTTAGTACCGCCACCGTTGATGATTTTATAGTTCATTCCGCCCGGCATTTTTGTAAATCCCGGCTCCTGTGCATGAGCTGCAAGCACCGTAAAAAAACCGAGAATATGCAGAAATTTTTTCATTTGTATGTGAATTATGATATGTAAAATGAAAACCGGGCAACAAATAAGCTGCCCGGTTTTTACTGTATAAGATGATTATTTCTTTTTAAGGCTGTCCATTTTGGCCGCACGGTTCATTGAATCCTGCTGACGCTGCTGCATCTCCATCATCTTTTGCTGCTGCTTCTGCATTTCCATCTGCTGCTTTTTCATTTCAGCCATGGCAATATCTTTTGGCAGTACATCCACCACTTCAATATCAAATACCAGGATATCATTGGGTTTGATATCACCACCATTGCCCTGCTGGCCATAGCCCATAGGTGAAGGAATATAAAATTTGGCTTTGGCTCCTTTGTTCAGCAACTTCAAACCGTCAACCCATCCTTTCACTACTTCTGGTGCCCACATGTTTACAGGATATGGCTCTACGTGCTGAAATGCAGGATCGGTATTGGAATCAAATGCCTTGCCACTTAAATTATTCAATGTTTTACCGGTATAATTAACCTTTACCTGAACACTTGTATCAATCTTATTGCCGGTTCCCGCTGTAAGTACCTGAACATAAGTACCTTCAGATCCTTTTTCTGCAGTGATTTTATTCTTGGCCAGGTAGTCATTGATGGTTTTATCGTCTTTTACCAGTATATCTTTTTCTTTGGCTTTCGCCTTTTCCATTGCCTGCGCTGTTAGTATCTTGTACACGCTGTCCGCTTCGGCACGGGTGGCATAGGAGTTTTGTATTTTATAGCTGGTGTATACATACTGACCTTTTTTAATACCGGGAGGGAGGTTCAGTTGTCCGCTCCTTGGGTCGATGTACATGCTGTCCGTCTTCATCTTAAGCACCAGGCTGTCGCCCTTGCGGCACTGTGAAAATATTTTGTAAATGTTTGGAGGAATGCTTGTGGAGTCCAGCATGGCTATCTGGTTGGAATAGTCGTTGGAGTTGGCCATTAGAGAATCTTTGTAAGTCTGCTTAAAGGAAAACTCAATATAGCTGCCATATTTAAGCACATCACCCTTGCCATCCTTGATGATCTTGTACTCGATGTTTCCGCTTTTTTTGAAGGACTCACCGCAGGACGAAAGGATTACCGGTGCCATCAATAATGCATAAATGAACTTTTTCATTTTCTTTGTTTCTTTTTTTAAAAATTATAACTGGTTAATTGCTCTTTGTTTTCGCTGATTGCCATTTTAAATTTTGCCACCACTTCTTCCAGCGACTCGGTGTTTTTACCCCCGGCAGCATTAAAGTGCCCGCCGCCATTAAAATATTTCCTGGCAAATGTGTTCACATCAAAATCTCCCTTGCTCCTGAACGAGCTTTTGCGCTCCTCTCCCCTGTCTATCACAATGGCAGCCATTTTTATTCCCTGTATGCTCAGCGGGAAGTTGACCAGCCCCTCAGTATCACCGGTGCGGATATCGTATTTGATCAGGTCGGCCTGTGTAATAGCTATCAGCACGGTATTGTATTCGTAAAACACTTCCATCCGGTTCTGCAGTACAAAGCCCATAAACCGCAGTTTATTTTCCAGGAAATTATCAAACAGTTCCTCATGTACTTTGCTGTGCTTAAAACCGGTTTCCTTTAAAGCAGCCACCATTGTATGCACACTTGCCGTGGTGGAAGGAAAACGGAAGGAGCCGGTATCTGTCATCACCCCGGCATACAGGCATGCTGCAATATCAGCATTGATTTTATCTGCATTTCCGCTGCCGGTAATAAAATCATACACCATTTCAGCAGTGGAACTTTTGCCGGTATCGCTGATGCCGTAGGCAAATACTTCTGTCTGCGGTTCCTGGTGATGGTCAATTAAGATCCGCTGTGCGGCAGCATTTTGCACCAGCGGCTCCATTCTTTTCACCCGGCTGAGTGTGTTAAAGTCAAGGCAAAATATCCATTCGGCCTGGTTGATGGCTTCGGTAGCCCTGGCTGTCTGGCTCTCAAAATCAAGTACCTGCCTGCTTCCGGGCATCCAGCTTAAAAAATTGGCCCAGTTGGTAGGTGATATCACCGTTACCTGGTGGCCGAGCTGCTGTAAAAAGAGGCAAAGGCCAAGCGAAGAGCCCATGGCATCCGCATCAGGTTTCTGGTGCGTGGTAATCACCACTTTATGTGGCGTTGTAAGTTGGCGGTATATATCCTGAATTTGTTGCATAAAGCGGCGCAAAAGTAGGTTTAAAATCTGACAAAGCGCAAAATGGCCGCTTTACAAAAGCCCAAAAAATACGGGCAGGGTATATTTTAACAATAATTTCGGAACAAAAACTGCTTTCAGCAGCCTTTTGAAAGACAAAAAATCAGTGCTTTCACTATCTTTGCGGCTCAAAATCAATATATGAGTAACAGAACATTTACCATGATCAAACCGGATGCTACAGAGAAAGGCTATACCGGCGGTATTTTAAAAATGATCAATGAGGCAGGATTCAGGATTGTAGCCATGAAAATGATACACCTCAGCACAGCCAAGGCAGGTGAGTTTTATGCCGTACACAGCGAAAGGCCTTTTTATGGCGAACTGGTGGAGTTTATGAGCCGTGGCCCCATTACCGCAGCCATACTGGAAAAAGACAATGCCGTGGAAGATTTCCGCAAACTGATAGGCGCTACCAACCCGGCCAATGCCGAGGAAGGTACTATCCGCAAAATTTATGCGGCTTCTATTGGCGAAAATGCAGTACATGGCAGCGACAGTGATGAAAATGCGGCTATCGAAGGCGCTTTCTTCTTCAGCAAACTGGAGCAGTTTTAAACATTTACCTTCACACCTTGTATAAATAGTAAGCCCCGGTCTCGGCCGGGGCTACTTTTTTCCAAACACAAACAAATGGGGTCTACTGGTTTCGTTTAATAAGGGTTTCGGTACGGCTATTAAACGGGGCATATTCAATAATATTGCATACAAACCCAAAAAATGGAGGTTAGTTTAACCATTCTGCGCTACCGCAGGCGCTATATTCCCTTTGCCTTTTTGGCCATGGCCCTTTTCCGCCTGCCGCTGTGGCGCAATAAAAACATAACATTTTATAAGCTGATGGGGAGCGGTAAAAACGGCACTTTTGATAAAACCCCCGACCTGCAGCAGTGGGCCATCATGGCGGCTTATGATTCAGGCAACTTACAGGACTCCGGAATGTTGAAACAGGCAGGATATATCCGGCAGCTATATGGCAGTTTTATTGCAGGCTGGGTACGGTTTTTTAAATGCGAGGTTTGGACCGTGTTGCTGGAACCAACTGAAGGGCATGGAAAATGGGATGGAAAAGAGCCTTTTGGCCAATTGCCTAAACAGAGCAGCCTGCCAGGTGCCGTTGCGGTACTTACCCGGGCCACCATACGCCTCAGCAGGTTAAAACAGTTTTGGGCCAATGTAGACGGTGTGGCCAGCCGGATGAGCGGCGCTGATGGCTTTATTACCTCCCTGGGCATAGGCGAAGTACCCTGGATAAAACAGGCCACTTTCAGCGTATGGCAAAGCCGGGAAGCCATGCGTAATTTTGCATATAAAATGAAGGAACATGCTGAAGTGGTTCGTAAAACGCACAGCGAAAAATGGTACAGCGAAGATATGTTTGTACGTTTTCGCATACTGGATAGCACCGGTACAATCAATAAGCAAAACCCTTTTGATGGTTTATTGCCACAAGTAATCAATAATTACTAATTAATAATTATTATCCACCGTTTAATCAAGCTGCGTTGGTATAAATTGTAGCTTTGCCGGTACAACAATTGCACTGCCATCGGCAGTAATTATGCCGATCAGACATTAAAAATGCTTTTTTCTCCGGGGCTTTAGTTGAATGTCTGCCGGCATTATACCAGGATCATATTGGTATAAATTTAAAGTCAAAATGGTATTATATGAAGAATATAAAATTGATAGAGGTCCCCTCAGAAATTGGTGCCGGTACAAGGGGCGCCAGCCTGGGTGTGGATGCCATTAAGATTGCAGCACTTGATTTTATGAGCAATTTCTTTGTGCATTTTCCTTCCGAAAAAATTGAAGTGGAAAATAAACTGCTGTTTGAACCCATACAATCGCCCTATGCCAAGCGGGTAAACGGGGTGATTACCATGTATGAGCGCATCAGCAAAGCGGTGTACGATTCCATCAAGGGTAATTTTTTTCCGGTAGTACTCAGTGGCGACCACAGCAATGCAGGCGGCACCATTATCGGTATTAAAATGGCCAAACCCAAAAGCAAACTGGGGGTGATATGGATTGATGCCCATGCCGATCTGCATACGCCCTATACCACCCCATCCGGCAATATGCATGGTATGCCCCTGGCAACTGCTATTGCAGAAGATAATGAAGAAAACAAGGCCCATGAGCTGGATGACAAGACCCGTGATGCCTGGAACACCCTGAAAACCATGGGTAAGATCAGCCCCAAGGTATTGCCCGAAGATATAGTGCTCATTTCACTCAGGGATTTTGAGAAAGAAGAAAAAGCCATCATAGAAAAGCATGGCATTAAAGTGATCAGCACCGCAGAAGTACGCCGTGTTGGTGTGGAAAATGTGAGCCGCAAAGTACTGCGCTACCTCAGCGACTGTACAGATATATATGTAAGTTTTGATGTGGACAGTTTAGATGCCTCCATCTCTAAAGGCACCGGCACACCGGTAAGCAATGGCTTAAAGGAAAGGGAAGCAGAGGATTTGATCAGTAAATTTATGCAGAACAGGAAGATCTGCTGCTTTGAAATTACGGAAGTAAATCCCACGCTGGATAAGGAAAACCTCATGGCAGAAATTGCTTTCAACATCCTGCAGCGCAGTGTGAATGTATTAATGATGAACTGATGAAACAATTGCTGTTTGCCCTTTTATTGCCTGTAATTTTCTGCTGCAGCATCACTGCCCAGGATAAGGTGTACACCGACTCTATAAAAAAGTTTCAGCAAAAATATGTGCAGGAGCATGAAGTGGTAAAGGGCAAAAACAAAAAACTGTTCCGCTTTTTTCCTGTTAACAAAAAATACCTGGTCAACTGCACATTTGAGGCAATAAAAGACACCATTGGCTTTATCATGAAAACTTCCGGCTCCATCAATAAAAAACATTACCGCTACGGCAAATTGTATTTTACCATTAACGGCACCCAACAGCAACTCACCATTTACCAGAGCGATAAGCTGATGAACACGCCTGAATATGCTGATTACCTTTTTGTACCCTTTACCGATGCCACCACCGGCAACCAAACCTATGGCAGCGGCCGCTACCTCGACCTGCGTCTGGGCGACATCAACAACAACGCTGTGCTGCTGGATTTTAATAAATGTTACAATCCTTACTGCGCTTATACTTCGGGATATAATTGCCCCATACCGCCAAAAGAAAACCATTTAGCTGTTGAGATAAAGGCGGGTGAGAAGGTTTTTCCCGGGCATTTGCATTAGTGTAGTCACCTCATCATCATTTGCTTACATGATCTGGCAAAATCTGGAAGTAATGATATAACAAGCTAGCTGAGGAAAGCTTACGTTAAGTGTAGCAGTTAAAAAAAATGTTTTTATTAATTTGGCGTGTCCCCAGCAAGCCAACATGTTTTGTATAAACCCTATACAGCCGTGTGGCTGGCTGGGGCCGGGCTTTGCAGGGCTCCGCTTCGCTTCGGTGCAAGCACCCGGGCCTGCAGCCCGGCCCTTACAATCCCTCACGCTGCTGCGCTGGCAACTTGCTTACGTATGAATTGATGAGTATATCGTTTACAAAGGCACTGTCAGCCGCTTTTTTGCCGCCCCCATTTCTGGCAAGGTTTATCACAAGTTTTGCACTCCATAAAAAACCAACTATTTTGATACAGCAATAGACCTCTTGCATTAATCAAAAATGCTATTTAACTCGTAGTTGTAGATACCTGCAATTAAGTTAACCCTCAAGCCAAAGCGTTTCCTTCTGTTGCGGTATCTTTCCCCCAATATTCGAAAGACCTTTAATTCCCTTAT
>JANMIG010000079.1:0-4622 GCA_031375675.1 Chitinophagales bacterium
ATTTTCGCTGAGTGAAGCGTTGACCAGCAAACTGCAGACAGGATGTTACCATGCTTATCATACGCAGATCAATGACATACTGTTAAGCGCATTGGTGTCGGGACTGCAGGGTGTATTTACCACAGACAGGGTACTTGTATCCCTGGAAGGGCACGGTCGTGAGAGTTTAGGGTTTGAGGCCGACATCAGCCGCACCACGGGGTGGTTTACAACCTGGTATCCAGTAGTGCTGTCCTGCTCCGCAGATATGACAGAGCAGTTGGTATCAGTAAAAGAAACGCTTCACCGTGTACCCAATAAGGGCATCGGTTATGGTATACTGCGGTATATCACCGGGGCAGGTTTTAATTGCAATCCTGAGATTGGGTTTAACTACCTGGGTGATTTTGGCAGTGGCTTGCCGGGTAAAAAAGAAAGTAATACTTTGTTTGAGTATGCCGGAGAATATCGTGGCTCTGAAATTGCAGGCCCTCTTCAGCGGGCCGTTAAACTGGATGTAACAGGTATGATAGGAGGAGGCCAGTTACACATGACTCTATCATACAGTTCGGCTCAATACAAAGCATCCACTATTGATACACTTGCAGTAAGCTACCGCAGTGAACTGGAAAAACTGATCCTTGAATTATCAGCAAAAAAAGACACTTTTCTCACCCCTGTGGATTTAACGTATAAAAATATTACTATTGAGCAGTTGAGCCTGCTGAATGAAAAAGGTGACGTTGAAGATATTTACGGATTAAGTCCGCTGCAGTCAGGCTTGTTTTATCATTGGTTAATAGATCCGGCTTCGCCCGCCTATTTCATACAGACAAGCTATCTGTTAAAAGGAAAGATGAATATTGCACTTCTTAAAAGCAGCTATGAGAAACTGTTATTGCGTCATGCCAGCCTGCGTACTTTTTTTACACAGGATATAGGTGAAACAGTATTGCAGGTAGTAAAAAAGCAGGCAGAAGCTGTATTTATTTACAGGAAAGTAAACGATGAGGAAAATTTCTCAGCAGAAGCGTATAAAAAAGCTGATTTGGAAACGGGGTTTGACCTTTGTGCCGGATCACAAATGAGGTTGTCAGTGCTGGATTTTGGCAATGATGCTTATGAGTTTATCTGGAGTCATCATCATATAATAATGGACGGGTGGTGCACGGGAATACTGGTGAAAGAATTTTTTCAGCTATATTATGCGGCGGCAGATAACAAAACTGCTGAGCTGGATCATGTATATCCTTATTCAGATTATATAAGCTGGCTGGATAAACTTAATAAGAAAGCATCAATACAGTACTGGGGTGAATACCTGGAGGGAATTGAAAAAACAACCCGGCTGTGGGAGCCGGGTTCGGATTCCGGATTAGTGGGTACAGGCTACCGTGCGTTAAAAAAGCAGTTTGGTTTTTCTGCGGAAGTGGTGCAGAAGCTGAGGAAACTTTGCGGGGAACTGGGGGTTACAGAGAGTAATTTTATACAAACCGCCTGGGGAATATTGATGGGACATTATACAGTAAGTACTGATGTAGTGTTTGGTTCTGTAGTGTCCGGTCGGCCAGCAGAGTTGAAAGGTGTTGAAGGCATGGTAGGAATTTTTAGTAATACAGTGCCGGTGCGCTTACGCTGGGAAAAAGAGAGTAGTGTAATTGATGTGTTAAAGCAGGTACAGCAGGACTGGATAGCCGGAAGTCTTCACCATTATGTTCAGTTGGCAGAAGTACAGTCGCTGACAGCACCTGGTCGTGATTTATTCAACCAGGTGATGGTAATAGAAAACTTTCCTGTACAGGAAATGCTGGAGCAAAGTATTGGTGATGCAGATATTGTATCGCTTTTGTCTTCCGATGTATTTGATCAGACGAACTATGATTTTACTATAACAGTTTTTCCCGGGGAAAGATTAGAGGTAAAATTTGACTGTAATTGTAATTTGTATCAATCATGGCAAATTGAACAGTTACAGCAACATTTCATAAGCCTTGTTGGAAAAATGGCAGATAATCCTGAAAAGAAAATCAGCGAAATAATTTTTTTAAGCCAACAGGAAGAGCAGGAGTTGTCAGTATTGTTTAATGATACGGCTAAGCAGTATGGCAATGACAATACACTCATTGGTTTATTTGAAAATCAGGCACGTCAAACACCTGAACTTGAAGCGCTTATTTGTGGAAAGATGCGGCTAAACTACCGGGAACTCAACAGAGAGGCTGACCAGCTTTCGGCGTATGTCAAGAAGCATTACAGAGTTGGTAAGGGAGATATTGTTGGCATAATGCTGGAGAGAACAGAAAGAATGATTGTCTCTATACTCGCTGTTCTGAAATGCGGGGCAGCTTACGTGCCAATTGATACAGCACTGCCTGCATCAAGGAAGGAATTTGTTATGAATGACACGGCAATGAGGCTCTTAATCACAGAGGCTGACTTTATCTTTAATCTTGATTATTTTAAAGGCGAAATTTTTGCAGTTGATATACAACCCACAGATAAGAACACTGATACGGGTGATTTACACTTTGAAACAGTTGGAGAAACAGACCTTGCTTACGTGATTTATACATCCGGGTCAACAGGCACGCCCAAGGGTGTAATGATAGAGCACGGTGCAATTGTTAATACAATTCTTGCACAGAAAGAAATATTTGGTGTTCAGCAAGGGTATCATCATCTGCAGTTTGCTTCCTGTTCTTTTGATGCCTCTGTATCAGAAGTATTTGTTTCACTTCTTTCAGGAGGGTCTTTATTCATAATCAGCGATTCTGTAAAAAAAGATCCGGTATTGCTAAGAAACTTTTTAGCTGATAACAGCATTGATGTGGCTACAATACCACCCGCATACCTGCAACTGCTTGAAACAGATGATGTGAAACCACTAAAGAGATTGATTACAGCAGGTGAACAGGCAGTAAAAGAAAAAGCAGCCGGATTTGCAGCAGTTGGAGATTACTACAATGCATACGGCCCTACAGAAACCAGTATTTGTGCTACAGTGTATAAAAACCCAATGGGTGGTACAATACAAGGCAACAAGGTTCCAATAGGGCGGCCCATTACAAATACACATATTTACATTTTAAATGAAAATGGCAATCTGTGTGCAAAAGGTGTGATTGGAGAAATATGTATAGGTGGTCGTGGACTGGCACGGGGATACCTTAATAGAGAAGCAGATACATCTGCAAAATTTATCGCAGACCCTTTCCGGAAAGGAGAGCGGTTGTATAAAACGGGCGATATGGGACGGTGGTTACAGAATGGGGATGTGGATTTTGTTGGCCGGGTAGATAACCAGGTAAAAGTAAGGGGATACCGCATAGAGCTCGGTGAAATTGAAAATGCCATTCAAAAATATGAAAGTGTTGAGTTGGCTGTTGTAGCTGTTAGATCCGGGCATCAGCACAACCAGGAACTTGTTGCATATATATCTGGCAAAGATAATTTATTGGATATAGCAGCATTAAAAGCATATATGTCCGGCTCTTTGCCGGCTTACATGCTTCCTCATCATTATATTATTATAGCTGAATGGCCACTCAATAATAGCGGAAAGATAGACAAGGCCAGGCTCCCCTTACCGGAAGAGCAGCAGGCAATAAATGGCACAGATTACACAGCCCCCCGTACTGAAACTGAAAGCAGATTGCAGGAAATGTGGAGTGAAATACTTGGTATGGACAAAACGTCAATCAGTGTCAAAGATGATTTTTTTGCACTCGGTGGACACAGTCTTAAAGTTATACAGTTGATAACAAGGGTGCGGAAAGAATTTGGCGTAAATCCTGCTATTGAATCATTGTTTAAAAACCCAACTGTAGAATTCCTGGCTGGGGAAATTGAAAAAATAAATCTTGTTAATAATGCTTCACCAGAAATTGAATCTGATGAAGACGTTGAAAAATTTCATATATGATAACCGAATTGTATACACGCTTAAGGGAGTTGAATGTTAATATCCAGTCGATTGATGGCAAATTGGACATCAAAGCTCCTAAGGGTATTGTTACCAAAGAATTACTGGCAGAGATCAGGATGCACAAAGAGGGATTGATAGAGTTCATTGATGCTTATACAAACAAAAAAGAGGAATTTTCCTCCATCCCCCTGGCATCTCCTTCAGCCGATTATCCACTATCCTCTTCACAGCGCCGTTTGTGGCTGCTCAGTCAATTTGATGGAGGTAGTGCCGCTTACAATATTTCCGGGGAGTATCTTTTAGAAGGTTCATTAGACAGTAAACAGCTTGAAGCAAGCTTTAATGAGCTGATCAGCCGCCATGAGATACTGCGCACAGTATTCCGCAGCAACAATTCCGGTGAAGTACGGCAGGTAATTCAATCCGCCGGATCATCCCGTTTTGTAATCGGGTACAATGATGTGCGCCATCATACGGATGCTGCAGCTTATATAAAAGAATTATTGCACCTCAACACTGCAGCCACCTTCAATTTGTTTGAGGGCCCTTTGCTCCGGGCATCCCTTTATCGGTTAGAAGAAGAGAAGTGGCTGCTGAGTTATGTGCTTCATCACATCATCAGCGATGGCTGGTCGATGGGCATTTTACTTCGTGAGCTGATGGTAATTTACAACAGCCTTTTGTCAGGTTTATCTTCCCCGCTCGAAGCCCTTCGCAT
>JANMIG010000099.1:0-51340 GCA_031375675.1 Chitinophagales bacterium
AAATCATCCAGTTCGCAAAAAAGTTGTATAACTTTATACTCATTAATAATCATGGCATGGGGGTAGTTTGGTCACTACAATTTTTACCCATGTCATGGTTATTTCAAAGAACTTTTTATCTACAGGTGTTGATAATCAACCTATACGACACAAAACTCACGTTAAGTTAAGCCAGATCTTGCTCAAATTCTTTCACCCCTCCGGGGTTTCGGCCTTCATTTTGTTACTTTTGCTATAATGCTGCCACCCTTTCAGGGTTTGCGTTTTCTTAACTAAATGACATTGAGCGTCCGCCGAGGCGTATATTTTTAATTCGGGCCATGATGACAAAGGCTTATGGAGAGGTAAACTTGCACCAAATGGTGGGGTTATTTTAATCTTTTCTTTGCAGGATCCTGTTTTGCCATAAATACGCTGTAGATAATGATATTGGTGTCAAACACCTCATACACCACTATATATGGAAAGCGGTTTACCTTACCCTGCCTTATATTATGCTCATAAAAGGAATGCGTATTTGGATGGGTAAGTAATTGCTGTATAAAATGATCAAGTTCTTCAAGAAAGTCGCTGCCAAGCCCTTCTTTTTGCAGTTCGTACCAGAGTCAGTATGCTTCCAATGTTTCTATGGTGGACAATGGCCTGAATTCCAGCTTATAAACCATTTCGCTTTTCCTTGTGTGAGCCATTTGTTTTACTTCTTCCCAGCTATGCGATGCGCCTTCGCCTGCAAGGTATGCCTGCCTTTCCCGCAGCACTAATTTCTTTCTGTACGAATCGGCGTCCAGTTCATTTTCCAGCAGGGTATAAATAGCTTCCGCTTTCTTGTCCTCAATGCTGTCAATAAACTGATGCAGCTTTTGGCGCATTTGTACTATTTCCATAATTGCCTTTTCAACAAATTTAAGCATTAAACCGGGTAAGTTGAGGCGAAAATTTCACTTGGGCTTCAATGCATACATGTTGCTATTTGCTGGCCCACTTTTAAGTTACCCCATTTTACGGGCAGTTTATGAGCGGCACGGCTAAGGCTTGCGCCAATAGCTTCTTCTAAATTCGGGCCATGATGACAACGGCTTATGAAGAGGTAACCTTGCGCCAATTGGGGGCTGCGGAGCAGCAATTGGTTGATTGGGTGATAAGTTTGGGGTTAATCAAAGTGCTAAAGGTCCAACGACCATCGCCCCAAGGTCAACGATTTTCCTGTCAACAGTCCACTGTCATCCTTTTTACTTTTCCACCAACCCCTCCTCTACGAAATACCCTTCAATACCACTAATGCCAGTCGGGCCTTTCTGCTCCTCAATGGTCAGTTCAATAGTATTGATGCTCACCGACGGAAAAGTAAGGATGCGCTTACGGCCAATGGTGGTGCCGTATATTTCTTTTACCAGTTCATCCTTTTTATTAAACAGCAGCAGTTTGAAGCGGATGCAGTGCTGGCCTTTGGAAAGGTCTTCGTTGAGTACAATACAGTTCACTTTTTTCTCCTGTTTCCACTCCACGCCTACAGATTCCTCAACAGCTTCAGTAACAGGTTCAGTGGTGGCGGCATTGTTATCGCTGAGTGCCGGGGCTTTTTTTATAATGCCGCGAAAGAGGTGGTAAGTACCCGCATTTTCGAAAAGGTTCACCGCAAAGTTTTTTGTACGCAATTTTTTAAAATCAACCAGTGCTGCGGAATCTTTGGGATGAATAAGTCCCTGTCTGTTGGGTGGTACATTCAGCAGCAGGTTAGCACCACGGCCAACAGATTGTAACCAGAGGGCAAAAAGCTGTGCAGGTGTTTTTACCTTACCATCTTCGGTGCTATGGTAAAACCAGCCCGGCCTGATGCTCACATCACATTCGGCAGGTATCCATGCCTGTCCGTTGATGTTGCCACTGTTGAGGGTGTCGGTGGAAGGTGCGCCCAGGCCGGGAGTATAGCCTGCTGTGTCTAAATTGTTCCAGTTGGTGCTGCCCGCTATGCCATTTTCATTGCCCACCCAGCGTATATGCGGCCCCACATCACTGAACACCACTGTATTGGGTGATAGTTGCTTTACCGTTTTTTTAAACAACACCCAGTCATACACCTGCTTTTTGCCATTGGGTCCCTCGCCATTGGCACCATCCCACCACAGTTCAGTAATGGGCCCGTAGCGGGTAAACAGTTCCTTCATCATACCTGCAAAAACAGCATTGTATTTTTCGGTGCCGTAGTCGGTGTGGTTCCTGTCCCAGGGTGAAATGTATACACCAAATTTCAGCCCGTGGCGCTTACAGGCTTCGGATAATTCCTTCAGCACATCGCCCCTGCCATTTCTCCATTTGCTTTCTCTCACAGTATGGGTGGAAAATTTACTGGGCCAGAGGCAAAAGCCATCGTGGTGCTTGGCTGTGATGATGATGCCCTTAGCACCACCGGCCTTGGCAATGCGGCACCACTGGTTGCAGTCTAATGCCGTGGGGTTAAAAATCTCCTCTTTTTCCGTGCCCTCTCCCCATTCTTTATCCGTAAAAGTATTGGGGCCAAAGTGCGTAAAGAGATAATACTCCATATTGTGCCATTGCAGTTGTGCTTTGGTGGGTATGGGTATATGGCTGGTTTGTGCAAAGCAAAAATTGCAGAACAGTATGATGCAGCAGCTGGTTATTTTTTTCACTGAATAATATTTGTAACGGAAAGTTATGGTTTTCTGGAATATGTCATTTTATTAACCGGTGTTTGCTGGATTTTTTAATGTAAGTATGAAGGAAACAATTGCAGTGTAATAGTTTCAGTCTACTGCTTTTGTAATAGAAGGATTTTAGCGTCATTATGCAAACAGCGCAAAAGCCACTTTGTTGTATGGCAACTGATGATTCAATCCTTAACTGTCTGTGGAGTTAAGGGGGGCATTTTGATCCTGAATGCTCAACAGTTTTAAAGGCAATACTATTATTTCTGTGTTAAATATTTCGCCTGCATATTGTTGAAATGTAATGCAGCAGCAGCTTTCAGTCGTTGCAGGGGTGTGTGGGGCATGCTGTGCCGCTACTATTTTAATGGCAGTTTTGCAATTACACTTATCTTTGCTGTAGCTTTGAAAAGCAAACATTTCAATATCATCAATACAGTTAAAATATCAGTACTAATGTCGGTGTACAATACCGATTTTGCATTGGTGAAAAGGGCAATTGATTCCGTACTTAACCAGGACTTTCAGGACTTTGAACTGCTGCTGATAGATGACGGCAGTAATAATGATCCGCAGCACCAACTGCTCAATTACGCTATCAAACACGAAACTAAAATAACTTACCTGCGGCACAACAACTGCGGCCAGTCTAAATCCATCAACCGAGGCATATTGAACAGCCGGGGGGAGTATATTGCCATTATTGATGCAGATGATGAGTACAAGCCCAATCACCTGAGTGCCTGTATGCAGCAAATGACGGTTGCAGATTTAATTGCTTCCACCACCAAAACGGTTGTAGATACAGAAGCTGATTTTTATGTGCCTGATAAGTATGACCTCAACCGGCTTATTCATGTGGATGATTGTGTATTGTTTGCCACGCTGTTTGGTAAAAAGGAAGTATTTGCCAGCCAGTTATTCCTGGATACCTATGCGGCAGATGCACTTTTTTTTGAGCATGCCGCTCAGCAGTACCGGGTACGTAAAGTAGATTTGCGTACTTATATCTATTACCGCAATACGCCCAACAGTATCTGCTCAACCATGAAGCGAAAGCACACGCTTTCATACGTTTAATACAGCTATGTTTCCTTTTTCAACCAATACCAACCTTTTGATGGCCTGTCACTTTACGGGCATTTATGATGTTAACCGCACGGAAATATTGCCGGATGACAATTATAAGCTGGTAAAAGAGTGGGCAGTATCAGTAGCCAATCAACAGCTCAATGGCATCATTTTTCATAATAACTTTTCTGAAGCCACCTGTGCAAAATACCAGAATGAGTATGTGCATTTCATCCGGCGGCAACACAGCGCAGTATTTAATCCCAATGTGTACCGCTATTTTGTGTACCGGGATTTTTTGCAGGAATATGCTGGCAACATCAGCAATCTATTCATTACGGATGTATCGGATGTAGTGGTACTGAACAACCCTTTTTGTCAGCCTTTGTTTGCCGAAAACCCTGCTACCGTATTTTGCGGGGACGAGCCCAAAACGCTTGACAACGGGTGGATGCAGGCCCATTCCGCTCATTTGCGCAGCAGTATTGATGATTATGCGGCTTATGAAGAAAAGTTCAAGACGGCAGTGCTGCTCAACTGTGGTATCATTGGTGGCAGCATACAGGTAATGCAGCCATTCATTGAACAATTGTGTGCCATTCACCAGCAGCATAATAACAACAACACATCGGCATATACGGGTGATATGGGCGCTTTCAACTACCTGGCACGTACCCGCTATAATGAACAACTGCGCCATGGGGCACCTGTAAACACCCTTTTTAAAGGATATGAAAATAGCAGAACCGATTGCTGGTTCAGGCATAAATAGGCAGATTGTATCATTGACTTTTTGTTGCGAATGATCGGCTGTACATTTCAAAAATACCCGCTGGTTAAGTAAAAAAATCTATATTTACTGCAGCAACCAATCTGCGGAACAGGACATTTGTGCATAACATATCCTGGTTGTACAATCCGGCCGGAGGTAAGCCATATTATCTCAATATCCTTAAAAGCAGCAGCCACACGTATTATCAACTTTATTCCTGAACACTAAAATATACAGCAATGCCTGATACAGTAAATCAAACCGATGCATTAACAAAAGAAGAGCAGATAGAAGAGGCAAAAAAATACCTCAACAATTCCATCAATCCTGATGACAATGCACTTGATGTACTTATTGACAATCTTGTGAAGCTTGACCAGTTTGGCTATGCTACTGAACTGGTAATCAAAAAATACGATGAGGAAATACCGGACAGTGAGCGGCAGCGCTTTGCCAAATATATTTATAAGGATCATTCATTGCCTTCGGCTATCCGCTTCAGTAAAGCATTGAAAGAGCTGGAAATGCTGGAGGATAACGGCAAGGTAAATACCTGCGAAACTTATGGCCTGCGTGGCGCTATTTACAAACGGAGCTGGGAATTCAACGGGCAGTTTAAAAACCTTTTTATTGCCAGGAAGCATTACAGTAAAGGGTTTGCTTTATGGAAACAGTTTATTGAGCAGCCTGCGCCTCATGATTTTAGAAACGTAAATTCCGATTCCGGCTACACGGCTGTGAATGCAGCTTTTATCAATGAATTACTGGCAGTGGAACTGATTGACCAGGGCGATGATGCATTGGGGGTAGAGGATGCTGCGGCTTACCTTGAGGAAGCTTTTGACATCAGATTATTCCTTGTGCAAAAAATAGCTGACCCGGCCGATTCCTCAGAACTTGAACCGCAACTGAAACTATTTCTGAAGCAAAATGGTCATAGAGAAGGGGTGGTAGACAGCACTTTTATTTACGCCACCCTTGTGGAAGCACATTTCGGACTGTTTGATTTTGATAAGGCAGCACAGGTACTGCAGAAGATGCTGGCGGGAAAAGGAATCACAAAATGGAAGAAACGTTCTGTAGCAAAACAGCTGATCGCCATCAGTGCACACCAGGATAAACTGGCCAAACTCTGTGCAGAAAAGAGTGATGAGGCTCCCTGCAAGGGTATTTATAAGACAGATGCAGCGGTTATTGCAAAAAGAGAGCGCATCATAGCCAGCTTACTTAAAAATGCTGATGCTGCTGAACCGCAAAAGAAGGAAAACCCGGCTGCCGGCAAAAAGGGCAAATACGGTCTTGGACTGTCGGGCGGTGGCCACAGGGCGGCATTGTATCATGTGGGTGTACTGGCCAGCCTGGCAGAAAACGATCTGTTAAAAAAAGTTGAAGTGATATCCTGTGTATCTGGGGGCTCTATTGCCGGTGCTTTTTATTATCTCTGTTTGAAGAACCTGCTTCAAAAGAAAAAAGATGCTGACATCAGCAGGGATGATTACATCCGCATCGTAAGGTTTATGCAAAAGCATTTTAAGGATGGCATACAGAAAAACCTGCGCTCAAGGATGTTTGCCAACCTGTGGGATAACCTGCGGATGATGTCATCCACCTATACCCGTACGCATAAGATGGGGGAGTTGTATGAGAAATATTTTTATAAACTTGCTGCTTCTTATAACCCGCTTACAGGTGAAGCTGATAAAGACATACCGGTACCGGTTCATATAACCATGCCGGATCTGATTATTACACCTGCAGGAGAGGGAGAAGATTTTGACATCTTATACGATAACTGGAAGCGCTCCAGCAAGGTGCCGCAACTGGTATTGAATGCAACATGCCTCAATACCGGCCATAATTTCCAGTTTACCGCAAAATGGATGGGCGTACCACCCGGTAATATGCAACCGGATATTGATGTAAAGCCCAGGCTGAGGAGGATGTATTATAAAGAAGCTCCCGGCGACTACAAAAAATACAGGCTGGGGTATGCAGTGGCAGCATCATCCTGTGTGCCGGCTATTTTCAGGGCCCTGCCTATGAAAAATCTTTACAAGGATATGGAGGTGCAGTTGATTGATGGCGGTTACCACGAAAACCAGGGCGTGGCAGCACTGCTGGACCAGGAATGTAAAAACCTCATCATCAGCGATGGCAGCGGGCAGTTAAGCACAGCAGACAAGGAAACGCCAAGCGACCTGAGTGTTTTTTACAGGGCCGATGTAATTCTGCAGGAAAGGGTGAGGGAGCTTGAGTTTATGGATGTTAAAAACCGGGAAAAAACATCACAATTGGAAAGTATCATGATTGTACACCTGCGGATGGGGCTTACAAAGCTGCCCAAAAACTGGGTTGAGTGCAGCGACCCTCCGAGGAGGCTGATATACAGTTCTGTATACAACGGGCTGGAAAAAACCGATTATGGCATTGATAAAAAAATGCAGCAAAGCATATCCGAAGTGCGTACCGACCTTGATTCTTTCAACGATACGGAAGCGTATATGCTGATGTACGATGGGTATATGCAGATGAATAAGAAAGTGTCTGAAGTATATACAATAACCACTGGCAAGGAGGCTTGTGCAGAATATAACTGGGCTTTTTTGGCCATGACGGAAACCAGGTATGCGGAAAAAGCAGCAATGCTGATGCCATACAGTAAGGAAAATGCGTTCAAATTTTTCCGTTATATCAATGGATACCTGCGGAAAAAATATCCCAGGCTGCTTAAATATGGGGTGCCGTTGATGTTGCTGGGCTGCTTTGTTTTAATTGGTTATCTGTACCGGGCGCTATTTTGTGAGTGGTTGTCGGGACTAAGGCCCGGGACAATTTTTATTGCAGGGCTGGTCATTGCTGCAGTCTTCTTCTGGAAAAAAGTGCTGCATATAATACTTTCTGTTTTAAAATTCCTGGTCTTCCGTTTGCATATTCATACAGTTGACAGGCTTTTTATACGTGCAGGCAGGGTAGATTGGGACAAGCGGGTGAAATGCAAGCATGATGAGTAACTCTATTTTTTAGATGAATGAAAAACATAATTATACACGGATTGCAGTAAAGCTTAATCGGAGGTGAATTGTTTTAAACGGGGATACTGTGCCTGCAGATTTTCCAATACACTTTCATCAAAGTCCTTATTGGTTTTGGCTTTTTTGATGATGGCGGCAGCCTGTTTGTAATTGTCCTTATCCATATAATAAGTGCAGAGTTCCATAGCGCCGGGTGAAAATTCCGGCATGTTTTTGTACAGTTGCTCAAATGCCGCCAGGGCAGTTTCTGTTTTACCCTGCAGGTTATACAGAAGGCCGCGGTAATAATCCAGCAGGGGGTCTTTGTTGATCCTGCTGTCTAATTGATTGATGCAGTCAAGAGCGCCATCATATTTTTCTTTTACAATCATGCCATCCAGCAATGCCAGGTTAAGAGAAGGATCATCCGGAAAATCATGCCTGAATTTTTCTGCAATCAGTGCATATTGAGCAGTGTCTGTTTCAAGGTATATTTCAAGGGCTTTCAATTGCAGGGTTTTTGTTTTTTTCAGGTTCTCAGGCAACCTGTTCAGCATTTCTTTTGCTTCTTCATACTCTTTTTTTTGTACCAGTTTATTCAATTTGCTGAAATCATCTAAAGCAGCATAGTTTTTATCATCAGATGAATGTACTTCTCTGAAAATGTCTGTTAAAGTTTTGGAAAACAATTCACCTGTGATGTAAATAAACATATCAGCAATTTTAATAATGCCGTCTTTGTTTACCAGTTCAAAGTCGTGGTAATTGATGGAGCCATCAGAAAAAAGCCGGAAAAGTACATGCTGCTTATCACCCTGCTGGTATTGTTTAACGATGGAGTAAGTTCCTTTGCTGCCAAGCGATTGAATAACTTTGGAGCCAAGTTTCAGTTTTTCACCCATGCCCTTCTTTACACCTTTCCAGAAACTGCCAGATTCACCAGGAGCTGCTGCCTTCATCTTCGACAGTATGGCATCCATGTCAAATGCATTGTTGAAAAAGTTTTCATTCCTCACTGCAATTGATTTTTCCAAGGATTTCGCAAACTGTACAGCCTCCTCTTTGGTGACCGGTTTCTCTTTTGTTGTACAGGAAGCCAGAAAGATGATGCTCAGTAAAAAGAAATGTACATATTTCATACAGGGAATTTTCAGGTAAGTTAAGAGAAATTAAAATACGGATTTGTCAATCGTTAAAAATCTTCAGCTATCTGTAAATTATGAATAATGTTACTGACCTTGTTTGTTTAAGATATCCCTTGCTTTTTCAGGAAATTTAGTAATAATCCATTTTAAAATATCCAGCTGGTCAGCTGCCGGAGCCCTCCTGACTTGTGCAAGCAGTTTTATTGCTTCTGGTCTGTTCAGGGTGAGGTTTGATGCTCCTTCGTTGCAAACAGAGCAAATGGCTTTCAGGTTCCCGGGTTCGTCATTGCCGCCCATGGATTTATCAAGGATATGACCAATATGCAATCTTGTTTTTCTGCCAATGTCGTAAGGGTGTGGTTCTCCTGCTGTTGCGCCGCACATCTGGCAGGTAAATCCATTCCTGTCTAAAACAAAGGCTCTTACTTCTTTTGAAATACCCCTTTCAAATGACGGAAGTGGTTTGAGATCGATCAAAAGATATTCTCCGGGCTTTAAATTACTGCGGTCATTATGGGTAACGATATTCATTCCCTCTTCATTTCTCAATTCACGTACACGCCGTCCCCATTCACTGGTGCCTGCCACCTTTCTCAGGTGTTTCTGAGTTCAGAATCTTACCAGCATTGGCTATGAAGAATTCACGCAATTTGCTTCTGGAGCCTTGCTTTTTTGGTTTTTTGTTTGTCATATTTTACCAGGGCTTTTTTTATGGCAGTGCCTATTGCTTTGGCAACAGGCGGGGGAAAGGCATTTCCTACCTGGCGATAGGCGGGCGTTTTTTTACCTGCGAATTGCCAGGTTTTTGGGAAACCCTGAACGAGTGCTGCCATTTTAAGTGTAAGCCGGGGTATCGCTATTGACCCGTTAACAGGTGGAGCATCTGCAAGCCCCTTTCCATCAACACCCAGCATGGCCCAGGATTGCTTGGCTCTTGTAGGCCCTAAATCAGCACCGCCATGTTTTTTAGAGCCTCCAACCAGTGTAGGGGCAATTTTATTGGCCACTTTTTTCCAATTGGCAGCATTTTCCCAGCCAAGTGATGCCATTTCCTCGTACAGTAATTCACCGATAGTTATCGGAGGCTCCGTATTGGCTGCCGGCCACTCAAAGCAGTCAAAATATTCATTTTTCAGCGCTACCAATATTGCTCTTGGCCTCAACTGTGATACACCATAATCAGATGAATTTATCAGCCGCCAATCGCATTTGTAGCCCATTGAATATAATTCATTCAGTATCATCCTGCGGTATTCCTTAAATTTTACATCCAGCAAGCCTCTTACATTTTCCAGCATTACGGCTTTGGGGTTACATTCCTTAATCAGCCGCAGGGCTTGTGGAAAAAGATCCCTTTCATCCAGTTGGCCCAATTGCTTACCTGCAATAGAAAAAGGGGGGCAGGGTACGCCTCCAGCAAACAGGTCAACGTCTTTATAGTTCTTTGCTGAAAACTGGTGTACATCCAGGTTAATAACACTCCATTCAGGCCTGTTTAACCGCAGTGTTTCACAAGCAATGGATTCTATTTCCACCAATGCCAGGTGCTCAAAACCCGCCTGCTCCAAACCAATAGCTTGTCCGCCAGCTCCTGCACATATTTCAATGGATGTAAAATTCATTCTTTACTGTTTACTCACAAATTTAGCATTTTTTGCAGGGCTTTGCCAAAAATATATCAACACCTCAACTCACCCCGCTACCCGGCTCCACCACATTCTCCGGCTGCATAAAATGCAGTTTACCGGCAGTGTCTTCAGCCATCAGTATCATGCCCTGGCTTTCGATGCCACGCATTTTGCGGGGTGCCAGGTTGGCCACTACGGTTACCTGTTTGCCTACAATGGCTGCTGGCTCAAAGTGCATGGCAATACCCGATACAATGGTGCGCTTTTCAAAGCCAAGGTCCACTTCCAGCTTCAGCAGTTTATCGGCTTTCTCTACCTTTTCGGCACTGATGATGGTACCCACCCGCAGGTCCAATTTAGCAAAATCATCAAACTGAATAGTTGATTTCAACACTGGTGTTTCAACCACAGGCTCAGCAACAACAGGTACTGCCGCAGCCAGTAGTGCCGCTTTTGTTTTTAATTTTTCTACCTGCGCCGTTACTTCCTCAACTTCAATTTTCCTGAACAGCAGTTCTGGCGACCGCAGTGTATAGCCCACGCTCAGCAGGTTGGTTTTACCCGCATTTTCCCAAGCAAGTATTTTGTCCACTACCTTCATCATGCCCAGCATTTTTTTGGCTGTGCCGGGTAAAAAAGGATTCATAAGAATGGCAAGATTGGCCGTGAGTTGCAAACAGATATTCAGGCAATTATCAATTACTTGCTGATTACCCGGATTTTCTGCCAGTGTTTTGGCCACAATCCATGGCTCTTTTTCCTGCATGTAGCGGTTGCCACTACGGGCAAGGTCAATCACTTCAAAAAGTGCATCCCTGAATTTGTATTGTTCTATCAGCTCCTCAACCTTTGCTTTTGTTGCCGCAAAAGAAGCCAGCATGGCATTGTCATTATCCGTTAGGGCAGCTTGGTGCAGCGGTGGCACTTTGCCGTTACACAATTTATGCATCAGCACAAATGTGCGGTTTACAAAATTGCCAAATATGGCCACCAGTTCACTGTTCACCGCATCCTGAAAACCCTTCCAGGTAAATTCGCTGTCTTTTGTTTCAGGTGCGATGGCGGTGAGGTAATACCGCAGTGCATCCACCAGCATATCGCCGCCATTTTCCTTTTTCACAAAATCGTTGATATAATCCTCCATCTCAATACTCCATCCACGGCTGGTACTCATCTTATCGCCTTCCAGGTTCATAAATTCGTTGCTGGGCACATTGTCCGGCACAATATTGCCGTGCAGCTTCAGCATTACGGGGAAGATGATGGCATGAAAAACGATATTGTCCTTACCGATAAAATGTACCAGCTTGGTACCGGCATCGTACCAGTAAGGTTTCCAGTCTTTGTTATTATCTATGGCCCATTGTTTGGTAGCGCTGATATAACCAATCGGCGCATCAAACCACACATAGAGCACCTTTCCTTCGCCGCCGGGTAATCCTTCGGGCAGTTTGATGCCCCAGTCAAGGTCACGGGTAACAGCACGGGGCAGCAGGCCTGCATCAATCCAGCTTTTGCACTGGCCCAGCACATTTGTTTTCCAGTCGTCTTTATGCTCCACGGTTATCCATTGGCGCAGCCAGTCTTCGTGCCTGTTCAGCGGTAGAAACCAGTGGCTGGTCAATTTTTTAACAGGAGTATTGCCACTGAGCGTGCTTCTTGGGTTAATCAGTTGTTCGGGACTAAGGGTGCTGCCGCATTTTTCGCACTGGTCGCCATAGGCACTGTCGTGGCCGCAAACGGGGCAGGTACCAATGATGTACCGGTCGGCTAAAAAAGCATTCGCCTCCGTATCAAAATATTGTTCTGTTTCCTTTACTTCCAGTTCACCCTTGTTGTTCAGGTCGGTAAAAAACTCCTGCGCCGTTTCATGGTGAATGGGTTCGCTGGTGCGGTGGTAAATGTCAAAAGAAATACCCAAATCAGCCATATTGCTTTTCAGCATGGCATGGTATTTATCCACAATGGCCTGGGGTGTTGTTTTTTCCTTGATGGCCTGCATGGTAATAGCAGCGCCGTGTTCATCGCTGCCGCACACAAAAACCACATCCCGCTGCTGCGCCCGCAGGTAACGTACGTATATGTCGGCAGGCAGGTAGGCACCCGCCAGGTGGCCAATATGCTTGGGTCCGTTGGCATAAGGCAGTGCCGATGTAATCAAATATCTTTCTGGATTGTTCATATCGCTGCAAAAATACCGGATTAAGGGGCAACCAGCAAATGTAGCTGGCAGATGAGTGTTTTTGGCACCAGCAGTGGTTCTTTGGGCATCATCGTTGCCACGCTCGGTTCACCGGCATACATTTGGGCAGCTTTCCTGCAATATTCCCATCTTCTCCATCCAACACTACACTTCTTTCAAAATCAGTTTAGTGTATTGCTGCTTTGGTCAGACGGACCCTTAGCGAAGGACTCTGTCCTGTGCTAAGATATTACTTAGCCTGCGGAAAATGGATAGTATCGGGTACATGGCGTTTGAGAGGTAGCAGTAAGCTGATTTGTAGGATTAGTAACATCGGGTAACAAGACGGGAGTCTTGCGCCAGGGAGCGAATTATGTCTATCAATTCCACCGGATTGTATTGTGGTTTTAAAACTGAATTTTGTTAACCATACTGCTGATGAAGATATACCAATATTTGCAAACCATTTTCTGGTTGCTCCTGTTAATAAAATTTTTCAATGATGAAATAGAAAACTCTACATTTATCAAAATTTTCAATGAAACATCCCAAGTACAGTTATCGGTCGGAGCATTCTTTTGAAGTGTATGAATTTATAAGTGAAGGCCCCAGGGGATTAGTGAAGAAAATGGTTGTTTATACAGAAACGGCTACTAAAAACGTGTATAATTTAGGATTTGGGGATTATGATGAAAGTACAAATGGGATCAATGATTTTAATGTAACCAATAATGGTGATAGTTTAAAGGTTTTGGCTACTGTGGCTTCTACTGTGTATGCTTTTACAGAAAAATACCCCAATGCCTGGATATTGGCTACAGGAAGCACTACAGTAAGAACAAGACTTTACAGAATGGGAATAACGAATAATTTAACTGAAATTGAAGCAGATTTTATAATTTTGGGGTACAACAAAAATGAAGAGTGGGAACGATTTGTTGTGGGAGAGGATTACGAAGCCTTTTTATTAACAAAAAAAGAAAATAACATCGGGTTATGACAGTTGAACAAACAATAGATAAATTAAACAAATCAAAAGTGCCAATTATTGTAATTGACAAGAAGTTAGAGCGTTTTAAAGGGAAAAACCTGTTTCCAGAGAAACTGGAAAGAGCTAACGAAATTTTAGCGAAAACCGGATTGCCAAAACTGACTAAATAAAAGTTAAAAAGTACCTTTTGGGGCAACAGTTCCCGCTAACTTTCTTCCCAGCCGTATCATTGCTCTTTATTAGGAAGACTTACTTTCGCCAATTCCACCGGATTGTATCGGCGTTTTAAGGGATTTGCCTGGCTGGAAAATTAAAATTATCTGTAACTTTACTAAAATGGCGTAAAATGAGTTACACAGACAAACAGATTGTAGCAACCTATGCCGGGCTTTTTGAGGGGCTTAGTGTTGACAATAAAATTGACTTGATTGAGCAGCTTTCCAAATCCATCAAAAAGGAAAAAAAGAATCGGGATAAGGCTTTTTATAATGCATTCGGAGCATTTGCATCCAATCAGCCGGCGGAAAAAATAATTAAAGAGATCAGGGCAAGTAGAAAATTCAGGACCAAAGATATTTCCTTGTAATGCAGTACTTGCTCGATACCAATACATGCATATTTTTCTTGCGTGGCAAATTAAATCTTGACGATAGAATCCGGAGAATAGGCAGGGAGCATATTTTTATTTCAGAGATAACTGTTGCTGAACTGTATGTTGGAGCTGAAAATAGTGATGACCCTACTAAATCTTTTCAGGCTGTTAATAATTTTATTGCTGGTCTTTCCGTCATACCCATATATGGTTGTTTGCGGCATTACGCCAAAGAAAAAGTACGGCTCAGAAAGGCAGGTAAAATAATTCATGATGAATTTGATTTATTGATTGGCATTACTTCTGTTGTTCATAAACTCACCCTGGTAACTGATAATATCCGGGATATGGAGCGGATAGATAAGGTCAAAATTGAAAACTGGATAATCCGTAAATAACTAACTCTTTTCTACCTTGTAGCCTCTCCCTTGGCGCAATCCAGGTTTCTGCCCCTAATTCCACCAGATTGTATTGGCACTTTGAAAAACAGAAATAAGTTATATTTTACTACAGCTCCGGTTTAATCAACACTTGCAACCATTATCCGGTCACAGACAGGCATATCGCTGGGCGGCTTTCCCCCAAAAAGCAAGGCCACCGCAATGCAGTGGCCAATGCCTGTCAGTAACCCCAAAGAAAATCAATCTAATTTGCTCAATGATGATTTTAGTGTTGCAGCATCTGCCACTTCGTATTGCATACCCTGCACAGGCAGTTTGGAGGTAAGGACTTTCTGCATACCATACACCTGCTTACCCTGCCTGTTGATGCCGATACTGATAATGGTTACCGGTTCACCCACCGGCACATTGCTAAACATCACCTTGGTGCCGGAAATATAGCCGTTCAGTGTTGCGTTCAGTTTGTCAAAAACCAGCATGGTGTAATAATTGGAAGCAGTATCGCCCAGTTGTATTTCACAGTCTGTTTTCTCCCTGGGGTCGTTGTAAAACCGGTCGCAGTTGATCCAGCCAAGGCTGCGGATATCAACGCCATACCTGTTCTTTACTTTCCGCAACAGCTCGTTATTCACAGATACAACACTTACGGTTGCAATATTGCCCAAGCCACTCACTGTATCTGCATTATTGTTCAAGGCTATTGCCCTGTAGCCGGTGAGGGCAAGTGTCTTATTATTTTGCGGCACCCTTGTTGTTGTAAACGTAAGGCCATAGGTACTGGCTGTACTTTGCGGTACCCAGGCTGAATCGCCCAGCCCATTGCCCGTTTGCATATTTTTGCGGAGCCAAAACCGAAACCTGTCCGTACGCTGTTTGCGAAGTTTCACTTTTGCATAATCATATTTTTCTTTCAGCGCTGCTTTCAGTTCTCTCCTGCTCATCACTGCATTTGGTGCCAATGCAAATACACCCACTGCGCCACGCTTTGTTTCTCTTGTGCGGATGGGTTCATTGCGCAGGTCGAGCACTTTTACTTCTGGAGTACTCTCATCAAAATCAGGTCTTGTAAAATTAACAAACTGTGGTATCCAGTTGATATAGGTGGAATTGTAACCAATCGCCAGATCTTCCATTTTTTCATTCAGCCTGATAAGCGCAGAAGGCAACTTGTCATTTGTTTTTTCTCCTTTAAACAATTGCATCTGCTGCATGGAGGCACTGCTGTCCGTCATAAAAACCCGTATGGGTTTACCCGGCACAATATCCACCGGTTTGCCATTTGCACTGGCAGTAACCTGCAGCATACCACCGCTTACCAATTGTGCTTTGTTGCTGGTGGCAGTTAGCTGGTTCAGCACAAAATCAGATTTTTTATAAAACTCCCTGATGCTGATGCTTACCTCACTGCTGCCACCCAGGCTGCCTGCTGGTATCAGCAAGCTGGTGCCTTCTTTACAGGTGAGCAATGTATCCATGCGGTTGTCAATCACCAGTTCTTCTGCCTGCTTTTCCAATTGCTCAAACAACAGGTTCAGCTTATCTTGCCTGTCCTCTTTTGGCACAATCACTGCATTCGCTTTGGCTGCACTGTCTTTACAATCAATAAAATTCAGGTTAAAATAAACCGTATCTGTACTCCTTGGTGTAAGTATCATTTTTTTACTGCTCACTATTACGGGCTTTGTACCCTTTAATGTTATAGCCGGATATACAAGCTTCAGCGTGTCGCCGTTTACCACTAATTTAGCCTTAGGTACAGTATCTTTTATATCAGCAACAGCCGGTACGGTTTGTTTTTTATCGTTTACCTGGTTTACAAGCAGTACCAGCAGGGTTATACAAACGGCAGCCGCTATCAGCCAGGGCCATATTTTTTTCTTAACAGTTGCAGTAGCCGGTTGCAGCATGGCCTGCATCTGCTGCCAGTGGGCGTCCATCTGGCTCAGGTCGGGCAGTTGCTGGCTCTCCAGTTGCTGCAATCTTGTTTCTATCGTATTATCCTGCTGCATTTACCTGTAGTTCTGTTTTATAAAATTGTTCCAGTTTTTTTTTCAAAAGTTTCTTTGCTTCGCTCACATGCCATTTGCTGGTGCCATCGCTGATGCCCAGTTGTTCGCCTATCTGCCTGTGCGTATAGCCTTCATACACATACAGGTTAAATACGGTGGCTGTGGCGCCGGGCAACTGCGCAATCAGCAATTGTATTTCCTTGCCCGATATGCGGTTGAGCGCCTCGGGTTCAATGGGGTAATCCTCTTCAGGAAAATAGGGTACGGATTGCTTAAAAACATTTTTCTTTTTGCTGAAGTCGATACAACTGTTGATAACGATGGTTTTTATCCAGCCCATCAGCTTGCCTTCTTCTGTGTAGCTGCCAATGTTTTTGAATACTTTCAGCATGGCATTGTTAAAGATGGTGCCTGCTCCATCGGCATCACCGGCATAGCGCCAGCATATCTTAATCATATCAGGATAGCAGAGCCTGTACAGCTCCTGCTGTTGCTGCAGGTTGTTTTGCCTGCATCCCTGTACTAATATGGTAAAGTTTGTATCCAAAAACCGTTTTGTAATCAAATGGCTCATCTCACATATAGTAACTGTGCCAGGTTGAAAAAGGGTTGGGTACTTAGCAGACTTTTTTTTTGGTAATAATGCTGCATGGGAGAGTGCACAGGTGACGGTTAACAGTAGACAGGCTTGGCTCCGCATAATGCTGTATTTTACTGTCATCTGTCATCTGTTCTTTGTCAACCAGCACAAAAAAGCCCCCACAAAACAGATGAATAACCGTAATTTAGAACCATGAACCGCAAAAACTTCATTTCGTCGCTATTGGCCACATCGGTACTGCCACTGGCTGCAAAAGCGCAAACAACCTTTGCCCCGGCTGCTTTTGCCGAAGAGCCGACAAGGCGAATACCGCCTTACCTTAAGCCTGGCGATACCATCGGCATTACCTGCCCGGCCGGTTTTATCACGCTGGAAGATATACAACCTGCCATAAAGCAGATGGAAGCATGGGGCTTTACCATAAAGATTGGCGATACCGTGGGCAAAAAGGATTTTACTTTTGGTGGTACAGATGCTGAGAGGACTGCTGATTTTCAGCAAATGCTGGATGATAAAAATTTAAAAGCCATCATGTGTGCAAGAGGTGGCTATGGCATGGGGCGTATTATTGACAGGCTCAGTTTCAAAAAATTCACGGCTCAACCTAAGTGGATTATCGGCTTTAGTGATGTTACGGTGATACACAGTCATCTAAGTGCCAATTATGACATTGCTTCCATTCACTCCAAAATGTGCAACAGCTTTCCCAAAGACCCTTTGCTGGCAGAACCGGTACAGGCAGAAACGATACTATCCATTAAAAAAGCATTGGTGGGCGAAAAGATGAACTATACGGCACCGGTAAACGAAAAGAACAGGCTGGGTACAGGAGCAGGCGAACTTACCGGTGGTAACTTAAAAATGCTGGAAACCCTCAACGGCACACCAAGCAATTGTAATACGGATGGTAAAATATTGTTTGTGGAAGATACCGGTGAATACGGGTATAGCATTGACCGTATGTTCTGGAACCTGAAGCGTAGTGGCAAACTGAACAAGCTGAAAGGGCTTATTATCGGCGGCTTTAAAATAAAACCCGATGAACCCGGAGAGGAATTTGGCCGCAGCCTGTTCGATATTGTGCAGGAAGTTACAAAGGAATTCAGCTACCCTGTTTGTTTTGATTTTCCGGTAGGGCACCAGAAGAATAATTTTGCGTTGAAGTGCGGGGTGAGACATGAACTGACGGTTAAAGCGGATGGGGTTAGGTTGAGGGAGTTGTGATTTGTTTAACAGTTAGCAGATAACAGTTTACAGAAAAACCAGTAGCCTGTAACTAAAAATTAGTTGTATAAAAATAATATTTAGTTACAAATGTTCTCTTAACAAAAGGAAATGCTAAAAAGTACAGGTGCAAATCTGCAGATATTGACATAAACTTGCTGGAACTACCAATATATGGACGAAATTGCGTTATTAAAAAAAAGGTAAAACAATACATTGCCGCTGCTGATAATAAATTGAAATGAAGCTCCTGCTGATTACAATATCGGTTTTTTATTTGTCATGTTCAGACTACCCTTCCAGCAATACAAAAAATGCTAAGAGCAGGACTATTAATTTACTGGCAAACAATACTTTTAAACTTATTTGCAGCAAACCCGATATTGAAGGGTTAATATTTCGTTATGATACTACATACGATTATCCTGATTATAAAGGGCATACTATTAAATCATTTGACAAAGAAAAAAGATTATTGCAGGTTTTTGTATCGAATTTATTTGAAAGCAATACTGAATATGTTGTTTCTTCAACAACAATATACGATACAGCAGGGTACGTCATTTACGAAGACAAGACAAGGGGCGGTATCCGCCTGCATTGTTACTGCTATCACTATGACACAGAAGGACATTTGATTTTTAAGTGGGGGTATAGTTCAGGCGAAACGGGGATAAGAGAATCATGTATTTATGAGAATGGCAGATTGATAAAGAAAATTGTGGAGCGTGTTGAACAAGAAGTGGAGATAATATATTGATAGCAAGGCAACGCTAACTGCAGAGTCTTTAAAGAATGAAGAAGTTGCTGTAAGGATAACGGCCAATGGTATCTGGGTAAGATTCGGGAAATAAGTAACCGGCAAGAGTGCAGCAACCTGGCGCCACGGAAAATTGTTTTCATAAAAATTTTCCGCCTAAATACTTAGTTTTACAACATGATAAAAATCCCCCCATACTTAAAAAAAGGTGATACCATCGGCGTTACCTGCCCGGCTGGTTACATGGCTGCCGAAAAAGCACAAACCTGTATTGATACCCTGCAGCAGTGGGGCTACCAGGTGATGGTGGGCAAAACCCTGGGCAGCAGTTCGGTCAACTACTTCAGTGGTAATGATGATGAGAGGGCTGATGAATTGCAGGCCATGCTGGATGACAGCAGCATCAATGCCATCCTCTGCGGACGTGGCGGTTATGGTGTGGGACGTATCATCGACCGGATTGATTTTACAAAATTTAAAAAGAAACCCAAGTGGCTGATTGGATTTAGTGATATTACCGTATTGCATGCACATGTGTTGACTAATTATAAGATTGCCACCCTGCATGCACCCATGGCCGCAGCTTTTAATGATGGCGGAGCTTCTGGTGAATTTATACTGTCGCTTAAAGCTGCCTTAACTGGAAAAAAAGCGAAGTACAGTATTGAACCTCATCTTTTTAACAAACCGGGAGAAGCAACTGCTGAACTGGTTGGCGGCAACCTCTCCCTGCTGGCAAATATTACTGGAACTCCGTCAGACATTGTTACAAAAGGAAGAATATTGTTTATCGAAGACATTGGCGAATACATTTACAGTATTGACAGGATGCTGCACCAGTTGAAACGAAGCGGAAAACTGGATCAATTGGCTGGTCTTATCATTGGTGGCTTTGCCGATATGAAGGATACAGACCGGCCCTTTGGCAAAACTGTTTATGAGGCCATCAATGAAATTGTAAAAGTTTATGACTTTCCAATCTGCTTCAACTTCCCGGTAAGCCACGAAAAGGAAAACTATGCCTTGAAAGCAGGAGGCACTTATACCCTGAAAATAAGCAGCCGGAGTGTAAAATTGTATGAATAATAACCGGCAGGCATTGCCTTGTTTTAACATCTCCTCCGAGCTTTAATATAATTGCGGCTTCGATCGCAACATCACCCGCTTTTGCGGCAGACAGTACCGATATTAATGGTAATTTTATAGTTTATATCTATATTATGACCTTTGTTCAACTGGAGTATATTGTGGCGGTGGATACTTTCCGGCATTTTGCCAGGGCTGCGGCACACTGTTTTGTAACACAGCCCACATTGAGTATGCAACTGCAAAAACTGGAAGAAGAACTGGGCTTAAAGTTATTCGACCGCAGCAAGCAGCCCGTAGTACCCACTTCCACCGGGCAGGCAATTATTGAGCAGGCCAGGAAGATACTGGGTGAAAAGGCAATGATTGATGAAATAGTGCAGCAAAAGAAAGGCTTAGTTTCAGGTGAACTGAGGCTGGGCATCATACCCACACTGGCACCTTACCTGCTGCCGCTTTTTGTACAGCAGTTTACCCGCAAATACCCGGAGGTGAAGCTGATTGTAAGTGAACTCATTACTGGCCAGCTGCTGGACAGGCTGAGGGAGGGCATGCTTGATGCCGCAGTGCTGGTAACCCCGCTGAGCGAAACCGGCTTTACACAGCACCTGTTGTTTTACGAGGAACTGGTGGCCTATGTTTCAAAAAAGAATGAGGCATTTAAAAAGAATTATGTACTTGCCAAAGATATTGACCCGGGTAAGCTGTGGTTGCTGCAGGAAGGGCATTGTTTCCGCTCACAGATCATGAATCTTTGCGAACTGCAGAAGGCCAGTGAAGGCGGTGGGCATTTTCAATATGAAGCTGGCAGCCTGGAAACCCTGCGCAGGATGGTGGAATTGAATGACGGCATCACCATTTTACCTGAACTGGCTACCCTGCATCTGAGCACCAGGCAGGAGCAGCTGATCCGTTTTTTTAACCGGCCTGCACCCATGAGGGAGGTGAGCATTGTTACACACCGCAATTATGTAAAGCGCAGGCTGATTGATGTACTGCGGCAGCAGATATTGCTGGCTGTGCCGGATAAGCTTAAAAAGAATACATCAGCCTACCCGCTTCCGGTGTAAGCGTCAGCGTTTCAGCAGCGAGTCAAGCTTCTGGTTGTACAGGTCAAATTCAGCGAGGTTATGATGCGTGCCACCGGGTATCGTTACAAATTCATCGGCTGGCTTCAGCAGCGGCTTTAACCGGGCAGCACAGCGGTAGGGGATCACCCAATCTCCGGTGCCATGAAAAATTGTTACCGGCATAGCAGCATCAGCCAGGTATTCATAGGTGGGTATTTTATACCTGCTCAACCTGCCCGCCGGGTAAATGGGAGCATAACAACTGAAGAGTGCCGGGATGCTGTAATAAGGTGTTTCCAGTACTAACCGGCCGCAGTTGCTGTTGGCAGCCACATAAGCGGCAATGCCTGTACCGAATGATTTACCATATACTATAATGCTGTCTTCATGAAACCTGCTTTGGGCCATTTTGTATAATTGCAGGGCCTGGCGGTAAAGATTTTTTTCATTCCTGTCGCCCACACTTTTTCCAAAGCCGGGATAATCCTCCATCCACACTTCGTAACCATGTTTGGTAAAGCTGCCGGCAAAACGGGCATAGCGGTTAATGTTTTGCCGGTTGCCATGAAAGTACAGTACAACACCTCTTCTTGCACTGTCTTTTGGTAAAAACTGCACCATGCTGATGGTATCAGTGGTATTAAAGGCCACTTCAATCTCCTTAAAGGGTACATCAAACTTATAAGTATAATCCCGGGCCAGCGCTGCAGGGTGAAACAGGAATTTTTCCTGCAGGTAATACAATGCTATGCCAATGATGCCGTACAGTAAAGCTGCAAGCTTTACCCACCTGAAAATCTTTTTCTTATTCAATGTCATCCTGCTGGTTCTTTTAAATGGCCGTTAGTATTTTAATATGTCCCGGATAAAATTATGGTATTCAGGAAAAGAAGGCAGGTTGTTGTGGCCACCACCCTTGATCCTTATCAGGGTGATTTTTCTTGGTGAGATGGCCTGCAGTTTTTCACTGTTTACGATGGGTATCAGCCAGTCTTTGGTACCATGCAGTATATAAGTATGGCAATTTACATGGCGTATCCATTTATCGGTTCGCATATGAAACCTCAGTACAAACTTTACGGGAAGCATGGGCAGGAAGCGTTCCACGGTTTTTTTAAAACTAAAATAAGGCGCATCCAGGATAAGGTATCTTGGTTTGTTATCGCTGGCTATTTTGGCAGCAAAGCCACTGCCCATGCTGCGGCCATACACAATCATATGGTGTTCGGGACATTGGGCGGTAAGCGTATCATACACAAACTGCATATCGTTCAGCATTTCATGTTCGCTGCGCTTGCCGGTGCTTTTGCCAAAGCCGCGGTAGTCTACCAGTACCACATCATACTGGTAGCGGTAAAAATCTTTTGCATATTTTGCCCAGCCCTTGATGCTGCGGCTGTTGCCATGAAAGTAAAGGATGAGGCCCAGCGGTTCGGGTACTTTAAAGTGAAGGCCATTGATGCGAACCCCCGGCGCTGTATCAAAAAAAAGTTCTTCAAAAGGAGCGTCATACCGGTACACAAAGTCCTGGTGCAGCTTTTCGGGCTTGAATATCAGTTTCTCCTGCACAAAGTAGGCAATTACCGACAGGGCTATAATGCCCAGTATGATATAAAACGCAATGTTCAGCAATGTAGTTTGGTTTGTTGCATGGAGTCAATAAGCGTCAAGTTAGTTAATTGATGCCATATACACAAGTGGTGGAATAATCCTGCCTATTCCTTCTTTGCCGTACTGAGGTCGTATACCAATGCCTGGCCGGCCATATCTGCATTTTTATCATTGTGCGGATAACCTACTGCCAGTTTACTGCCATCGCCGGATAAGCTGACAGACCAGCCAGCTGTATTGTTGGGCGAACTGGTTCGCTCCGGGCTCACTTCTCCATCTATATCCTTTATGGCCTTTTCCCATTTACCCTCCACGTTTTTATATACCGATACAAAACCTGTTTCTCCATAACGGATATAGGTAGTACTTACTGCAAGCAGTTTTCCACCGGCAGAGAGCGAAATATCAGCACCAAACCAACTGTGGCCTTTGCCGGGTTTTATCTCTTTACCCACCTGATTCCATTTATCCTCAGTATATTGATACACATTTACATGTGCATCGGCATTGGTGCCATACATGGAGGATGCACTCACCGCCACTGTATTGCCATCGGCAGATATGGATACCTTATGCCCGAATTTGTCTTTTGGCACATTTCCGTTCATCGTATTTCCTGTTTGTGTCCAGGTTCCTGCATTATTCTTATACACTTTTACCTGGCCGGCATCTTTGCCCTTATTGCCAACAGCAATGGTATTGCCATCAGCTGAAAGATCAATGCTTTCGCCAAAATAGCCATTGCCTCTGCCATCTTCAAATATAGTACCGGCGGGTGTCCAGCTACCGGCTGCATATTGATAAATTTGTACACTTCCTTCGTACACCTCTGAGCCTGCGGCAAGTACATTGCCATCGGCAGAAAGGCTCACACTTCTGAGATAAGTGGTTGATTTGGGACTTTTAGTACCCACCGTCAGCACGCCTGCTTTTGCCCATTGGCTGCCATCGTATTTGTAAATGTGCACAACACCGGCATAAACGGATTGCGTGGCATCCACAATTTCTAAAGCAAAACCTGCTGCCAGTGTGCGTCCATCTGCCGAAAGGGCCAATATTTCGCCCATGCGGTCATTCTCCTGCCTTCCGGGTATATCTTCCCCTAACTTCACCCATTTGCCTGCTGTATTGCCGTACACCTTTATATGGCCTGATTTGCTGCCTGCCCCATCGCTGAAGGGTGCTGCCACAGCAAGGGTATTGCCATCATGAGATAGTATTACGGTGCGCCCCATCTGGTCGCCTTCTTTGATGCCATTAAATTCAATAGCGGAAGGATTTTGGGCAAAAGCATAAATGGGTAACAAACAGGTGACAAGAATTCTTTTCATTGTTTATTGATTGCTGATATTGGAAACAGGTTGCTGCAGAATAAGACTTTATTATTAAAAAGTATCTGCAAAAGCTACTGCATTGATTTATTGTACGCAACCTTGCTATTCATCATCATCTCTTACTATTCGTTTTAATTTCAGCTTGGTGGTGGGTGCTACTACCAGCGGAAACTTCTCCACATTTACATAGCTCTGCTCCAGGCCAAAACTGCGTTCTTCACTCAGGCTCAGCTCTTTCAGCCAGAAATAGAGCTTCATGATGATGCGTTCAAAAAAGGGCAGTTCATTGTCCTGGCTCAGGAATTTTTCCATTACAATGAATTTAAAGTCGCCGGTAACATTATTGCGCTGCTGGCTTTCGTAACGGCTGGTTACATTCACTTCCTTATTGGCCACCAGGTCTTCCAACACTTTTTTAAACATGAGGTTGATGCGTGGTGCCATCCTGAACCCAAGCCTGAACTCTACCCTGATGATGTCGTTGGGGATGATATGGGTTACTTCATACTCGCAGGTATAAGGCTCGTCAAGTGTATCTACGTGTACAAACCAGTATATATCAGCCCGCTTTGGCATGCCGCTGAGTATGGAGTAAATGATCTTATGCTCAATTTCTTTGGGGTGGTTGGCACTGCTCATATATACCAGGTGAGTGGCATATTTGGGTACAGAAATATCATTGCTCAGTTCTTCCAGCTTGGGTACATAATCTTCCAGCTTTACAAACTCCACATACCTGTTTTTAATTTTACGGCTGCGGAACCATACATACATTACGGCAAACAATGCACCGCCCACCAGCAGGGTTACAAAACCTCCATGCGGAAACTTATCGAGGTTGGCCACAAGGAAAGATATTTCTATTACGAGGTACACAAACAGGAAAAGGTAAATAGCGCCCGGCTTGATCCTGTGCGACACCAGGTAATTGGAAAAGAGAATGGTTGTTGCCAGCATACAAAGTGTAATGGCAAGCCCGTAAGCAGCTTCCATGGCACCTGAATTTCTGAAATACAATACAATACCTACACAACCCGCAAACAACAGGGTGTTGATGCCGGGTATGAATAATTGTCCCTTTGCTTCGGTTGGGTATACTATTTTCATTTTGGGCCACAGGTTAAGCCTTATTGCTTCGCTTATGAGGGTAAAGGAGCCGCTGATTAACGCCTGGCTGGCAATGATGGCTGCTGCTGTGGCGATGATGATACCGGGTATCAGAAACCAGGAAGGCATGATGCCGTAAATTGGTTTAACAATTTCCAGGAAGGCTGGTTTTAGCCCGGCAAGGGCTGGAGTATTCTGTACCTCGGCCTGTACTTTCAGCAGCATATCTTTATCTGCAAATATTACTCCTGAATGCTGCTTTAATAACCATGCACCCTGGCCAAGATAATGTATAACGAGGCATATTTTAACAAAAACCCAGGTATAGCGGATATTGCCTTTGCCGCAATGCCCCAAATCGCTGTACAAAGCTTCGGCACCGGTTGTACACAAAAAAACGGCACCGAGTAACCAGAAACCTTTGGGATAGGTGGTTAAGAGTTTGATGGCGTACCAGGGGTTGAATGCTTTAAATACATGCACGTCATCGGGTATATGCAATATGCCTAATATTGCAAGCATACTGAACCAAACCAGCATTACCGGGCCAAACAGTTTGCCAATGGAACCTGTGCCAAACTGCTGCATAAAAAAAAGCAGTGCCAGTATACCTATAACAATATAAATGATGGTATTTTCACTGATGCTGGCAAGAGCTGGAATATTTTTCAACCCCTCAATAGAAGCTGTCACAGAAATGGGTGGGGTAATCATACCATCAGCAAGCAACGCTGCGCCACCTACCATGGCAGGTATCACCAGCCATTTTTTTTGCCGGCGCACTAAAGTGTATAATGAAAAAATACCACCTTCCCCCTTATTATCGGCCCTGAGGGTGAGTACCACATATTTGAGGGTTGTTTGCAGGGTCAGCGTCCAGATGATACAGGATAATGCACCCACCACTAAAAATTCGTTCAGCGGCATACGGATATCGCCGGGTTTACTTTTGATAATAGCATCAAAAACATAGAGTGGTGAGGTTCCAATGTCTCCGTAGATAATTCCCAATGCAATGAGTAATCCTGCGCCTGTTACTTTGTTGATATGCTTGCCCACTAGAGATATTTTATATAAGATGCAATTTTAAAGGGCAGGGTTGTATACGCTGTCTGCTGTAAAAATGCGTTGCAAATGTACTTTTATTTTTGATATTGTTACCCCGGGGATTAAAAAGAAACCCCGGAACTACGGCTCCGGGGTTTCTATCTGATGATCTCGTTATTTCATTTATGGTTTTGCAAAGTCAACTGTGGGTTTGATAACACCGGCCAGCGATGCGTAAAGCGGTCCGCCAAGACCCAGCGGCAATCCGTCAGTTAAAAGCGGTCCACCCTGCAAGCTGCCGGTAATAAAGCGGCCAATGCAGTTGCAGTCGAAATGCAGGCCCATTTCCGGTGCACCCACACCGCCGGGTGTAATAACGCCCGGGTATGAAAAGGCATTCACCATCAAACCCGTTGCCTTGCTTATTTCCAGCAACCTGCCGCTGGTGTTAATGGCATGCAGCACATAAAGCTGCCCGTTGCAGTTGAATGTAAGCCCCCTAAGGGTGAGTGAAGTGCTGAGGAAGTTGGGCAGGCAGTTTACCTTGGCTGTACTTATATCAATGGTTACAACCCTGTTGTTGGGGTTAGTAGTGCCATTATTGATGGCATAGTAGCGCCCTGTTGTGGGGTCACGCTCAATATCACTTACATTCAGCACCAGGCCGCAGGCATTTACCAGCGGAACAATACTTACCACATTGGGATTTGCCAGTGCAAACTTGATTAGTGAATTGGGATGTGAGCCGCCATTACCGGTAACGCCCCAGGCCACTCCTGTAGCAGGGTCGTAGGCCAGGCCGGTCATTTTAAACACTGTGGTTGCTGCCAGGCTGCTGCCCACTACGTTGTCTCCTGCGCTGCCAATAACGGCTGTTACAACTGGTGCACCTGTGCTGGGCGAACCCGAAATTTTGTAGATGTATCCTTTACCGGCACCATCCCAGGCCAGGTTATAATAACCGGGTGTACAGGGTGCCGCAGGGGAAACAGATGCTGATGGTGTGTGCTCTGTGCCGGATTGGGCAACAGGTGTGGTTGGCTGCTCCTGTTTGCTGCAGGAAAAAAAGGTTGCTGTAGCAATTATAGCTGCCGCAAATTTTTTGATGTTCATTGTAGTAATGTTTTTAAGTTAAAAAATGATGCCATACCCTGTATGGGCAGGCTTTGTTTGCAGGGGGAGGATACCGGTATTTACACAGGATGAATCTGTTCAGTTTTTTGTACAATGCACTGCTGCAGAACAAATGTAGGTTGTGGTGACGGGAGGTATATTTTTGTTTAGCAACAGGTATTTTTCTTCTATTAAACGGCAATTACCGCATATGAAAAAGCCCCGCAAGCAGGGCTGTATTATCAACAAGCATAAAAGTTACTTAGCAGTTTTTTTCAGCAGCATCACATAGCCGCAAAGGTTTTTCTTCTTTTTGTTCACCTGTACCGGCTTCATCATGTGATATTCCGAAAATTTGGGTATATAGGAGTAGCTGATTACATTTCCATCCACATCGCCCCACATTTTTTTCTGGTATACCACCTGCCTTTCATCCCAGTCGAACATACGCACTTCGTACAATTTGGAAGTAATATCGCCTATGAAAATAAACTGGTACCAGCTGCCTTGAGTAAGTGGAACAATAACCGGCATTTCGTATTCGCTTTCCATGGTCATGGAAGCTTCTTTTAAAATTACAAAACCCTGTTTGGCATATTCTTGTTTGAGGCTGTCAACCTGGCGACTGATAAAGGAATCTGAGCAGGCTGATTGGCGGATAACTTCCTGTGACTTGCCCTGGGAGGCTGTTAAGAGAAAGAGGGATAAAGTAAGCAGATAACGGCCTTTCATTTCTTGTGATTTTGTTTCTGGTTGATATTGGTTTTAAATCTGTTTTTACCCGGCTAACTGTATGCTTGAAATACCCATAAGCCCGGTTCAACCATGATTATGTATTTTAAACGCTGTTATAAGGCGAATATTGTGCCAAAACAGCAATAAAACACGGTAATATTTATATTTTAACAGAAATCAGCTTTTTTTGTTCATGTAAAACGAGTTGGCCTGCTGGGTGCAGGTTATTACCAGGTCGTTAATACATACATGCGCAGGCAGGCAGGCACAGTAAAATACAGTACTGGCAATGTCTTCGGGTTGCAGGGGGGTAAATCCATCGTACACCGCTGCGGCTTTTTCGGTATCTCCTTTAAAGCGTACCTGCGAAAACTCAGTTTCGGCAGCCCCGGGGTGCAGGGCAGTAACTTTGATGTTGTGGCGAAGCAGGTCAATGCGCATGGCTTTGCTGATGGCATCCACTGCATGTTTGGTAGCACAATACATGTTGCCTTTTTCATATACTTCCTTACCGGCGGTAGAGCCAATATTAATGATATGCCCCTGCTGCTTTTGTATCATCAGCGGTAAAACAGCCCTGCTCATGTACACCAGGCCATGTACATTGGTGTTGAGCATGATGTCCCAGTCGCCGATGTCGGCTTCATCAAAATAGTCTCTGCCCAGGGCCAGCCCGCTGTTGTTGAGCAAAACATCCACCTGCCGCCATTCTTGAGGGATAGTGTCAACGGCCGCAAATACAGCATTTTTGTCCTGTATATCAAAACAAAGGGTAAGTATGTCTGTACCAAATTCCCGGTTAAGGTCAGCTTTTATTTGCTGCAGCCTTTCGTTTCTGCGTCCGGTAATGATCAGTTTCCAGCCGGCGGCGGCAAATTTTTCTGCACAGGCTTTGCCTATTCCGGATGTGGCACCGGTAATTAAAATAGTTTTGCTCATAATGCAAAAATAGTACTCCGGCTAATGCAGAACTGTTTTATTCTAAAAGCTTTTATAAGCTGCATTGCTACAACTTTTCTGCGGGCAAACTTTATATCACTAAAGGGAAGGCAGGCTTTGTAGTAGCCCGGATTCGCTCGCTACCGGATAGCCACGCTTTCGGGAAGCCCGGGTGAGTTCGCTACCGGCTAGCCAGCCTTTCTGCTAAAAAAAATGACCGGATAAACCGGCCATTTTAAATCATTTATCCGTCAGATTACCTCAACAATACAGCATAGCCTTTTTTACGGATGGACAATCCTTTGTAATTGATGCCTTCTGCCATCCATACATAGGTATCGGCATGTTGTGGCTTGCCCGCAAATGTACCGTCCCATCCCTTGCCTTTTTCTGCGGTGCTGAACATCATCTGCCCCCAGCGGTTATACACCCTGAAGTAAGTAAGGTCCTTCATGCCCAGCAATATGGGGCGCAGCACATCATTCCTGCCATCCCTGTCGGGCGTAAAGGCTGTGGGTACGTACATGCTGGGGTCAACTTTAAACACATTTACTTTTATGGTATCCCTTCCTTCGCAGCCTGCCAGTGTTTTAACCAGCAGGGCATATTCAATATTATCCTCGGCTAAGGATACCGGGTTGCGTATCACGGTACTGGTAAGCCAGGTACCGGGGCTCCACAAGTAAATATCGCCGCCGGTTGCATTCAGCAGCAGCGGTTCACCCTGTACTATACTGGTATCCCTTGGGCCGGCATCTGCTAGCACTTTGGGGTATACCCTTACCCAAACGGTATCTTTTGATGGCTTGGGGCAACCGAGTGTATCAGTTACTGTAACGATATACCTGATATTGGCCGTAGGGCCATTTACTACCGGGTTGGGAATATTGGTGGCGCTTAGCCAGGTAGCCGGGCTCCAGGCATAACTGGTACCGCCGCTGGCATACAATTGTGCGTTGGTGCCAAAGCAAACTGTGGTATCAGGGTTGCCATTTGCCGCAGGGTAATTCACCACCGTAATATTTACCGAATCCGTTGTCTGGCATTTGCCGATATTACCTGTAACATAGTATTTGGTGGTGGCCAGGGGTGTGGCAAAGGGACTCTTTACATCATCCCTGTCCAAATAAGTGGATGGGGTCCATTTATAACTCAAGGCATCGCTGAAGGTATTGATGTTAAAGCCGTCCGTTTTACAAATGGTGGTATCGTTACCTGCATCCAGTGTTACAAACAGTTTTACATCCACAAAAACGGAATCTTTGGTTACGCAGCCAAATGCATCGGTAAGAGTGGTATAATATTTTGTGGGCACATCAGGGCTTACCAGTGGGCTGGGGCCGCTGAGGCTGCTGATATTGTAATTGGGAGTCCAGGTAAAGTTACCGGTACCGGTGGTGGTCAATTGTAAGGTATCAATAGAACAGATTAATGTATCGTTGATCAGCGTCAAGGCTGGTAATGCCCTTACGGTAACCACCACACTGTCTACCTTGCGCCTGGTACAACCATTTACCCCAGCCGAAACGGTGTAGGTAGTGGTAACTGACGGGTTGGCAAGCGGGTTTGGTATATTGTTGGCACTGAGGCCCGTGGCAGGCGACCATATATACGTGTCGCCACCGCTGGCACTCAGCCTTACGCCGCCTGAGCCGGCACAAAAAGCAGTATCAGGGCCTGCAACCGGCACTGCCAGTGGCGTAACCACAATGTTTTTGTTGGCCGTAGCCACACAGTTTTTGCCCCAGCGGGCTGTGAGTGTGTAATTGGTAGTGGCGGCAGGAAACACCCTGGTGTTTTGTGCCGCAGGCGACTCTAATGAAGGTAGATTACTCCACTGCCATACAATGGGGCTGTGGTTGGCCTGGCCGTTAAGCGTCACCGTATCTTCCTGACAAATATTGGCAGGCCCGGTGATATTGGCCAGCAGGTCGTTAACAGGGTTAACGTTCACTGAGTCTTTTGAGATACAGCCATTATCATTCAGTGTAACATAATATTTTGTGGGCGATGGCGGGAAAACGAGTGGCGTACCCGTGCTGGCACCGATGATGAAGCTGTTGGGCGTCCAGCTGAAATTGCCCGTACCACCGGCATTCAGCTGCAGGGTATCCAGGCCGCAGTAAGTACTGTCACGAAAAAGCATGTTGATGGGTGGGGGGGGCAGGATAATAACATCTTTGTACACCGTATCAATACAGCCCCTGTCGCTTGAAACGATAAACTCCACATTGTAAGTGCCTGCTGCGGGGTAGGTATACAAAGGGTTTCTGATCCTGCTGGTATCGGCCAGAGTGCCGGGGTCGCCAAAATTCCAGCGCCATGCATTGGCGGGGGTATAAATGGACCGGGTGGTATCGGTAAACTGCAGCGGCACACCAATACATTGTGGTTGACTGACGGTAAAGCCGGGGAAGAAGCCGGGGTAAACGCCAATACGGCGGATGGCAGAGTCGGCACATGCTTCACCCCTGTTGATAACAAATTTTACAAAGTACACACCAGTATCAGGATATACGTAAACAGGGTTATCCAAACGGGAAGTATCGGCTAAAGTAGTTGGGTCACCAAAATCCCAAAACACGGAGTTAGCTCCTGTACTGGTGTGACTGAATTGAATATTAAAGCCATCACAAGTGGTAAAGCTCGGTAATGGATTCGCAACAGTGGGTATGCAGGAAGATACTTCTACAATCAAATCTTTTCTGTGCACAGTTATTAACTGCCCGTTACGGTACACAGACGCACAGACACAAATAACGTATTTGCCTCCAGAAGGTGCAATGCCCGAGATTATACCGGTTGCCGGATTAATACTTACTAATGGCCCCATTGGGTTGCCTGCATTGTAAGGATTGATATATGTAACAGATTGATATGGCGGTGGCGCAGGATTGGTAAAATCTGCGAGGGTGGCAGCACCGCCATTATAGGCATTACAAAAATTATACACCAAAGAGTCACCTTCCGAATCAGTAGCACTAAAGTCTAGTGTAAAGGGTGAATTTTCACAAATAACTGAAACCGGCAATTTGTACCTGGGTGAATTATCTGTTTGTGGATTAGGCAGGTTAAATAAACCGGGTACCACACAACTGTAAGTAGCTCCTGTGTTTGCCACTACATTAGATGAAGCCTGCCTGCTGTAAGTTTGAAAAGCAACAGTGTAACCATTGTTATTATCAGGCAATTCGATCAAAAAAGAATAAGTCTTATATGTGTAATTCAAAACAGGCGGGAACTGAATACAGGAAGAAATAGTAATAGGTACAGGCAGGGGGTTTACAAAATCTTCATTAGCCGCCCAGTTATTATTGTCTGCGGGGCCAGGAACTTTTTGATTATTATCATTATTAAAAACACCTACGATGTAGCGGTTTATAAATAATGCACCGCCCGGGCCACGGAGCAAGAGCAGCCTCATTCTGTATTGCTTGCTGTTGGGAGCTACACCCGGCCCTATATATTCATACCGCATTTCACCGCCAATGATGTGAGTAGCAAAGGCGCTGCAGATAAGTAAAGAAAAAGTGATCGCCAGTATAAATTTCTTCATGTCGTTAAATTGAACAAAAACCAGACCTAAAAATACGGAAAAATGCTGTCTGGGCGAAAAAAAGCCTTCCGCAGTTATTCGGAAGGCTTTTGGCTGAAATGGATTGATTTTTACCGTTTTATCATCAGTTTTTGGTTTTTGATGCCTTTTTGGGTGGTAATTTGGCAGTTGTAGATGCCGGGTTGTAAATCAGCAAGGTTGATGGTAATGGATTTTTGCAGGGAAAATTTCACCTGTTTTACCGTTGTATTCATAAAATCGGTGATAACTACTTTCTCAATTTTTGTATTGTTGGTTGTGATGGTAATCTCTGATGAAGTTGGGTTAGGGAAGATTACCGTAGAGAATATCTGGGTTGTAACTGTCCGGCAATAGTCTGCAAAAACCTGAGTATTAATGTAAGGCGTGTTACAACCATACGAATTAGTAATATAAAGATTGGTTGTATAAGAGTTGCTTGTATATGAGGCAGGAAAAGAAATTTGTATCTGCCTGCTACTGGCATTAGGTGTAATAATTGCCCCGGGGATTACCCATTGATATGTTGTGCCGGGGCCATAATCTGTGGCAAAAAGTGATATTGGTGTATTTCTGCAAATTGAACTTGGAAATGCGAAAGGATCAGGAACAAAGTTTACCAATACTGGACTTGATTCGCATCCTGTAACAGTATTTTTAACTGTATAGTTTTGTTTTTTTACAATGTTTCCCTGTCCGCCTTCAGCATAAGCAGAATAATTTTGACTATTTGCGCCAGGTATGATAATCCCATCTTTGTACCATTGAATATTCGCAGTAATGTTTGTACTTAAAGTAGCAGGATTAGAAGTAGCCTCCCAAAAAGAGCAAATTGTAATCGGCCCGCCAGGGGTTATTACTGGCGCACATGATGAACAATACGGCACCACCACACTTGCCTGCACATCAAGCGCATTGCTGCAGGTATTATTGGTATTTACAGCGGTGGGTACGCTCATGGTAAGTATCCATGTGCCTGTATTTTGAGGATTACCTGCATCAATCTGTATTTGCTGGCTGGCAGGTGCGGTAATGGTTTGGCCGCTTGGGCCAGTCCAGGTAAACACGGCATTCTTTACGCTGCAATTTGGCACAGTGGGGCCAAGGGTAACCGTGCAGTTAGGATACACAGGTGCAGGTGCCGGCCCTGCGGTAAAGTTGGTAATGTCTATCAGTTCCAGCTTGCCAAATTCGAGCCACCACTGCAGAGATGATGTATTTTTTGGATATATCCATATTACATCATAATTGCTGTTCGCAGTAAAAGTTTGAGTTACCTGTTGCCAGGTGGGGGCGTTTATTTGTGTTTCGCAATAAACAGATTGAGCATTGGCAGGCGTGGCGGGTATTAAATCGCTGTTTATGCCATAATTAAAAAAAATTGCTTTAACATCATTGCATGTCATAAGTTTTATATTAGCCTCATCAAGGTAAGGGTAGGCTGAAGGGGTACTATTAGGGAATGTACGGCGGTAAAAAGATATTGCATATTTATGACCGATAATCATATTGGGGATTCTTGTAACAATTCCTTCACCTGATGGTGGAGCAAATGCAGGCCTGTAATATGACCACATGGAAACATGGTTTACATTTGGAGCAATTAATGGCAATCTTAAATTTAGTTGCGGCGTTCCATGCAGCCTCGTCCAATCTACAAAGCAATAACTACCGTCAAAAGGATTCTGGGCGCCAAAACAGTAGGTTGGGTACTGTGGTGTTAAAGTGCTGTTCAATACTTGATTACAAGCTCCATTAACAACCGGGTTATTGCAATTAAAATCAGTTACGGCTGTTGGTTTATTTACTTGAAATGAATCAGCCGGCTTTTTTTGGCCAAAGGTTAAATTAGCGTGTAGTAACAAAATACTGGCGATGAAAATGTTGATGATTTTCTTCATGATGTTTAATTTTTGAGTTAAAAGATGATTTTATGAGCAATGCAATAAAGCATGTTGGGAATAATTACAAGCTACTAACTGTTTTCTGGTTCTTGTAACTGGTGTTTTGTTGTAATAGTGCATAGTACGGTGTTTTGGTAATTGGACAATAAATATATGCAATGTATCACCAACATGAAAAATCTTTTTTATTCCCGGTTTGAGAAAACTGAAGCTGCCGGGTTTTCATTTGGGAAAATGCCATTGTTATCAGCCTTTGCACTCATCCCATCATCCCATCATCACATCACCCCATCATCCCCTATCTTTGCCCCTTAAAACAATTCCAGTGCTGCACATAAAATCATTCGTTTTCAGCCCCATACAGGAAAATACATACATCCTTTACAATGAGCATAAGCAATGCGCCATTATTGATCCCGGCTGCTATGATGATGCCGAAAGGGAACAATTGTCGGCTTTTATTGAAGCAAACGGGCTGAACCCGGTGCTGCTCATCAATACGCACTGCCATTTAGACCATGTTTTTGGCAATAAATATGTGGCCGACAAATATGGCCTCAGTCTGCATATCCATCCCAATGAAAAATTGGTGCTTGAATTTGCCCCAACTGCAGGCCTGATGTACAATATGCCTTTTGACAGCTACAATGGAGAGTTGATTTACCTGGCCGAAAATGATGTAGTAAAATTGGGTGAAGATGAGCTGAAAGTATTGTTTACGCCCGGCCACAGCCCCGGCAGCATCAGTTTTTATAGTGCTGCACAGCAATTTGTTATCAGCGGTGATGTGCTTTTTCAAAACAGTATTGGCCGTACCGACCTGCCCGGTGGCGACACTGCCACGCTCATCAAAAGCATCAAAGAAAAATTGCTGGTATTGCCGGATAGCGTAATAGTTTACAGCGGTCATGGTCCTGCTACCAATATTGGGAGGGAGAAAAGGGGGAACCCTTATCTTAGTTGATCGTTGGTTAGTTCCAAAAGTTTAAAGTTCAAAGTTGCTGCCTCCGCTCATCCGTCAACGACCAACGGTCATCGTCAAAAGAACGAATACCACCGCTCAACGAACTTTAAACTTGCTAACTTTGAACTTTTCTCTCCATACACAGCTCCACCAGTACGCCATTAGTACCTTTGGGATGCAGGAAACAAACCAGTTTATTATCGGCCCCGGCCTTGGGTGTTTCATTCAGCAGTACAAAGCCATCTGCCTGCAAGCGCTTCATTTCGGCTTCAATATCGGCCACTTCAAAGGCAATATGGTGGATGCCTTCCCCTTTTTTATCAATAAAACGGGCAATTACGCCGTCGGGGGCTGTACTTTCCAGGAGCTCTATCTTGGTATCTCCTTTTTTAAAAAAAGCGGTGTTTACATGCTCACTGTCAACTTCCTCCGTTTTGTAGCAGGGGGCAGCCAGCAGCTTTTCAAAAAGGGGGATGGATGCGGCCAGTTCTTTTACAGCAATTCCGATATGTTCTATTTTAAGCATCTGTTTTTTTGTAAAAGTAGGCAGATTGGGCAATTTTCAAGGCATTACCGGGCGAATATCGTCCATTCAGCCCCGGTTGACAGGGCTATGTTTACGAAATCGGTAAAACAATCCTCCCGTCCAAGCCCTTTAAACCTTTTGTAGTAAATTTGCGTTATACCATTAAACAAAAAATTTAATATAAATGCTCAACTTACCAGTTTATTTAGACAACAATGCCACAACTCCCTGCGACCCGCGGGTGGTGGAAGCAATGTTGCCTTATTTTACCAATCATTTTGGCAATGCGGCCAGCCGTAACCACCCTTTTGGCTGGGAAGCAGAGGAAGCAGTGGACTATGCCCGTGAGCAAATAGCCAAACTGATAGGTGCTGATCCAAAGGAAATCATCCTTACATCCGGCGCTACTGAAGCAGATAACCTGGGTATCAAGGGTGTATATGAAATGTATGCTGCCAAGGGTAACCACATCATTACCGCTACCACCGAGCATAAAGCGGTACTGGATACCTGCAAGCATATCGAAAAACTGGGTGGTGAAGTTACCTACCTGCAGGTGAAACCCGACGGGCTGATTGACCTGAAGGAACTGGAAGCCGCTATCCGGCCAACGACTATACTGGTAGCCATTATGTATGCCAACAACGAAATTGGTGTGGTACAGCCTGTAAGGGAGATAAGCGCCATTGCCAAAAAACATGGCGTGCTGTTTTTTAGCGATGCGGTACAGGCCGTAGGTAAAATACCGGTGGATGTTAATAAAGACGGGATTGACCTGATGGCTTTTACAGCACATAAAATGTATGGCCCCAAAGGTGTGGGTGCCCTGTATGTTCGCAGAAAAAACCCCAGGGTGAAAGTGACTGCACAGATGGATGGCGGCGGCCACGAAAGAGGCATGCGCAGCGGTACGTTGAATGTGCCGGGCATTGTAGGCTTTGGTAAGGCCTGCGAACTCTGCCGCCTCGAAATGGAAGAGGATACAAAACGCATCAGTAAAATGCGTGACAGGCTTGAATCGCAACTGTTGCAATTGGAAGAGGCTTATGTAAACGGCAGTACCGAACACAGGTTGCCGCATGTAAGCAATATTTCCTTTAAGCATGTGGAAGGCGAGGGGCTGCTGATGGGCTTTAATAAAAATATCGCACTCAGTTCAGGTTCGGCCTGCACATCCGCTTCGCTGGAACCTTCGTATGTACTGAAGGCACTGGGGCTTGGCGATGATCTTGCTCATTCTTCGCTCCGTTTTGGCCTGGGCCGTTTTACAACTGATGAGCAGATTGATTATACAGTTAAGTCTATCAGCGAAACGGTATTGAAACTGAGAGAAATGAGTCCGCTGTGGGAAATGTACAAGGAAGGTATTGATTTGAACAGTATTGAGTGGGCGCATCATTGATTTGCAAATGGGCAAATGAGACAATGGGCAAATTTGCAAAAGGATGTGATTGTTCGATTTAAAAGAAGTGGAAAAGATTAAATAAAATAACGATACGAACAAATTGGCACATTTGCCAATTGTCAAATTTTCAAATTAAAGTATTATGGCATATTCAGAAAAAGTAATAGACCACTACCAGAATCCTAAAAACGTAGGTACGCTGGATAAGGCACAGAAAAACGTTGGTACAGGACTGGTAGGGGCACCTGAGTGCGGCGACGTTATGCGCCTGCAGATTGAAGTGGATGAAGCTACAGGAATGATTACCGATGCTAAATTCAAAACCTTTGGTTGCGGTTCCGCCATCGCTTCTTCATCCCTGGCTACAGAGTGGCTGAAGGGAAAGAGCGTGGATGAAGCACTGAAAATAGACAATATGGATATCGTGGAGGAACTGAACCTTCCCCCTGTAAAAATTCACTGCTCGGTACTGGCAGAAGATGCTATTAAAGCAGCTATTAACGACTACCGTGTAAAAAATAACATGGAAGCCATTAAGTTTGAAGAAAGTGCAGTGCATTAATTGGTGTAAAGAAGGCAGAAGAAAATGACAGCAACAGAAAACAGTATTTACGTAAGCGAAAAAGCAAAAGCCAAAGTGTTAAAACTGATGGAAGATGCGGGTGTGGCAACAGATCCCTCCTACTTTTTGCGTGTGGGTGTGGTAGGCGGCGGTTGCAGCGGCCTGAGTTACAAGCTCGACTTTGACAATGAGGTAAAGCCGATGGACCAGGTTTTTGAAGACAATGGCATTAAAGTGGTAACAGACCTGAAGAGTTTTTTGTACCTGGTGAATACAGAGCTTAATTTCAGTGATGGATTGAACGGAAAGGGTTTTTATTTCGATAATCCCAATGCCAGCAGGAGTTGCGGTTGCGGAGAAAGTTTCGCCGTGTAAATACAAATGTGTCCGGTGAGGAAACCAGCACTGATATAAAATAGTAAGCCCCGCAGTTTTAAATTGCGGGGCTTTTTTATGGCTCTACTAAAGTCCCTTATTGCAATTTGGCCAGCCAGAATGAGGCATTCATAAACAAGGGTATATGGCTGTAGGTAAACCATCCATTGAACAGGTTGTTACCGGGTGCACCTGTGCCATCGTCAATGGGGGAACTGTCTGTAACTACAAATACCCGGCCCGTGCCGTATTTTGAAGAAGCTGCCATCAGGTTGCTGTTGTTTTGTGTCACACCGCTCTTCCAGATAAGGCCCTGCACATTGGCATTGGCTGCAGGGTTAATGGTGAGCGTAGCGCCATTGTGAAAATCGAGCTGCGATACACTTCCCTGCGAACCATTCAGTATTACATTGGTACTGCTGCCAGTAAGCACATTGGGTGTCAGCTGGCTGATATTGGTAAGGTCAATGCTCATGCCAAAAGGGTTGTTCTGCACAGTATTGTTGTTCATCAGGTCGTTCCAGATAGCGGGTGAATCCCAGCCATCATTATTACGGTCAGATATAGTATGATCGCTTACCATAAATAAGCCGCCGCCATTGCTTACAAAACTTAGTATGGCTACTTTTTCAGCAGCAGTAAAGCGTATATTGGGTTCATTTACCACAAATACATGGTAATTGGACAGATCCTGCGGATTAGCGGCATTTCCGTAAGTGATGCTGCCGGTTGATGGTAAGGTTTCAACCGAATGTCCTTTTTTAACCAGCGCAATGCCCCATGCAGAGATAGCGCCTGTCCAGTAAGTTTCTGGTGTGCTGGCAGTAATGGTATTTTGCAGCGGGGTAGGTATGCGCTGGGGGATGCTGTTGTCTTCATCAATCACCCAGTCGGCATTGCCAGCGGTTTCTGCTTTTGTATTATCAAATAAAAACTTTTTGGCACCACTTGTAACGCCATTAATGGTAAAAGCGGTAGCTGCACTTGTACCACCGCCGGGAGCCGGGGTAAATACAGTGATGCTTGCACTGCCTGCTGCTGCTATGTTGGCGGTTGGTACGGTTGCAGTTAATTGTGTGCTGCTTACAAACGTGGTGGTAAGTGCGCTGCCATTCCAGTTGATAGTGCTGCCGCTTACAAAGTTGGTGCCTGTGGCAGTGAGTGTAAAAGCTGTACCGCCTGCGTTAGCACTGTTGGGTGCTGTGCTGCTTAATGAAGGGGCCGGGTTGCCAGTAGCAGAAAAATCGCTGATACTGATGTCGTCAAAGTTGATACGGTTGGTACCGGCATCTTTTTTACGTACTTCAAACCGGATGGTACCGGCAATGTTTACAGTAAAACTTGCTGTGGCCAGAGTAGTGGTGGTAGTGCTTATGCTTGCGCCGGTTTGTGTGTAACTGGCACCACCATTGGTACTGTACCAAAGGCTCCAGGTGCCGTTTGCATCGGCGCTGTATTTGGCATGTTTTACGGTAACTGTTCCGGCGCCGGTGGTGCGGTCAAATTTCATGGTGAGCCTGCCACTGTTGCGCACCCTGGCACTTTGCAGGCCCGCTTTTGCATCCGCGGCGGTATTGCCGATAAGGGCATCATTCAGGTTCCACACACCAGTTGCAAGTGTTACATCGGCCGCAGCATAACTGGCCTTGGTGCCGGTTTCAAAAGTTTCCAGCAATACAGCAGTTACTGCATTTATAGCCGGAGCACCACCCCTTGTTGCCGAGGCTGGTGCCAGTTCACTAATCTGCGTGCCTGCTTTTTTACAGGAAAAAACTGACAGCAGGAGCGCCACGGTCAGCATCATTTTGGTTGTAGTCATTGTTGATTATTTTTTCAAATGTAGGATTGTGGCGTTAAACAATTGTTAAGCAGTTATAAACAAAATGTGGAAACTGTTGTTTGAAACAGATGATGTGGATAAAATTCATCGTTTCGCTGTTGGTTCCACTAGCAGTTGGTGGTATTGCAGGCTGGTTAACGGTGCCAGAAATACCCGGCTGGTATGCAGGGCTTAACAAGCCTTCTTTTAATCCACCCAATTATTTATTCGGCCCTGTATGGACGAGCCTGTATGCGCTGATGGGTATTGCTTTCTTCCTGGTTTGGAAGGCAGATGCCGACCCGGGCCTGAAGAAAACAGCCATGCTGCTTTTTGCGGTGCAGCTGGTACTTAATTTTTTCTGGAGCCTGATCTTTTTTAATGCTCATCAAATTGGCTGGGCCCTGGTAGAAATTATTGCGATGTGGCTGCTGATACTGCTCACCATTTTTGCTTTTGGCAAAATATCTTCGCTGGCTGCCTGGCTGCTGGTACCTTATATCTGCTGGGTTAGTTTTGCCATGTTGCTGAATGCGGCGTTATGGAAGCTGAACTGATCTTTAATATGCCAATATGCAAATAGACCAATATGCCAAAATTCAATGTTGCTGCTTACTGTCCATTAATTTACGAAAGAAGAAGTTGGAATAGTGAATGTGCGGATTGAACTTTAAACTTTGAACTTATCAACCTTATTCCTACTTTCCTTTCTGCGTCGTTCTCTTTTTTGCTTCGGTAGTAAGGGCAAAGCTTTCACGCCGGGTAATGGTTTTGATGAATTCCACCTTCCTGAACCTCAAAGCGCTCCAGTCTTCATCAATGGCCACCATCCTTACGGGTTCAAAATTATATTGCGCCACAACGGCCCAGCCAGTATCACGGTTAAAATCGCATTGGTATTTTTTAGAACTCATTTTCGGGTAACAAAACCAAAGAACGGCATCTCCGCTTAACTTATTAGCAGCTTCTTGTATAAAGCTGTCAATTTCTTTTTGAGTGGTGGCAAAGCAAAGGGCAAAATCCGTTTCTTTTACCTTTTTCAGGTTTTTGATGATGGGGGCTTCACTTTCCATGGCCTTTAGTTCGGCATCAAAAGAGGCAGGCGCATTAATGGCCACAATTGATGTGTGGTCTTTAAAGTTGAGTTTTTTAAATAGCGGGGTCATATTGTTTTTTTACTGATTTGTATATTGCATAAGTAATGTCACTGGCCTGCGCACTATGTCTTGCAGCAAATGTTGCTGCGAAATGCCTCATGGAAATTACTTGATCTCTTTCAATACCCGGTAAACACCATCAACCACCAATCCTATTTTTGGAATATTCAAAGCAACCAGCACATCGCCATTTTTATGATAGTTCTTATTCCTGTAAAAGGCAGTGTTGGTCACCATCAGGGCATTGTATCCAAATTTCCAGTAATTACGATGGTCTGACAGGTCAATCCCTCCGAAAAAGGAAGGGGCTTTAAATGATTTTGTCAGTATGGAATTGTTTTCAAAAGCAAGTTTTTTAAACTGCCGGCAAAAAGCACCACTTGCCGACTTTTGAACAATGGTGATATAATTGCCTTTGCTTCCATACAACCAGCTTAAAAAGCCAAGAGGATAATCCTGGGAATTTTCTTCGTCAGAATAATAGCCAATCATTTCCAGGCTTACCATGCCTTTAACCGGTATTGCAGCGTCATGCAATGACTTTGCATGTACATAGCTTCCCATTTTTTCTGTTCTAAAAAAAGGCGGTTCCTCCAATGAATAGGTCACCAGGTCAATTCTGTATTTTAAATCACTGTCTTTCATCAGCCTTGCAAGTTCAAGTATGCCTGCAACCCCGCTGGCATTGTCATCAGCACCGTCCTGCTCGCCACATACATCATAGTGTGCACCAACAATAATTCTTTCGCCATCCTGCGGGCCAAATGATGCTATTATGTTGCAGTAGGAGTTGTTTTCTGCCTCAAAGCGCTGCACCGTTACCCTGTTTGTGTATTTTGAAAACTCCTGTTTTATATATCCGGCAACACTGTCAAGCACCACCACATTCTTGTAATTCCTTTTTTGAGGAGTGTTAATTATGGCCAATAAATTTCTGCTGATATTGCTGGTGTCTGCAAGGCGGGGCAGATTCTTTGGTTCAGATGAAGCCGGGTAGTTTTGCAAAAACATAATACCTGCTAACAGCAGTATGATTGCAAGGGTATATTTTATTACTTTTTTCAATTAGTGCAGGGGTATATTTTTAACCGGGATAGTTTGTGACAGCACCTTCTGTCAATCAAATATACACAATCTGCGAATTGTTTTTTACGGGCAACAGAATTTGATGTGCTGTTACGATTGTGCATTCATCCGGGTAATGCTGAAACGGCACTTGAAAACATACCCCTTATTTGATTGAAATAGCCAGCCGTTTATATACAATACGGTAGGAAAATTACAGCAAACCTGGACATTGATGCGGCATTATATGATGGCCGTTTTATATAAGTGCTGTGTGAAACATGCGGATAGCAAACCCTTACAGAACCTGCTCAATCTTATCTGGTAAACCAACTGCATAAGCATCTGCCAGCTGCAATAAGATGTCATCAGCAGTTAGTATAGAGCAAAAAAACACTTTATTTTTTTTGGCAATATGATAAACAGCCCATATCTTTATTTTGAAATGTAATTTCAGAATGCACCTTAATTAACAGATAACCGTGTGATTCAAGCTTTCTGAACATAACATCCGGATTTTTTTGTAAGCCAAACAAGAACTTTCGTTTTATTATCACCCACCCAGCAGCATTGTTTTTTATTGAATGTGACAAATGAGTCCGTAATAATTTTTTGTGCATTTTAAGTTGATGCACAGAGCGATAAATTTATGGCTGATGTACATGAATAATCTTTATTGAGTTTACTCCTTAATTGTCTCTTACAAAAAAGGACGAATACTGTGCGATAGTCAGTGCCGGGAAGCAAACACAGCCGGTAAGCCAGAAATGGCCGTAAACTGGAAACCGTTGAACTTTGGACCTATGGCGTTAGAAAAGGTTCGTAAACAAAAACATTAAAATAAAATGAAAAGAAAGTATGCATTATTGCTGGCTGTGATAGTAGCTGTCAGCGCCATGGCTTTTCGGCCAAACACGCATGTGACCACCAATGCAGATGTTATCCGCATTAAGGAAGCCAATTCAAAAACATCGCATGACCAGGCTGCAAAGCTTACTGATGCTAAGGCAAAAACTACTCCTTTGCTTGCTGCAGCGCTGCAAGTTGATTCTAAAGTATTGGTTGTCCTTGCTGTTGGCGCAGTTACAAGATTGATTGATTATGAGCCTTCCGCAAATGTACTCAATAAGTACAGGATGATTATGCAGGATATCGATATGCGGAGTCTTGATAAAAATAAATAATTTCTGCCCGGGTACAGCCTTCCGGCATAAGCTGCTGGAAGGCTGTGTTTTTTAATAAAACTGTATGAAACTGATTGTGTATAAAATATGTTTCCTGGTATTTATCATTTACTGGTTAGTTACTTTTTTCTTTGTGTTCCCTAAAAACCCACTGAATGTTTCAGTTACCAGTGGTAAAGATTTCTTTCATGCCAACTTTTTTCAAACATGGGGCTTTTTTGCACCGCCACCCAATTTTAATGAGCGGGTATATCTTGTAACAACAGCGAGAAAAGATAGCTCAGTGGACATCGCCGAATTGCTTGACCCGGTTTTTGCAGGTAAGCATAATAAGGCCCCCTTTAACAGCTACCACCAGGCAATCGATTATATTATGGCCTCATCGCTTGCAGGCATTGATTCGGATGTGCGCATGTTGTATAATATAATAAATTATGAAAAGGAGTTTGCAGGAAAAGCCATCACAGACAGCCTTGCAAAGGATTCTATTATCAAAACAATTGAGCAGTCGTCTGCATTTAAAACCCTTGTGAACTATGCCAGGAAAAGCTTGCTGGAGAAAAACATTGATCCGGCTTCTGTTTATTTCCAGATCAAGATTGTAAGACGCATGTCACCGCAATTTGTGGACCGTTTCACAAAAAAAATGCCTGAAGAAGAAATAACTTTTGCCAGCCATGCACTCAATTTTTAGTTATGCGTACATTGGAATCCTATATTGAATCAATTACCAGCAAAAACAATTACAGCTTTTACCTCAGCCTTGCAAGAGTATTTGCGGTTTTGATGCTGCTGAAGAAATTAGCCTTACAATGGAAATTGATTCCATTGCTCTACAAGGGGGTAGATTTTTTTGAACCTGTTAATAAGGAAATAACCGGGTTCTTCATCAGGTTCGACTCCTATCTTATCAGGGATAACATTTATCTTTTCCTGGGGGTTTTTGTTTTTTTTCTTTTACTATTCCTGTTTGGGTTGGGAAAGAATTTTACTGCGCTTATTATCTATCTGTTATATGACATATTGATGAAACTGTGTCCGCAGATCCTTAATGGCGGAGATAATTTTTTCAAATTTATTTTATTGTACCTGGTATTTGCAGACAGCTTTCAATACTTTTCGCTGGAAAAATATAAGGAAAGCAGGTTTGCCGGCCCGAGGAATTTCCTGTCAAATCTTGCTGGGTTGAGTGTGTGCATTCATTTGTGTTTCATTTATTTTATCAGTGCCATTCATAAACTGCATGCCGACCTGTGGTTTAATGGCGTAGCTACCTATTATATTTTCAGTTCAGACAGGTTTAATGGCACCCCTTTTAATACTGCCCTGTCTAAAAATACAGTGTTTGTCGTGTTTTCAACTTACGGTACAATATTGATTGAGCTGTTTTATCCTGTATTGGTTTGGGTGAAAAAACTTACAAAAACGATGGTGGTACTGGCTGCATTGCTTCATTTGGGCATAGCCGTATTTATGATGCTGTATGATTTTCAAACAATCTTCATTTTTGCCCAGGGTTTCTTTTTTACAAACGAACAGTGGCTTCGCCAGTACGAACGGTTTAAGGCTTTTGGCGGCAGGGTGGCCCGGAGAGTTAAAAGAAAACCCGCTGTGGCGGCAGCTTTGTCAGAATAAGTTTTTGCCGCCTGGTTTTGATGAGCAGGCTCCATGATTAATGAGGCTGCAAATTCACCATACCTCAGTATCCAAACCTTTAGTTCTGATTCATTGCCGCTTTCACCTGCTGCCGGAAGTTTTCGTCTTTTAATATTTTTAGTTCAAAGTCGTTCATCCATCCTTGCAGGGCAGTGTTTTCTTTTTCGGTTATATCGTTAAAAAAATAAGCCATTTCAATGCGGGTATCATTTTGTGTGGTAGCATAAAACGCTTTTGTAAGAACCCAGTCAGTATTTCCACCTTTTGTGCCGGCATGTTTCAGCCATTTTTGATTAGCCGGGCTTTCCATAATATATTCAAGCACTTCTGCGAGTACACCGTAGGCATCGGGTTCTAAAAACTTGCGGGTATTGAGTATTTTACAAACCTGTACATATTCTTTTGCTGTTGACGCTGTGAGCCTGTCGCTCCATACCTTCAGCATTTTCATACTCAGGTCCTGCGGCCTGAATTTGGCTTTAAAAGTACTGTCGTATTTAAGCTGGTTGTGTATCATGGCAATAAACTTGCAATACTGCTCTTCGGGCATCTCCTTAATGGCTTTGAGTATTTTACCTTCTTTGGCTTTTTTGGGATTTTGGTATACAAACAGGGAGGATACCAATGGATAAATAGCTGTATGCTGCTGCAGCCCGAATAACTGTATATTGTTTTTAACATTGTCAAGGCCCAGCAGGTCCATCAGGTATTCGGTATTGGCATTACTGCTGAACATGATCATGCCACGGGCTACATCAATCAGTTTTATGCTGTCCTCTTTGATGTGTTTTTTCATTTTTTCAAAACCGAGCCACCGCGGATGTGCGCCACCATCGGTATTGGGCAGGTAGTATTTGTCCAGTTCTTTTATGGCCACATAACTGTCTTCATCAATAATGCCGCTGCCTGCCTGCTTGGCAAATTCCACCGCCACCATTATTTTAACGGTACTTGCCAGCGGCATCAGTTTATTTTCGTTGAGCTTTGCCAGCACGGTATCACTGCGCACTAAGTAAAGGGCTGCACGGGTTTTATTGTTTGCAATAAAATTCAGTACAGAATCGGCATATTGCTGTGCCTGTGAAATGGTACTGCTGAAAAAAATTACTGCCGCAGTAACGATTAACCTGAAATACTTCATTGTTGATGGGGTATGATGAGCAAAGGTATACAGTACAAGAGTGCGACGCAACAAAAGATGCCCAATGACATGCTGCCGGTAACCCAACTTAAAATTTGTTCTTCCACATCATACTTTCCACCGGCTTATTGGGCTGGCCGCTGTATTTGGCATTGCTTTTTTGATTGTATTTTACTTCAATTTCGCCCTCCACCGGAAAGTAGATGAGCTGTCCAATAGGCATACCACCGTACACACGTACCGGCTGCTTTACGGATATTTCCAGCGTCCAGTTACCGCAAAAACCCACATCGCCCTTACCCGCAGTGGCATGTATGTCAATACCCAGCCGCCCGGTGCTGCTCTTACCTTCCAAAAAGGGTACATGCGCATGGGTTTCGGTGTATTCGGCAGTTACACCCAGGTAAAACTTGTGCGGTTCCAGTACTATTCCTTCTTCGGGAATTTCAAAATGTGCAATGGTATTGTGCTTTTTGGCATCCAGTTCATTATCCACATACATGGCCAGCGAACTGCCCAGGTGTACATCATAACTGTTGCTGCCGAGGCATTCCCGGCTGTAGGGCACTACTTTTATGGTGCCTTTTTCCATTTCTTCCAAAATACGCTTGTCTGACAGAATCATTTTTTGTGCTTATTTTACAGCACGGCAAAATAACCGTGATTTTTCCATATATGCCACTTATTTATCAACATCAAATTAACGAAAACAGCCAGTTGGGTGTTTGGCATATTGCCGAAGGGGAGGATTTTTTCCTGGAAAGGGTGCCATTACAGCGGGAAATTACCCATTGGCACAAGCGCCTGCAGCACCTGGCGGGGCGATATTTGCTTACGGAACTGGTGCCGGATTTTCCGCATGAGCTGATCCGCATTGCCGATACCCGGAAGCCTTTTTTAGAAAATGAAGCCTGGCATTTCTCCCTGTCGCATTGCGGCGATTACGCAGCAGCCATTGTGAGCCGGGATAAAAGGGTGGGTGTGGATGTGGAACTGGTGAGTGAAAAAGTAGCAAGGGTAAAGCATAAGTTTTTGACGGAGGAGGAATTAAGTATGGTGGACAGGGGACAGGAGACAGTGGACAGGCAACAGGGGGCAGGGGACGGTGGACAGGGAACAGATAACAGTGGACAGGTGACAGGGGACGGTGGACAGGGAACAGATAACAGTGGACAGGGGGCTGGGGACAGAGTGGAGAGTGGAGGTAGTCAACTGTCAACCGTCAACCATAAACCGTCAACTATTCCTGGACATCAACTGTCAACTAACTATCAACTATCAACTATCAACTATCAACTATTAACAGCTTGCTGGAGCATAAAAGAAGCACTATTCAAATGGAAAGGCAGTGGCGAAATTGATTTTAAAAAACACCTGCGGATTGAGCGGATTGAACTGAAGGAAAATGAAGGGAAAGCTTATTGCCGATTTTTGAAGGATGATGATGTTGAGTTAGTGGTTGATTTTTTGTTTTTTAATGACAATTGTTTGAGTTGGGTGATGAGTTGAAGGGGCGATGGGCGATGGTCGTTGGGCGATGAGCGCAGGAAGGAGATTTTTGGGTTATAAGTGATGGGTTATGAGTGTGCGGATATGGTAACCTAAAGAATGGCGCATTGGTTGTTCATTCATTTACTTTCTCATTAATTTTCTTTATTTTAGCATAAATTGCTTTACAAAAGCGAACCAGAACCAGCAACCGGGCAAAAAATACAACTGCGTTGTTACCAGTTTAGCTTTACCAGGGCTGCAGTAAAATTTAATACAAATGAACATAGGAGAAAATATCAAACGCATCCGTGAAATAAAAAGGCTTACGCAGGAAGGCGTGGCCAAAAGTCTGGGCATGAGCGTAACCGCCCTGCCTTTGCCGGCAGGCAGGCTATGGCAATATTGAGCGGGGCGATGCTGACCTTAATTTTAAAAAATTGGCAGAGATTGCCGAGGCGCTGGAAGTGGATGAGAAGGAGATTGTGAACTTTAACAGCGATGTGTATCATCTGACAGTACAGAGCAATGGGCATGGTTATCAGGGCACCAATAACATTTACCATATAGACAAGGAGATATTTGAGAAAATGATGAAGGATAAGGATGATGAGATTGCTTTTTTGCGGGGTTTGGTGGGGAAGGGGTGAGAGACTAATATAAACAGAGATATGAGCTTTTTGGCAATCAATAAATCGTAACGGGCCGTTAACGTGGCTTTTGTACCCCACAAAATGGTGGTATTTATGGAAGATGGCCGTGAAATATCCTTTCCACTGGCCTGGTTTCCCCGTCTGGCCGATGCCCAACCCGACCAACTGAACAATTGGCGCTTTATCGGTCAGAGTGAAGGCATCCACTGGCCGGAGCTGGATGAGGATATATTGGTAGAGCATTTGTTGGATTGAGATGTACATCATGCTCAGCTAGGCATTGCCGCATGTTTATTATAGATATTTGTAAAGATGATTAAGGATAGGGATAAAGAGATTGCTTTTGGGGGACCATTGAAGAATGGTATATAACTTTAATTATTGAAATCGAAAAATTCAACATGGTTAATCGAAGACAAAGTACCTCACCTATTGAAGATTCAATAAATGAAATCTATCATGGCTTGATAAGGTTTGGTAAATCTTACTTCCACAGTATTTTCAAAATTCAGGGATTATTTTCACATATTGAAAAGTGCACGAATAAAGAAGGGGAGGAAGAAAAATACATTGACCCTTTCTTTTACATTATTATATGTAGTTTGCCATCTTTGTGGATTATTAGAATATTGAACTATTCTTCATATAATAAACTTAAAATTGAAAGTTTAACTGCAATTGACGATTATGTGAAAAATTCCAGTTTTTTATCCAAAATCCTTCACTTTTCACCCTTACTTGCATTCCTATATATACTTGCATTCTTTATAGCAATACAATCTGGGCTAATAGGAAAAATAATATCTCAAATTAAAAAAAAGTACTGCTACATTAAATTTTTGATTAAATATAAGTTCAAGTACAACTATGCTTTTTTTAAATCAAGATACCAAACTTATATTTGTAATGACATCAGTAGTAAGACGGCAAGAAATATATTACTATATCTATTCGGATCTTATTTATTGACACATTCATTAATAGGAATCATAAAAAAAAGCTTGCCATCTATATCAATTTATATTGATGCTAGTCTAATAATCACAATTATTTTCTTCTTCATGATAAGTATTCAGTCTTTTGTATTTTTCACTGAACGAATAAAGAAAAATGTCGATTTCGATAATGTACAATCTACTAAACATTTCTACAATTCACTATGGAAATCACTAAAACAAAGTAAGCATAAATTCCGTGCACTTATATGGTGTGCCTTTATTACCATCTCAACGTATATGATTTTGCCATTTACTAAACTTTTTTTGCATACTCTTTTTGAAATAACTGGTCAACTTGAATATAAATCCAATGTTTTACTATATAACGATAAGATTAATTCTAATATAATAATAAATAAAAGTAGTGTAGCGAAAGATATTTTGCTTTCAGGCAGTGTTTACATTTCAAATAATAGTCAAAGCGAAATATTAATTCCCTTAGATGTTGCTCTGATTGTATATATTAAAAATGGAAATGACAGCTTAATTTTCTCAATAGACATGACAGATAATTCGAAAACAAATTATCAATCGATTTCTGAAAACATCTTTAAGAATATCAAAATCAAAACATTGATGGATACTAGTAAATTTAAAATACTTCGCCCTTTATTGATTCAAAATAAAGATAATTTTTTTTACGCAAAAATCAATTACTATACAAAAAATAAAGTTGAGGAAGAATATTGCCAGCCCATTAAACTTGAGATAAAAAATTTGTAACCTTTAATTTAAATTAAGATAGAATGAGAGTATTTTTTGCAATAACCGTAATAAATATTTTATTATCTTGTACGAATATAACATATCATGAACCATACAGCCAATTTATCTCTGAAAAAAAAGGGATAAAAAATATAGAAAATCGAAATCAGTCAATCAGGAATTTATACCCGAGATTAACTTTTCAAGAAAGAATATCAACTTGGCGAGGACGTGTTTCGGAAGTATTACAGAAAGAGCATCTGAATAATGGACAAAAGGATTTTTTGATAAATTTACAGCAAAATATTCAGGCTATTTTTGATGATGCAATTGCACAGGATGCGTCTCTTGCATTACAATATCAAAATAAAGCTATTTTAATTTTTGGAAAAGATAAAGCATCACTTTATTTCTCTAGTTTTTATTCGTCAATGAACGAATTTAAACAATCCACAATTAGAAGAGATACGCTAAATAAGTTGGACTCATTAAAGGAATGCGCATGTAGCACAAAAAGTGATGCTTGTTTTGGTTTTTCTAATTGTGAAAATGTCAATATTGCTTGTAAAGGTACAAGCATAGGGTGCGGATTCCTTTGGCTCTTTGAGTGCAATGGCATGTGTAAATAGCGGCTTCCCAGTGCCCACTGGCCTGGTTCTCCCGTTTGGCCGATGCCACGCATGACCCCCTGTTAGCGCAAGGTTACCTTCTCAGCCTGCAGCCACCACCAGGGCCCGAATTAAAAAGAAGCTCTATGGCGCAAGCCTTAGCTTGTGCCGCTGATACACTGTCTGCCGAAAGGCAAAACGCCGTTGGTCAAAGACCAGCCGGCGGCGGAGAAAACCCCACCAATTCTACAAATAGCAGGTAAAGTCCTTTTCCCGACGGCACTTTTTCAAACCAGCATTCTTTCGGGCGTTCCCGACGGCCACTTTTGTGTGTCAGGCATGTTCATTAAGCTATAGGGTGTAAGTCCCGAATGAGCGCTGCAGTGCGTATCATTAGCCAAAAGCAAGGGTGTCGCGGGTGACTGCGAATCTGAAAGAAGCTGTCGGCAAAGGTTTGAGCCTAC
>JANMIG010000053.1:0-34839 GCA_031375675.1 Chitinophagales bacterium
TATTGGTAAGGCCATCCCCACCCTTGGCATCTATGTGCTTGATGAGCAGCAGCAGCTGGTACCCTATGGTGTAATGGGAGAGATGTATGTTGGCGGTTCAGGTGTGAGCCGTGGATATTTAAACCGTCCTGATTTAACGGCATCAAAGTTTATAGACAATCCTTTTGTTACAGGTGATCGTTTGTACCGCACGGGGGACCGTGGACGCTTACTGTTTAGCGGCGAGCTTGAGTATGGCGGCCGGGCCGATGAGCAGGTAAAGATCCGTGGCTACCGTATAGAGCCCGGTGAGGTAGCAGCTGCCATCCGCCGGCTGAGCGGAGTACATGACGCTGTGGTAACCGCCCGTAAGCAGGCCGATGGTGATACGGTACTGGTGGGCTATATTGTAGGCGAAGCGATAGACCCTGCGGGTATAAGAACGCAGTTGCAATCGATGCTGCCCGGTTATATGGTACCCGCTTATCTGATGGAGCTGGCCTCATTACCCCTTACAGCCAATGGCAAGCTGGCAGTTCAGCAGTTACCAGCACCGGAGTTCAGTGCATCCGGCAGCGCATCCTATGTGGCTCCCCGCACCGCTACCGAAGCCTCACTGCAGTCCATTTGGTCATCAGTGCTGGACTTACCCGCAGAACAAATCAGCGTTGAAGCCAACTTTTTTGATTTGGGCGGTCACAGTTTAAAAGTGATTCAGTTAGTAGCAAGAATAAACCAGGAATTTGGGGTACAGGTGAGCATTCAAAATGTATTCAGGGAAGGCACAATCGAAAGTATTGCGGGTCAGATTAAATTTTTTAAGGATCAAAACAAATACCTGAACGATAAAGATAACCTGAATGCACTGGATATTTAGAGACGGTTTATGCATATAAAATAAACGAGCATATAATTTTTCGTCTGTGTTATATACTATGTTGCTGCAAGTATGAAACGGATGATTCAATTAAATATATAAGTATAAAAAAAATAGTAATGAAAATCGTTCAGAGTTTATGGACAAAGCCAGGAAAGAGAAAGAATGATCAGTCTTTTATGGATGAAAACAAATGCGGATGGCTGAATAAGAAATACAATTACCTCGCATGGGCATTGAGTGCTTTACAGTTTGCTAAATTTTATGATAAGGTGGAACTCGTTACCGACCAGGAAGGATATGACTTGCTTATTGGCAAAATGGAACTTCCCTATACAAATGTAGAAGTTGTATTGGATGAGATCAATCATTACCCACGGGATTTGTTTGCTGCGGGTAAACTGTATGCATATAGTATTCAAAAGGAGCCTTTTATTCACGCAGATGCAGATGTATTTATATGGGCGAAATTTCCGGAAGAGTTTGAAAATTCCGCTGCCTTATGTCAATCAAGGGAGGAAGGGGATTTTTATAATCAATATTATTCGGAAATTTTTTACCCGATGCTGAGAAACTTTAATTTTTATCCGCAGGTACTGGATGAATCGCTTTTAAAGAATCAGCAGATAAAAGCCATAAATGCGGGTATAATTGGCGGTTATGATCTCGATTTTATTGCTGATTATACAAAACAGGCATTTGAGTTCATAGATCGCAATACAGATAAGTTTTCATTGATTGATGTGTCATATTCAAATGTCATTTTTGAGCAGTTTCTGTATTTTGCTTTAGCCGAAAAAAGAAATTTAGAAATTAACTATTTGAGTCATAACTGGGATACTAAGTTGAGTGACATTGTTGATTTTGCCAGTGTGCCGGAAAAACAGCGCTATATCCATTTGTATGCATCACATAAAAGAATCGGGTACCTGGTGGATTGTGTTGAGTATCAACTGCAAAAAAACTATCCTGACAGATACTATAAAATAATGAACCTGATTAAAACATATCAAATCTGATTGTATATGATTATTACGGAAATGCGGCAACAAAATCTGCAGGCCGGTATGGCTGATAAGTATGGGAATTTTTTGCTCGGTGAGAGGGATAGAAATAATGGCCTGCTTGGCTGGAAGCAACCGGGAACTAACAGTAAAAACTCCCTGCAGTGGAACAATATTGAAAATATTGATTCTGGTAGTGCTGGTTTGGTTTTATTGCTGCTGGAGCTTTACAGGCAAACAAAAGATGAAGCATACCTGTGTGCTGCCGACGAGTCAATTGAGGATATTTTAAATTATTGTGAAAATACGCCCACAGATAACTACTCTTTTTATACAGGCAGGGGAGGTGTAGTATATCTTTTGATACAGCGTTATCTGCTGGATGGTGACCAGGAATTTATTAAAAAGGGACTTGAGGTGATAAGGCCGGCCAACCTGGCTTATCTGCAGTCCGAATTTACAACAGATTATCTTTACGATGGAAGAGCGGGTACACTTTTAGTATTGCTGCACTTATACCTTGTCACGCAGGAGCCATTTCTGTTAAAATACATAGATCAGTTTATTGAGAAAATACTGGATAATGCAGTTGTTTCAGAAGAGGGAATTTACTGGCATCACAAGGAGGGATCTCTTCAGGAAGCTTCTCCCGGGTTTGCACGTGGTGTAATGGGTATACGCTATGTGATCAATCAGTTAAACCAGTATGCCCTGAATAGTGCACTCGATTTTGTACTTACGGGTATTGATCAGTATCTTGAAGCAACAGGTAAAAATAAGCCTGATTCATGGGGGCACAAGCGGGTTGATATTTTAAATAAAGAAACACTGGAGGAATACAGAAGCCGCTATGCCGGTGGGGATATGACAATTTTTGAACCGGAAATAGATTATTCCTGGGCAGATGGGTTTATCTCATTACCGTTAGCGGAAATGAATACAGATCACTTTATCCCCGGCAAAATGCATACTGGCAGTTTCCCCGGTATTCAAAATCATTCTTATCATCTCTTTGATGGAGCGGCAGGCCATGCACTTATTGCTCTTTTTTCAAAAGTGCCGGGGGCACAGGAAATGGCAGAAAATATTGTTGCAGCGGCATTTAAGGACAGTAAAGGCAATTATCGTGAAATCACACTTGATGGAGGCCTGATGCATGGGGATGCCGGGATTCTTTATTTACTGATAAAATTAACCGGCGAAGAAATGCGGGAAAATATCCTTTTGCCTTTCTATACGGCGGAGAATGACAGTTTTGATTTTATCTGGGATGTATCGCTTGAGTTGGCAGATGTTAAAAAGAAGATGCTGTTTACCTATTATCCAAAAACATTTTTTTTATTAAGTGAAGCTTTACCGGATTTACTTTCAAGATATACAGACGAATCAATAAAAGCCGGATGTATCAATGAGGTTAATTTCTTTTCAGAATTTATTAAGAACAGTGCAGGAGAAATATGTTCACCTGCAGTTTATGACAGAGTGATGGATGTGTTTTCTCTTGATGAAGCAAAGGCAATATACAGAAAAAGGGAGTTGAAAAATCCACTCCTTGCATATTTGGATGGACTGAATTACCTGGATGAAATGGATGTTGTGATGAATAAGCCAGATGAATGGTTGAAGCAAAAGAAACTTTTTGTTACGGCCCACATAATCGTTTGTGAAACAAATTGGGATTGGAGCATATCCGAGAACTTAAAGTTGATAGATAGAAAAAGAATTGCTGTTAAATACAGAAAAAACCTAGAGGATACACCGACCAGATTTCAGCATTTTTATCACATTTTTGGTAATACAGGAATTACAGAATTTCCGGTTTCATTGGTGTCTTCTTTTTTGCTGACAGAATTTGCATCCGGAAAAACAATTAATGATGCTATTTACAGTGTTTCTCAAAAGCTGAAACTGATGCCTGAAAGTATTGCCAAATCTGCACTTCTTCCGGAACTGAATCATAAAAAAATTAGCAGTTATGATGAATTGATAGCTGAACTTGATTGGATTCTTTTAAAGTACATTAAGCCGTTTCTTTACAGGAGCATCCTCTTAATCAGAGAATGAATTTGCTTTGGGGTACAGGTTGTATGTAGTATGGCGAAGGCATAACACCAATAATTCACTATCAAATTTCGTTTGTTTCCGGTTTATAAAGTGATGCAGCAATAGATTGTTATCAGGCCATTAAAGTATACGGGTTCAGGCTGTCAGTAATGGCAGACCTGATGTTACTAAATAATTTTTACATGTTATGAAAGAGCTACTGAGGAAAATTAATGAGAATAATATTTTTTTAGAGATTGCAGACGGCGAACTAAAAGGATATTCGAAGGATCAGCAAATTGACGCTGATTTGATCAGTGAAATACGTGCAAACAAACAGGGGCTCCTTGATTTCTTATCAGGAAACAGGCAGCATGGATTGGGCGGAAAGTTCATGCTCGAAATTCCGGTGGCTTCTCCTGCCGAAAATTATATTCTTTCATCCTCCCAACGGAGGCTATGGTTGCTCAGCCACCTGGAGGGGGGTAATTCGGCATATAATATTCCCGGAACTTACGTTTTTGAAACGGACGTAAATACCAGTTTACTTAGTAAAGCTTTTTTAACCCTTATTGAAAGGCACGAAATACTCAGAACGGTATTTAAAGAAACCAATCCCGGTGAAATAAGGCAGTTTGTTCTGTCGCCTGATGATTGTGAATTCAGGCTTGAATACAAAGATTTGCAAAAAGATCAGCAGCAGGAATTGAATAAACTCATAAGTATTGATTTTGCAACTTCTTTTGACCTTGAAAAAGGCCCATTGTTTCGTGCTGTTATTTACAAGCTAGCAGAAAATAAGTTTGTGCTCAGCTATGTAATGCATCATATTATAAGTGATGGCTGGTCAATGCAGTTGCTTATAAACGAAATTCAAACTCTTTACCAGGCATATCTGCAAAATGAAATACCAACACTTAGCCAGCTGAGGATACAGTACAAGGATTATGCAGTATGGCAACAGCAAATACTTGCAATGGCTGATTCTGACCAGCACCGCAGGTACTGGTTAAAGCAGTTTGAAGGAGAATTGCCTTCGCTTGATTTGATGGTGGGCAATCCACGCCCGGCAATTAAAACATATAATGGCCATTCTATAAACCAGTTGATTGGTAAAGACTTATCCATACGGTTCAGTAAACTGCTTGCTGAAAGCGGAGCCACTTTGTTTATGGGGCTTTTGGCTGTTGTTAAAAGTTTGTTGTATAAATATGCAGGAAGTGAAGATATTATTACAGGCAGCCCTGTTGCAGGAAGAAATCATATTGATCTTGAAAACCAAATAGGCTTTTATATCAATACATTACCCTTGCGCACTAAAATTGACAGTAAAGACAGCTATAAAGATATATTGAGAAAGGTAAGGCAAACTGTTTTGGATGCATTTGACCACCAGGTATATCCTTTTGACCAAATGGTAGACGAGCTTAACCTGCAGCGTGACATGAGCAGAAATCCTCTTTTTGATGTAATGGTAGTACTGCAGAATGCCGAAGAGGTTATGGAAGTGCTCAATCCGCTCAATACCCGGGCTGCTGCTGAATGGGAGAGTGTACAGGCCGGTATTAGTAAATTTGATTTGCAATTTGATTTCATTAATGATGGGGATGGAATACAACTGATACTCAACTACAATACAGATATATACACGGCGGACGTAATCTCCCGGCTTGCAAAACATTTTTACGAATTACTTGAGCAAGTGGTGGCTGCCCCTGATATGCCGGTTTTGAAAATCGATTATCTTACAAATGCTGAAAGGATACAGTTACTTGGTACATTCAACAATACTGAAACGCCTTATGATGAGACTGCAACCCTGGTAAGTTTATTTGAACGGCAGGTTCGGCAAAATCCAGGCAAAGAGGCACTGGTTTTTGGAAACAAGAGTTTTACTTTCCGTGAATTGAATCAAAAAGCCAATCAGTTGGCCCGTTATCTCAAAGCCAATTATAAGATTAAGCCCGATGACCTGGTGGCTGTGCATTTACCAAGGAGTGAATGGATGATCATCTCTTTACTTGGTATATTAAAATCAGGTGGTGCTTATGTACCGGTTGATCCTGCCTTTCCGGAGGAAAGGGTAAATTATATTGTTGATGACAGTATGTGCAAATGCATATTAGATGAGGATGAGCTTGAAAAATTCAGGAGCAAGGCAGATAGCTACGGCGTAAAGAACTTCAAATTAGTAAATAAGCCCGATGATCTTGCCTATGTAATGTACACTTCAGGTTCTACCGGCAATCCCAAAGGATGTATGCTGGAGCACAAGGGAATAGTGAACCGCCTTGAGTGGATGTGGAGGTATTATGCTTTCACCAGCGAAGATGTGATTTTACAAAAAACAACGTTTACTTTCGACGTATCTGTTTGGGAAATATTTATGCCGTTGGCATGGGGCTGCAAAATGGTGCTGTGCAGTAGTGAAGATACTTACTCACCGGATAATATCATAGAACTTATCCAGACACACGCTGTCAGTTGCTGCCATTTTGTACCCGGTATGTTAAAGGTGTTTATGGAAGCATTGTCAGTATCGGCCGGTAAATGGGAACAGATATCACCGCTAAGGGCAATAATGGCTAGCGGCGAAGCTTTGCCGCTGAAAACTGTACAAATGTGGTACAAGCAATCAAACATACCAATTTATAATTTGTACGGACCAACCGAAGCCAGCATTGATGTTACTTATTATGATACAACACCGGCTTCAACCTCTATTCCTGTTGGCCAGCCCATTGCCAATACATACATCTATATTTTGAATCAGGAACAACAGTTGTGCCCTGTTGGACTACCCGGCGAAATATGCATTGGCGGTACCGGACTTGCCAGAGGTTATTTGAATAAAGAGGCACTTACTGCACAGAAATTTACAGCTAATCCATTTCGCCCGGGCGAAAAAATATACCGCACCGGCGATATTGGGCGCTGGATGGATAACGGTATGATAGAATACCTGGGCCGGCTGGATTTCCAGGTAAAACTGCGGGGCTACAGAATAGAAGCTGGAGAAATTGAAACAATGATTATGAAGTATCCATCTGTGGATTCAGCAGTGGTTGTACTCCAGTCATCAGCAGATGAAGAGAAAGTGCTGGTAGCCTTCATGATGAGCAATACTGAAATTGACAAGGAATCACTGCGTAGTTTTTTGAAAGAAAAACTGCCAGCCTATATGATTCCTGACTACCTGGAGCAAGTAGATGCTTTCCCCTTAAACAGCAATGGTAAGATTGACAGAAACAAATTACCCCGGATAGCGGGTGAGCATCTTTCGGTCGCGGTGGAATATATTGCTCCGGGGAATGCGGCAGAAGAGAAGCTGCAGGACATTTGGAGTGAAACATTGGGTTTGAAAACGGCAAATATAAGCGTTAACGAAAACTTTTTCAGGCTTGGGGGACACAGTCTTAAGATCTTCCGCTTGGGAAGCAGGATACAACAGGAATTTAATGTTAAAGTAGAGTTGAAGCACCTCTTTACCAGCATAACCATTCAGGATCAGGCAAGGTTAATCAGTAATGCACAAAAACAAATGTTTGTGCGTATTGAAAAGGCGCCGGTAATGGATGGGTATCCGCTTTCTTCTTCACAAAAGCGTTTGTGGATCCTCAGCCAATTTGAAGATGCCAGTGTGGCCTACAATGTGCCGGGTGGATTTATATTTGAAGGAGACCTTAATAAGGACTGTTTCGAAAAAGCATTCCGTGCGCTGATAGAGCGGCATGAGGTGTTGCGTACAGTTATTAAAAAAGATGAACAGGGGGAAGCAAAGCAGTACATCTGCACATATGGCGAAACGGGCTTCCATATCCACCATTGTGATTTAAGAAAGGAGGAAAATCCGGAACAGGCTCTAAAACAATTTTCCCAGAAAGATTTTCTTACTGCATTTGATATTACAACGGGCCCCTTGCTAAGGGCATGTCTTTACCAGGTTTCTGATACTAAATGGGGCTTTACTTATGTAGTGCACCATATAATTTGCGACGGATGGTCGATGGAAATTTTGATTAAAGAGCTGATACAATTGTATGATGCATATCTGGCAGGGCTTGAAAATCCATTACCGGCATTGTCAATACAATACAAAGACTATGCAGTATGGCAGCAGGAGCAATTGTACGGAAACGGGTTGAATGGTTATGAAGCTTATTGGCTTAAGAAGTTTGAAGGCGAGTTGCCCGTACTGCAATTGCAAAGTGATAAAATGCGCCCGCCCATTAAAACTTACAATGGGTCTTCGGTTGCGATAACACTGGACAAAACACTCCTGAGCGGTATAAAAGAGTTGTGCAGTAAGCAGGATAGCACACTTTTTATGGGACTCCTTGCAGCAGTTAATGCATTATTCTACAGGTACACCGGGCAGGAAGATATTATTATAGGAACTCCCGTTGCGTGCCGCACGCAAACAGCACTGGAAAACCAGGTTGGTTTTTATTCCAATACCCTTGCCTTGCGCACAAAATTCAGTGGAGCTGATAATTACACTGATTTACTGATGAATGTGAAAGAAGTCACCTCTGGCGCATACGACTACCAGCAGTATCCTTTCGATGAATTAGTAAACGTGTTAAAGCTGCAGCGGGATATGAGCCGTCATCCGCTTTTCGATGTACAGGTAATTGTACAGAATGCGGAGAAAACAGACAGTGTTAATGATGATGCAGCTTCGCCGGTGCAGGTTAAGCAGTATAAGGAACCGCAAATGCAAACAAGTGTATTTGATATGGTGTGGATGTTTACTGACAGGGAAAATGAACTAAAACTGGACATCACTTACAATACAGATGTTTATTCACATACACAGATTAATTACCTGTCCAGTCATTTCAGGGAGATGCTTGCAGGACTTATTGCAAACCCTGCGGAACCAATTTATGCCCTGGACTTTCTTGGTGAGGCTGAAAAACAACTTTTACTCTCCGGGTTTAATGATACAGCTATCACTTTTCCGGATACAAAAACATTAACAGGTTTATTTGAACAGCAGGTTTCACAAAACCCCGGTAATACTGCATTATACTACGAGGGTACTGAACTCACTTACCGGCAGCTTGATGAAAAAGCCAATCAACTCGCCAATCATCTGTTAACCCATTATCTTGTAAAGCCGGGTGATTTTGTTGGGGTAATGCTCGACAGGTCTGAAAAGCTGATTATTGCCATACTGGGGATTATGAAAGCAGGTGCAGCTTATGTACCTGTTGATACTGCCTATCCCCGGGCAAGAAAAGAATTTATTTTTAATGATACCGGCATTAAAGTACTTATTACCAATGCAAATTATATCATTGATCTTGATTATTATGAAGGTAGTGTGCTGGCAGATATTCAGATAGATGCATTAACAGAGCCGGTTCAGCCCTGCGGTGTTGAGGTTGAGCCTGATTCACTTGCCTATATTATTTATACTTCAGGTTCAACTGGCGAACCTAAGGGCGTATTGATCACTCATGCTTCTATCAGCAACACCATATATGATCTGGAGTTAATATTCGGAAATCTTCTGACAAGGAAAGGGCTGCAGTTTTCCTCACCAGCTTTTGACGCATCGGTGTGGGAAATATTTTTGATGATTGCACATGGAGGAACTTTATTTATACCAGATGAGCAGGTTAAAAAAACTCCATGGTTAATTGAAAAATACATGATTGATCATTCAATTGACATCGCTACCATACCACCGGCATTTTTCAGGATGCTTAACTGCGAAAAACTGGAATCTTTAAAAACATTGATTACAGCGGGCGAAGCTGCCAGCTTTGAGGATTCTGTTTTATTTTCAAAAAAAGCTCAGTTTTATAATGCATACGGGCCAACAGAAAACAGTATATGCACTTCCCTGTTCCTGTTAAATAGTAACCGGCAAATTGAAAACCTCAATATACCGGTAGGAAAACCCATTGCCAATACGAGGGTATATATTCTGGATAACAATATGAAACTTGTTCCAGCAGGTGTTTCGGGAGAAATCTGTGTTGCAGGAAATGGACTTGCACAGGGATACCTTAATCGCCCTGAACTTACTGCTGAAAAATTTGTGTACAACCCTTATGTTGAAGGAGAAAAAATTTATAAGACTGGAGATATTGGCCGATGGCTGGCTGATGGCAACATTGAGTTTAACGGGAGAAAAGACAGTCAGTTGAAAATAAAAGGATACCGGATTGAACTTGGTGAAATTGAGGCTGCCATACAATCTCACCCTGATATAGAAGCATCCGCAGTAATAAGTAAAAAAATGGAGGATGCAAGTATTGAACTCATCGCTTATATAACTGGCCGAAAGCAATTTAATATTCAGGATATAAGAGCATACTTATCCAGGATACTACCACCTTATATGATTCCGGGTCATTTTGTTCAGCTGGAAAGTCTGCCGGTTACCACCAATGGTAAAATAGATAAAAAAGCACTGCCCGACCCTGAACTTTCCGGTATGTCAAGCGGTATTTACTATGTTGAGCCACGCAATGCAGCTGAAAAAAAATTAGCAGAGATATGGCAGACTGTACTTAGTAAGGAAAAGGTAGGCATCAGGGAAGGTTTCTTCGATTTGGGTGGGGATTCAATAAAAATACTCAAAATGCTTGTGGTGTTTGAAAAAGAATTTGGCTTTAAAATACCTATCGCAGATATCTACAAGCACGATACCATTGAGCAAATAATGGAACACCTGGTAAATGACAGGCAAAGGCTCGAAGCGCAGAGTGAAAAGAACAATGAAGCTGCAGTTAAGGTAGAAGAAAGTATCAGTACATTAAAACAAAAAATCCTTTCTTCCGGTATTTTAAAAAATGAAGACAGCATTGAGGACATCTACCCTATGAGCGATATTGAAAAGGGGATGGTGTTTGAGGCACTGGCTGGTGAAGGTACAGGTATATACCATAGCCAATTGATACTGCACAGGTACTTTACTGATTTTGATATTGAAAGGTTCAGCAAAGCTATGACGCTGATAGTGGAAAAGCATGCTATACTGCGCACAGCATTTAATATTACCGATTTTGAAAGGGATGTGCAGATAGTATACAAGCCCGCTGCTGTAAAAGTAGATATTGAGGATATCACCCGCTTTTCGCCGGATTACCAGCGGCAATATGTAATGGAATTTGCTGTTGCAGAAAGACAAAAGCCATTTGATATTACTGCCGCACCTATTTGGCGCATGAACGCTTTCGACTGGGGTAATGGGAATATAGTTTTTGTTTTTCAGTGTCACCATGCCATTATTGACGGATGGAGCGATGCACTGCTGCTCTCCGAGTTAAATAATGTGTATGTTCAGTTAAATCAGAATCCCTCCTTCATTCCCGAAAAATTAAAGTCGGACTATAAGGATTTTATCATTCAGCATGAAATAGAAAAATATTATGAAACCATTAAATCTTTCTGGAAAAATGAACTGGCTGAGCTTCAGCGGCTCGATTTATTCAGCACTGAAGATGACTACCAGCAGATAGCTTATGAACCAGGCAGCCTTTTTGTAGAAAAGCTTAAAACAACAGCGGCTTCACTCAACACAACTGTAAAAACTATTTCGTTCAGTGCTTACCTGTGTATGATTAAAGCAATCAATTACGGTAGTGCAATAAGTACCGGCCTCGTTACCAATACAAGGCCAGACACTGAGGATAGCGATAAAATATTGGGTTGTTATTTGAATACAATTCCTTTTGTAATTGGAACAGATGTGAACGATACCTGTGCTGCATATATCGCAGCTGTACATGAAAAACTGATTGAGCTGAAAAAGTATGAAAGAGTGAGCATGCTTGAAATTTCCCGGCTTGCAGGATTTAACAGCAGCACTTCTAATCCGTTTTTTGATATCTTATTTGATTATGTGGATTTTCATGCGTATGACTCTGTAAGAGATGATGAGTCGGCACCCGGTGAAGAAACAGAGCAGATACTGGATTCTAAACTGTCAGGCTTTTCCCGTACCAATACTTTTCTGGATTTTATTGTTGAACGTACAGGGGGCAAATACAGCGCTAACCTGCGTTTAACGAAAAAGTTGCGCTCTGGTCTCTCAGCAACAGATCTTAAGAATATTTACGCAGTCATACTGGAACATTTTGTAAATAATACTGATCAGCCCGTTTCAATGGCACCGGTTGTAAAAGAACAGGAAAAGAACCGCCTGCTTAATGATTTCAATGATACGGTAACGGAATTTCCTATCGGGCAAACAGTACTTCATGGGTTTGCAGCGCAGGTTGCAGCCAATCCGGATGCGCCGGCTGTAAAGTTTTATGATAGTATTCTTACCTATGGCGAACTTGATACGGCATCGGATAAACTGGCGCATTACCTGGCTCATAATTATCACATTCAGAGAGGCGACCTGGTGGGGATCATGCTTGACCGGTCAGATAAAATGATTGTTGCACTATTGGGTATTTTAAAATGCGGTGCAGCTTATGTGCCTGTTGACCCTGAGTATCCGGCACAAAGAAAAAAGTACATCTTAACCGATACTTCACTGCAACTGCTGGTTACGCAATCGGATCATATATTTAATCTTGATTATTATGAAGGAGAAATAATGGCCATAGATGTGCAAACAGCATATATTGATGCACACTATGCTGCGGCACAGTTAACACCAGCGGGTGATGACCTGGCCTATGTAATTTATACTTCAGGCTCAACGGGTAACCCCAAGGGCTGCCTCATTACCCACCAAAACCTGCACAATTATGTGCAATGGGCCAATGGTTATTATTTTGCCGAAACAGGTAAAGTTAATTTCGGCTTGTTCAGCTCCCTTTCTTTTGATTTTACAGTAACCAGTATCTTCTGTACTTTATCTATGGGAGGTACACTTACCATTTACAGGCAATATGATGCACTTGCAGATATACTGAAGGACAATTTCAGTGATTCAGGCGGCATTAACTGTATCAAGCTTACGCCTTCACATGTTACCATGATCAACCATCTTTCAATTCAATCAGCAACAATACGCTGTGTAATTTTGGGTGGAGAAGAAGTAACCCCTTACCATATAGCTGTGCTAAAAGCAATAAATCCTGGTGTGGAAATTTACAACGAATATGGCCCTACTGAAGCCACGGTTGGTTGCATTGTAAAGCAACTGGATACAGCAAAACCTGTACTCATCGGCCGGCCTGTTTCAAATACACAAATATATATTCTGGATGAACAGTTGCAATTGATGAAAACCGGGGTGGCTGGTGAAATATGTATTGGTGGAAGATCACTCAGTAAAGGATACCTGAATAATGAAGCGTTAACTGCTGAAAAATTTGTAGACAATCCATTTGGTAAGCAGGAAAAAATATACCGGACCGGTGATATGGGCAGGTGGCTTGAAAATGGTGATATTGAATTCTGGGGCAGAAAGGATGATCAGGTGAAAATCAGGGGATACAGGGTGGAGCCAGGTGAGATTGAAAAAGCTATTCTTGCTCAAGAGGGGATACAAAGTGCAACTGTAGTGGTAACTCAAAATGAGGAAGGAGATAAGCAACTGGTGGCTTACTTTGCTGCCAGTGAAAAAATTTCAGAGGCAGATTTGCGAAGTAGTCTCAGCAAAATTTTACCGCTCTATATGGTGCCGGCACATTTTGTGCAGTTGGAAGCTTTGCCCGTAACGATAAATGGTAAAATAGACAAAAAAGCGCTGCCTGACTTAAGAACCATTAATATTTCAACGGGCAGGGAGTATGTGCCGCCCCGCAACGATGATGAAGCCGCAATGCTTTTGATATGGCAAAAAATTCTGGGTAATGAAAACCTTGGAATACAGCATGGCTTTTTTGAATTTGGTGGTGATTCCATAAAGATACTCCGTATGCTGGCCCGGTTTAAAAATGAATTGGGAATAGAACTGTCAATCGCAGAGGCGTACAAGTTCAATACCATTGAAAAAATTGCTGATCATCTTAACAGTAACGGGGCTGGAATTGAGGAGCGCAACAGAAAGTACAGGGAAGCTGAAGTGCAGGTTAAGGATGAGATCAGCGGGTTAAAAGAACGGTTGTTATCTGATACGGATTTTCCCGATGCAGCTAACGTTGAGGACATCTATCCAATGAGCGATATTCAGAAGGGAATGATATTTGAATCAATGGTTAATACAGCATTGGGCGTTTACCATGACCAAATGGTGCGAAGAAGGGTGCTGATGGGTTTTGATATAGAACGGTTCAGAAAAGCAGTAACCCTGCTGGTTGACAAACATTCTGTATTGCGAACGGGTTTTAACATGGTTGATTTTGAATCAGAAGTTCAGATTGTTTACAAGCACATTCATGCTGTTATAGATTTTACTGACATGACCGGTTTGCCCTGGCAGGAACAGGATGAGCTGGTAAAGCGTTTTATCAAGGCTGAGTTGCAGCATCCTTTCCGGTTTACCGAGGCACCGCTGTGGCGTATTCATGTCTTTCTTTCCTCAAAAGATGAAATAGTACTTGTATTTCAATGCCACCATGCTATTATTGATGGCTGGAGTGATAGTTTGCTGATGAGGGAACTCAATAACCTTTACCTCGACCTTGAAAAAGATCCTTTTTGCAAGCCACCGGCCATTAAGGCAACCAACAAAGATGCCGTTATACAGCAGCAGGTAGAAAAGCGTGACGAATCATTGAGAGAATTCTGGAAAGAGGAACTTAATGGATTTACCCGGCTTGATTTGTTTACCGGCGAAGAAAACCAGGTAAGTTTGATAAGCGAAGCTGATGCCGCTTTTATTGAAAAAATTGAACAAGCTGCTGCGCTGTTAAAGACAACAGTAAAAAATATTTCCTTAAGCGCTTATTTATTCCTGCTTAAAGTATTGAGCGGTGAGAACGATGTGGTTGCAGGGTTGCTAACCAATCTTCGCCCCACTTGCGAAGACAGTGATAAAATACTCGGTTGTTTCCTTAACACTATCCCCATGCGGATGCCGGTAGATGGGAATATGCGCTGTGTTGACTTTGTTAATACCGTAGCAGATAAGGTGCTTCAGCTGAAGGATAAGGAACGGCTCAGCCTGCTCGATATATCACTCATAAATGGTCAGCTACTCACATTCGGAAATCCTTTTTTTGATATTCTGTTTAACTACATAGATTTTGATGAGTATTCAAATATAAAAAATCATGCTGCAGCAGATGAATTTGAAAGCACCATGCCAGTTACTGAAATACTGGGTAATATCAGGGGGAACACACATTTCGATTTTTTGGTTGACAGGACAAACGGTACTTACAGGATTATTTTAATGCTTACCAAAAAACTCAAATCGGGTCTTACGGCAGAAGATATTTCTTCCATTTACTACAAGATTCTCGACTATTTTATCAGCTGTCCGGGGCGTACACTCAATGAAACAGCATACCTGGATGATGCCGGTAAGAAAAAAGTACTTGAAGATTTTAATAATACTGACGGGTTCTATCCGGCAGAGCTTACCATTGTTGATCTGTTTATTGAGCAAATGAATAAACGGCCGGATGATATCGCAGTGGTATACGGGCAAACAGCGCTTAGCTACAGCGTATTGAATGAAAAAAGCAACCAACTCGCCAATTATCTGTTACAAAAAATTGATATACAGAAAGACCAGCTTATTGGTATAAAACTTGAGCGCAGTGAATGGCTGCTGGTTTCTATGCTGGCCATATTAAAAACAGGTGCAGGTTATATACCACTTGATCCGTATTATCCGGAAGACCGTATAGCCTATATGATAAGCGACAGCAATTGCCTGCTGGTGCTTGATGAAGCAGAACTGGATCTGTTTACTCAGCAGCAGAGCCGGTACAGTAAATATGATGTTGAGCGTAAACCGGCGCCTGATGATATTGCCTATGTTATTTACACATCAGGCTCCACCGGCAAGTCAAAAGGTGTAATGATCCGGCATGAAAATGTAGTCAACTTTTTTTACGGATTGAATGGTTGCCTTAAAGTTGATGAGGACGATTGTATGCTGGCCATTACGAGTACCTCTTTCGATATTTCCGTACTCGAACTGTTATGGACATTGTGCAATGGGGTACAGGTTCTAATTCATGCTACTACAGACGGGCTGGATACACTTGACCAGTACACAGATGAGAAATTGGAAATGGATTTCAGCTTGTTTTTCTTCTCCAGTTATAATAATGCAGAAGAAGATAAATACAACCTGTTGCTGGAGACTGTTAAGTATGCTGACAGGGAAGGTTTTAAAGCAGTGTGGGTGCCGGAACGGCATTTTCATGAATTTGGTGGACTCTATCCCAATCCTGCGGTTGTAAGCTCGGCACTTGCCATGATAACGAACCAGGTTGAACTGAGAAGCGGCAGTATTGTATCACCACTGCACGATGAAATACGGATAGCAGAAGACTGGTCGGTGGTAGATAATCTTTCAAGCGGAAGGGTAGGCCTGTCATTTGCCGCAGGGTGGAACCAGAATGATTTTACACTATCCAGGCATTCATTTAACGACCGGCAAAAGATAATGTACGGGCAGATAGATACGGTAAAAAAACTCTGGCGTGGAGAAAGTATCATGCGTATCAATGGCGCAGGCAAAGAGGTGCCGCTCAGGATATTTCCCAAACCGGTTCAACAGGAATTAAAGGTGTGGATTACTTCTTCCGGCAATGCAGAAACCTTTATAAGTGCAGGTGCGGCAGGCGCAAATATCCTTACACATTTCCTCGGCCAGGATATAAATGACCTGGCACATAAAATTAAGCTGTACAGGCAGGCCAGGAAAGAAAATGGATATGACGAAAATACAGGTATTGTAAGCCTTATGTTGCACACTTTTGTGGGTGATAATATAGAGCAAATTGAAAAGATTGTAGAAAGACCCTTTATCGAATACCTGAAAAGTTCAATTGGCGTAAGTAAAATATCTCTGGAAGAAGCAGGTGTAAATGAAAGCGAATTGACGGAGGATGCAAGGGAAAGCATACTAAAGAGCGCCTTCAAAAGGTATTATAAAACCAGCGCTCTTATTGGCACAGTAAGTAGTTGCAGCCGGATGCTTAGTGATTTAAAGGCGATAGGCGTTAATGAAGTGGCCTGCCTCGTGGATTTCGGGGTAGATGAGAAAATGGTGTTGGATAACCTGGTCAATCTCAACCGGCTTAAAACACTTTTTTCCGCAGCAGCTAAAAAAATGCACAAACCCGTAACAATGATACAATCTACTCCTTCATTTATGAAACTGGTAGAAGAAGACAAGGGGTCTTCCAGGTTGCTGCAATCACTTAAAACGATATTAATAGGAGGTGAAGCATTGCCTGCATCCCTGGTGAATAAAATCAGGCAAAAAAACAGCGAAGCGAAAATCTGCAATATGTATGGGCCTACAGAAACCACAATCTGGTCCTGCGTGTATGAGTTTGAAAACGAAATATCCGGAGTACTCATAGGCAAACCAATATTAAATACAAGGGTGTACATACTGGGAGAAAACATGCAGTGCCTGCCGATTGGAATTGCAGGTGATTTATACATCAGCGGAAAGGGGCTTGCAAAGGGATATCTTAACAATCCTGCGCTTTCAAATGAAAAATTCATTCCGCATCCCTTCAGAAAAGGTGAGCGGCTGTACAAAACAGGTGATGTGGCCCGGTGGTTACCAGATGGCAATATTGAATTTGAAGGCCGTAAGGATGACCAGGTGAAAATACGGGGATACCGGATTGAGCCGGGAGAAATAGAAACTCATTTGCAGGGTTACCCCGGCATTAAAGAAGCTATAGTTACAGCTCATTTAAATCAGCAGCAGGAAAAAGAACTGGTGGCTTACATGATAGGTGAGGGTGGGGAAGGATTGGACATTGCAGCCATACGCTCATATTTGGGCAGGTATCTGCCTTCTTTTATGATTCCGGACTACTTTGTGCAACTGGAAAAATTCCCCCTTACAGCAAATGGTAAAATCAACAGAAAAGCATTGCCTGCTCCGCAATTAAATGCAGCGGCAGTAAGTAAATATGTTGCCCCGCGTAATGAACTGGAAGAAACCCTGGTAATTATATGGCAGGATGTTTTGGGCGTGGAAAGAATCGGTATTCAGGATGATTATTTTGATCTTGGAGGCAATTCGCTGAAAGCATTGCGCCTCATAAAGAAGATTTTTGATGACACAGGTTTTTCAGTTCCACTGATTGCATTGTTCAACGCCAGAAATATAGCGCATGTGGCAGCACTCATCCAAAATGCTGTGTCTGAAACCGGCAAAACTGCAACCCCGGCTACTAATAAATCAGAGAGCCGCTATGCCCCCCTTTCTTTTAACCAGCTCACTTATTTTTCTAAGTGGTTTGAAAAAGAATCTCACATAGTAATAACGGTGGATGAGTATGGTGCCATTAATATCGGCGAATTCAGAACAACTGTAAGCCGTTTGATCAGCAGGCATGAAATTTTACGGACAGTCTATGTTACTGTAGAAGGTGTATTGATGCAGCAGATACTTACCGACCCAGAATTTGATTTTGAAATAGCCGACCCCGTAATGGTGGTTTCGGATGCAGAAATGGAACAGATTATAAAAGATGCTTACCGAACTACTTTTGATTTAAGTAAGGGGCCGTTGCTTAAGATTAATGTGTACAGGAGGCCGACGGGAAATTATACAGTTGTTACAGTTGCCCACCATATTCTTAGTGATGGCTACTCGGCAAATGTTATAAAAAATGAGCTGGGCCTGCTGCATTCTGCCAACGGCAGCGGTGTAGCTCCGCCAGCGTTCCAATACAAGGATTTTGCAGCATGGCAAAGAAGCTTTGTGGAGTCGGCAGCGGGTTTACAACAGCGGGACTACTGGACCGGCAGATTAAAAGGTTTTACCCCTGCTGTAAAAATGAGTTACTCACATCAGATTCCTGCCAGCACGCAGGGGCGCATGACCAGTCTGAGTACAACCATAGATGGCGGACTGTACAGGGATTTTGATACCTTTGTTAAGAAAAACAGGCTCACCTATGCCAGTTTGTTATTAGGTGTGCTGAACATCAGTTTGCACAAGCTTACCGGGCAGGATGACATAACTGTTTTTACACAGGTTTCTGGCCGGGATGGTAAATACTATGGCAATATGGATGTTACAGGTCTAGTTGGAAACTTTACCAATATGCTCATGGTAAGAAACCGGGTAAACGGAGATGCTTCTGCTATTCAGTTTCTGGATCAGGTAAAACAAAATTTTCTTGAAGACCTGGAGTATGATGCTTATCCCCTGCATAAACTTATTGATGAGTTGGGGGATATTTCGGAGGAAAAATTCCTGCAATCAACAGTCTTATTCAATTATCATAATTACATTTACCTGAAGGAAATAAGCGTGGCTACAGGAGATGGCGAGCAGGAGAGCGGAATTCGTGGTGAGGTACCACTGCAGCAGGCGATGGTAGTGGCTGTTTCAGAATATAAAAACTGCCTGATGATTCAGTTCGGGTTCAACAGGGATTTACCACATCCGGGGGAAAGAGCGCTGATCAGGAATACTTATATGACAGTGCTGAAGCAGGTGATAAGTGACCATGGAATTTCTTTGTCGCAGCTCTTTACTAATAATATCCAATCAGTGCCTCTGACAGAAAATTGAATAATGGCAACTTTTTTTTAACAAGCAAATTGAATCTTTATAATCTTAAAAAATAAATATGAAAGGGAAAAACTGGTTTTTAAAACCTAATGTAATTATTGAACCATTAATTGAAAGATGGTATGCATGGTCGCATCTTATATCACCTGCCACTGCGGCTATGAATGTTGTTGGCAGGCACCTTAAGATCATGAATTCATATATTCAGTCTCCGCAGATACATGCCGCAGCGGTGCAAAATCCAAAAATGCTTGGAGGGCCTTTTATGGATTATAAAACTCCCCGTGTGGAGGATATAAAACAACTCAGGGAACACACAAGGGAAAAGCAGCAAAATCTAATCCAGCTCTCAGCAGCAATTGTAGAACTTGATAAAATGCTTAAATCCCAGGCAAAAGGATTTGCACTTGAGTCTTTATATGAAAAAGTACCCGAAATACTTAAGGGGTATGTGGAATTGGTGTACGACCTCAATGGCAACCCTTCTTTCCGGTTCTTTGAGTCTTTGTTGTACAAAAGTGAGTTTTACAATCCAACCTCACAAAGCATTGCTTTGTGGCTCACCCAAAATGATGAGCGTCCGTTCTGTCTCAGTACAGCACGTCTTGATGAACCGGGTGTATTGCACCTGAACATTCCGTTTAATCATGAGGGAATAGACCTGTTGAGCAGGATGAAACGGAATGGCGGATCTTTGGAAGAGATAGCCGCAATATTAGGTGTAAACAGCAGTGACAGGGAACTTTTTGATACATTTTTTACAGAAGAAGAACATCCTGCCTATAAAAAGTACGAGGGTGAAAATGTGCGTATGCGCTATTTTGGTCATGCCTGCATACTGATAGAAACAAGTGAAGTGTCTATACTGGTAGATCCGCTTATCAGTTATTATGGTTACCAATCTTCGGTAGATCATTTTTCTGATTGCGATCTTCCTGATTATATTGATTATGTATTGATCACACACAATCACCAGGACCATATCCTGCTTGAAACATTACTTCCCCTCCGCCATAAGATAGGTAAGATTATTGTACCCCGTACAGCGAGCGGCTTGTTGCAGGATCCAAGTGTAAAAATGGCATTCAATCATGCAGGATTTATGAATGTTGTTGAAATTGATGAGATGGAAGAACTGCGTTTTGACAATTGTACTATTACCGGAATACCTTTTACCGGAGAGCATTGCGACCTCAATATCCTGGCCAAAACATGCTTTCATGTACTCCTGAATGATTTCCGCTTCCTCTTTGTAGCTGATTCAAGAATACTTGAGGCAAAATTATACCAGCATATTCACCGGGCTATCGGCGATGTGGATGTTATCTTTTTGGGTATGGAATGTGATGGCGCACCGCTTACCTGGCTTTACGGCCCGCTGTTAACTGAAGAGCTGGCAAGAGATAAAGACCAGTCACGCAGGCTGGCAGGGTCCAATTTTGAAAAAGGGATACACCTGGTCGATATATTTAATCCATCTGAAGTGTATGTATATGCTATGGGTATGGAGCCCTGGCTTGAGTTTATAAGTACAGTCCGTTATACAGATGAGTCAAATCCCATTGTGCAATCTAACCTGCTGGTAAAAGAGTGTGAGTCACGGGGAATCATTTCCGAACGCTTATACGGTGAAAAGGAGATATTGTACGAAAAAGCAGGGAACATGGTCATCAACTGATTTATTACTGCCTGCTCGCCCCGGTCAGCAGGCAGTAATATTCTTAAAGAGACAGTAATTCTAACACGTCTAAAAACATATTGTGAAAAATTTTTTGAAAATAGCTTTTACGCTGATCGGGAAAAGAGAGTTACTTACATATTTTATACTTGGAGTCATCTCAGGGTTTCTTAATTTTCTGTTTATTAACTGTGTTACCAGGATAGTAAGTCATATTGCCTCGGGTAATTATGTTAGCATAAGTCAGGAATATGTAATTATCTTCTTTTCCGTAATACTGCTCTTTGTATGGGTTAAAAGAAGCTTATCACTGCTCATGATGAAAGTTTCACAGCGGATATCGTGGAGCCTGCGCCGCCAGATACTATCGCTGGTGCTTAACTCCAACTATTCTTCCTTTGTCGGCAAAAGGCACCGCATTGATGCTGTAATTGTAAATGATGTAAATACACTTACCGGCTCATCAATAGGGATTGTTGATTTTGGTATCTCTGTAATTATAGTTGTATCCTGTTTTATTTATTTACTCACCATCTCAGCTACTTTATTTCTGATTACAGTTGCAGTTGCGGCGATAGGTGTTTTTATTTATTCGATGAGTAACCGTAAAAATATCCGGCATTTTCAGCGGGCAAGAAGCCTGGAAAATGAATTTCAGGAAAATTTTGGTGCCATAATGAACGGTTACAAGGAGATTTATATTGAGCCGGAAAAAGGCAGGTATATATTTGATGAAAAGATAAGGAATGTTGCCAATGAATCGTACAAGATAAATTTGAATGCCAGTACAAGGATGCTTAATAATTCTATGATTGGCCAGATCATGTTTTATTTGCTCACATCTTCCGTGCTGCTTGTATTTAGTGTTTTGCTGAAGATTACACCAGGGAATACTATCAGCTTTGCATTTACCCTTACCTACCTGCTTGGGTCATTAGAAGCAGTTACACTGATGATACCGATGATTATGCGGGCAGGTGTTGCAGCATCAAACCTGATGCAACTGAAAGATGAAATGCTGCGCAGCGTTATTCCGCGTGGTAATGATGAAAAGGGAAGGAATGAGATGGCTTCCTTTAAAAGCATTAAGGTAAATGATCTTGAGTTTTATTATGGCGAACAGGGAAACTCTTTCGGAATCGGCCCCATCAATTGCGAAATTGAAGCTGGTGAAGTGGTATTCATATACGGAGGTAATGGAAGTGGTAAAACTACATTTATTTATTCGCTGCTGGGGCTTTATAATCCTGTGTCGGGTTATATAAGCACCGATACGCTGGTGATTGATCAGCATAATTATCCGCAATACCGGTCAATGTTTGCAGTGGTATTCAGTGATTATTACCTGTTTAATGAACTGGTAACAAAAGAGGCAATAAATGCAGATGAAGCGGCTGATTATCTCCGGATATTTGAACTGGAAAAGAAAGTTACAATAGAAGGCCGGAAGTTTTCTACTACGGAGCTTTCTGCGGGCCAACGAAAACGACTGGCCCTTATTGCAGCAGTACTGGAAGGGAAAAAGATACTGGTACTGGATGAGTGGGCAGCCGACCAGGATCCCTATTTCAGGAATAAATTTTACACAATTATAATTCCGCTGCTTAAGAAAAAGGGTATTACTATTGTAGCAGTAACACATGATGATAAATATTATTACTGCGCCGACAAACTCTTCAGGATGGAAGAAGGAAAAATAACCCAAAGAGACATTGCAGTGTATGACCCTGGTGTGCTGGTAAATAATTGATCAGTAATAAATAAAATAGTAACCGGAAATCTTTAAAATGTATGATTAAACCCCAATTATTTCTGCTTCATTTTGCCGGCGGCAACTCCTACTCATTTCAGTATTTAGCACCCTGTCTGGGTTATTTTAATTTCACAGCACTTGAGTTGCCTGGCAGAGGAAGAAGAATGAGAGAGCCGCTTATCACAGAGTTTGGTGAGGCGGCTATGGATATTTATAACCAGATAAGGGCAAAGCTCATATCACCTCATTTTATCATTTACGGCCACAGCATGGGCGCATATTTAGCCCTCAGGGTTACCAACATGCTTGCCCGGGATATGATTTATCCGGCTCATCTGATTGTAAGCGGAAATCCGGGGCCCGGCATTGAAGACAGTATTAAAAGATACCAGCTTGATTATGATGATTTGATAGCAGAGTTAAAAAAATTAGATGGTATTCCTGAGGAATTATATCAAAATCCTGAGTTACTTAACTTTTTCATTCCGATTTTAAAAGCAGATTTTGAAGTAGCTGAAAAAAACAACCTTGAAGATGAAATGCCTGTAAAAGTACCTTTATATGCATTAATGGGCAGCGAAGAAGAGAAGTGTGAACAAATATCTAACTGGTCTCGTTTTACAACAGCATCTTTTAGATATGAACTGCTGGAAGGGGGACACTTTTTTATCAACAAACATCCTCAGCGGCTGGGCGAAATATTCAGAGAGTGTGCTGCCGAAAAAATAACTAAAATAGCAGCGTCCGGCAGATAAAAAACTTTTTTAATCAGGATGACCTGACTGGTAACAGCCAATTACGGCAGTGTGAAATTTTTTAAAATTGAATAATGAAACGAATAAATGGTAATGCAGTTTTTCCGCTTTTAGCATTAATAATACTTACTGTGGCGCTGTCAAGGCAAATGTTTTCCTACACCTCATTTGGAAAACTGCTTGATCCGTTTACAGGGGTTGTACAAAATGAAAATGAAGCGGCGCTTGAAAAGCCACTGAGTAATTTTAAAATAGGCTTGTCGGATTCCGTTTCTGTATTTTTCGATAGCAGAAAAGTACCTCATATTTATGCAAATAATGAAACGGATTTGTATTATGCCCAGGGTTATGTAACAGCGTCACTAAGATTATGGCAGATGGATTTTATCTCTTATTTATCTGCGGGCAGGCTTGCTGAAATATTCGGCCAGAGTGGCTGGGTTGACTATGACAGGATACAGCGCAGAAGTGGTATTCCCGGTGCAGCAAGAAATGCAGTGGCACTCATGCTGAAGGATGAAGAAACCAACAAAGTACTCTCCGCTTACACAAAAGGAGTAAACGCCTATATCAGCAGCCTTACTTATAAAACCATGCCTTTCGAATATAAGTTTTTAGATTATAAACCAGAACCATGGACAGTTGAGAAAACGGCTTTGGTAATGAAATATATGGGAAACACTTTGGCAGGATATGAGGAGGATTTCGGTATGTCTAAATTGATGCTGGTGCTTGGCGAAGAAAAATTTAACCGGCTCTTTCCGGAATATTCAGCACACATGACTCCAATGGTAAATTATACAGCCAGCAAGGGTCAGCCGCTTGTAAATAATATCAAAAAGCCAGATTACCTTGACTTTTCATTTGTAAGCACTACTACCGTTGTACCGCCAAGTACGTATAATCCTAAACTTGGCAGCAACAGTTGGGCTGTGAGTGGGAAAAAAACAAAGTCGGGGCGCCCCATACTCTGCAGTGATCCTCATTTGAACCTGGTGCTCCCTGCTATTTGGCTGGAGATTCAGCTTACCTGCCCGGGTGTAAATGTATATGGTGTTTCTATACCAGGTACGCCAGCCGTTATTATTGGGTTTAATGAGCAAATTGCCTGGGGTATCACCAACGGAACAGATGATGTAAAAGACTGGTATAAATTGAAAATTAAAGAAGATTACAGCAAGTACATGCTTGATGGCAACTGGCAGGATTTGACTTATACCATTGAAGAAATAAAAATAAGAGGCAGCCTGAGTATGAAAGATACAGTGTATAAAACTGTTCATGGCCCGGTAATGTTTACCCGACAGTTTCCCGGTAACCAGCCAGACCTGCTCAACCATGCTGCAAGGTGGGAGTTGCTTAATCCTTCCAATGAATTTCTATGTTTTATAAAATTGAGTAAAGCAGCCAATTATAATGACTTTACTGCAGCAATAGCTGGGTACAGTGCACCTTTACAAAATTTCACCTTTGCAGGAAAGTCAGATACAATTGCCTTATTTCACCAGGGTAAATTGCCCGTAAAGTTTCCGGGGCAGGGCAAATTTGTAATGGACGGCACCAGCAGCAAATATGTTTATAAGGCTTATATCCCAACAGACAGCCTTCCGCATGTTGTAAACCCTGCATCCAACTATGTAGTATCGGCAAATCAACGGCCTGCAGACAGTAATTATAATTACTATTACAATGGATATTTTAGTGAAAACAGGGCAGGCAGAATAAACCAATTGCTGGAGGCTGACAACCAGTTTGATATTGAGAAAATGAAAACCATGCAGCTTGACAATACATATACCTTTGCCAGGGAAGCCGTGCCGGTTTTGCTGTCTTTTCTGCAAAATGCAAAGCTCACTGCCGCAGAAAATGAAGCAAATAAGAAAATCTCAGGCTGGAAGGGGCAATACGACAGGGACGATACGGAGGCACAATTATTTCAGCTGTGGTGGGATAATTGTAAGAATTATACATGGGATGAGCTTAAGACCTACCAGTTTCAGACAAAATTTCCCGACGACTATTTATTGCTTGACCTGATGAAAAAAGATCCTGCGGATATATATTTTGACAAACTGGCTACCCAGGAAAAAGAAGAAGCAGGGAGCATTGTTATTCAGGCATTCAAAACTGCTGTTGTGCAGTATGAAAATGATAAGCAAACAAAAGGAGTAAAATGGAGTGATGTAAACCGGGTAAGTATGATGCACCTCACAAATATATGGGCTTTCAGTAAAACGGGTCTGCCATCTGCGGGTTTCCCCGAAGCCATTAATGCCTGTTCTAATAACTGGGGGCCTTCATGGAGAATGATAGTAGAACTGGGAGAAAGGCCCGTGGCATGGGGCATATACCCGGGTGGGCAGTCGGGTAATATTGGCAGCCCTTACTCAGATAATTTTATTACAGACTGGAATAAAGGAACATACTACTCATTACAATTTTTTCTTACAAAGGCTGAAGCAATTCAGCATACATCCTGTAAGTGGCAGCTAAATTAATTAACATGATACAATTAAAATCTGGTTTATCGCAAAGCCTGGTAACGCTGGGAATACTTTTTTTAATAATTATACCTGTAAAGCTTATTCCTGAAATTCCCTGGTGGGGGTTTATAATCCCTGTATTTTTATTGGGCCTGCTGCTTAAATATTTGAATTTTACCATATTGTATTTTTTTGTCGGCTTTCTGGCAGGATTTATTATCTGGGCAGGCTTTAGTATTTATTTTGATATAGTTTATTCTGGCGCAATGCTGCAAAAACTTGGCGGCGTCATTAGTGTTTCACGGAGTGTAGTGATTTTAATTTCTGGCTTCCTTGGCGGGTTACTTAGCGGGCTGGCTTTATTTGCGGGCCAATACCTGCTTATCAGTAAAAAGTTTTTCGGCATTGAGGGTAAAGTATGGTAACCCCGCCTGTAATCCGGGCAATTAAAGTTTGGCAATACTCCTCCGGAAATGGGAGATGAAATAACATTTTACATGTTGAATAAAGAGTAGATTTAGTGGGAAAGTTATGGGGTAAATGAGCTGCCGGAAATTGAAATTCATTTAATGGGAGATGCGCATCATTTGAATGAAGCCTGACACCTTTTGTAAATGTATTTAACACCAATGTCGTCTGTGAAAACAGATCATTGCTCCCGGAGAGAATGATTTTGTCTGCCGCAGAACATGACCCTTGTTTTGTGCATATTCTGCTGTGTTAAAATTAAAAAGAATCCCGGTTTTATTTGTACAATATTGATTTATCCCGATATTTTTTTCTTAATCTTATAAATCATTCAGCATGACGGCAGTTAATAATCTTTCAAAGAAAAGTATTATAATCATCAGTTGTTTTTATGGGAAGGAACCATGGTATTTCAATCTTTTTTTAAAATCATGTGAATATAATCCGGATGTAGATTTTATGATTGTTACAGATCTTACTTTTTCACGCAACTTTCCGGCTAATTGTAAAGTAATACCGCTTTCCATGGCAGGGTTAAAAAAACTCACCTCCGAAAAACTTTCAATTGATGCAGCTTTGGACAATCACCTGAAATTGTGTGATTTCAGGCCCGCATTCGGTACTGTATTCAGTGATTTGATAACGGGATATGATTTTTGGGGCTATTGTGATATGGATATCATCTATGGTAATATTAAGCATATAGTAACAGATGAAATGCTGGATACATATGACGTCATAAGCGCAAGGCAGGAGTATCTTACCGGATGTTTTACATTGTTCAGAAATGATCAGCGGGTATCAGACCTTTATCAAAAAAGTAAGGATTGGCAAAAAGTTTTTCAGGATCCTGATTACTATAATTTTGATGAATGTAACTGGAAACAGGTTGCGTTAGTAGTACATCAAAAAAATATAGTTGAGATGGATAGGGAAATTGATTGTATGACTTACATCATCAAGAACGAAGCAGCAACGGGCAATATAAAAGCTCATTTTGTTACAGTTATAAAAGAGTCCGTCCCGGGATTGCTGGATTGGAATAAGGGAAATCTGGTGTATAACAGCGGGGTAGCTGTATTGTTATACCATTTAATCGAATTTAAAAGCCTTCTCTTTTTTTATTCTCCGGGATGGAAAGCCGTTCCCGATAGATTTTTTATAGAATCATTTTACATCAGCAGGTTCTCTCCTCAGTCGGCAAGTGGCCGTATATTCCAATATTGGGTTACCAAATTAAAATCAGCAGATAATTTTTTAAAAATATCAAAACAGTTTATTAAATGGGGTATTAAGTACCTCTCATCAAGCCGGAAAATTAAAAATGACCATATCAATTTTGTAAATGAAATACCGGGCTTCTACAAGGGAAAGGGGAATGAAAATATGTTTTTTGATCTGATAATACAAAATGGCAGCCTTTTTGTGAAATTTCCTCACATGCCGCAACCCGTACTGCTCCGGCACAGAAAAAACGGCAGTTTTCTGGCCGGTAAATTCGAAATAATACAGACCGTTAATATTGATGTGGATTTAAGGTATGATAAAAGCGAGGGTATTTGTTATTTGGAAATTTTACCCTATCATATCCGCAATGTATTGATGGTAAAACAACCATAATGCAGCCAGCCATTTAGCAGACAGGCATCTTTTTACTTACGGATAAACTGTACTGAATCAATCTTTATGAGGAGCGTATAGTTATTTATAGAGGTCTTACACACAGCCAAATTCATTATTCGTCACATTTTATGAGGTATTCGTCACAAACTTTCAGTGCCGGTAACATTTTTAACATGAGCAATGTTTTGATTTGATAATATTGTGTAAAATATATGTGTATGAAAGTTAGATGGAGAGCTTATGAATTGTTTTTTGCCACTATAATGTTTCTTACAACAGTTACAGGATTTATACTTGAGTACTTTAGCTATACTGCACAAAAAGATCAGTCAGTTTTTGCAAAAGCCTTCGCCGCAGAAGGATTGCCTTTTAATTATAACACCAATATTTTTATTCCGCAAATGCTGTTTGCACTGCTTATTTTTGGCTGTTATTTATGGTGCAGGTTTTTGATTGTTCCTTTACTGAAAAAAGCACTCAGTAGTAAACCGGGATCAGCCGCTGGCATTAATTGGCTGTTGATACTTTTGCAGGGGGGATTGATTTCATTTGTAATGGCGCTGGGGGCAAATGCCGTAACATTTTACGCTCACCCGCATTACTATAATTATGAAGGATTTAAGCTTACTGCCATATTTGGGTACAATGAAAATCCTTTTGCCAGCTACTTTACAGGTATTGAGCGTGCAGGAGCAATTGTGGTAATATTTACTTTGTACATGGTGATTAGTGAATTAATAATCAGGGCAATTGATAAAAAGGATGTGGGAAAGAGTTATAGCAGACTCATTACAAACCAGCTCACACTTGCAGCCTGTGCATATATTTTTATTCCCTTCTTCCTGCAAAATCTTGCTATTGTACAGTTTGAAAGCAGGTTTCTGGAGAATTATTTTATACTCTTTCCTCCGGTAATATTTGTTTATCTAAGCAGCACTTACTGGCTGTTTCCGGCTACCCAGCCCGGGTTTTTCAAAAAACCACTTCTTTTAGTAATCTATCTTGGTATAACCTTTTTGGTTAACCTGTTTTTCGTTTCTTTTCTCGGGCACAAGTCCTTTAATTTTTCAGTAATCTACTGGCTGGCTATGCTTTGTTTTACTTTGCCGGCAGCGTGGCTCATTTTTCAGCAATGGAAAGATAAAATACTGGAACTTAAAGGAGTGGAACAGGCACTGGTTAAATCCAATAATGATTTACAGTTTCTCCGCTCTCAAATTAATCCTCACTTTTTATTCAATACTTTAAATACACTGTACAGCACTTCATTACAGGAAGACTCATTTAAAACAGCAGAGGGAATCCAGAAACTTGGCGATATGATGCGGTACATGCTTCATGATAATAATAAAGATGTAATACCACTCAGCAGAGAGGTTGACTATCTTGAAAATTATATCTCATTACAAAAACTGAGGATACAGTCCTCACCAGATATTACAGTTCATGAAATTATTGGGTGCGGTAACAGTACCCATCAACTGGCACCAATGCTGCTTATACCTCTTGTTGAAAATGCGTTTAAACATGGAATCAGTCTTTCTCAGCCTTCATGGATAAAAATATTGCTGGAGTGTGATGAAAAATCAATCAGCTTTGAAGTCAGGAACAGTGTACATCCGCTAAAAACCGGTGATCCCGAATTCGAGCAATCAGGTGTTGGGCTTGCAAATATTAAAAACCGGCTGGCATTGCTGTATGCAGGCAGGTATTCTTTTTCCTGCGAATCAGCGGCAAATGAATTTGTTGTTAAATTGCATGTAATCGTTAAATAAGTTCATAAAACAAGGTTTTTAATATGCTTAAGGCTATCGCAATAGATGATGAACCAATGGCTTTGGAAGTTGTAAAAAAACTGTCAGAGAAGGTAGCTTTTATAAGCCTTGATGACTGGTTTACAGATGCCCTTAAGGCAGTTGAATACATGCGGACGCAAAAAGTTGACCTGATATTCCTTGATATAAAAATGCCGGATATTTCAGGTATTGATTTTTTGAAACTGGTGCCATACCAGCCAATGGTGATTTTTACTACTGCTTATACTGAATATGCAGTGCAGTGTTTTGAGCTGGATGCAGTTGATTATTTATTGAAGCCCTTTTCGCTGCCGCGTTTTATCAAAGCCTGTACCAAAGCATACGAGCTGAATGAGCTAAGGGCAGGAGCTGCCAAGGGTACCCAGTCCCCTAGATATATATTTATAAAAAGCGGGTACGAAAATATACGGTTAAACCTGGATGATATTTTGTACATAGAGAGTGTTGGCAATTACGTTCAGTTTGTTACACAGGAAAATATTGTAACATCAAGATTAACAATGAACGACCTTGGCCAGTTTATGTCAACCGATGAATTTGTAAGGGTACACCGCTCATTTGTGGTTGCTTCAAAGCACATTACAAAGTTTGACAAACGAAGTATATGGATCATGCAACATGAAATTCCGGTAGGGCAGGCTTATATTGAACAAACATCAAAATTGAGAAACAGGGCCGGGTGATTCTTATGTAAAAAGGTATTGTAACAACCCTGCAAGGGGGAACAGGCAAATCGGTGGATTCGCCTGAACGGGTTTCTTATGAATTTTTAAGCTGAAAAATTAAAGTATATGAAAATTGTAACACTGATTTTACTCTTGTTTTTTGTACGTGGTTATGCATCCGGGCAGTCTGTGCCGGAAAAGAATTATAATGATAGCAATATGGTACGGGGCATAGTTGCCGATGTTGATTCTGTAATAAAGCTTCGCAATACCAGCGTGCTGGTATTGCGTGCTGAGGATTCTATCCTTGTTAAGTTTACTTATGCAGCAGCCAATGGTTCATTTAACCTTGATGGATTGCCCAACGGTAAGTTTCTGCTGCTGCTCAGTTATCCCGGTTATGCAGATTACGTTGAAGAGTTTTCCCTCACTGCTGAAAAACGTATCCATGAATTTGGCTTACTTAAAATTATTCCCAAGACAAAATTGCTGCAGGAAGTTATTGTAAAGGGGCAGATAAACCTGCTTAGAGTGAAGGGCGATACAACTGAATACAGGGTAAAGAATTTCAAAATACAGCCCAATGCAAAAGTTGAGGATTTACTAAAGCAATTGCCCGGTATACAGATAGATAATGAAGGAAGGATAACAGCCCAGGGGCAGCAGGTTAAAAAGGTGCTGGTGGATGGCGAAGAATTTTTTGGAGATGATCCAACATTGGTTACACGGAATATTCGTGCCGATATGATTGATAAGGTACAGGTGTATGACAAGAGCACAGATAAAAGTGTGCTGACCGGTATTGCTGACGGTAATAAAGAAAAGACAATCAATCTTCAATTAAAGGAGGATAAAAAGAACGGATACTTTGGCAAAGTAGAAGCTGGTGTGGGTACAAATGGCTTTTACACAGGGCAGGCCATGTTAAACTCATTTAAAGGAAAACGTAAATTTTCAGTGTATGGCCTGGCAGGAAATGATGGCAAGACAGGATTGGGTTGGTTGGAAAATGCAAAATATGCATCTTCCAATGTGGATATGTCGGAGCCCGGAGTAATCATTGATATGGGAGGGGATGATGAATTGGAAAGTTTTGACGGAAGATACAACGGGCAGGGTATACCGGTTGCAAGAAATGGTGGTGTGCATTACGACAATAAATGGAACTCAGATAAAAATGCGTTGAATTTCAACTACAAAATAGGTTCGCTGGTAGTAGAGGGCAACAGCAATGCATTTACACTTAATAATCTTCCTGGCAATGCCATTAGTGTAAACGGAGATCAGAATTTCCGAAATAGAATATTCAGGCAAAAGGCAGATGCCCGTTACCAGATAAGAATAGATTCTTCTTCTGAAATAAAAATCAGCGTAGATGGCACACTGAAAAAAGTGGAAACTGAAAATAATTATACTTCTGCAGCTAAAAATGGCAGTGATCTGCTGCTCAATAATGAGCTTAGGGGTTTCAGCAGCAGCAGTGATAATAAATTATTGAATACGAATGTTTTTTATTCAAAGAAATTTAAAAAACCCGGACGTACCTTATCAGTTAATTTGCTTCAAATGCTAACAGACCGTAACGCAGATGGCTTCTTAAAATCACGTATCAATTTTTATGATGCAAATGGAGCTGTTGACAGTACGCAGTTAATTGATCAGTATAAAAAGAATATTACTATGGCTTCAGACCTTCATGGAAATATAGAAGTATCAGAGGCTTTATCGAAATCAGTATCCGCAATTTTTAATTACGGTATTGGATATAGTAAAACAAACTCTGACAGAAACTCTTTCAATAAATCTGCAGGAGGAAAATATGATGTGCTCGATACTGCATTCAGCAATAGCTTTGAATTAAAGCAGTTGTATAATCAGTTTGGTACTTTTATCAACTACGGAAACGAAAAGAATATTTTAAATTTTGGTACCAAGGTTAGCACTGTTAACTTCAGGCAGTTCAATAAAAATATTAATAATCTTTACAATAGAAATTTTATTGTATGGTATCCACAGGTCAATTGGCAACACAGGTTTTCTCAGGGTTCTTTTTTAAAAGCCAATTATGCCGGTAATACCATAAAGCCCAATGCCGACCAGTTGCAGCCTGTACGCAGCAATAATAACCCTTTAAATATTACCGTTGGAAATCCGGATCTGAAGCCAGCTTTTGCAAACCGCTTGTTTATGGCATACCAGTCAATAAATCCTGTTAAGGGGCGACTTATAGGAGTTTTTGTTAACACATCTATTACAACCAGGGCTATTATACGGAGCCTGGATACCGATTCTTTGGGCAGGAGTGTAAACAAAGCCGTGAACTTGACGGGGAAAAATACTTCCAATCTGAATTTCTCCTTTTTTTATGATACCAAAATAAAGAAATTGAATCTGGATGCAGGTGTTAACTTTTCAGCAGATTACAATACTTACTATGCGCTTTCAAATAAGGTAAATAACCGGTTAAAGTTTAATACGTATACATTGCAATTCCGGGGTGGTAAAGCGGTGGCAAATAAGTATGAGTTTAATTTTGCTTTCGGCCCTTCTTACGTTGTCAGCGGATCGTCGTTATTGCCTGATATAGATAATAATGGTAAGGGGTTTGCCGCAAATGGAGGATTTACTGTTTATTTGCCCGCTGCAATACAGCTTAGTTCCAACGTTAATTATCAGTACAATGAAAGTACCGGTATTTTCAGCAATGGGCTTTCCCGTACCATACTGAACGCCTCTATTAATAAATCATTTTTGAAGGAAAGAAGTCTTAAACTTTCTCTTTCTGGTAACGATTTACTGAATCAGAACATTGGCTTCAGCAGAAATGTAGATGGATTCCTGTTGAATCAAAACAGTTTTACTACCATCCGAAGGTATTTTATGCTTTCCCTTATATTCGACTTTAGTAAAATGGGTAAAAACAATTAAAAACAGTATATATGAAACTTTCAATAATTTCCGCAGTTTGCTTTACTATCTTTTTTGCAAATCCCCTGCACGCACAAAATGCACTTTTCTACAAAACAGGTGTTATAGAATTTGAGAAGACCATCAATATGTTTGCTGTTATTAAAAGAAGTATAACAAAAGACAATGAATTTCTTTTTCAGGAGGCATTTGATAAGTATAAGCAAAACAATAAACAGTTCAAAATTCTTAAAAGCACATTGGTCTTTTCTGATGGGAAAACATTGTTTACACCTTATGAGGCAGCCCCGGAGTCTGGTTATTTTAGTGATCTTCCGATGGCGCTTCAAAATAATACTGTTTTTACTGATTTTAAAAGTGCTTTACAGGTAAGTAAAAAAAAGGTGTTCAATGAAACGTATCTTTTAAGCGACAGTACAAAAAAAATAAGATGGAAAATTACTGATGAAACAAAGGTAATAGGAGGGTATAATTGCAGGCGGGCAAATGCAATTGTTAATGATTCAGTTTATGTAGTTGCATTTTATTCCAATGAAATATTGGTTTCGGGAGGACCGGAATCTTTTAGCGGACTGCCGGGAATGATATTGCAAGTTACCCTGCCGCATGAAAATATTACCTGGGTTGCTGCTAAAATTCAACTTATGGATGTTTCAGGAAATACTATCCAGCCCCCCGCTGGCGGAAAAATTGTAACCCGTAGTCAGCTTCGCAGCAATCTGGAATTTGCTTCAAAAAACTGGGGGGATAAAGCGGGTGAGGCAATGAAATCGTTTTTTCTTTAAACACGGTGTACAGCAGAATGCTGCAGTTTATCGTATTTGAGATTTTCGCTGATTTGTTTTGATCATTTTTAACAGGAAATTTATTACCTGCCGGAGCGTTTATTTGTCTTGCAATCTTAAACCCAGATTTTGCAGTTGGCTGCAAAATCTGCCCGAAGGGCCGACGAAAGCCCTTTTGGGGGGCTTTGTCGGGGTTAACCCTGACCAAAATGCTTGGCATTTTGCGTCAGCCGAAGGCAAATTTTGCTACTGCAAAATTCTATCTAACTATGCTATAACACCTTGATTGTCAACCACAATAAATCCATGCTGAACCATAATCTCTCTTGCTTTTCGGATAGCTTTTTCTTTTATTTTTTCTTGAATGTGACCAGGCAATATTGGATTGT
>JANMIG010000072.1:0-2918 GCA_031375675.1 Chitinophagales bacterium
ATAACTTTATACTCATTAATAATCATGGCATGGGGGTAGTTTGGTCACTACAATTTTTACCCATGTCATGGTTATTTCAAAGAACTTTTTATCTACAGGTGTTGATAATCAACCTATAAGACACAAAACTCACGTTAATTAGTATCACTGAAAGCATGATGCTGATTGAAAGAGCTGTTTTTGATAAGATGATGAAGGACAAGGATGAGGAGATTGCTTTTTTGAAGGAGCAGTTGCGGAAAGGATGAATGAACTTTGTATAAAGAACACCCTGAAATTTCAAACCCGTATCTTTGGCGCATGGAAGCAGCAGAAAAAGAAAAGCATAAATCTGAATTCAACAGCCAGTTAAATGAGTTTACCGAAAAACTCAGGAGCTATGTATCCACCGATACCGGCGACTGGACAATTAAGGGCTTTATTGATGTATACAAGAATATCTACACCATTTCATCCGATACCAAAATTGTTTCAAAAATACTGGAGATTCATATTTTTCCGCAGCTACTGCAATTTGCCGACAGTATAGGTTACAAAATAATACTTGCCGAAAAGCAGAATTGGTATCCTGATTTAACCTTTGTTCACAAAAACGATGATGCCGTAAAGTTTGCTCTTGATATTAAAACTACCTTCAGGCGCAACCATAAAACAGCAGGCTTCACCCTTGGCAGCCATGGCGGTTATTTTAAGGAAAGGGAAAAGGATAAAAATATACAGTTTCCTTATTCGCAATACCTGGGGCACTATTGCCTGGGCATTATTTATACAAGAACTGATATGACGGATGACCTGGACGACACGGAAATTTTTATGGTGGAAGACCTGCAGGAAGATTACGGGAACGCACCCAAAAAAGTGGGTGAGAGGCAGGTAACTACGGTTAAAAACCTTAAATCAATCACTTCTGTAATAAAAGATTTTGATTTTTTTGCTGTGGAAAAATGGCGGATAGCAAGTGATGGGCAGGGTTCGGGCAATACTGCCAACATCGGATCCATTACCGATATTGAAGATTTGAAGAAGGGAAACGGAATATTTAGTAAATTGGGCGAAGAATGGTTTGATGAATACTGGATGAACTACGGTACCGCCACCATGCTGAAGGATGGCAAAACGGTAAAAATCACCAAACTGAAAGATTTTTTGGAATTCAAAGGCCGCACAGACCTTTGGGAAAATATAGTAACAAAAGCAGGTAAGAACAACGATACATGAAAGTAATAGTACCACCCATAAAAAGCCAGGGCATTAAAACAAAGCTGGTACCCTGGATTATGCAGCTTGCCCCTATGATGAAAGGCAGGTGGATAGAGCCGTTTTTGGGTACGGGTGTTGTAGCATTTAACGCCGGGTACAAAAAAGCCATTCTCAACGATACCAATCCGCATATCATCAATTTTTACAAGGGTATACAACAGGGCGAAATAACTGCCCCGCTGATGCGGCATTACTTGGAGCAGGAAGGTGCATTGCTGAGCCAAGCGGGCGACAATGGTTACGACCACTACCGCAAAGTGCGGCAACGGTTCAACGAATCGTTTTCGCCTTATGATTTTATCTTCCTGTCCCGTGCCGGTTTTAACGGCATGATGCGCTTTGGCAAGAAAGGCAATTGGAACATTCCCTTTTGCAAAAAGCCCGACCGCTTTGCACAGGCATACACCACCAAAATAACCAACCAGGTGGCATCGGCAGCACAAATCATACAACCGGAACCTGACTGGACTTTTTACAACAAATCTTTTGCCGATATAATACCCCTGGCCACAAAGGATGATATTATTTACTGCGACCCGCCCTACTATGGCCGATATGTTGATTATTACAATGGGTGGACGGAACAGGACGAGGAACTGCTGTTTACCCTGCTGAGCCAAACAAAGGCAAAGTTCATCCTCTCCACCTGGCACCACAACGACTGGCGGGAAAATGAGATGATTGCCAAATTTTGGAGCAAGTTTAATATTGTAACCAAAGACCATTTTTACCACTCTGGCGGCAATATTGAAAACCGCCGCACCATTGTAGAAGCACTGGTTTGCAATTTTGATACCGGTGATATACTGGCACACAACCATGGGCAGAAGGACAAGAAAGTGGAGCAGTTGGAGTTGGTGATGGGGTGATTATTTTTTTATTATAGCATCATCAGGCCTTCTCTCTGTCTTCGGATTATCAAAAAATTGTTCTGCTTCGATAGATTTTAAATGTTCCTCAGCTTCTTTATGTCCTTGCTTTGCAGCTGCTTGATACCAAATTCTTGCTTTTGCCATATTTTTTTTCCACATATCAAACTCATACATTCTACCTAAGCTATATTGTCCATCAGCTAAATTTTGATGTGCCGACATCTGGTAATAATGAAAAGCTGAATCAGAATTTTTGCTGGTTACACCATACCCATTCTCATACATCCAGCCCATCCAATATTGCGCATTTGAGTTATTCTGTTCTGCGGATTTCTTAAATAATTCCAGTGCCTTCTTATAATCAATAATTTTACCAAAATAGTATCCGTAATAATGTGCAATCCCTAGACTTACTTGTCCGTAAGAGTCTTTTCTGTCAGCAGATTCTTTAAACCAAACCAATGCCATTACAGTATCCTTTCTTGTTAACCCAAAGCCATTTAAATACATCCAACCTAAATAGTTTTGAGATTCTACATCACCTTTATGAGCTAATTCACTAAACTGTATAAAAGCACTGTCATATTTTTGGGAATCATACAATTTTACAGCCGAATTACGAAAATAAGTAAAATGAAATAATGTATCTAGTGTTATGTTAACCGTGTAATGACGGATATAATTTCTTTAATTTGATTCTTGCATCTTTATTTGTGAACTGCCAGTTTATTTTGCTGTTCTTGTTATTTCTGTTTGCCTGCCATGCTTCAACCTCTTCTTTAATTT
>JANMIG010000047.1:0-48621 GCA_031375675.1 Chitinophagales bacterium
TGTGGGAGGCTGAAGATGGTAAAGACATGATGCATAAAATTGCCATTAAAAAACCGGATGTTTTGCTAATGGATATCAGGATGCCCGAAATTGATGGTATTAATGCCATTGAACAAATCAGGAAGGAATATGAAGAGCTGAAAATAATTGTGCTTACCATGTATGATGATCACCAGATGATAAGCAAGATGATGGAAATGGGTGCCAACGCCTATCTTACCAAAACCACCGACCCGGAGGAAATATACGAAGCCATACTCACCTGCATGAACGATGATTTTTACTTTAATGAGCTGGTGAACAAGGCGGTAATGGGTAAGCTGATGCAAAAGAAAAATGTGCGCCAGCATTACGGAAGCGCCATGCCGGTAAACTTTAACGAAAAAGAACTGAAAATACTGCAATACCTGGCGGAGGATAAAACCACAGAGGAAATATCTAAACTTATTTTTTTAAGCCCCCGCACTATCGAAACCATCCGGCAGAATATGAAGGCCAAAGTAGGTGCCAAAACCATCAGCGGCCTTATTATGTATGGTATGCGGAACAAGCTGATTGAATAGTTGGAAAATGTGCAAATGTGCTGTATAGGCAAATGTGCAAATTTACTTGCTGTTTTTTGTAAAATAACAATTGATATGACTTGCAGTACTGGAATTGTATGGTGAAGTAAGAGCGTTTTTTACCCCATTGCTTCATTGGTACATTTGCATATTTGCCCATTGCCTCATTTGCCCATTAAATAAAATGACACTGCTCACATTTATTACCTACGCAGGAACTTTTGTATTTGCATTAACGGGTGCACTAAAGGCACGTACCACTAAAATGGACGTGTTTGGCGGCATTGTGCTGGCTTTTGCTACTGCTTATGGCGGTGGCACCCTGCGTGACCTGCTGATTGGCATAAAGCCTGTAAACTGGGTAAACGATAATATTGCGCTGCTGCTGGTTTTGAGTGCCACCGCTATCACTTTTCTCTTCAGGCAGAACATCAACCGCTTTAAGCGCACCATTTTTTTTACAGATGCTGTGGGCCTGGGCCTTTTTACTGCTGCGGGTATTGAAATAAGCCTGCAGCATGGTATCAATGAAATATATGCGCTGGTGATGGGGGTGATCAGTGCCACTTTTGGCGGCCTTATTGCCGATATACTCTGCAATGCCGTACCCAACCTGCTTAAGCGGGGCGAACTGTATGCCACAGCCTGTGCCATCGGCGGCGTATTGTACCTGCTTTGCCGCCGCATACCCATTAACAGTGAGCTCAATCTTTTTGTATGCGTGCTGATTGTGGTAGCGGTGCGTATTTACAGCAAGCGAAAGCGGCTGAGCCTGCCGGAAATTTGAATGGCAAGGGGGAATTATCAATTAAGAATTAAAAATTAAGAATTGATGCTTTGTCGGCTTAACACTGTATTTTAAACTTTGGCAATGATGAGGCAAAAACTTACCATGCCAGAGCAAATCAATCAAACCGAAAAAATCAGCACGACTTGTGCCGCCTTAGCGGCATCATCCTATCAGCACATCAGCACATTATCCCATCAGCACATTATCCTATCAGCACATTAGCAAATTAGCACATCATCCCATCAGCACATTAAACTATTGTTGCTGCTGCTCCATAAACTGCCGGTATGAGTTGGCAACAGGTGCCTCCGCATGTACCTGGTAGCTGAATACAGGCGATACCTGCGGCTCCTCCTTTTCAGCATCATCATTGCCTATTACTACCGATACTTCAAGGGTATGTGCAGCATCCCCGCGGTAAGTACCTTTTACGGGTGTGCAATCGTAAAAGCTGCGGCCCACGGCCAGGCGTATATGCCGGTCATCGGTAATGCAGTTGTTGGTAGGGTCGAGCCCCAGCCAACCGTAATGGGGCAGGCAGGCTTCCACCCAGGCATGTGTGGCGCCCTCGCCCCGCAATTCGCTGTTGCGTGGGCAGATATAGCCGCTCACATACCGTGCTGGTATGTTAATCATGCGCAGCATTACCAGCAGTATATGTGCAAAATCCTGGCAAACACCGCCCTTCAGGCGCCATACTTCGTCAATGCCGGTTTCTACCGACGTAATGCCTTTTTGGTATTGAAAATTGTTGTAAACAAATGCCGACAATGCCGATGCCGCTTCCAGTGGTGTGGCCTCTCTGTTTACAATGGCATTTACCTGCTCCTGCACCGGGGCAACTTCTGCAAAACCTTCCTGCTGCAGGTAATCCATGTATAAATAATCATTTTGAAATTGTGATAATTCCTCCCATTGCATGGCGGCGGAATGAGTTACCAGGGGCAATGCAGCAGCTTTTGTTTCTACCTCCACCTGCGATACAATGCTGAGCCGGGTATGCGGATCAACCAGGGTAAAGATACCCAGGCGGTTGCCAAAATGATCAGTAAAAGTTTCAATAGACGGGTTACCTGTTACGGTTAGTTCGTGGCTGTGCACCTGCTGCCGCTCATTCTCCGGCGGATACAGCATCACCTGGTTCACACTGTCAGTTACAGGCGAGTGATAAGTATACCTGGTAATATGTTTTATTTTAAACAAGGCCATATTGTAAAATCTTTTGTTGGTTTTTGTTACTGCTGCGCAAATATCTTTAAGAATTTCCGAAATACAACTGGCTGAAAAGATTGGCCACCTGCGATAAGCCCTGCCTGGTGTTTTGCAAAAACTGCTGCAATGCAGCCGGTTGGGCATAACTGGCTGAGCTGTATTTCACCTCGTTCATCAGCTTGCCGATTAAAAATTCCATTTGCTGGTAATTGGCAGGCTGCACAAAGGGTTTCAGCCTTTCGGCATAGCGGTTTGTCTGGTGCAGGCAATACAGTATGGCATGCGGAAACTGCATATTATAGACCACCTGCTGCAGTACAGAATCTGCCTGTAAGGCCCCACGGTATGTTTTAAGATACAGCTCGTACCCGGCCAGTGAATAAAGCAGGTACCGCCAACCGGGAGCATCGGCATTCAATTCATCAAAACCCAGCTCATTTAATTTTATCTGCAGTATGTCTGTGGTAAGAATGCCTCTTTCGATGTATTTACCGGTATTGAGAAAACTGAAATTTTCGCCACGGCTCATGGTGGTATCTACAATGCCGTAATACATCATGCCATGCCTGGTTAAAAGGTCCATGGCAGTTACCGGGTCTCCCTGCTGCAGTGTGTCAGTAAACTGGCTGTCACGCACCAGGTGGTAAAAGTCGTTGATGCATTGCCATACTTCCTTGGTGATATGATCCTGCACTGACCGGGCATTTTCCCTGGCAAAAGTAATATTGCTGATTACTGAAGCCGGGTTTTCCCTGTCAGTTAAAAGATTGGACAAGGCACCAGCTGCATTGTACTGCAGGGCATCCGTTTCTGCCGGCGAAAGCCCTCCGTACAGTTGAAGTATGGGTTTCCAGCTAAAGTCTTTTACCTCATCCTGCGAAGCCACATAATTGGTGCGTATTACCCGCAGCAGGTTATTGGTACGCTCCATATAGCGTGCCAGCCAAAAAACAGCATCAGCCACTCTGCTTAACATATATTCTTACGCTTTTTAAGTTTTATCAAATTATACCGACGCTACTTATTAAATAGTCCGGTCATTTCTAAGCTAATCCAAAGTAGGTCGGCCAAGAGGCTTTGCTCTTAGTCGGAGTAAAACCTCCGACATTATACCACAAACAGTTGGACCAATTCATATGTGTAATTGGTATTACCCTTAGTCTACCACCCAGGTATCTTTGCTGCCGCCGCCCTGCGATGAGTTAACCACCAGCGAGCCTTCTTTCAGCGCCACCCTGGTAAGGCCGCCGGGTACTATGTCAATACCATCAGGGCCGTACAATGCGTAGGGCCGCAAATCCACCCTGCGTGGCTGCAGCTTGCCATTTATATAGCAGGGCGATGAAGACAGGCTGATGATGGGCTGTGCAATAAAACTTCGTGGATCGGCCTGTATAGCAGCTTTAAAATCAGCCATCTCCTTTTCAGTAGCTGCACTGCCTATCAGCATACCATAGCCACCCGACTCGTTGGTGCGCTTAATCACCATTTTATCCATGTTCTCAAAAACGACTTGTTGATTTTCGGGTATTTCCAGGCGGTAAGTGGGTACATTTTTTAGTATCGGCTCCTCGTTCAGGTAATACTTTATCATATCGGGCACATAAGCATATACCGCCTTATCATCTGCCACGCCGTTGCCCATGGCATTGATAATGGCTACATTGCCCATTCGGTAAGCCCAGTACAGTCCGGGTACACCCAGTATACTGTCGGGCCTGAACACCATCGGGTCAATAAAATCATCATCCACCCTCCTGTAAATCACATCCACTTTCTGCAGGCCACGGGTGGTTTTCATAAATACAAAATGATCTTTTACCACCAGGTCTTTGCCCTCAACCAGTTCAATGCCCATTAACCGTGCAAGGGTGGTATGCTCAAAATAGGCGGAGTTGAAAATACCGGGAGTAAGCAATACCACCGTGGGGTTGCTCGACTGCCGGTTGCCAAGCTGCAGCAGGTTTTTCAGCAGCAGGTCGGGATAGTTTTTTACAGAACGTACTTTGTTTTTTGGCAGCAGCGAGGGAAATATGCGGTAAGTGATGCTCCTGTTTTCGAGCATATACGATACACCTGATGGTGTGCGCAGGTTATCTTCCAGCACATAATAAGCGCCATCGCTGTTTCTTATCAGGTCGATGCCCGAAATATGGGTGTATATATCAAAAGGTACCCCAACCTTTACCATCTGCCGTAAAAAATTGGGGCAGGAGTAAATGAGTTTTGCAGGGATGATGCCATCCTTTATAATGAATTGCTCATGATAGATATCCCTCAGAAAAATGTTGAGCGCCTTCAGCCTTTGTTTGATACCGGCCTCTATCACCTGCCATTCGGCAGCCTGTATTATGCGGGGTATGATGTCAAAAGGAAAAATTTTCTCCACCCCCTCACCGCTGCTGTACACGGTAAATGTAATACCCTGGCTCATAAAAAGCTTTTTGGCCAGTTCATCTTTGTGAAACATTTCTTCCGCAGATAGGTTTTGCAGGGCTGCCTCAAAATTATGGTAATGGTTCCTTATGCCATCACCAGCAAACATTTCATCCCATACATTGGGCTGCACTTTATAATCAGCTAAAAATGGATTACTCATGTAACCTGGCTTTAAAACGTAATTAAATAGTTTGTTTCTTACAGAAAGGCAATCGGCTGTAATACGGTGCAGTAACCGTAAGCAATGAAAATACGAAACAATGCCGAATGAAAAAATTTTATCATAAAAAAGCGGGCGGTTTCAATAGTTTTAGCGGTGTATGGTATTTTGCCATAACCTTTGAACCTTTTTTTACGTTATTAAGATTATGACGAAAATGTTTTTTATACTGTGCAGCATATTGGCAGTTGAAAGCACAACTGCCCAGGAGGTAAAACTTGGTGAATATAATACCGGGCTAAACCAAACCGTAAAAAAGGGCATGTGGGTGCTTGGTGGCTGGGGAGCAGGCAATATTGTTTCCGGTGCTATTGGCAGCAGCACCACTACAGGTGAGGTAAAGTATTTTCACCAGATGAACATGTTTTGGGGAGTGGTTAATACCTCTTTGGCTGGTGCCGGTATTTTCAAAGCCATGCGTGGCAACCATGATTTACCCTTTGCGGCTTCTCTGAAAGAGCAGGCCAGGCTGGAAAGGCTGTTCTTGTTCAATGCCGGGCTGGATATGGCTTATATGGCCGGGGGATTGTACCTTATTGAAAGAGGCAAAAACAATGTGAAGAATAATTTGCGCCTGAAGGGCTATGGTAAAAGTGTACTTATGCAGGGTGCTTTTTTATTGTTGTTTGACGGTGCAATGTATGGTGTACTTCACCACAAGGGTAAAAAACTGTACCAGCTGGCAGAAAAAATACAAATTACGGCTTCACCAATAAGCGCAGGTGTAACAGTGCGTTTATAAATGCCTGTGTGGCTAAAAACCTCAGAAGCTCCTGTGTGTTTTAGCCCATTCTTTTATATAAGCAGAAATTTCGGTGGTAGGTGTGCCGGGTGCAAATAATTTTCCCACGCCCATTTCATTCAGCTGCTTCATATCATCTTCAGGTATAATGCCGCCTCCGGTAAGCAGTACATCATTCATCTCTTTTTCCTTCATCAGTGCAATTACTTTGGGAAAAACAGTATTGTGCGCCCCGCTGAGGATGCTGATGCCGATGGCGTCCACATCTTCCTGTAAAGCTGCATTCACCACCATTTCGGGTGTTTGCCGCAGGCCGGTATATATTACTTCCATACCTGCATCCCTCAGTGCTGTGGCTATTATCCTTGCACCACGGTCATGACCATCCAAACCAACTTTTGCAACTAATACCCTTATCGGCCTGCTCATACAGCAATTATTTGTGTAAAAATAAAGCATCTTGTTAACTTTAGGGCCATATCCATTAAATATGCAGTACAGGCAATTGGGCAATACGGATTTGCAGGTAAGTGAAGTGGGTTTTGGTGCATGGGCCATTGGTGGTGGTGCCATGGTGGGCAATATAGCCATTGGCTGGGGTGGCAGTGATGATGGGATTTCCTGCCAGGCCATAAAAGCAGCATTGGATAAAGGAATTAACTTTTTTGATACGGCTGATATATACGGGCTTGGCCACTCCGAAACATTGCTTGGGCAGGAGTTGGGTAACCGGCAGGATGTAGTGCTGGCCAGTAAGGCAGGCAATGTGGCAAGAGATGGACAGTTTACAGTGGATTATTCAAAAAAATATATTGTTGCTGCCTGCGAAGCCAGTTTAAAAAGATTGAAAAGAGATGCCATTGATTATTACCAGCTGCATACGGCAAGGCTGGTTCACCTGCAGCAGGGCGACTGTATAGAAGCAATGCAATTATTGCAGCAGCAGGGGAAAATTCGTTACTGGGGACTGTCGCTCAATACTTTTAATCCTTTTGCAGAAGCAGAATACCTCGTAGAAAACGGGTTGGGCAATGGGTTTCAATTAGTACTCAATATCATTAACCAGCGGGCTTTACCGCTTTTTAAAACCATGCAGGAAAAAGGGTATGGCATTATTGCCAGGATGCCGCTGCAATTTGGCCTGCTTACCGGTAAATTTGATGCAGGGGTTTCGTTTGAAGAAAATGATCACCGCAAAAACAGGCTCACTAAAGAAGTGGTGGCTGCTGCACTTGCTGCTACGGAACCCATTTGGCAGCTTTGCCAACAATACAATTGCTCCAAAACTCAATTGGCCATGAGTTATGTATTGGCTTATGCTGCATTGTCAACGGTAATACCGGGCATACGCACACCGGCGCAGGCTGTTGACAATACGGGCGGTTTGGTAAAAATCAGTGAAGCTGATGTAAGTATGATTGAAAGCCTTGGTACTGCTGAACTGGCCGGCCTGCTGCAATTGATTGAAGCGCAGGGCTGACCCTGCCTGCCATTTAACTGCTAAAAACCTGCACGGCTGTTTTAACCCGGCTGATGGTTTCTTCCCGGCCAATTAATGCAGCTATTTCAAACACCGCAGGGCCAAATTTACCCCCTACCAGCATTACCCGCATGGGCAACTGCAATTCGCCGGGCTTGATGTTTTTTTCTGCTGCAAGATTTTTAAATTCAGCTTCTATGGCAGCTATATCCCAGTTTGGGATGGCAGAATACTTACCGGTAAGCTCATCAAAAAAAGCTGCTTTTTCTGCAGTCCATTTTGGTTTTACAGCTTCTGTATCCCATTGCTGCGGTGCGGTAAAAAAGAACCCTGCCTGTGTGTAAAAATCTGTGAGCAGTGTACAGCGTTCCTTTACCGCATCAATCACTTTTGCAAGGTATTCATCTTTGGCAACAGTCATTTCCTTCTCTGCAAAAACAGCACTCACTTTATCGCCAAGTTCAGCCCCGGGAGTTCTTTTTATCCACTCGGCATTGTACCATTTTGCTTTTTCAAAATCAAATTTAGCACCGCCTTTGTGTACCCTTTCTATGCTGAATTTTTCAACCAGTTCTTCTAAAGTGAATACTTCCTGCTCGGTGCCATCGTTCCAGCCCAGTACGGCCAGCAGGTTGATAAAGGCTTCGGGCAAAAACCCCAGCTCTTTAAAGCCTTTGGTGATGTCGCCTGTGTTTGGGTCTTTCCAGTCCATGGCATATACCGGGAAGCCCAGCCTGTCGCCATCCCTTTTGCTCAGCTTGCCATTGCCATCTGGTTTTAATATCAGCGGCAGGTGCGCCCATTGTGGCATGGTATCCAGCCCAAACAGGTATTTCCACAGCAGGATATGAACCGGGGCGCTGGGCAGCCATTCTTCCCCGCGGAAAGCATGGCTGATCTTCATCAGGTAATCGTCTACCACCACGGCCAGGTGATAAGTGGGCATGCCATCTGCTTTCAGCAATACCTTATCATCCACATTATTGGTGTCAAACTCAATTTCGCCGCGTATCATATCAGTAAAGCTCACAAATTCGTTGGCCGGTATTTTTATCCTTATCACATGCGGTGTACCGGCATCCAGCAATTGCTGTGTTTCCTCAGGCAGCAGGCGCAGGCTGTTGCGCATGCTCATGCGTACATGATGGTCGTATTGCAGGCTGCCGCTTCCTTTGGCTTTCAGCTCTTCCCGCATGGCTTCAATTTCTTGGGGTGTATCAAAAGCATAATAGGCATGGCCTTCAGACACTAGCTTTTCGGCATACTCTCTGTAAGCGGCTTTGCGTTCGCTCTGGCGGTAGGGTGCATAGTCGCCACCATGCTGCGGACTTTCATCCGGCGTTAGCCCGCACCAGTTGAGGCAATCCATTATATACTGCTCGGCACCTTCCACAAAGCGGGTCTGATCGGTATCTTCCACCCGTACTATAAATTGGCCGCCATGTTTTTTGGCAAACAAATAATTGTATAAAACGGTGCGTACCCCGCCCAGGTGCAGTCCGCCTGTTGGCGATGGTGCAAAACGTACTCTTATTGTGCTCATGGTGCAAAGATACGGTGCAAAGCTTAAGCAGGGAAACAACAAAAAACCGTGAAGAAAATCTCCACGGTTTTTTGAATATAAGAATTTTGTTTACCAAAGCGGGTAGCCCGTATTATTCCACCCGTTACCGGCAATATCGCCCACTACATGATGGTAAATGTTTCCTTCCACATTTACCGACCATCCTATGGGGTAATATCCACTGTTGCTTACAGTTATACCGGAAAAAACGGACATGGTAATGGTATAGGTACCATTGCTGGTTGTACTGGCAACAGGATTTACTGAAAATCCAAGATAGTCTACAATACCACAGCCCCTGCCTACCGAAGTGGAGCCAGAGCAATTGATATTGTAATTGATTTCTCTTGTTTCGCCGGCAGGCTTCCATTTTCTGCCCCTCCATTCCATTTTGATATAAAGATAGCAGCCTGTATAATAGTTGTAGCTTGCCTGGCCGCAGGTATTGGGTGCCACATAATAATAATCAGTATACACTCCTAATTCATGCACATACTTCCTGTTTCCAGCTGCAGGATAATACTGCCAGAATTCGTATTGATGCCTTGCATCTGCAGAATTGCTGAGATAAACCCAGTTGGGTGTAATGCCGCCGCTGGCCGGAGCCAGGTCATTTTTTGGCTTGCTGAATTTTAAAAAGTAACTGCTTTTTTTAGTGGCAATGGCCGGGTTTTGCTTGATAAGTTCCATTTGCTGCTCATCTGATTCCGGAACATAGTATTTTGTGCCATTGTTGTACCAAATGATGTCGCTGCCAACCTGTACCTCACCTTTGCTGTTCAGTACCGACTGTATGGATGGTGGCATATTCATCAGTTCTGTTTCAGCAATCGAAAAAGCATAATCCTCTCCTGCATTACTCATAGCATTTCTGAAAGAGGTGTAGTCATGTTTTTTTTCAAAATTGAGGCGTGTTTCATCGTTCGATTTGTCAAGTGCTTCCATGGTTTTGTAAAAGGCTTCATTGTTTTCAAAAACAAGCCGCCCGTTCTGCGTTTTGATGTTTTCTGCAGGTTGCGGCAAAGCTGCTTCTTTTTCGGGGAGGTTCTTTTTACAGGAACCCAGGATGCAAATAACTGCAATGGCTGTTGATGCAGTAATTAAGCTGCGAAAGAAAGATTTTTTCATAATTGACGTTTTAAAATTGAAGAATATAGATACAGTTCGGTAATACGGTTGATGTATTCTCACCTCAATAATACGGTTTTTTTTCAATTTTTACAAGAGCCCGGGCAATAAAAATTCAACAGCAGGGCAATAAGCACAGGCTGGTACATAAAAAAAACCGTGGAGATTGCTCCACGGCCTGTTTAATATAAATCCTGTATTTTTTTATCGCAGAAAAATGACTCTTTCGGGGCGGCCATCAATGGATATGGTAGCCAGCTTGTCGCAGGTGCCATCGCCAAAGTTGATGATGGCGTAATGAGCAGGACCTTCTATTTTCACTTTTCCCTTATCAATATTTTCGCAGGCAGTTTTCTTTTGCAATGCTTCCAGTATGGTGCCGGTACGTGTTTTGCCTGCGCTGTTGGTTACAGTGTGGCTGCCGGTAATGGAAAATACATCATCCACAAGATTAAGTGGTGTGGCAACACCGGCTGTCTGGATAATATTTTTGATACCGCTGTGCAGCCAGTAAGCACCGGTGGGAGACGTGATTTTTCCGTTTTCTACCTTGCGCTGCCAGCTTTTTGTACCGGGCAGGCTGGTATTGGTCCAGGTGATGGTGCCTTCTTTTTTAAATCCATTCACATAGTAATCTTGAAAAGTCATTACAGCCGTACTGTTGTATTTGCGTACAGAGTCAGAAAGTAAGATGGTGATTTTTCCCTTGCGGAAAACGCCATTGGCAGAAGTGCAGCCTGTACCAAAGTCAACGGTCATTGTTTTGGGGAAACCGGTTGCAGGAGTTACGGTTACTGTGGCACAACTGAGCAGGCCCATGGTTTCAGTGGCATTGGCAGGTGAATTACCCATCAGGCCCTTATCCATAGCTGCCTCATTAAATACATCGTTGGCATCCTCTGTTAAATTGTCGGCTATTGCCTGGTCGCCACTCAGTTCAAATGTGGTTTCGTATTCATCAATAACTGTATCGTTATTGTTTTTTTTGCAGGAGCTGAAAAGCAGCACAGCTGCCGTTGTGGTGAGGGTTAAAAGCTTTTTTGTGTTCATAAATAATTGATTTTTATATAAGACCTGATGCCGGGTAAAGGGTTTAATGAAAGATTAATTTTATTTTGCACCATGTTTTATCTCGTTAAAACGCCCTGGTGGTTAAAGTTATTGTACCGTAGCTGTACCTGGCAGATGCCGGGTAAGGAGAGGGTGCTGTACCTTACTTTTGATGACGGTCCGCATCCAATTGCGACACCTTTCGTACTTGATGAGTTAAAAAAATATGGAGCAAAAGCTACTTTTTTTTGTATTGGAAAAAACGTTTTCGAAAACAGGAAAATTTACGACCGTATAATTACGGAAGGACATCAAACCGGTAACCACACCAATAACCACCTGAATGGCTGGGCCACAAAAAACGAACACTACCTGGAGGATATTGCGGCTGCTGCCGGGCAGATACAATCTTCATTATTCAGGCCGCCATACGGAAGGATAAAACGGGCGCAGGTAAAATTACTGCAGCAGTACAGGATCATTATGTGGACGGTATTGAGTGGTGATTTTGATAAAAAAATTACAAAGCAAAAGTGTGCGGATAATGTTGTTAGAAATGCTGAGAGTGGCGCTGTTATTGTGTTTCACGACAGTGAGAAGGCATTTGAAAATATGCGTTATTCATTGCCGTTGGTGCTGGAACATTTTACCCGTATGGGCTACCGGTTTGAAGCATTGCAATAGAAGTTGAAACATTGAAAACGGGAAAAGACAAACAGAATAGCTGTAAAAAAATTGGGCCTGGGTGAAAACCCTGGCCCGTTTTTAATCCGTACCCTATGAAAACTGATGTAAAATTACACAGTTATTCCTAATTGTGCAACATTTTTTTTATTTAAAGGGTTATCGGGTGCGGCACACCATTGATAATGATGACTGCCTGGTTATCGCATGCGCCGTTACCATAATCCAGTATTGCCTCACGACCGTCCCTTACCATCTTCACTGTACCCTTTACAATCCAGCGGCAGGCGAATTTCTTCACCAGCGGGTCAAGTATGGTGCTTGCCCATGTGTGACCTGCTGAATTGGAGCCTCTTGCACCGCCTGTAATTTTAAATACATCATCCAGGGGAAAGCCGGGAGTGCCGTTGCCCTCAGTTTGTGTAACCTGCTTCAGGCTGTTCCATTTGCGCCATTTGCTGGTATTGGTATTGGTAACCTTACCATCCAGTACTGTATTTTTCCAGCCCTGCATATTGGATGTACTGGTATTTTCAGTAATATGGGTGCCTTCAACATGGAAAGTATCAACATGGTAGCCCAAAAATGTGGTAGATACCTTGCTGCCGGGGAGTGGCATGGGGGCTGTATAAATTGACACGATTTTACCCTTACGGTATTTGCCATCCCTGCCGAGGCAACCGCTGCCAAAATCTATGGTTACTGTTTTGGGAAATACATGCGGGATGTTGGGCACCACTGTAATGGTAAAGCAGCGGCTGAGGGTATCAGGCGAGGCATCACGTCCATTGCTGAAAGCGCCGGGTAGTGATCCGCCAAAGCCAAGGTCTTCGCCTACCTGCCCAGCGTTCATACTTCCGGTAATGTTGAACACATCATCATACACCGCTTCCGTTTCGGCTTCTTCCTGTGTAACAGCAAGTGTGGCAGCACTTTCGGCAGGCGTGTCTGCTTCAGGATTGGTAATGCTGTTGTCTTTTTTACAACTGCCAAGGCAGATTACGGCTGCAATACCCCCGGCAAGCAACCAATTGGAAATGTTTGAGAACTTCTTCATAAAAAATAAAATTAAAGGTGAATAAATTGAATGTGGATATGACCGGGGTTGCACAACAATGTTTAATACAGTGTTAAAATTTTTTTACAGAAATTTGCAGCCTATGCATATAATAGATACACACTGCCATTTGTATTCGGAGGAATTCAGCGATGATACAGCATTGGTAATTGAGAGGGCGCTTGCAGAAGGGGTGCAGCAGTTTTACCTGCCTGCTATCGACAGCAGTGAAACCGATCGTATGCTGGCGCTGGAAAAACTTTACCCGGGTCGCTGCATAGCCATGATGGGGCTGCATCCCTGCTATGTTAAAGAAAACTGGAGGGAAGAACTTGCACTGGTGAAAAGCTGGCTGGCAAAACGGCCCTTTGCAGCAGTGGGGGAAATTGGGCTTGATTTTTACTGGGACAAAACTTTTGCTGATGCCCAATACGAAGCTTTCCGTTTGCAGGCAGAATGGGCATTGGAGTACCAGCTGCCTATAGTAATACACACCCGCAATGCCATGCAGGAAACCATCAATGTGGTAAAAGAATTTGCCGGCAGGGGGCTACAAGGCATCTTCCATTGCTTTAGCGGCAGCTATGAAAGTGCCATGCAAATCATCAATGCGGGCTTTTACCTGGGTATTGGCGGGGTGCTTACCTATAAAAACGCAGGATTGCCTGAAGTACTGGAAAAGATAGACCTTGAGCACATGGTACTGGAAACAGATGCCCCCTATCTTACGCCGGTGCCTTTTCGTGGCAAGCGCAACGAAAGCAGCTATTTAAAGTATATTATCGCAAAATTAGCAGAGGTTAAAGGGGTAAGTGTTGAAGAGGTGGCTGCCATTACTACAGCCAATGCCCAAAAAATATTCGGTGGCTAAGATAAATGCCGTTATTTTTGCTGCCCTGAAAAGGATAGAGAGGTGTCCGAGTGTCAAGCCGCTGCGGGCTTGATGCCGCCCGGAGCGGCGGCAGTTGAAGGAGCACGCCTGGAAAGTGTGTATACGGCAACGTATCGAGGGCCAAGCCGCTGCGGGCTTGGTGCCGACCTTAGCGTCGGCATTCGAATCCCTTCCTCTCTGCAAAGCTGACTTGTGAAACATTATTTTAGAGAGGTGTCCGAGTGTCAAGCCGCTGCGGGCTTGATGCCGCCCGAAGCGGCGGCAGTTGAAGGAGCACGCCTGGAAAGTGTGTATACGGCAACGTATCGAGGGCCAAGCCGCTGCGGGCTTGGTGCCAACCTCAGCGTCGGCATTCGAATCCCTTCCTCTCTGCAAAGCTGACTTGTGAAACATTATTTTAGAGAGGTGTCCGAGTGGTTGAAGGAGCACGCCTGGAAAGTGTGTATACGGCAACGTATCGAGGGTTCGAATCCCTTCCTCTCTGCAAAGCCGCAATGTTAAGTCGTTGCGGCTTTACTTTTTATGGCATACTTTGTTTACATATTACATTCACCTGTACACGACCGCTATTATACCGGTCAAACTGATGATGTTGCTGCCCGCCTTTTACGGCACAACAATGGTTATGAAAAAGCTACTGCACCTTATGTTCCATGGGTTATACGATGCATTATCCAAAAAGAAACCCGTGGGGAGGCAATGCTGCTTGAAAGGAAAATAAAGAACATGAACCGGGAAAAATTACTTGCCTTTATTGCGAAGTACGGTTGATTGGGAAGTGTGTATCCGCCCATGGCGGATCGAGGGCCAAGCCGCTTTGGGCTTGGTGCCGACCTTGGCGTCGGCATTCGAATCCCTTCCTCTCTGCAAGTAACAAAGCCCGCATCTGCGGGCTTTGTGGTTCTGATTTGCTGGATTTAAAAAGTTGTAGTAGTAACGGCCAGCCCTGCTCCTCCCGTAACAAATCGGCGGATAGTGCCGGCAGGTGGCAGGGTGTTACCGGGGTCGCTGCCCTTGCTCCTGATGTACAAAATGTTTTGGAAGTTTTGGATACCACCGGCCGTTAACGTGCCACTCAGGATGTTGAATTGCTGCACGGCAATGCCAGACGGCGATACCGTTCTCAAAACAAATATGGAAAAATTATTACCGCTGCCTGATATGTACACAGAAGCAGGAGTGGGATTGAGTGCGCCATTGCTTATATTCTTCTGCTCAACTGAAAGGGTATAGCTGCTGTTATTCTGGCTGCTGAAGCGAAACTTATAATCGGCAAATAAAGTGCCCGCAAAGTTCCCTGGCGAGTTGTCGTACACACAGCTATCAGGTTGCATAAGGTAAATACCATTAACTACAGGAGGCGTAGTACCACTGTTAACCATACCGCCAATTGTGCGGATGGAGTCAATCATACTTTGCGCAGTGATGTTCCTGACAGGATCGGGAAAGGTATCCGTATTGCCACTGCCCGTTTCATTAGTTTTTTTGCAGGCTGGCAATGTGGTGGCTAACGCTGTGCCGATAAGCAGGGTGCCTGCAATTTGATACATGGTTTTTATCATGTTGATGCTGTTTTTAAAACTGTTATAATTTGATGAGTTTGATAGCTGAATGTACTTGCCGTCCTGTTAGTTGAACAGTGTAAGTGCCTTTTGCCAGGTGCTGAATATTGAGCTGCATGTTGCTGCCGGTTACCCTTGCCTGCATTTGCAACCTGCCCGCCATATCCCTTACCAATATGCTTTCAACACCTTCCAGCCCTTGTAAGGTTACCATGTCGGAAGCCGGGTTAGGTTGTACCGTTACTGAAATTGCTTTTCCAAAATTCACCCGCTCAACAGGGCTGTAGGTAAATTGTCCATCAATGTCCACCATTTTTAAGCGATAATAATTGTCTCCCGAAAAAGGAACCAGGTCGGTTGTGGTATATGTATCCCTTATGCCGGTATTGCGTGCCGTTACGGACTGCAAAGGCTCAAAGCGGGTGCCATCGGCACTTTTCTCCAATTGGTAATGCGATACCTTTTGTTCGTTCTCTACCAACCACGATAAACATACCTGCTTGTTGTTGCAGGCAGATGCATCAAACGAGATTAAGCGAACAGGGATTACACTTAATGCGCTGCTTGCAAAAAAGAAAGTGGAAAATGATGGCACACTGGTTGACAATACATAACCATATTCATAAGGGGTGGCCGTTGTAACTAATTTGAATGCATCCGGGCCAATAGAAGCTGCACAGGCCTGTTCATTTTTAAAAATGGCTACATCGTTAATGGTACTGATGCCCGATGGCTGCCCCAGCGAATTAACAGCATTCTTCAACGCCAGGAATTCAGATGTTTTAACGTATAAGCGAATATCCACCGTGCCACTGCTTACGGGATTTTGGGTGGTAATGGTCAGGTTTCTGTCCATGTACAATTGTTTATACTGGTTTTCCCGAACAGGGCCGTTGTTAATGTACACTGCTGCCGATACCACACCCAGGTTGTTGCCATTTGCTTTTATTTCGGCCAGTACATCGCCGCTGGCATTGAGGATAGGTAACCACTTGTTATTGTTGGTAGCATCAATGGTTACGGCAGGAAAGCTTTGGCAACTGCCAGGCGTTCCATTAGCAATAAAGGCGGGTACAACGGTAAGTCCATTGCGGGATACAGGCGTATTGTTGTTACTGGTAGTATAAGACGACTTGGTACTTACATTGCCGGAAACGGGGTCATACTCCACCACTTTTACTATATTGTTGCTTTCCTGCGTTATGCAATAAAGTTTATTGCCGCTTATCGTCAGCCCCCCTTTGGGGTCGTAGCCGTTGGTGCCAGTCACTGTGGTAAAATGATGCACTACCGTATAGGCATTGGTAGCAGGGTCAAACCGGAAAATGCATCCCCTTCCGCTGGTGCCGCCAGATAGGGCTGTACCATAAAAAACATTGTTGTAAAATGTCATGGCGTTGGCAACACTATAACCGGTAGCCCCTGCAAAATTAAACACCGTGCTGGCCGTGTTGGTGGCCGGGTCGTAAGCAATGATACCGCCCAGGTTATTCGCTCCTCCGCTGCTGGTGGTGCCATACAGTTTGCTATTGTACACGGCAAAACTTCCATTGGGCACATTACTGCCGCTGTTTTGCACATCATACAGTTTGGCCAGTACGCCTGTTGCAAGGTTATACTCGTAAATAATACCATTGTTTCCAACTCCACCCGCATTGGTCATACCATACAGTTTATTACCGTATTCGGTTGGCTCACTTACCGGAAAAGCACCGCCAATTGGCTGTATATCTTTTTTTGCAAAGGCCTTGGTAGCCGGGTCAAATTCATACAGGATACCAAAATCACTTGTGCCGCCATTGTTGGTGGTACCATACAATTTGTTGTTGTAGCGTACAGGGCTGGATGTTGGAGCCCTGCCATTGATGGCATTATTGGTATTGTTAAAAATATATTCAGGGGCATACACATTGGTAGCAGGGTCAAATGACCAAAGACATCCATAAGGGGTGCCAAATATTTCCTGTGGGCCCTGATAGCATACGCCATAGAGCTTGCCGTTGAGCAGCACAGGTTTTCCATGCGGGATCCGTCCATTTTCGGCTGCATTAAATGTTTTCTTTTTGCTGATAATGTTGGTAGCCGGGTCGTACTCAAACATGGTGCCTTGGTTCACATAACCTGCATTGTAAACAGTGCCATAAAATTTGCCACCAAAAAAAGCCAGGGTGCTGCTTGGGTTTACGGGGTTGTCATAATTATTAACGCCAAAGTTGACCTTTCTTGTTACTGCGGTTGGGTTAGCAGGGTCCCATTCAAATACCGTACCGGTGCCGTTAACCCCTCCCTCGCTGCAAAGGCCCAAAAATTTACCACCATAGGGTACCAACCTGCCAAGGGGGTTGCCACCTGTAGGGGTATAATTAAAGTTTACCAACCTGGTAAATGTATTGTCTGCCGGATCCAATTCAAACAAAACACCCCGGCTATTGGCCCCACCCTGATAAAGGCAGCCATACAGTTTGTTGTTGTACACAATCATTTCATTGTTGTTGCCCGTGCCGCCCGTAGTGGCATCCAGTACTTTCACCACTGTGGTATTGGAACCCGGGGGCAAAGCCGGGTCAATGGCATAAATGGCGCCATAGCCATTGGCCGATCCCTGGTGGCTGATGCAATAGAGTTTGCCATTGTACACCGTTACATTGCCATAAAAGCTCCAGCCATTGGTGCCATTCAGTTCAAACAATTTAGTGTAGGCATTGGTAGCAGGGTCCCATTCAAATGCGACCCCAACATTGGTACCGCCGCCACTTGCCGTAAGGCCGTACATTTTGCCATTGTACAAGCGGAGCGAATTTTGCGCATTGCTGCCCGGAAAGCTGCCGCCCGTACCTGTGAAATCGATTTTTTTGGTATATACATTGATTGCAGGATCCCACTCAAAAATACAGCCTCCGCCATTGACACCATAGTCGGCAGCCAGGCCATAAAATTTATTGTTGTACAGCAGCAACGAACCCTTGGGGCCGCCGCCATTGGTTGCAACAGGGCCAAAATCAAACTTTTTGGTGTACGTGTTGGTCGCAGGGTCATACTCAAAAATAGTCCCATAATCACTGTTGCCGCCCCGGCTGGTAGTGCCATACAGCTTACCATTATAAGGCACCATTTCCAGGTTTTGTGGGTTGGCACCAGAAACCGTTACCGGAAAAGGGTATTGTACCGCCAAATTATTGCCCGAACTATCGGTGTTGAACAAGAACCCATTAGATGACTGGTTGGCTTGGGGACTACCACCTGCCAATCCAAACAGTTTAGAAACCCCTTGCGCCATGGTGGTAGCCGAAAACAACCCACCTGCCAGCAACATTGCGAATAATTTTTTTTTCATGTACTCTGTTTTATTTTTTGCTATTTGCGAATCCCGGTTTCGATTGAATATTGGAGGTGTTGTTACAGGGCAGTTTTATCAAAGTGTAAATTTGGCAATAATGGCCACCCCGGGCAATACTCAATTTGTAGTAGTAGCCGGTAAATTATTTTGCGTAATTTGCCTTTCTATAATAGTAAACCGGGTTGGCTGCATGCTTTTTTGTAAAAAATATTATTTCTCCCTGTTGTTTGTTTTAATTGCGGATCTGTGCTTTGCACAAACCCAAAAGGTGGAAACCTTGTCGGCGCAACTAAGAGCAGCAGTAACAGCCGGGCAAAAGCTCAATGCCATTCTGGCTTTATGCCAGGAGCAACAGAGCCTTAACAGAGATACTTTGTACAACCTTGCCCTTGCCGCCAAACAAATGGCAGCCGACAGGCCGGACAAGGATCAAAAGGGCCTTGCCGCCATGGCGCTTTCGGACGCTTATATGCGCTGGGGGTGGAAGGACAGTGCATTGGCAGCCATAGAACCGGCTTTGGCCAATGTAAAAGGATACAGTCCCGCCATCTACACAAAAATGCTGCGCAACCAGGCCATGCTGTACGCTGCCAGAAATGATATTGAAAAAGCCCTTGGCATTTTGTTTCCGGCATTAACAGGTGCAGAAAGCCAAAAAGATACCCTGAACATGGCCATCATTACCAATTCCATTGGCTCCATTAAAATGGCCGGCGGCAAACCCGAAGAGGCCCTGGTATGGATTCTGCGTGCCGCAGGCCTTTGCAATGGCAGCCCATCCCGTAAGGCCGCATTGGCAGCCATATATACCAATGCCGGCAATGCTTACATGCAAAAGGAGCTGTTGGATTCTGCTCTTTATTTTATTGAAAAGGCCATTCCCCTGGGCAGGGAAACAGAAAATCTTTTTGTACTGGCTACAGCACTGCGCATCAATGCATCGGCACTTACCGAAAAAAAACGGTTTACCGAAGCCGAAAGTGCCTTAAAAGAGATGCTTGGCATCCGCAAAAAAATGAACGGCAATTTTTTGTATGTAGAAGACAACCTGCAACTGGCCGATTTTTATGCCAATAGCGGGCAATTGAACAAGGCCATTGCATACTGCAAGCAACTGTTGCATACGGGCAATATGTATGATACTGCCAAAGCATACAATGGCAGTTTTACCAACGACCCCAAGTTGCAACTTGAATATTGGGAAGCTTTGGCCGGATATTACAAACAGGGCAACCTGATGCCGGAATACCAGGATGCGCTTGAAAAAATTGTAGTGCTTAAAGATTCGTTTTACGTGGCCAACTCAGCTAAGGCCATAGCCGAAGCGGAAACCCAATACGGTGTGCAAAAAAAAGAGAACACCATTTTGCAGCAGAAGTACAGCCTGCAGCGCAGCAATTTTTTATTGTATGGGTCACTGGCTGTGCTGGCCATGGCCCTGCTGACAGCCTTTTTTATACTGCGTGATTACAGGCGCAAACAACACATTAAAATGGAATTGGCCATGGCCGATGAAAGGGCCAAGGCTACCGTAGCCATAAAAATGGCCGAAGAAAAGGAGCGGGTACGCATTGCGGCCGACTTGCACGACAATATCGGGGCGTATGCAACGGCCATTAAAGCCGATGTAGAGAAAATGACAGTGGGCAGTCCTGCCATGAACGTACCGCATTTGCTTAACCTGCAGCAACATTCGCAGGAAATCATCAACTCCCTGCGGGATACTATTTGGGTATTGAACAAGGAAAGCATTACAATCACCGGCATCAGCGACCGGATAAAAAACTACATAAACAAGCTGCAGGCTTCTTACGAAAAAGTACAGTTTAACATAACTGAGGCCATCGCCAGCGACAAACAGGTTAATTCGCAAGCGGCCCTCAATATTTTCCGCATTGTGCAGGAGGCTGTACACAACGCCATCAAGCACAGCGGGGCTGTGCTTATCAACATTATTATTGAAAGTGCTGCAACTACCTCCATCCGCATTGTTGACAATGGCAATGGAATGGATTTGGACCGGCAGGGGGGCAAAGGAAATGGTTTGGTGAACATGCAGGCCAGGGCTGCAGAATCGGGGCTGCAATTAGCAGTTACGTCTGCCTTGCAGAAGGGTACTACTGTGGCCATCCGGCTACCTACTATAAATTAAGTATTGTAGTACATGGTTAAAAACGTTCATTTTACAGCAATATAATAAGTATGAATAAACAATTGCGGATTGGCTTGGTAGATGATAAAGCGGTAAACCGCACCAATATTGCCGATAAGATACAACGGTTCAGCGACCTTGAGTTTTGCTTTTCCGCCGTTAACGGCAACGACTGCCTGGAGCAGTTAAAAGGCCTGCCCGCAGCCAAAATGCCCGCACTTATTTTTATGGATCTGGAAATGCCGGAGCTGGATGGGGTGCAAACTATCCGTATGGCCAGAGCCTTGTATCCAGAGATTTATTTTATTGTGCTTACCGTTTTTGACGATGAAGACAAGATTTTTGAAGCCATCAAGGCCGGGGCTCATGGGTATTTATTAAAAGACGAAAGCGCCGAAGAACTGCATAGTGCAATCCTGAATGCTGTTGAAGGTGGTGGGGCACCCATGAGCGCCGCTATTGCCCGTAAAGCCATGCAGCTGTTGAGCCGGTCCGAAATTGCCGACACGCCCAGGGCCGAAGATACCAACCTGTTAACCTACCTGCTCACCGACAGGGAAAAAGAAATTTTGCACCACACCATCAACGGCTACGATGCCAAGCGCATTGCCAGTGTGCTGGATATTAGTGTGCTTACCATCCGCAAACATATTGCCAATATTTACCAAAAACTGCATGTTAACAGCAAGGCGCAAATTTTTAGCCTGGCGCACAAGAATAATTGGGTGTAAGGCGGCTTTTCTTAAAGATGTGGCTGGCTTTATTTGATTTTCATTGCCAATGGGTATTATTGGTCCCGGGTACTGCATTTCAATTGCAGGCAGCAGGATAGTATGCTCATCCAGGCTTAGAATTTATATAAACATGATGCTGGTATAAGATCAGATGAGTTATTTCCATCAATAGTGATAACCTGCTGACCGGCATATATTCACTCATTCACCGATGAAAAAGGCCATCTTTACAATTTCGTCACCATTGCTGGTGCAACTTATTGATTATCATATTTTTAATGCTGATTTTCAGAAACTGTGGCTTTTTGGACAACCCATTCCGGCACCATAGAGTGTAAAATTAGAGTTTAATGAATACACTACCTTTAATTAAGCCGCTCATCCTTGCTTCTTTTTGCTTTCTATCAAATATTTACCGGAATATAAACATCTTTGCATTACTTTTAATCTGTTGTTTTAGTTCAAAGGAAGGCAGATTCTTAAAATAAGGCTGAAGGTTTTCCTGGAAAAAAAGTAACTTTTACGCTTAAGCCGACTTAGTATGAATATTCCTTATAGTTTTTACCCGGGTTTTGTTTTGCGTTCACCCAAACGTCCGCTTTCCGTTGCAATTACTGAAGAGCAGATAGAGCAGGCATTCTCCGACGAATCTTTTCTTGAATCAATTTACCTGGCATCGCCGGTACTTTACAATGAATGTATAAAATACAAAAACGGGCAGATCCGTGAAGCTAAAGATGTGTTGAAGCTTAAGAGAAGTGTTACAAAATATTACCTGCGTTCCCTTACCAGGTGCACCCCATTCGGCTTGTTTTCAGGGTGCAGTGTGGGCCAGTGGTCCGACTCAGGAGAAAAACTTGCCATCAGCAGCCAGGTGGAAAGGCATACCAGGTTTGATATGCATTATTTATGCAGCCTTTCACAATATCTTGCAGCACAGCCCGGCATCAAGGAGCACCTGCGGTATTATACCAATAACAGTTTTTACAGGATTGGTGATGAGATACGTTATGTTGAATACAAGTATATCGGGGGCTCACGCATTCACCAGATCAGTTCTGTAAGCTCAACCACCTACCTTGAAGAACTGCTTGCAGCTGCAGTAAACGGCATTTCTGTAAACGGACTTAAACAGTTCTTTTCGGGCAGCGACAACAATGATGAGGAAGTATCCCTTTTTATAGATGAATTGATTAATGCGCAACTGCTGGTTAGTGAACTTGAACCGGCCATTACCGGCGATGAATTTATACACCAGGTGCTTTTTGTGCTCAGGCGCATTTATGCACTGGACAACAATGCTTATGTAAAAGAAGTGATATCGTTACTTGAGAATGCCAATAAGAAACTGGTTGAGATTGATGCATCAGCAGTTAACAGCGCTGCCGTATACAGGGAGATAATTGAGCTGGTGAGCGGCCTGGGTGTAGTGTATGATGAAAGTAAACTCTTTCAGATTGATATGGTGCGCAAGACACTGAAAGGCGGCTTGCCTTCATCAATAAAAGCGCAATTATTTGAAGCACTTGCAGTACTGAACAAGCTGGGTAATTATGAAAGAAAGAACCCCAACCTTCAGTCGTTTATCAAACGCTTTTACGAGCGGTACGAGGAAAAAGAAATGCCGCTGCTGGAGGTGCTGGATACTGAAACAGGAATTGGTTACCTTGAATCAGGTGCTGCTGAGCATGCCCCCCTTGTGGCCGATATCGTTATTACTGAACTGAATAACCATACCCAGAACTATCAATGGGGCCCTGTTGAACAGTACCTGATGCGGAAAGTATCTGAGTCATATCATTCTGGTAATACAGTTATAGAAATAAAGGATGAGGAGCTGGGTTTTTTGAATAACGATAATTATGATGACCTTCCTCCATCCATACACATCATGTTTCGTATGGTGGATGCCGCTTCCAACCAGTTATATATTGAAAACTGCGGAGGGTCAAGCGCTGCTGCAATCCTGGGAAGATTTGCTCATGCCAGCCAGGGTATCCGTACCATGATAGACGAAGTGATTGCAACGGAGGAAGCGCTGAATCCTGATGTTATTTTTGCAGAAATAATACATCTTCCCGAAAGCAGGGTTGGAAATGTGCTGCTGCATCCTGCTTTCAGGAAATATGAAATACCATACCTGGCAAAATCTTCGGCAGATAAGAACCACCAGTTGCTGCTGCAGGACCTGATGGTGTCCGTAAAGCGTAACACCATTTATCTCCGCTGTAAAAGAACAGGCCGGCACATCATTCCCCGGTTGAGCAATGCCCATAATTACCAGTACAATGCCTTGCCCGTATACCAGTTTTTATGCGACATGCAGTTGCAGCAGCAGCGTGGAGGACTCGGGTTTACCTGGGGCAGTATTACACATATTATGAAAACCCTGCCCAGGGTACAGTATAAAAACACCATTCTTTCTCCGGCAAGCTGGAGGCTTAGTCATATGGACTTTAAACATTTGCTGGATGTAAAAGGAGATGCAAAACGGTACAAACTCATTAATGAATTTACCACAAAATGGAAATTGCCTGAAGAAGTTGTTCTTGTGGATGGAGATAATGAACTGCTTATTAATTTTGAAAACGATGTGCTGGTAAACCTGTTTCTGGATACCATAAAGAAAAGAAACAGCCTTGAAATGCGGGAATTTTTTTATCCAAAGGGTAATGCAGTTACAGATGAAAATGGAAGGCAGTACACCAACCAGGTTGTGGCAGTACTGGTTAAAAACGAAGCGGCATACCGTATTCCTGAATTGCAGAAGAAGAAGTGGGAAACGGCAATGACCAGCAGTAATACCGCAGCGCCCGAATGGCTGTATTATAAAATTTACTGTGGTGTTAAATCTGCCGATAAAATACTTACCGATGCAATAAAGCCGGTTACTGAAACGCTTTCCCGGGAGAACCTGCTGGAACAGTTCTTTTTTATAAGATTTTCCGATCCCCTGTTTCACATAAGATTCAGGATTCTGCTCACCCCCGGGGCACCGGCAGAAGCAGCTGTTAAGCTTATACATGAATACCTTCAGCCATTCCAGGCATCGGGGCATGTGTGGAAAATACAAACAGATACCTACAACAGGGAAACTGAACGCTATGGCTCCACCACTATGGAGCATGCCGAGCGTATTTTTCACCACGACAGTGCTGCCGTATTGAGCATGCTGGGCGAAACTTGGGGAGATGACCGGGAGCAGATCCGGTGGCTTTGGGCCATGAGGTCCATTGATGGTTTGTTTGATGTGTTTGATATACCCCTGAGCGACAGGATGAAAATATGTGATGTGATGCGCCAGTCGTTTGCCAGTGAATTTAATGCGGATAATTTCCTGAGGGAACAGGTAAATGCCAAATTCAGGAGTTACAGAAGCCGTATTGAACAGATAATGAATAAAAAGAATGATACCGAAAGCAGCCTGCAGCCGCTGATTGACATACTGGATGAAAAGAACAGGGCTATTTTGCCGATAGCGGCATCCATAAAGGATATAATTGAAAAAGGCCGGGCAGAAGTACCCCTGTTTGACCTGCTTGCAAGCTATATTCACATGCTGGTAAACAGGGTGGTGGCATCTAAAGCGAGGCTGCATGAAATGGTGATGTACGATTTTTTATACCGGTATTATAAGGGAGTACTTGCCCAGGGTATGGCAGTATCCGCAGGTGTTTTAGCCCGGTCAATGCCGCTGAAGAGCTGATGGGAAAAGGGAATGCAGTATAAGAATGATTTAATGTATGCCGGTACAAAAAGCAGAAACAATGAACTTTAAGCTAGTGGAATGGAGTTGAAAAAAAAGGCAGGTGAAAAGTTAGAAAAAATCACAGGAATAATAACGGATTGCAATCCGGTTAACGACACTTTGTTTGGCGGGGAACTTGCCGTGGCGTACTATCTTTACTATCTCTATGAAGCAACTGACAGGGATGAGTATGCCGAAGCGGCGCTCGACAGGGTTGAAAAAGTGCTTCTGGGTTTTAACAATGGCAAAGCGAATCTTAGCGGCCCCTATTACTGCAGCGGGGCTGCCGGGCTTTTTTACTTGCTGGTATTACTGGTGCGCAAGGGGCTGGTAGGCCAGGATATGAAAGCTGAGCTTGAACAACTGGGAGCAGACCTGCTTGAGTGTGCGGTTGCAGGTATGGAAAATGATTACAATGATTTTATACACGGGTCATTCGGTTTGCTGCATTGCTTTAATCATTATGCAGTATGCTTTGGTGATGATAGTTTCCTTCAGTCATTTTTGCGGCTGGTTGAAAAGAAATACCTCCTTACAGATAAACCCTGGATTGTATCAGCAATCGGCAACGCCAATGAAAAGAAAATCGTTAATTTAGGGCTGTCTCACGGGCAGGCAGGTTTTATGATACTGTTGATGAGAGCCTATACGCTCGGGGGTATCCAGGAGAGAGTAAAAGAAAAGTTACTGCGCAATGCGCACTACCTCCTTGGCTTTAAAAGTGATGCGCTTGCAGGTACTGATTGCAACTTTTTCCCATCATTCGTTGATCCGGTTACCAATAAGTACACCACCAATAACAGGCTGGCCTGGTGCTATGGCGATCTGGGGCAGGTTTTGTTCCTGCACAAGGCTGCCGACTTTTTTAACGATGCCGGTTTTAGTGCAGCTGCCAACAGTATTTGTACTGCTTCAGCAGACCGTACCAGTTTTGACGCTACTTTGCTGGAAGGAGCACAGATTTGCCACGGTACAGGCGGGGTGTCACATTTTTACAGGCTGCTGGGCGAAATTTCCGGACTTGAATGCTGTAACAATGCTGCCGCTTTCTGGATGGAGCAAACAATCAATAATATCGACAGGGAACTTGAAACAGATATTAACCCTGGTAGCCGGCTCAATATGGTAGAGGGATTACCTGGTATCGGGCTGGCACTTATGTCGTACCTCGCAGAAAAAAAACTTGATTGGAGCAGCCTTATTTTACTTGAGTGACCATAGCAGGTAATCTTAGCCGCAGCCTGAAAATAGTTACATTTCCCCAATCCACAGCATGGTCTTGTATTTCCTTGCCCTGCCAGCGGTCTTTTATTACTTGTTATATTTAATGGCCTGTTTTGTACAGCCAAACAATGGGTTTGTGTATTTGGTTTTTAATACGGTTACCCGGAGAGTATTTTCGTTTTGAATTTAATCAGCGCTGAAAAATTCAAAACAAAATCTTCACTACTAAATCAAAAAAAAATGAAACAATCAAACAGGTTAATTTTAAGCAAAGTTACCATCGCAACACTCAACAGGCAAAAAATGCAGCACACTCCTGGTGGCAAAATGGGTGCCCAGGCTTATATGGATGTAATGAACATAGATACGAATATCCCCACCTCCTATACAACTCCAATCTGTACAGCGCCTGGCATACTAATGCAATAATATTGATTTACGAAAGGGGGGCAGGGCCGGAGATGATCCGGCCTTTTTGCATATTCCCGGAGGAGTAAAAGATTGTTGTTTACACCTTTTTTTTCTCCAAACATTAAACCTTTTTTTGGGTTTGCTGTAATTGCAATATGCATTTATTTGAAAGATACCCATTTGTGCTTTTGAGGCAAATAGTGATGTGATGTAATTTTCAGTGTTGGCGGGTGTAGTATGTTTTAAAGCACCAATCAGGAACCGGAACATTAAATCTATCTTATATACTAAATCAAAACGAACATGAATCAATCAAACACGCTCATCCTGAGTAGAATTACCATTGCACTGCTTAATAAGCAAAAAACATTGTGCAAACAGGCCGGAAAAACAGGCACGCCGCCATATTTAGAAAGAATGTATGCCGACATACATATTCCCACATCTTATACAACGCCTATTTGTTGTGCAGTGGCACGGGGTGTTTTTTTACAGTAATGAAATATTTAACCGGCGTAATCAAAAGGGGGCAGAAGCAGACTGCCCCTTTTGATTGTGATAATACCGGGAATTCCAGTATATTTATGTTTAAAAAAGTAATTATAAGCTGATGAGAGATAAAAAGTACCATGCCATTTTCTGGATACTTTACCTGGCATATATCATCGCTACTTTTTACCTCATGCAGTATTCTGCAGCGCTTTTTCCCCAGTCTGTTATTGATATCGTTGTAGCCAACCTGATCATTACCATCCTGCCGTTTTATGCCTTTTACGGCGTGCTTATCCTGCTGAGTAAGCGGAGTACGAGGTTAAAGGGTATCCTTTTCGGGATTGGGCTGATTATTGTGAAATTTTTGCTTGAAAATTATGGTTACCGGCCATTTCAGCAGTTTCTTTACCACCAGAGCAATGATTACTCATTCGGGTATATGCTCGGGCTTTCTTTGTCGAGTGATGGTAAAGTGCTGATTTTTGCCTTAGGCTTCTATTTTTTAACCCGTTACAGAAAATCTGAAGAAAGATTGCTGATTGCAGAAAATGAAAAGCTTGAAGTGCAGCGCAAAAGGCTCCAGGCAGAAGTAGCGCATCTTAAAGCACAAATAAACCCTCATTTTCTGCACAACGTGCTTAATTTTTTTTATGCCCAGGCCCTGTCAGTATCGGATAAGCTTGCAGAAGGGATTTTGCTGCTTTCGGATATTATGCGCTATGCGCTGGATAAAAGTGAAGATGAGGATGGGTTTGTATTTGTAAAAAATGAACTGGGGATTGTTAAAAAGATTATAAAAATCAATACACTCCGCTTTGAAGGAAATATTTTTGTATCATTGCAGGTAACCGGCGACGATTATGGGGCAGTGAAGATTATTCCAATGGCCATTACAACACTTGCCGAAAATGCTTTTAAGCATGGTGAGATCCGTAAAAAGGAGTTTCCTGTTACAATGACGTTTGATCACAATGAAGCCCTGAAAACAATTACATTTACAATATTTAACCAGATAAGAAAAGGGCCAAAGGAAACGTCACACGGAATTGGAATGGAGAATGTGAGGGCCCGGTTGAATTTTGCATATAAAGAGAATGCTTCACTTGACGTTGAGCAGGATGAAAATACGTATAAAGCAACTTTAAAGATAAAATACTAACATATGCTTAAATGTTTTATTCTTGATGATGAGCAGCATGCAATTGATATCATTGCCCATTATTGCAGGCAAACCGGCTATATTGATATTACCGGTACTTCTACCAACCCGGTAGAAGCCATGCAGCTTATCAGCAGCAACCCGCCCGATCTCTTATTCATTGACATACAGATGCCGGATATATCGGGAATTGATGTTGTGAAATCCCTTACAGCCAGAATGAATGTTGTTTTTACCACGGCTTACAGTGAGTTTGCAGCAGTGGGTTTTGAACTTGATGTGACTGACTACCTGCTTAAGCCGGTTTCTTTTCCACGTTTTTTAAAGGCAGTACAAAAAGTGCTGAATGCGAAAGTAAGCAACGAAATACCACAGGAAACAGTCCCTTTTGAAGATGATTATTTCTTTGTAAAGACAGAGGCAAAAGGCAAGATGCTCAAGATTAACATGAGCGATATTGATTATATCGAAGGCATGAAAAATTATGTGGCCATACATCACAACGGGCAAAAAACAATGGCATTGCTCAACATGAAAGACCTGGAAGACAAGCTCTCAGAAAAATACTTCATGAGGGTGCAGAAATCGTTTATTGTAGCGCTGAGCAGGGTAACAGGGGTGGAAGGAAATATGATCCGCCTGAAGGATATTAAAGCTGAAATACTCATGGGGGATACCTATAAACCCAGGGTACAGGCTTTTTTTAAAAGCAAAAGCATGGGCTGATAAACAGTTTACAGTTTACCAATAGCCATACTGCCTGCTATCAACGGCAGGTAACCGGTTCTTTTTTTCAAGTGATTGAAAATCAATCAGTTTTGAAGGGGTGGATGAATTGCCACCATTAAAATTCACTATTTGTAAGCCCGGCAGCCTTGCCAGGCGTAATTTCCCGCTGTTACCCCAATGGATTTTTATAGTAAAGCACACCACTGATTTTCCTGTTTTATACCGCTAAACTGCCTGTTGATGTAACAACTTAGGAACCGGCACCCTGCATGGATAAATTTGTACAAAGATTTATTTATGAAGAAGTCAACTCACACCTACATTGAAACGATTGACAGCACAATCAGTCAGCAGGAGCCAGGGGGTACCGGTATTATCAGTGGTAAGGAATCAAAACTGCTGTATTATTATGAACTCTTCAGGGCCACCGGAAAAGAATCGTATAAAAAAAGGCTTTATGAAGCCTGCCAAATACTTTCTGACGAAATCAGGGACTTTGCACCTGATAACGATCAGTCACTATCCGGTCTTGCCGGATTATTGTGGCTTTTTTGCGAACTCAGGGAAGATGGATTTGATGCAGGCCCGTCCAAAACTGATACGGCTTTTATCAATCAGCAGCTGGTAAACAGTGCATTGCTTTTTATGGAGAGCAGGAAATCAGGCTACATGGAAGGTGCTTATGGAATTTTATATTACCTGCTCATATGCAGGCAAACGCAGGCTGTGAAGGAGTATGCGGAAAGAATAATAAGAAAAATAACAGATAAATACATTAGCGGGGATGTGTATTCCACTTTTGCCAATACCGCAGAAAATGGAGCTGACAGGCAGGAGCTTGACCTTGGCCTTTTTCATGGTTTATGCGGTAATCTTATGGTATTGCTCAGGGCCTGCCGCATGGGGTATAGCCGGCAGAATGCGGTGCTTGAAAAAATGCTGCGGGAAGGTGTTGGGTTTATTCTTCACCATAAAATGGAAATTGATTATGAAGATGAATGCTATTCATTTTTTCCACCCCTGATTAAAAAGAAAAGTGATTTCCTGGAAACCTCAAATATACTGGCCTGGGTAAACAGTGACCTCAATCATATATTGCTGCTTTATGAGATGCATTTACTCACAGGCGACCCGCATTACAAGGATATGGCTGATCATATCGGTCTGCAAACGATAGCCCGCAAGCAATTTGAAGAAACACAGGTCAACAACAGTTCTTTTAAAAATGGAAGTTCGGGTATTGCCATGTTTTATAAAAAACTGAGCACATACAGCAATACAAGGGAGTATCTTGAGGCTTTTCATTACTGGACGGAAAGGACCATGCTGCACCTGGAAGAGGATATGAAAAGAGAAACGTATTTACCCGGTAAGTTGGGTGTGCTCAGCGGTCTCACCGGGGTTTCACTCACATTGCTGGCTTACTCCCATGAAGACCAGCAGCCCAAATGGACAAAATTGTTTTTTCTGTAGCAGTACCATCGCAGCAAAAAGTACTTTTCATTCAGAACTGTATCAATAGGCACACTTCAAATTCCCCGAGCAGCGGGGCTGCAAAACTGCGGCAATAACCAAAATACGAAGTATGAATGACGAATCCCGTATATTCGGGACAAGTTTTGCGAATTTGAAACTCATCAATCTTTTTCGCCGCCGCCTGCGTCTTTGACCAGCGGCGAACGGATTTTCTATAATGCTGATTATCAATTTAATAGGGATAGGTTATATATAATTATCGCTGGCTGGTGGGGGCTGACCAGGGCGGTCAGCCGTGGCCAGTGTCCCCACTGACCACAACTATAACAAGAAGCGGCAACTTGAAAGGCGCCCGTATCAACCTGGCCTTTGGCTTTTAGTACCCGGGTACCTGCGCCCATTTTTTTTCGTCTTCATCATACCTGAAGCGGTAAATCGTTTCCTGTTTTTCAGTAGGTGCGGTAAGGTTATAGTTAAACTCCACACCGTGTACCAGTAAATCTCCGTTTTTATCAAACCGCATGCGCCTGGCTTTGTCATCGCCCCTTGGGCCAAGCATGTCTAATGAAAACTCTTGTTGAGGGCTGCCATTAAATTCACCGGATTGGCTAATTTGTACTGAATATACAGCAGATGTACGGCTGCTGCCAAAGTAAAGCCTTTTGGTGCCGGTGATACCGCCCGTGCACAGGCCCATTGCATCTATCCCGGGCAGTTTATCCAGTACTTTTCCATCGTCGGGGTTCAGGAGGTAGATAATTCCTTTTTCGTGAAGCCTGTCAGATCCTGCAACGCTGCTGGCATACAGTTTTTTTGCATGGCAGTCATAGTAAAGCCCCAGCAGTCCAAACACATTCTCTTTTGCAGCACTGTCGGCCCCCGGTAAGTTTGCCAGCGGTACCATTTCGGCAGTTTTACTGTCAATTTTATACACCGTGTTTTGCTTACCCGGCGGATTGTCGAGAATATTAATCACAGGTACGGGAGCAGTATACGAGTTACCCTGTTCATCGGTGGTAATTGGCCCCATCCATCCAAAATTTTTCCAGCTGGGGTGCTGCCATGTTTTTCTGCCTGCAGTATCGCCCTGCTTTTCGGGCAGTTGTACCAATACCAGCCCTTTTATCCTGCTTTCTGATGTGGAAAGGGCCGAGCGTTTTGTATTAAATCCTGTACCGGCCAAAAACTGTGGTTGCCGCTGGCAATGGGCGATGCCTATTTGTGTTATTTCGTCTTCGGCCATTTTTTCACCGCAGGAAGTAATGCCTCCTGTTAAAGCCATGCATAACCAGAGCCGGTATATTTTTGTCATCATTTGTTGTTTTAATGATTACCCAATGAGGCTGTTTTGGCCGTACTTTTAGTAAAAGGTACAAACATGGGGCCGCTGAAGCAGGGATATGCTTTAGTTTTATATACACCATTTTCAAGGTAACTTTCAGCCCAGCAATATTCCTTACCGGCAGTGTTGTCATTTTTTAAACGGGCCACATACCACACAACCAGTTTACTGTTGATAATATTTTCAGGAACTGGCTCTATAAACTTTTCGGGCCCCTGGCGGTAGTCCGTATTGCAGCATGGGCCAATGGTAACCAGGTCAGTTTCCCCTTCATCCCTGGCAGCATCCAGCTTTGTAACATATACATAGGCGTTATCTCCCCTGCCGCCATCTTTAAACTGCCCGTTGCCCGGTTCCATATAGTAGCCATTGCCGCCGGCATCCGTTATTTTATACTGGTAGCCTTCGGGTGTATAACTTGTTTGAGGGCCCTGCAGCTGCCATTGTTCCTTTGTCCATGGTTGCCAGCCTCCGGGAAACCATTCGCTGAAATTATTCTGTTCTCCTGCAAAGCATATTCTTGTTACAGGCCGGTAAGTACCATCGTTGCCGCATCCACGGCCAAGGCTGGCTGCAGCCACCCTGAAGCTGCCATCACTGTAAAATTCATAGCGTTGTACATAGCTGTAATTGCAGGGTCTTGGCCATTGTTCACTTTTATATTCCTGCTCCAGCACAAAGCCGGCAGTTTTTCCATCCTGTACCAGCTGGCTCACTTTTGGCTCACTTACAGCTACAACCGCAGCCTGGCTGAATTCCGGGCAGCCTACTGCATCACTGTAGCCAAAACCATCAGTATTGCTGTAGTTAACATGCCAGTCAACCAGTTTGGCATTGTGTATCACCAGCTTGTTGTTAAAGTATACTTCACTGATGCGCAGCCCGTCGGAGCTGGTAAGAATATAATTCATTTTCCACCCATCCCTGTCAATGGCCTTTTGTGTTTTACAGTTACACTCCATTATTTTTTCAAACTGCAGTTTTCTTTCGCTGATGCGTTCAGCCGGCCCTGTGGTGCCCACATTGGTCCACCGGATGCCAACCAGCCGCAGGTCAGTAAGGTCCACAATAGCCCACAGCGCCTTATCGTCTTTTATAAAAGTAGGCGCTGTACATAGATGCATGCTGCGTTCACATTTTGTGCGGTTGAGGGATGTTTTGGTAGCTGCCATCAATGCTTCTTTTTCACCCGGTTTATAACCCAGTGCCTTTGCTACATCCGGAGAGTTAACCGCTATCTGTATTGCCAGTTCGGTAAGTGAAGGATTAAGGTCTGGTTGTGTTTGCGGAAAAGTATTTACGCTGATTACTTTCTGCGATGGAAGGTCGGTAATGGCCACAGTGGTAAGGTTAAGGGCATAATTGTAGAGTTCTACACGGTATACGTTGGCCGGGCCATACCCCTTGGGAACCTCCTGTGGCCGGGCTTTGTATATATTGAATACCTCATTTAAAAAAGGCTGCTTCAGTTTTTTGTCAAACAGGTTTTCTGTAAAACGGGCATCAGCCAGGGCTATTTTCTGTGCAGTTGCCTGGCTGCTGTCAGGCTTTGCAAGCAGCAGTACAGGAAGCGGCATTGCCAGTGCAGCTTTTACAGCCGCCATCCGTTCCCTGAAAAGAGGGAAGTCTGGTTGTACAGAATCTGAGCTGATGATGGATTCAGCAGCATACCCGGTATTACCCGTATTACTGGTAGCAGTATTAGCGGCATTATTACTGCAGGCATAAAAAAGTACGGTAGAAACGAATATTAAAAGTAAAGCTATCCTGTTCATGCAGTTATTTGTATTGTCAAAAATAATCATTTGGACGATGGTACAAAGGGGTTTTTGAAAGAAGGGTTTACAAGGATGGAAGAATCAGTAAGCGCATACAGGAAAGCAAGCAGCTGTTTTTTTTCTTCCGGGGTGATAGAAAAGCCTGTTATCAGCCTGCTTTTATTGCGGTTTGTGGTTCCATTGACTGCCAGTGGGCCATTGCTGATATTGCGGCCACCCTGTTCATAAATGTCAATTACTTCGGGCAATGTATTCACGCTGCCGTCATGCATGTAGGGCGCTGTGAGGGCAACATTCCTGAGTGAAGGAGTTTTAAATTTTCCATCATCAACCGTTTTTCCGGTAAAGGCCGCAAGGCCGTTATCGGCAGCAGGGTACCGGTTACGGTTACCGGTATTATACAGCCCTGTGTTAAAGTAAATGCTGTCAGTGTTACCAGTAAGCGTTGCCGTGGTAAAATATGTTCCGGCATGGCAGGATGCACAACCAAGCCTGGGAGAGAAAAAAAGTGACAATCCTTTTTTTTCATCCGGGGAAAGCGCATTGCTGTCGCCACGTCTAAACCTGTCGTAATCAGCGTTGGCAGAAGTGAGCGTACGTACGTATGCTGCGATGGAGCTGGTGATATTTTGAAAGCTGATGGCTGCCTGCTGATCAGGAAATACCTGTGAAAATAACCTTTGGTACATGGTGTCGGCTTTGAGGCGGTTGAGGATAAGCATTTCATTTCCTTTTGCTCCCAGTTCAACCGGGCTGGTATTGAAGAGCGGCCGTTCATGCTGTTTTTCCAGGGATGTAATACCTGGATTGGCAAGATCAAAATACCGGTGCATGGAGATATTGATCAGTGAAGGGGAATTGTGCAGCACATTGTCGCCGGAGGCCGTAATGCTTCTGCGGTAGCCATCGGTAAAAGCAAATTCAGGAGCATGGCAGCTGGCACAGCTTTTTGTATTGTTGTACGAAAGGCGGCTATCAAAAAAAAGGTAGTGGCCCAGGCTGGCTGCAGTTGTATCAGCGGGTTTGTTTTTTTGCGGAGTGCATAAAATTATAAGAGAAGAGACCGGCAACAGCAGTACAGCCAATACAATATTTTTTTTGCGTATACAATTCACTGCATCAAAAATACTAAATAGCTGCGGGAATAACGGCAATAAAAAAGCCCCGCAAATCAATGCGGGGCTTTGTATTTTCAGCTGTATTGGTATTACAGCTTGTTAAATTTCCTTATCACAATATCATCATTCAGCTGTACTTTAATGATGTAGGCACCACTGGCCATATTGCTTACATTTACAGGCAGTTTATTATCTCCCTGGGCAACGTTCAGCGTACGGGTGTAAATGATTTTACCGCTTATGTCAGCAATAGTCATTTCACCTCTTTCTGCCTTATCAGCAGTAATGCTTACAGTCATTACATCATTTACAGGGTTGGGGAAGATGGCCACATCTGCCAGGCCTTCATTGCGTACACTCCGTACCTGGCTGTATTTACCGGTATTGTCCGTGTCAACCACACGCAAACGATAATAGTTAATACCTCTTGCAGGGCTGTTATCAGTAAAGGAGTAAGTAAGTAATGCATTGCTGTTGCCATTGGCAGTAACCTGTCCGATAGCTGTAAAGTTTCTGCCATCGTTGCTGCGTTCAACTACAAAATGACTGGTATTTACCTCCTGTGAAGTACTCCATGTTGCCTGGTTTATCCTGCCATTGCGCTGTACTTCAAATTTCACCAGGTTTACAGGTATTGGGGTAGAGCCACTATGCAGGTAGAAGCTGGAGAAGCCACCCGTAATATTTGTAACATCCACAAACCTGTCGCCGCTGATAGAGCCAAAGCCCGTTGGGAAGAATACCAGGCCGCCAGTACCACCTGTACCAATTAAATTTAAGCAGGCATCGCCGTTCTTGGTCATTACCAGGTCAAACTGGCTTGTTACGCCTGAACCAGGCTGTGCTATCAGTGCATTGAGTTCACTATTTTGATAAGGGAACCTCAGGTTATAAGGCGTAGTGGGCTGAGTAGCTACTGTAATGGTAAGGTTCCTGTCTAAATAGTACCTGCCACCAGCATCCTGGCGAACAGCACCATTGTGTTTGTAATAACTGGTAGTAACCCTGCCAAGGTTATTGCCCTGCGGATACAGTTGTGCAATCAGGGCATTGCTGCTGTCAACCAGCGGTACATAGTTTGAATTATTGTTAGAAGCCGCATCAACTGTTATCTGACCAGCGTCTGTGTAGCAGGTGCCTGATGGCGTGTAGGTTGATACGGTATAGGGTGTACCACCTGCGGTAATATTCACCCTGTAATCCTCTGTTTCGGTATAAGTGTAAGAACCACAAGGGTTGGTTGGCGTGGTAGGTGCAGTGCCATAATAAACCAGTCTTGCACGCAGTGTATGGTTGCCCAATGCTGTAGTAAGCGGAATAAACAGGTTGATATTACCAGGGGCAGCATTTGCCATTGGCAGATTGTTCATCAGGCGCTCACTGTTTTCAAATAAACCATTGTCATTGGCATCCAGCCACAAAGTGAGGTAATCGCCAGTTGTACCTGCCTGTGCCTGTCCCCAGTAGGATTTGCCCCTTGCAAGGTCAATTACTACAGGATGGTCTGTTGTATCCACATACGCCGCCGTATTACATGCAGATCCTGTATTGATATTCAGTTCACTAGCCTCACCTTTCAGGCGGAACAGGGTTATCCTGTCGCTGGAAGCGCAACCAGTAGTAGTAAGTGGAATACAGTTTGGCGGTGTACTTTGTACTGTAAATGAAGTAGTGTTGGTATTGCAGCCAACTGCGGGTCCACCGGTATTTCTGGGAACAACGTACCAGTAATAGGTAGTGTCGTATGCAAGTCCGGTAATATTTACAGTAACTGCCGGAGCCAGCACATTACCAATATTGGCTGTTGGCGGATTGACTGTACCAAAATAAACATCATAACTTGTTGCGCCAGCCGCCGCATTCCATGTTATAGCTGCTGCTCCACCTGTTAATACTACCCCGGTAGCTCCGTTTGCAGGGCTTACGTTGGTAACGCAGGCAGGTGGTGGCGGAGGCGCAATCAGATTAATACAATATGCTCCGGAAGCGCCGCTGAATCCATCAATCAATATATAGTAAGTAACACCGGCAGTTAAAACAGGAGACGTAACCGTATCGGCTGCAACAGTGGTGAGATCAGTCTGGCCTGTGCAGGCACTTGGATTCATCTCGGTAAGTGTTAATGAAGGGCAGGTTCCGGTAACAGAATAAAACTGCACCCATGCATTTAATTGACCTGACGGGCCACCATTTTGCGCCATTCTTACATTTACTGTTCCGGTAGTGGCGGGTGTATATTTGTACCACACTGTATTATTAGGGCTTGAGCAGGAAAATGCGGGATCACCACTCGAAGTAGCAAGTGTAGTGTTGCCGCAATCTGCAGGTCCGCCAAGCGTTAATGCTATGGCACCACAGGGTGCATCATTCAAAAAGGCAACAAATGATACGGTAGCCCAATTGGAAAAACCACCTGCACCGCAGTTTGTTCTTACATGTAAATAGTATGTAGTGCCCGGAGTAAGACCGGTAGCCGTAGCTGTAGTGCCGGCAGTTGCTGTACCAGTACCTGGAGGGGTTGCTGAGGTTGTTACCGCCCATTCATATCCTGTTGGCACACCAATTCCCGGCGCAGTCCATGCAAGGTCGGCAGTTGTTGCAGTACCCGTTGGGGTGGCAGTCAGCGCTGTGGGAGCGCCGCAGGCAGGTGAAAGATCAACCGTTACATCGTCAATGGCCAGAAAATCCTGGTCGGCAATTGAGTTACAATGGAAGCCGATGAAAAAAGTACCTGATGAAGATGGGATGAAATCTATTGCTTCCGTAATGACAGTGCTGCTGGCCGCATTGGTATTGGTATAAAGTGTACCGGTAGTCATTGAAGCTGCGTTTGCCGCTGTTCCGTATTTTACTTCAAAGCGTTCGGGGAAGCTTGGATTGCTTTTCCATTTGAATGTAAGCCTGTATGATACACCGGCTGTCAGGTTCAATCCCTGCAGGTAAAACCAATCATCAGCAGCTACGGTGCTGTTATAAGCGTACACCATCGAGTTGGGGGCTCCTATGATAAATGCTGCCGGGGTGGATAAGTTCCCCCAGGTATTGCTCGCATTTACATTTTCTACAATGATACAGGATGGCAGTGCCGGTGCTGTTACACCATCAAAATTCTGACTGTAAGGTATTGAGCCTGCTGTACAAAGTGTTGTAAAGGCAGTTGTAGACCAGGAACTGAACGAAGCTCCGCAAGCAGTTCTTACATGTGCATAATAAGCTGTAGCAGGAGTAAGGCTGCTGGCACTTGCACTGTTTGTTGCAGTAGCTGTTCCTGAAGCTGGTGGTGTGGCACTGGTAGTTACAGCATATTCATAACCGGAAGCTCCGGTTACAGCACCCCATGACAGAGCAGCTGTGGTGGTACCCGGTGTAGCCGTTATGCTACCCGGTGCCAGGCAGGAAGGAGGGGCAGCGAAAGTGAGTGACACCTGCGGCTTAAATGTATTGGCAGTATTAGTTGTAGCTGCACATTGTGATCCGCAGGCATCGCAACGAATCCTGCGTGAACCACTTGTTGTGGAAGCAGCATAAGTACGTACTTCGCCATAAGGAGAGGCATATACTGCAGGCCCGAAACAAACATCTACCAGCACATTGGAAGTGCCGTCCCAAACAAACGATCCGTTCAGGGTAAGCATGTCAAAGCCACCTGCAACAGCTGTATAAGCGGCATTGCTGTACACTTCAGTAAGCGCTGCCGTATTGTGGGCTGCTGAGTTGGTGGCTGCTGTATTGGCCATCCTGATTTTGTAGCTTGGCAGGGCATTGGAAGGTGCAGTGCTAACATACCACCCCAGCTGGGTAATAGCTTTGGGGCCGGTAACACCTGCAGCATTCAGTTCGGCAGCAGTGTACACTACCTGGAACCGCATGTATTCAAAATACGCACTTATCGGGGCACCACCTGTAGCGCCCGATAGGGTGGTGGAACCACCATTGGTAAGTTGAATTGTTTGTGCAAAAGAAAAGCCTGAAATAAGGGTCAGGCATAAAAGGAGTAATCTTCTTCTCATGTGCGTAATTTAAAAATTGTTAAAAAGTACTGTTTCCGGACGTACTGTTTTGCTACGAAAATAACAATTTATTAACAGAATTCAAAAAAAGGTTATTCTGCCCGGTCAGGAGTTTTGGAAATTGCTCAATTCATTTCCCGGCAGTAAATAGTTATTATTACCCGGGTATTTGTTATTTTACAACCGAGTAAGATGAAAATTGCAATAATAAGCCGCTTTACAGGTATTTTTCTTATCATGGGCATGATGGGTTTTCCAGTACATGCCCTTGTTTCGCCACGGGATGGCAGCATTTTTACCCAGGTGCACATCATGTTTGAATGCGACGATATTTATGGTGCCGACCTCTACGAAATCAGCATCTTCCGGCTGCTTTCACCCGGTGAAAGTGCAATAATGGAAAGGGTGGTTACTGTAAAAACGGCCGATATTGCCAGTTTGGTAACACAGGGGCTTGAATTTGGAAATAATTACCGCTGGCAATACCGTGCCTTCAAAAAGAAAAAACTGATTGCCACAAGCAACTGGAACTATTTTACCATCCTGCGTTCTGCACAGGTAATGAAGGACAGTTTCCGCACAGAAATAAGTTTTACCAGGCCACCCGGTAGGGAAATCATTTTCCTGGATTACAGTGCAATGGCCATCGACAAGCGGGGCAATCCCGTGTGGTTTTTACCAGTTAATACCGATTCCCTTTCAAAATTGGTTACAAGAGACCTTGAACTTACACCATATGGCACCATTACTCACCTGAATGTGCATGGAGCGTATGAAAAAAATCTGCAGGGCGATATTTTGTGGAAAGCTCCCGATGATGGCAGGGTTTCAGGTGGTATAAAAGAAGAATATCATCATGAGCTGAAAAAAAACAATGACGGCAGCTTTATGGTTTGCGGGAGCATTTATAATGATTTGGCTGATGGCAAGCGCTCAAATGCTGCTTCGGTAAAATACAACACCGTTATCCACTACGATACCGGCGGAAAAATTCTCCGCAGCTGGACCGAAACAGGGAGCATGACCAGGGATTCACTTTTCAGGCAGGCCCACAGCAGTAACCAGGGCGGTCACTTAAATGGTTTTGCCATTACGCCTGATGGCAACAGGGTGTTCATGAGTTTTAAAAACCTTTCTGATGTTTATTTGTATGATTTTGTTTCCGGCAGGTTTATTACGAGCATCAAACGCCCCCCTTTCTCCGGGCCATTTGATTTTAATCAGCAGCATGGGCCATTTTTAACAGCCGGCAACCAGTTGCTGATTTATAACAATAATATTATTGAAAAGGAGGATACCGAAAGTCCGGCTGTGTTAAATCCATCAATAATGCAATTCAGCTACAATAAGGTTTCACAAAGGTGGGCACTGGTTTGGCAGTACGAAGTAAAAGCCCGTAAATACCCGGAAGGCATTGCAGGCAAAGAGGGCTATGCATCTGAAACAAATACAGGAAACATATTGATTTGTACAGGCGGTGCCAATTATGCCGCTGAGGTAACAAGGGACAAGAAAAAAATATGGGAATGTTATTTTTATCACCGCAGCAGGTTAGATACTGCCTGGAAGCCTTACAGCAATTACCGTTGCCAGGGCGCATCATCATTGTATCCGTTGTATTACACCCTGCAATACAGCGGGCAGGCAAAAGGCCATTATGTTTTCAGGCTGCACAATGCCGGCAGCGAACCCGGCAGCTTTGAACTCAATTTTTCAGGTGCCGGTGGTCAGTCTGTTTTGAGCCGGATATCTAAAAAATTGCAGCCGGGACAATCGGAGTATTTTGTTATCAATATCGAAAAGCGCAGGGCTGAAGAAGGGCTTAGTTGCCGGGTGATTCCACGTCATTTAAAAGGCAATTATAAGGATTATTTTTACAGCAAGCTGCCCTGAAAGCAACTCCGGTGACATAATGCTGATAAACTGTGGTGCAGTAAAATATCGTGCAGGTTAAATAACACTCCAAGCCCATATTTGTACTTTTTTGCAGTAAATGCGGCAGGGCAAATAACTAATACCGACGCACTTATTAAATAGTCCAATCATTTCTAAGCTAATCCAAAGTAGGTCGGCATTTTACCACAAACAGTTGGACAAATTCCTATGTGTAATTGGTATAAACCGTAACTTGCCTTTGATGGAGCACAAGCATACAAATAATTTAATCAGCGAAAACAGCCCCTACCTGCTGCAGCATGCACACAACCCGGTAAACTGGTACCCCTGGGGAGAGGAAGCTTTACAATTGGCAAAGGCAGAAGAAAAAGTAATCCTGGTGAGCATTGGCTATGCTGCCTGCCACTGGTGCCATGTAATGGAAAGGGAGAGTTTTGAAGATGAAGCCACTGCTGAAGTGATGAATAAGCACTTCATCAACATAAAGATTGACCGGGAGGAGCGGCCTGATATTGACCACATTTACATGGATGCGGTGCAGGCCATATCGGGCAGCGGGGGCTGGCCGCTCAATGTATTTTTAACCCCTGAAACAAAGCCGTTTTATGGAGGTACTTATTTTCCTCCCGTGAGGGCTTACAACCGCTCTTCGTGGAAGGAAGTGCTGCATGGCGTGGCACAGGCCTGGAGGGAACGCAGAACAGAGATTGAAGCACAGGCAGATAATCTTACGGCGCATATTGCAGATGCAGGGAATTTCGGAAAAACCATAGACGGGAGCGATGCGGCGGCATTTACAGCAGCAGATTGCCATACTATTTTTAACAACCTGGTTCAGTCTGCTGATACAACCTGGGGCGGCTTTGGCACTGCCCCCAAGTTTCCGCAAACCTTCAGCATTAACTGGTTGCTGCAATACCATCATTTTACATGTAATGATAAGGCGCTCAGTCACGCATTGCTGTCAATTGACAAAATGCTGCAGGGCGGCTTGTACGACCAGGCTGGTGGCGGGTTTGCCCGCTACAGCACCGATAATGAATGGCTGGCCCCGCACTTCGAAAAAATGCTGTACGACAATGCTTTATTGCTGGTAACCATTTGCGATGCTTATGCTGTTACAAAAAACAATTATTACAAAAAGGCAGCAGAAAAAACAATCGGGTTTTTGAGCCGGGAAATGACCGCTCCCGGGGGCGGGTTTTATGCAGCACTGGATGCCGACAGCGAAGGGGTGGAGGGTAAATTTTATGTATGGAGCAGGGCGGAAATAACGGAACTGCTGGGGGAGGACGCTCCCATTTTTTGCGATTTTTTTGATGTGACCGATACCGGCAACTGGGAAGGGGTAAACATTCTGCGTACATTGGTAAAGGCAGATGAATTTTGCCGCACCAGGCAGTTAAATGCAGTAGTTTTTGAAACAAAAATGGAGCATTGCCTGGCTACATTAATGGAAGCCAGGGATAAGCGCATCCGGCCGCAAACAGATGATAAGATATTGCTGGGCTGGAACGCATTGGCCATAACGGCCTTATGCAAGGCTGCCGGGGTGTTTGGTAACCGGCTGTATGCTGCCATGGCAGAAGAAAACTTTGCTTTTTTGTGGAAAAACTTCCGGGTGGATGAAACCGGGGTGGCCATGTACCATACTTTTAAGGAAAATACAGCCAAATACCCGGCTTTCCTGGACGATTATGCATACCTGGTACAGGCTTGCATACACCTGCAGGAGCTTACTTCCAACCAGGATTATCTTATAAAAGCCCGTGACCTTGTTAGCCATGTGGAAGCACAATTCAGCGACACAGACAGCGGCTTTTTTTTATTTACCGGCATCTCTCAAACGGATGTGCTGGTGCGCAAAAAAGAAGTGTATGATGGAGCCACTCCATCAGGCAACAGTATCATGGCGCAGAACCTGGCCTATTTGGGTATAGTTTTTGATAAACCTGAATGGCATCAGCGGGCTGTTTCCAACACAAACGGGTTGTTGCAGGCTGTAATCAAGCACCCCAATTCATTTGCTGTATGGGCATCTTTTGTGCTGGGCCAGGTGGTTGGTATCAATGAAGTGGTGGTGGCCGGAGGCGGATATGTCCTTCAGAGGGATGCCATTTTGCGGCATTACCTGCCCGCCACGGTTATGCAGAGTTTGGGAGCCGAAAACCCTGAAATGCCACTGCTTAAAGGCAAATTTGGCCACCAGGGTACGGCATTTTACCTTTGCCGTAATAATACCTGCCGGGAACCAGCCTCAGATATTGCTGATTTGCTGTACCAGGCAAAGGCAGCGCAAAATTTAGCAATGAGTACACAATAATACTCTCTAAAAGCCGTTTTCCTCTTTACACGCCGTGATTACAGTCAAAAAATAATCGGCAGAAACTACTTGAAAATGACGATAATTCAAAATATGCCTTATATTTGTTCAATATCTCCAAAGTTAAAAACAATGAAGAACTTGTCGTTCTCCCTGATAGCGGTGTCTGCTATCGTAGCATTATCAAGCTGTGGCAAAGCCGGCAGCAAGGGTAGTTCCTTACCCAAAGATGGTCAGTTGCATGGCGTTGCTCCTGCTTCCCGCTGGAGTCTTCCAAAACCTCCCGGTATGGTATATATCCCACCAGGAACATTCCACATGGGCCCAAGTGACGAAGATGTAAATTATGCATATACAGCCCGTAATAAGCAGGTTTCTATCAATGGCTTCTGGATGGATGCTACGGAAATAACCAATAACGAATACAGGCAGTTCACCAATTGGGTACGTGATTCTATTGCAGCAAAACTGATGGGCTTTGTAAAGCAGGGGCAGGATGGCAACGAGTCAGTTGACTGGACTAAGGCAAAAACAATCAAGTGGGGTGATAAGGCAACTTTGGAAAAAATTGACGCTTTGATTGTTACTCCTGATAACCGCATTTTTGGTAAAAAAGAACTGGATGCCAACAAGATTGTATACCATTCAGAAATCTTTGACTACAAGGAAGCAGCCAAACTGGAGAATGCTTCTGTACCCCGTGGTAAGTTCATCATTAAAAAAGATATTAAAGTATACCCGGATTCTTTGTGCTGGATAAGAGACTTTGCTTATTCATACAACGAGCCGATGGCCAAGCGTTATTTCAACCACCCGGCTTTTGGTAATTACCCTGTAGTAGGTGTTAGCTGGAAGCAGGCCACTGCTTTCTGCGAATGGAGAACGCATTATCTTAATTCATTCCTGGAATCTAAGAAGCGTACACCGGAGTCTGATTTCCGCCTGCCAACTGAGGCACAGTGGGAGTACGCTGCACGTGGTGGCCGCTCACAAGCCCCTTATCCATGGGGTGGATATTACCTGAGGAACAAAAAAGGCTGTTTGCTGGCAAACTTTAAACCAGGCCGTGGCAATTATCCTGAAGACGGTGGTTTTTACACCGTAAGGGCTGATGCATACTGGCCAAATGATTTTGGTTTGTACAACATGGCTGGTAATGTTGCAGAATGGACATCATCATTATACTACGAAGGCGGATACAATTTTCAGCATGACATGAACCCCGATATCCGCTGGAACGCAAAGGATACAGATCCTCCACGCATGAAGCGTAAAGTTACACGTGGCGGCAGCTGGAAAGATGTAGGTTACTTTTTGCAGACCGGTACACGTAATTATGAGTACCAGGATACTTCAAAATCTTATATCGGATTCCGTTGCGTAATTGACTTACCTGCGCAGAAGAAAAAAGGTGGCAAGAAATAGTAAAAGCCGCTTTTCCACTAACTAACTATCTTATCTGAATCGCTGCTGGAATTTTTCAGCAGAAGCAGTAAACTATTGTGTAAACTAAACTTCAAATAACCCTCAAAGTAAATCTTTTAAAATTTAAAAAATTATGTCAGTAAAAATTCCGTCAAAAATTAGCAAATGGATGGACGTAGCAGTTTCTGTAGCTGCATCAGCAGTAATATATGGTGCGTTACAAAAAATTCTTCATACGCCTTCAGCCGATTTGTGGTTAAAGATTGGTTTGTACACTGAAGCGGTCATCTTTTTACTGTACGGTATTTTATACATAGCCTTTCCACCAGTTAAGGAAGATTATGAAGGTGCTGTTAAGGCAGTGCCAATGGGCAACCCGGCTTTAAACAGTATGGATAAAATGCTGCAGGAAGCTGATATTACACCAGCAAATCTTAAGAAACTGGGCGAAGGATTTCAAAAACTGGGAACTACAGTAACAGGTATGAGCGAAGTAGGTGATGTGGTAAAGTCTACCGGTGATTTTAGTGCAAAAACAAAAGAAGCAACGGCTGCAATTGGCAATATGGCTACAGCGTTTACCGCCAGTGCCAACACGATGTCTTCTTTCAACAATGCATCAGAAAGTGCTAAAGGGTTTCATGAGCAGGTACAGGTATTAACTAAAAACTTATCTTCTCTTAATACTATTTACGAGTTGGAACTGAAAGAAAGCAACAATCACCTGAAGAGCCTGAACAGCTTCTACGGCCAGTTGAACGAGGCAAGCAAAGCCATGATGAGCAGTGTGGATGATGCCACTAAGGCAAAAGAGCAGATCAGCACATTGGCCAGCAATCTTGGTAAACTGAACCAGGTGTACGGCAATATGCTTAATGCTATGCAGGGCAGGTAATTGCGGTGCTTTATACTCCCAAACAATATTCAACTAACAATATTAAATAGAAAATAAGTTATGGCTTTACCTAAAGAGCCCAGGCAAAAGATGATTAACCTGATGTATTTGGTGCTTACAGCGCTGCTGGCACTAAACGTATCAAGCGAAATTCTTAACGCCTTTAAAGTGGTAGATAAAAGTTTGACGGATTCAAATACACGTATTGATGGCTCAAACAGTACTTTGTTTTCCTCATTCGAAGAAAAATTAAAAGATCCCCAATCAGCAGAAAAAGCAAAAATTTGGGCACCCAAGGCTGAGCAGGCAAAAAAACTCTCAGACGAATTAAATACATATTTAGACGGTTTGAAGGAAGAACTGAAAGTGGCGGCAGGAAAAAGTCCTGAACAACCCTTGGGAAAAGAAGATGATTTGGAAGCAGCAACACGTTTATTTGGAAATGGTGAAGGTGGAAAAAACAGGGGGGCAGAATTAGAAGCAAAATTAAAAGCATACCGTGATGCAATGCTGAACATTGACCCAATGATTAAGACAGAGTTTGATAAGACTTTGGCTGTAAATGCAGATCCTGTAATTGGTCAGGATGGGAAAGCGAAGGATTTCACAACCGGATATTTCCACATGACACCTACAGTGGCTGCACTAACTTTATTGAGCAAGTTTCAAAACAACGTAAAGAATGCCGAAAGCCAGGTGGTAACATTTTGTCACAACCAGGTAGGTCAGGTAAAAGTAATTATGGATCAGGCAGCCATTCTCGTTGGTCAGAGTTCCAACTATGTAATGCCCGGTCAGGAAATTACAATCACTGCCGGTGTAGGTTCTTACAGTTCAAAAGCTGCTCCTAAAATCTCCATCAACGGGGCAGGTGTAGCAGCGGAGAATGGCGTGGGAACTTATAAGTTTCAGGCCAATGGTGGAGGCGCTCACAAAGTGGCGGTTACGGTAACTTATGTTGACCAAAACGGAAACTCAAAAACAGAAACCAAGGAAGTGGAATATACAGTAGGTACACCAGGTGGAGCTGCGGTGATGCTGGATAAGATGAATGTGTTTTACATCGGTGTTCCTAACCCGGTAACTATTGGTTCGCCTACTGGCTGGGATAAAACTTCAGTATCTATGAGTGGTGGTTCTATCAGTGGTTCAGGCTCTAACAGGGTGGTAACTGTATCAAGTGTTGGTAAAGCTACTATTACCGTTACTGCTGATGGCAAAACAAGCTCATTTGATTTTCGTATCAAGCGCATACCTGATCCAATTGTGAAAGTAGGGCCTGGTACTCCTCGTATGCAGTCTGTTGTGTTCAAGGCACAGCAATTCATAAGGGCTGACCTGGAGAATTTCGATTTTGATGCTAAGTTCAGTGTACTGAGTGGTACAGCTTACTTTACAGGGGCTGGTTTTACAAGGCCGGAACAGGGTAATTTTTCAGGCGGAAACATCAGTTCGATGAGCGGATTGATTAACAAATGCCAGCCAGGTTCATCAGTGATATTCGACAACGTTAAGGTTCAGGGCCCGGATGGAACAGTGAGAACCATCCAGAACCCACCTGCATATTCTTTATATTAATATTAAATTTCAATGCACATGAAGAAGCATTTTTTCAGATACCTGCTGCTTGTACTTTGTTTGGGAGTATTTTCCGGGGTAAGTTATGCACAAAAGGGAAAGCGTACAGCTACCAAGCGTGCTACTACCCGTAAAACAACCAAAACCAAAACCAAGGCCAAGGTTCAAACAGCCAAGGCGGATACCGTAGCGGTGGCCGCTGTAGCTCCGGCACCTGCTGCTATAGACAGTTTGCCGGTTCCTTTTGTAAAAAAATCATTGCGTCCTGATGAAGCAGTTGATACAAAGGAAATAAAGGATCGTACCCCATTGGCATACGAGCACCTGAGGGCTGATGATGCGGTGTTCAGGCATAAAATATGGCGGGAAATTGATACGAGGGAAAAAATAAACCAGCCCTTCCGCTATTCGGCAAATGAGAATAATGGCAACCAGCGCTTTATCTCAATATTGTTTAAAGCAATACAGGATGACCAGGTTACAGTATTTGATGCAATTGATGATCGTTTTACCACACCACTCACAAAAGCACAAGTGGCTGAAAAGATTTCAGGAGGAAAAGTATCAGTACCTATCTACGACTCCAATGGCGTAGTAACAGGTTATAAGGACGTTGTAGCAGAAGTTAACCTTGATTCCTTTTACAGGTTCCGCATTAAGGAAGAAGTAATTTTCGACAAAGAAAGCTCACGCCTTTTCTGGAGGATACTCGGGATAGCGCCAATCAAGGATGTAATAACCTCTACAGGTGTAAATCTTGGTCCTAAAGAAATATTCTGGGTGTATTACCCGGACATGCGGCCTATATTCTCAAAGTATGAAGTGTATAATGGTAAAAACTTTGGTGCCAGAATGAGTTGGGAAGAATTGTTTGAAAGCCGTATGTTTTATGGTCGTATCATAAAAAGTACCATCAATAATCCATACGATACTGAACTGGAGTTTTATCCCGGCTTCAAAGACAACAGGATTCTTCAACTGCTGGAAGGTGAGAATATTAAAGAAACCATCTTCAATTATGAGCAGGATTTGTGGAGCTACTAATTAAAGTTTCGTAAAATATTCAACAACCCGCTGGATTTCCGGCGGGTTGTTGGTTTATAGTCAACCCACTCGTTTGTACTAGTGTAACAAATGCCGGCAATGCCAGCAGGTTAACGGGTGAGATAGTGTAATACAGTTAATGCAGCCAGCAGAACAGGGGGATTATTAATACCAAATTGAATTATTTAGCAGACCAAAATAAGTCTGAAAATATATAATTATATCCGCAAATGCTTTTCACATCGGTGCTGGTTAATGTTTTAGAAATAGTGAACACAAATTCCTGGAGTTCTGGAATTGTGTTGAAAAATTCATTGGTGAATTGTCTTTTAAATTTTGCCCATATCTTTTCAGCGGGGTTTAGTTC
>JANMIG010000050.1:0-298400 GCA_031375675.1 Chitinophagales bacterium
GAACTAAACCCCGCTGAAAAGATATGGGCAAAATTTAAAAGACAATTCACCAATGAATTTTTCAACACAATTCCAGAACTCCAGGAATTTGTGTTCACTATTTCTAAAACATTAACCAGCACCGATGTGAAAAGCATTTGCAGATATAATTATATATTTTCAGACTTATTTTGGTCTGCTAAATAATTCAATTTGGTATTAGCTGAAATTGCAATGAGCAGACTTATACTTTATAGCATCCTATTTTTTTTTATTTCCTGCACCACAAGAAAAAAAGAAACATTTAGTGGAAATCCATATAGAGTTTCTTATGCTCAACTTCAAGTGGACACAGTGATTAGAGACATCGCATATACTTCTGGCTATTATTTATGTCTTCAAGAAAATTTAAAAATAGCAGTATTTGATTCGACTTTTACAAGAAATAAGAAAATTGAAGATTCTTTGAGTATTTTTCCAATTTCTAATTTGTATACTTCCAACGATACAATCTTCTTCACTAAAAACGACCCCGACTTACTGGGGTATCCCAAATATGAATTCTACTGTATTAATAGTTTTCAAATTCAGAAAAGAAAATATCTAATAAAAGATTTGCAGTGGCCAGTGAATAGTTGGCCATTATTACAAGATTCAGCTTATACTATATATGCAAATCACATAGGTTCTTATGGGTTTCTAGTTTTCTTTTATAATAAATGGTCTAAAAAAACTTATGTAACCTGGTCTGATGGCCCAAGACAAATTATAAAATTTAACAACAGATTTTACATAGCTGAAGAAGGGAATTATGAAATTTCGCCTGCTTTCAGAAGCATATCTGACCCAACAGAACTGAAAGAAGTTTCTGATACTGATGCGTTAAAGCTAAGACAACTTTTTCAACATCCTGGAGTTACTCCTTCTCCCATTCCCTATTATAGAAATCTTGCAGACAGTATTCACAAATTGGCACTTCCTCGTTACGGAAGTTCGGAAAGAAAAGCTTATTTCTCAATTCCAATTTATACATTCATAAAAGACGCAAATCTTTATTCAGTCATAAAAAGTGATTCATCAATATACTTGGTAGCTCATGAAAATGATAGTTTAATTAAAATTCAAACGATTTTAGATACTTCAATTGAAATGCACCGTATCACATATAATGTCATTTATAAAAATCATTTTATTACATTTGATGCTTCAGGAGGGAAAATGATAGCCAATCAAATGCAGAATTATTCTGTCAATGGGTTCATATTAGTAAAGGACTCATCAATAGATTTCCGGTATTACTACTCTCATAAGCCATACGATCCATGAAGCAACTTTTTCGTTCCGACGGGGTCTTCATAGCGTGGCTATGTGCGCTGGCATGAGACCCCGGCTCAAAAAAGAGTTCTTGTCATATCCTCTTCATTTTAAACTGACATAAATAATAATTAATTATCCCATGCTCCGGATTCCATTTATCATTTTCGTACTATTCCTCAATGCCTGCACCCAGGATAGTGAAAAATATTCAAAGTATCAGCAAGGCAATAACAAAGAGGATATGATTGACATAACAGGTAATGAATACAAGCTGACCGCCAGATTCAACGCATTTGATACTACAGTGGAAGTACTTTTCCGGGATACAAAGGATTCAATCAGTGATACACAAAAGAAAAACCTGGACGGCTTTATTGCCAGGCAAGATTCCCTGATGCCGGAAATCATCCAAAAGATTTTTGACTTTTATAAAAGCTCCCGGCCTGACTATAAAGAGGGCTGGTCAATGCATGGCAGTATCAGTGAAAAAGAGCTTGAAAAAAATTTGCCAATACCAACAACTCCTGAAAAGTTAAAACCATATATTACTCCTGCCATCGTTCATATTCAGAATAAAAAAAACTGTACAGAAGGGACAATGGGCATTGAGTTTGACTGCACATGGGATATTGAAAATGGGTTAGGAGTTGCTATACAAAACTGGAAGGTAATTAAGGCAGGCGTTGCAGAAATTGCATATTTCTAACCGATGTCAAATCTTTATTGGCACCTCCCTGCTATATCTCAAAAAAATAAAAGAACTGCCAGCCGTTTACAAAAACCCCAGTGCCTTCATCATTTCATCTGCCACCAGCTGGTTTCCCATGTCGTTCAAATGTACACGGTCGGTGGTAAGTATCCCCGACTCTTTATTCTCAGGGTTATGAGCCAGTTCGTAGTCTGCAAAAATCTTGCGAAGGTCTATGAGGGTACAATCCATGGAACCTGCCAGCTTTCGTATTACAGCGGAGTAGGCATCCAGGTCGGCATCCTGCGGGTTAGCACCGCTTTTTTTCTCACCAATTACCGTTGGTGTGCATACCGCAACTTTTATTTTTCTGGCCTGAAGCTTTTTAATGATGGCCACATAAAATTTTTCATACTTGTCAATATCCGTTCCTGTGCCATGGGATGTTTTGTGCCACACATCGTTGATGCCCACATAAATCACCACAATGGCAGGTTTCTTGTCCAGTACATCCTGCTCCATCCGCAGGTAAAGGTCATACACTTTATTACCACCAATACCGGCACCAGCCAGTTCATACTTATCCTGCATATTCCTGTCGTTGAGGGCAGCCTGTATCCTGTCGATATAGCCGCCCTTGTTTACCCCCATTTGCGTAATGGAATCCCCGAAAAAGACAATCTTTTTTTTCTTAGCAGTTATCATCGACATACAGCAGATTAGTAAAGGCAGTAACAATATTTTTTTCATACAGAAGATTTTTTCCGTTTAATTGGTCAAGTTAACTCATTTTATCAATACGGCTGATGATTTGCATACAGGCCCGGCTGTTGTGATACGGGCATTTCCAGAAGCCGGCCTTATCCTGCCCCTCCATGATACGGTAGTCTTCCTTTACACCCCAAAACCATTCACCATGTACACTGTCGAGCAGGTGATGCTGTACAAATGCCCAGCTGTTAAGCGATTGGCGCAGGTATTTGTCTTTACCCGACAGCTCATATGCATTCATGAAGCCAATCATTGCTTCTGCCTGTGGCCAGCTGTGCTTCTCCTTAACAAGATAACCAGTTCCTGCAAAATACTCATACCATAAACCGCCATCGGCATCCAGCCCCCTTGCTGCCGCATCAGCGATAAAAATTGCCAGGCGGCTGTACTGCTCAATATACTGCCGGTTTTCAACCGCTTCAGCACATTCCTGCAAAAGCCAGGCCGCTTCTATATCATGTCCGTAGGAAATGAGGGTTTCCTTATTATTCCATTGCTCATCAAAAAACAAATGAAGATGTCCCGTTTGTTGGTCAATGATGTATTTGCCAAACAGTTCCAGCAGTCCTTCAATACGTTCGCTCAGCTTCGCATTCTTCCACACCCTGTATAAATTGACGTAGGCTTCAACCACATGCAGATGGGTATTCGTAGTTTTTTTTTCATTCGCATCTTTATCACTCAGCCTCAGGTCATCCATCACCTGCCATTCCCTTGAAAATGCTTCCAGGTAACCACCCTGCACTGTATCGTAACTGTGCTGCTCAATCAATTGAAACAGTTCAATTGAAATATTCAACGCCATGGGGTCGCCACAGGCCTTATAATATTCACTCATGCCATAGATGCAAAATGCCTGGCCATACACCTGCTTTTTACCATCCAGCCTGTTGCATTCACCATCCACCGACCAATACATGCCGCCATGTTCCCTGTCTGAAAAATGCTGACAGATAAAATCAAATGCTTTTTTAGCTGTGGCAAGATAAGCCCCGTCTTTAAAAAAAATATACGCTGCCGAAAAAGCCCAGAGAATGCGGCTGTGCATTACCAGCCCCTTGGCAGCACCCGGTACAGGCTGATTCTGGTTGTCTACAGATCCCAGAAAACCTCCGCCGGCTTCATCAACGGTATATTGCATCCAGTAACTGAGTATTGCTTTCCACTCAGCCAGCAATTGCACCCTGTACACATGAAGCAACTGGTTTGTATGATCAGCAGGCAGTACCATCTTGCAGTCAATTTTTATCCATGTTATCAGCAAACAGCAATACCGTATCCACTGCCTGGTTTTTATCAATCAGCCGTTTCAGCGTCTTTACTGTTTCAGCCGAACTGAAGCCATCAGCTGCAGTATTCGTTACATAATCCAGCAACTGACCTACAGAAGACACTGCCACATGCAATCTTGTATCGGAGGAGGCGTAATAAATAAATACCGTACCATCTTCATCCTTTATCCACCCGTTGCTGAACAATACATTGGATACATCGCCCACCCTTTCCTCACCCTCCGGCGCCATAAAATAACCTGCCGGTTTGTGGGTTATCCTGGTGATGTCATTCAGGTCGGTCATAAACATATACAATACGTACCGCAGTCCCGCAGCCGTGTTACGCACCCCATGCGCCAGGTGAAGCCAGCCCCGTTCAGTTTTTATAGGTGCAGGGCCAAGACCATTTTTTGCCTCTGAAATAGTATGATACACCCTGGGGTCAATCACAATCTCCTTACTGATATGTGCATGCTCAATGGTGCTGCTCAGTCCGAAACCGATGCCACCACCCGATCCTGCTTCAATAAAACCATCTTGCGGCCGGGTATAAAAAGCATATTGCCCGTCAACAAATTCGGGATGCAGCACCACATTCCGTTGCTGGGGAGAAGGCGTAACAAGATCACTCAATCTTTCCCAGGACAAAAAATCTTTTGTTCGGGCAATACCGCATTGTGCCACAGCAGCCGAGTGGTTTCCGTGCGGTGCCTGGGGATCTTTGCGTTCAGTACAAAAAAGACCGTACACCCAGCCATCTTCATGCTGCACCAGGCGGATGTCGTAAATATTTGTATCAGGGATATCTGTTTCCGGCATCATTACCGGGTAATCCCAAAACCTGAAATTATCAATACCATTGGCGCTTTCAGCTACTGCAAAAAATGATTTGCGGTCTGCCGCTTCCACCCTGGCCATTATCAGGTATTTGCCGTTCCATTTGATAGCGCCTGCGTTCAGTACTGAATTGATTGTAAACCTTTCCATCAGGTAAGGGTTGTGTTCCTCGTTCAGGTCGTACCTCCACGATAAAGGTATATGCTTTGCCGTAAGTACGGGATGGATATACCGGCTGTATACTCCGTTCCCGGTATCCTCCGGCAGGTTGGTACGCTGCACCAAACCCTCATACTCTTTTTCAAGCAACTGCAGCCTGTTATAAAAACTTTTATGCATACAACTAATTTTAATTTTCCAGTTTATTCCACCAGGTTTTTTTAAGTATCAGAATAATAATGATAAGTATCGCCACTGTTATTAAAAAAGGCAGCTTCATCCACAATACCAGGTACATAGGCAGTATGGTGAGGCATAGCTGTGCAATGATACCGAGTACCACATTCAGCATGTCCAGCCTGAAATTTTTGTTGCCGGTAAATGAAGGGTCGTCCAGCAGCACCTGTTCATGCACCGGCTTCCAGAAGCCCCAGGGCCTCACCGTAGTGTAAAATGATTTGAGTACCTGCATACCGGTTGGCGGTGAGGCATAAGTACCAATGATACAGCCGGCCAGCGACAGTACAAATAAAAGCGGCCACCAGTACAGCGGCAAACCCGTGGTTACATAGGGCATCAGCAATGCAGCGCCAATACCCACAGCCATGCCCCAGAAAAAACCACTTGCGTTGAAGCGCCACCAGTACCACTTAAGGCAATTGGCTGCCACATACCCTCCATACAATCCGCCCACAATCCATTGCAGTATCTCATTTACATTGCTGGCCATAAAACCAAATGCCACACCCACCGTCACAACAACAATTCCGGTTATATAGTTAGCTGAAATAATTTTTTTATTACTGGCTTCCGGGTTTATGTGTTTCAGATAAATATCATTTACAATATAAGCTTGCGCAGCATTTAATGTACCGCTGAAAGTGCCCATAAATGCTCCCAGCAAACCGGTTAATACAAGGCCAAGCACACCGATGGGTAAAAAATTATTGATGGTGGCAGGCAGTATCCGTTCAAAATCAGTCACCCCATCAGGCCCTTTAAGGTACAGCTGGTTATAATACAGCAGTGCCAGTACCGTAAGCCCGGTGATCATGGTATAGCGCACAGGCAGCAGTACGATGCTTACAAAGCCCGTCATTTTGCTGGCATCTTTTGGCGACCTGGTGCTCAGTACTTTTTGCATATCGTAATTGGGTGCAGGGCCTGCAAGTGAGGCAAACACACCTTTCAGCAGCATCATCATAAAAAACAAACCAAAAAGGCTGAAACCATCACTGGCAATTTTTTTATTGGCATCCGCAGCAATTGCACTCCAGTCGAGGTTGAGCTTCCAGCCAAAGAAGGGATTGCTCCATCCATCAGGCACATTCAGCTTTTGCCCGTGCAGGTGCTGCATGGCAATTACGCCAATGGCTATGGAAGCAATAATCATGATGGCATACTTAATTACATCACCCAGCACAATACTGTGCATACCGCCAATGATGGAGTAAAACATGGCAAAGAGGGTAAACACGATACCATAAAAATGCGGCACATAAGCCGGGGATAAACTGAAGGGCATATAGTCCTTTACTACATCCCATGGAATGAATATTTCGATAAACTTACCCAGGCCAACAAAGCCATAAGCCAAAAAACCAAGACAGCCAATCAATGCAAAAGCAATGATGATGACCTGCGAGCCTTTTACACCCGGGCCGCTGCTGCCAAATCTTGTGGTAAGCCATTCGGCACCGGTATTGGCATTGCTGCGCCTGAGCCATTTACTCAGGAACATCATCATAAACACCTGGTTGAACACGGGCCATAGCCAGGGTATCCAGATGCTTTTGAGGCCATATACAAAACAAAGTGCCACCATCCACATAGTACCGCTGATATCGAACATATCAGACGCATCGCTGAGGCCAAGCATGTACCAGGGCAGCGTTTTACCACCCATCAGGTAACTTTCCTTATTCTGGCGGGCTTTTTTCCGCAAAAACCATCCCACCATCAGCATAGTGATGAGATAAAGGAGTACAATACTTATATCAATAAATGTAAGCTTCATCCTGGTTTTTTAAAAAGTTATACTGCCAATATACTTACGTTTTACCGGTAATCAATCGTTGCTGCCCTGCGCCTCAACTGCGGAGGGCTGCGTATTCTTTCCGCTTACTCATTACCATACAAGTTCAGTGCTTTTGCATCTTTACCAAAAAGGGTTTGCGGCATGCTGTAAAATTTTTTAAAATCCTCAGCAGAAACCTGCCCTTTGTAAGGTACATAATAATGCATTTTTTTCATCCCTTCGTGATAGCCTTTATTACGCCATAGCAGCACATAGGATATTGTATGATTGCCAATCGCTTTCAGCAGCACATCCGTCCACCAGTTTGGATAAGGAATGGCCTCATACCCCGTTTCGCCAAAAGCCGCCAGCTTATGCTTTGCAGTGGCAATGCTGTCCAGCAATGCCAGCCTATGCTCCGTTGTGTTTAAAAAACTGTTATCCATTAACGGGTCGCTATACTGGTAACTGTCGAAGCTGATCATATCCACCATATCATCACCCGGATACCTTGCAAGGAAATCCTCTGCTGTGCTGAAGTCGGCTGTATTGTACACATAGAGGAGATTGTGCAGTTGCTTTACCTCTTTAAGATAAGTTAAAACAAAGCGCCAAACTGCTTTGAATTCAGCATCAGTACAAGCTGTTCTGCCCCACCAGAACCAGTTGCCCGTTAACTCATGAAAAGGACGGAACAGAATGGGTATTTTTACACCATGCTTTCCCCTCAACGATGAAAGGAAATCAGCCACTTTATCCAGCCAGCTCTTATACAATTCATGATTGATTCCACCTGGCAGTATGGATGCCACCGTTCCATGTGTGGTGTCCCAAGCTCCGGCTGCTGCACCAAGCGGACTTTTTGCATGCCAGCTAATGGTAATTACGCCGCCCCTTTTGTAGCCCTGCCGGATAAATTTCCGCATCTTGTTAAAAGGCACACTGTCAATATTATAGTTATTGCCCGGCAATTCAATATGTCCAAGGTCCCATCCATATACTGCGGGGTAATCACCAGTAACCAGCTTTACATCACTCCTTTTATTTTTGTATTGCCAGCCCACACCATAAGCCAGGTCATCCTGGTGACCAAACAAAAAACCTTTAGCAGTTAATTTTTTAAGATTGCGGTAAAGATGTATTGTTTCTGCTGATGCGGCTTTGTCAGCAGGCATATCTGCCTGAGCATTTGCTGCGTTAATAAACGAAACACTCATCATTACTGCTATCGTACAATACAATCCCGGTGACAGCATCTGTTTGATTTTCTCAGCTGAAAATGATATAACCAACCTTGTACCGGTTACAGTAAACCAGTTAAACAAAAAGGAATCATACAGCAATTGTTTCAACAAATTTACTATTGTTATCAGTCACACCAGTAATACTTTTTTATCCGCTTATGGTGATTTCACAAATCATTATCGTAATTTTACCTTCAATTTGCTTGTTGCACGTTGTACTGTTTGTACTTACGCTTATGCAAGATTCAATATTCAACATGGTATTATGATACTTTTTTAACCTTATCTTAATAATCCTTAAACAAAAAATGACAAAAGACATATTAAGAGAAATTACCCCCCTCACCAGCAGCGACTGTTTCACACTCTTTTCAAGGGTCAAATCCGATTTCGATTTCCCGCTGCATTATCACGATGAACTGGAACTGAATTTTATCATGAATGCGCCGGGGGCACGCAGGGTGATAGGTGACCATATGGCGGAGATAGAAGACATGGAGCTGGTACTGGTAGGCAGCAACCTGCCCCATGTATGGCAAACACATCATTGCAAAAGCAAAGAAATAAGGGAGGTGACCATACAGTTTCACAAGGACCTTTTTGATGAAAAACTATTGCACCGCAACCAGCTCAGTTTTATACGCAATATGCTGGAGCAATCATCAAGGGGCATCCTTTTCTCCCGTCAGGCTACCGAACAGATAGCCCCCCGGCTGATGACATTGCAGCAGAAACAGGGTTTCGATTCTGTACTGGAACTGTTATCCATACTGAATGAGCTGTCACTTTCAAGAAACCGCCACAGTTTAAGTACGGCTTCTTTTAACAATGTAAGCCTTTCGCACAACAGCAGGCGCATACAGGAAGCGCTCAAATACATGAACCAGCACTTTGACAAACCAATCACACTTGCGGAAGTGGCCAAAACAAGCAATATGACAGAAGTTTCTTTCAGCCGCTTCTTTAAAAAAAAAACCGGCATCAGCTTTATCGGGAGCCTTTCCGAAATGCGGCTGGGCCATGCATCACGCATGCTGATTGAAACCTCCAATTCAATTGCTGAAATTGCATACAACTGCGGGTTCAACAATATTTCCAATTTCAACCGCATCTTTAAAAAGAAGAAAGGCTGCACCCCCAAGGAATTCAGGGAGAACTACAGCTCAGACAGCAGGATATTTATTTAGCTGTATACATTTTCTATTACAGCGGGCCATTATTGTTGTGCAGTACATTTCCAGTGCAGGGTAAAGTCCGCAGCGGTAGCCTTGCATACTGATTTCCCTGATGTTGACATTTGGTATAACTGCCTGCCCCTGTCAATAATTTGCGGCAGCATACATTATTAACAGGTAATACCAATTACACATACGAATTAGTCCAACTGCTTGTGGTACTGACGCTACGGTCAGTATTGTTAATATAATGCCGACCTGCTTTGGATTAGCTTAGAAATGATTGGACTATTTAATAAATAGCGTCGGTATAACAGCTGCGAAAAGACAGCAGGATATGAAACTATTTTATTGCGGCCTTCTATACTCTTTATAAACGGGTCTTTGGTTGAATACCGGGTTACGGTGAGTAAAACAGATCGTATTACGGTCTCCATGATTTTAAAACCAGTGTATTGCTGATGTTCAGAGGCCTTGCTATTGATATATTGGTCAAGGCTCTGGGCATAAGTTTGCCGGACTGGCTAAGACAGCCTGATCATTGTTTCAGCCGAAGCAATGCTTCTAAAAAATAGTAATCGGCATATATGATGGGCACATCCACATCCTTTTTAGCAGGTTTATTACCGGTGGAATGCAACAAAAAAGCATGATTGACATCCCTGCTCAAATACTTTTCGGTCGACAGTTCTTTAAGCATGGCAACTGCCGCATTTTTGTACTTATTTTTCAACTCAACATCATTGCAAAAACCAGATAGTTCCAGCAGGGCCGAAGCCACAATGGCCGCAGCCGAAGCATCACGTGGGGTATTGGGTATGGCAGGGTCATCAAAATCCCAGTAGGGAATATGGTCTTTGGGCAACCGGTTTAAGTAAATATCGGATGCATTCATGGCTGTTTGCAAAAATGCAGTATTTTTAGTTTCCCGGTAGCTCATTGTAAAACCATAAATAGCCCAGGCCTGGCCCCTTGCCCACATACTGTTATCGGCAAAGCCCTGGTGGGTTATTCCTTTAATCATTTTACCGGTTTTGTTATCATACAACAAAACATGGAAGGTGCTGGAATTGGGCCTGAAATGATTCTTTATGGTAACAGTTGCATGCTCTACGGCAATATCGTACAGCTTTTTATCCCCTCCGTTTTTTGCTGCCCAAAACAGCAATTCGAGGTTCATCATGTTATCAATGATGGTATTATGGGGTGTTCCCAATTCCTGGTACCTGCCAGGCCACGACAATATAGTACCCACATTGGGATTGTATAACCTTGCCAGCGAATCGGCAGCCCTCAGCAATATTTGTTTATAAGCAGGATTACCAGTGAGCCTGTATCCGTTTCCGTAACTGCAATACAACTGAAACCCAAGGTCGTGATTGGCTACCGGTTTGTCAAGTATACCACTTAACATTTCAGTTGAAGCTGCTGCCTGTTTTTTCCAGAATTCGTCCTTTGTGGCTTCATAGAGATACCATTCAATGCCCGGCCAAAAACCACTGCGCCAGTTATGTATATCAAAGTATGTCCAATGCTTATTGCCACTGTCAATGATTACCGGTAATTTATTCCCGTTAATATTTTCGGCAATTGTTTTTTTGGCCTGCACATCGCAATAAGCAAATAATTCAGCTGCTGCCGGGGGCTTTTGTATTCTGGCTGAGCAGGAATACAGCACCAGCAAGAAAAGCATGGCGCCTGTATTTTTTACCGCACAGGCATGAAAGGAACTGAATGGCAGCATACTAATTAACAGCTATGATCAATAATCAATTTTCTTCAATTTAGGCACCAGGTAGTGCATGATTATCCATGCCAGCAGATAGGCCACACCACAAATGATAAACATGATGAAATATCCGGTATCCTTTTCGCCAATTGATTTATAATAGTCGAATAATTTTCCTGCACCTTTGGCTATCAGTATTCCTCCAACTGCACCAAACATACCCCCAATACCGGTTACGGATGCCGTTGTGGTTTTAGGGAACATATCGCTTACCGTGGTAAAAATATTAGAGCTCCATGCCTGGTGACAGCCCATGGCGCAACCGATAATAATTACAGCCAGCCACATATTGATACTGCCGAGGTATTGTGCAAAAACAACCGGTAAAATACTCAGGGCGAAAATCAGCATGGATGTTTTTCTTGCACGGAAAACAGCCCATCCTTTTTTGATGAACCACATGGGCAGCCATCCCCCAAATACACTGCCAATGGTTGATAATGTATAAGCCAATGCCAGCGGCAAAGATTTGGCTGTACCAGTTAATCCGTATTGTTTTTCCAGGAAATCGGGCAACCAGAAAAGGTAAAACCACCAAACTGGATCTGTTAAAAACTTTCCGATAGCAAATGCCCAGGTTTGTTTATACGTCAACAATTTTACCCAGGATATATTTTTGGCCACACCGTCCGTATCTTTTTCATCTTCCGGGTCACTGTTAATATAATCTAATTCTGTTTGTGATAACTTTTTATGCTTCTTAGGTACTTCATATAAAACAAACCAGAAAATCAACCATATAAAACCTACAAGACCTGTAAGGATAAAAGCCCATTTCCAGCCCCAGGCTTCAGCAATGGCAGGCACCGTAAGCGGGGCTACAATGGCCCCAATATTGGCGCCGGAATTAAATATCCCTGTTGCAAATGCCCTTTCTTTTTTGGGAAACCATTCTGCTACCGTTTTGATTGCAGCAGGAAAATTGCCGGATTCAGTAACGCCTAATGCTCCCCGCGCTACCATGAAACCCATTGTATTGGTAACAAAGCCATGTGCAATAGCAGCAAGGCTCCAGGCAACCGTAGCCAATGCATACCCGATTTTTGTACCCAATTTATCAATCAATCTTCCTGCACCAAGGAAACCTATCGCATAACAAAGCTGAAAGGCAATAACAATATTGGCATAATCAGTCTCCGTCCAGTTGAATTCTTTTGTTAACGGAGATTTCAAAATGGCTATAACAGCTCTGTCAAGGTAGTTAATAGTGGTGGCAAAAAATACCAGGCCACAAATGGTCCACCTGTATTTACCTATCGCTTGCTGGGTCATATTTATTTTTTAATAGATTGAATTAATTCCAACACTTTTATTGTTTCAGATTCTATTGTTGCATAATCCTTTTCTTCCATTAACTTTTTGCTGATGAGCTTGCTGCCCATTCCCACAGCACAAACACCAGCCTTAAACCAGCCTTCAATATTCTCCCTGGTGGTATCTACACCGCCGGTGGGCATAAACAACAGCTTTGGAAAGATATCCTTTATTCCGCTTAAGAATTCCGGGCCCAGCATATTTCCGGGGAAAAGTTTGATGAACTTTATCCCTGTATTTTCAGCTGCGATAATTTCAGACGGTGTCATACATCCGGGTGCATAAAAAAAATCCTTGCCCACTGCATAATCAGCCACTTCTTTTACAAAACCCGGACTAACCAGGAAATCTGCACCAGCATCCATATAATCTTCTGCCTGCTCCAGGTTTTTGATGGTACCCACACCCAGCAATAAACCCGGCATTTCTGTATTTCTTAAAGCAACCATTTTTGTGAAATTCCTCAATGCTGCTTCGCCCCTGTTGGTATATTCAACAGCTTTAACACCTGCTTTGTAAATAGCCCTTAACACATCAAGGCTCACAGTTTCATCGGCATTAAAATACAAAGGCAGCATGCCCTGGGCGATGATTGCATCTGCTATCTGTTTGGTTTTACTCATGTTTTAATTTTTTTTCCCAGACATAAATGTCTGGGCAAGTGATGAATGCCATGGCATTGCATTTAAATTTTTACTTTTATTACCAATTTTTTTATTTCTTCATCACCTATCATTGGCGCATGCACATCTTCGGGAAAGAAAATGGCAAACTGTCCGTTGGTTAACTGAAAAAACATATCCGGCTGCTCATGGTACAACTGCACATCCTTATCCGGGTTGTAGCCACCGTTTTCAGCAATACATTTCTCCCTGGGTTTCCAGCCAATGGTTTCCACACCGCTGATACAAAGCTGTATGTCAATATGCTGGTTATGACATTCAAATTTGGCTACAGATGCTTCTGCTGCCATGCCGGGCTTGTTTGAAAATATGGCTCTCAACCCTTCACCTATGTCGTATTTACCATCTGCCGCATTGGCCATATCATTTTGCTGTATATACTCAAAGGCCTGCTGAAACAGTGGATGAACTGAGAAATATTTTGATGCGTTTTGTATGGTATCTATTATCATGATTGTATTGAGTTTTGAAGTTAGGGACCAGGTTCAAAGTTTAAAGTTCGTGGTTCATGTTACCTGTTCGTTTACTTTCAACTTTGAACCTTGAACTTTCAACCTTGAACTTTTAACTTTGAACTTTATTTACCGTTGTACCCTTCCGCTTCCATCGCCCTTCATCAAATCTTTTACATCGCTTAAGGTAGCATGATTCAAATCACCGGGGATGGTATGCTTTAATGCACTTGCTGCCACACCAAACTCTGCTGCTTCGGGCATGGGCATTCCGGTTACCAATCCGTATATCAAACCACTGGCAAATGAATCGCCACTGCCCACACGGTCAACTATGCGCACATTATACTGCTTTGTATGGTAAAAATCAGTACCGTCGTATACCAGTGCACTCCAGCCATTATCACTTGCACTATGGCTTTCTCTTAAAGAGGAAGCTATAAATTTGAAACCGAATTTAGCTTTCATCTGCTGAAACACATCTTTAAACCCGTCAAGATTTAATTCACCCTTTGTAACATCTGTATTCGCTGCTTTAAAACCAAGACAGGTGTCAGCATCTTCTTCATTGCCGATGCACACATCCACATACTGGCACAGTTGTGTCATTACTTCCCTTGCTTTTTCCTTACTCCATAATTTTTTTCTGAAGTTCAGGTCAATGCTGGTGGTAATACCTTTTGCCTTCGCAGCTTTTAATGCGGCTTCAGTAAGGGCTGCGGCTTTATCGCTTAATGCGGGGGTAATGCCTGTTGTATGAAACCAGCTTGCCCCATCCAGTATTGTATCAAAATCAAATTCGCTGGCATCCACATCCGCAATGGAAGCACCTGACCTGTCGTACACCACCTGTGATGCCCTCATGGATGCTCCGGTTTCCAAAAAGTAAATCCCCAGCCTGTCGCCACCCCTGGCGATAAACTGTGTATCTACACCATAACGGCGCAGGTGATTGATGGCCGATTGCCCGATGGGGTTATTGGGAACCTTTGTAACGAATGTGCCATTTAAACCATAGTTACACAATGCTGCTGCCACGTTGGCTTCGCCACCTCCGTAAGTAATGTCAAATGTATCTGCCTGTACAAAACGTTTGAAGTCAGGAGTTGACAAACGCAGCATTATTTCTCCCAGTGTTACTACTTTCTTACTCATACCAATTTAATTTTTCTTTCAATTTTATGAATGTATAATATATAAGACTTCTGGTACACAGGCACCACTAATACCTGTATTTTATAGCAAAATGCAACCAGGGCTTGTAAAGTTTAGGATAATACCGGTATAAAAGCTGTATCCATCAACAATTTTTTACGCAAACGTTCTCGTTGTCCTCTATCAATCATTTTAACCCGGCAACCGGCTGCGGATCCATATCGGTAAACTCTTTATTTTCACCAGCCATGCCCCAGATAAACCCATAATTAGCAGTACCTACACCAAAGTGCATGCTCCAGGGTGCCGAAATAGCCGCTTCATGGTTTGCCACCACCAGGTGCCTGGTTTCCTGCGGCTCGCCCATAAAGTGCATCACACGCTGGGCCGCATCCACATCAAAATAAAAATAGGCTTCCATGCGGCGGGTATGTGTATGTGGCGGAACAGAATTCCATACACTTCCTGCATCCAATGTAGTTAATCCCATTACTAACTGACAGCTTTGAATACCATCGTTGTGGATGTATTTGTAAATCGTTCTTTTGTTGGAAGTGGAAATATCACCCAGGTTAACCGGTGCTGCTTCATCCTTTGTCATTTTTTTATTAGGATAAGCCTGGTGGGCAGGTACAGATAAGATATAAAAATGAGCAGGTGCATCTGCTGCATTACTGCTGAAACTCACCTCCCTGGTACCTTTTCCCAGGTAAACACATTCCAGTTTGTCAATTTCGTACACTACGCCATCTGCGCTTACCGTTCCTTTTCCTCCCACATTGATAATGCCCATCTCTCTTCTTTCCAAAAAGAAATTGGCTTTCAATTCATCTTCGTTGGGCAGGCTGATGGCATCATCTGCCGGCACTGCGCCGCCTATAATCATCCTGTCGTAATGGGAATATACCAGCTCAATTTTACCCGGCTGCATTAAGTTTTGCACCAGGAAATTTTCCCGCAGTTGCTGCGTATTCATCTGGCTGGTTTCTTTTGGACTGTTTTGAAATCGTATCTGCATTGCTCAATTTTTAATTTTTATTGATAATTATTTGTGTCACGAATTTGTATAGATTACACTTATTACACGAATTCTTTATTCCACTTTCTATATTCGCCGTTCCTGATTTTTAATTTATAATTCTTAATTTTTAATTCTTAATTGATAAAACTACCTTCCCATCCACCCACCATCCACAGTGATAATGGTTCCGTTTATATAGTCGGAAGCAGGCGATGAAAGAAATACATAAGCCCCCGTCAAGTCAGAAGTTTCGCCCCAGCGGCCAGCCGGGATGCGTGCCAAAATGGCCTTACTTCTTTCAGGGTCGGCCCTTAAAGCCGTTGTATTATCGGTAGCGATATAGCCGGGTGCCACCCCATTTACGGTAATGCCATGTTGCGCCCATTCATTGGCGAAAGCCTTCAACAAAGAAGCAATTGCTCCCTTACTGGCTGCATAGCCCGGCACATTGATGCCACCCTGGAAGCTCAGCAGCGAACAGGTGAACACTATCTTGCCAGATTTTTGCTCAATCATTCTTTTACCCAATTCCCTGGTGATTATAAATTGTGCATCTAAGTTGATGTTGATGATGGTATCCCAGTATTCATCGGAATGTGTTGCCGCAGGTTCCCGCATAATATGCCCTGCGTTGTTGATGAGTATGTCAATACGGGGATGATCGGCCTTTACTTTATTTAAAAAAGCATACAGCGACTCCCTGCTGGTGAAATCAGCCTGGTAAGGATAAAACTTCCTGCCTGCGGCTTCAACAGCTTTGGCCACATCGCTGCCTGCTGCAGACAAACTATTCGATACACCGATAATATCAGCACCTGCCTGTGCCAGTTCAATGGCAATTTCCATTCCTATGCCCCTGCTGCACCCGGTTACTAATGCAATTTTGTTGTCAACCCTGAAATTTAGCATGTTAGATTACTTGGTTTAAATATTTTATAATAGGTTCAAAAGTAAGGAATCATAATCTTTCACATTTTTTTTGATAATATCTTTACAGTTAGTACAGTTGTATTTTGTGGTTGCCTTTAGCAGCAGTTGAAATGAATTGGGCATCGCAAAAGGTTTTATTTGCTGCCAGGTCCACGCTTTTGTTCCTGCCAAATGCGGGAACAGCGCCTCATACCCTTTTTCCAGGCTCTTTGTTGATTTGCTTTGCAATTTCCAGAAATCAGTATCCGTATTTTCTGATAATTGTGCAATGATGGTGAAGGCATCCAAAATGAATGCGGTGTAGTGCAGTGAGGTGGTTCGAGTCAGTTCCAACGGAAAATAACCTTTGTCATCCATTTGTGCATCTAATCTATCTGCTGCTCTTTTTACAATTTTTCCGGCCAGTTGTGTATCGCCTGTAAAATTTGCCAATGCTAATGCAGTAGCATCAAACCATACGCCGTGATTGTTTTTTGCATCTCTTTCATCAATCCCGATTTTGCTGGTTTCCATCCAGTTCAAAAACGCCGTCATCCATTTCTTCAGCTTTTTCTGTTTGCCCTCCTTAAAGCTTTCTGAATTTTTTATTAACGCCATCCCATCTAACAGGAAAATAAAATGCCTTGCTTCAATAAGCCCCTCAGCCCTGCCAGTATTTACGCCTTTTATTGCCTGGCCAAAATTCAGGTTGGGGTTCATGGCCGTTGCAGAATCAAGGAACCACACTTTTATCAGCTTACCGGCATGCCTGGCATACTTTTCATCCTCCGAAAAATAATAAGCCAGTGCCAGATTATATATGTTTTCGCAAAGCTTGGGCAGGTTCTCTTTGTCAGGATAATTTTTAACTTCGGGATTTATCTCACCGTCTTTCCTGATATAAGGCAGGCCATCCGGTTTTGAGGGGTCGGGCCACCAGTATGGGCCGATGCTCATGTAATCATGCTTATCGCCACTGGGCGGAGTGTCTGTCTTGTCCATCACACTTACCGCTTTATACTTTAAGGCCTTGTCTGCATCTTTCAGCAACTAGTTATAAGCAGGCATTACAGCAGCATCATTGGCTTTTACTTTCACTTTATTGGCTGCCAGTATTGTAAAATCCAGCTTTACCATATCCGACTTTGACAATTCACCTTTTTGAGCATACAAAGCAAAAGTCAATAACAATAAAAGCGTCCCTAATCCTATTCTTATCATAGCATATTTTATTTTTACCTTATTGATCATTATCCTCATCCTCCTTATTCTTCTTTTTATCTTTCTTATCACCATCCTTTTTCTTTTTTATATTGTTGGCATGTCTTCCGCTGCCATCCAGCGAATCGTCTAATACACCTTTTTCAGGGCTAAGCTGCTCCAGAACAGTTTTCAACCTTGCATAAGCGGCACCGGCTTCTTTGTCATTATTATAATCTGCAATTAGTTTTTCCTCAAAAGGTGCATTGCGCATATCAAAAAGCTGGCCTTCCCTGTTCAATTTATAATTTGCTTCCCGGGCATACCAGTATTTGCCGAGGCCGATAAATATCCATTCCCTTGTCTTGCCTGAATTACCCATCAGCAGCGGTAAAAAACTTTTACCATCCATTGGTTTGCCGGTTGGCATTGCTGCACCGGTTAAGTCAGCAAAGGTTGGAACAAAATCAGTAGGATCAATCAGTGCTTTTGTTTTTACGCCTTTTGCAATTTTTCCGGGCCAGTTAGCAATCATTGGCACAAGTGCGCCTGCTTCTTCCATCGTACCTTTTTTACCAATAAGCTTTTTGCCGTTTACGGTATTAGTGGCAGCATTTTTGCCTGCGGTTCCATTATCGCCCATAAATATTACCAATGTATTTTCTCTCAGTTTTAAGCTATCTAAAACATTCATTAATTTACCAACCAATTTATCCATGTAGGTAACATTGTCTTTATACCATTCTGCTTCTCCTCCTTTACTATCGGGTGTACGCTGAATATCGCCGTGTATATGCACCATTGCATAATGTACAAAAAATGGTTTATTCTTGTTTGCAGCTAAAAAATTAACTAAATGATCATGCACCAGATCGGGTATGTATTCATTATCTGCCAGGGTTTTGTTTTGTCCGTTATCAAAATATGGTTCCGGCTTTTTACCTGCTTTATTCCAATAAACCCCGCTGCCTTTAAATGTAATATAATCGTCAAATCCAAAATCTTTTGGTGTTAATTGAAACTGGCTCCACTTGCCAACCATGGTACTTGTATAACCTGTCGGTTTTAATATGGATGGAGTTAACACCTCATCCGCCGGCCTGATCTTTGTTACATTATCCTGGTTAACTGCACTGGTACGAAAGCCGTAGCGGCCTGTCAAAATAGTTGCCCTTGATGGACCGCAAAGCGGAAGGGTATAGGCATTATTAAACTGCATGCCATTTTTTGCAAGCATATCAATATTAGGCGTCTTGTACAGGTCTGCTCCATAACAACTTACATCTCCAATACCCAGGTCATCCGCAAGGATATAAATGATATTGGGCTTTGCAGGCAAAGTTTTTGTTGCGGCAGTTTGACCGGCACCTGTCGTTTGCTTCCCTTTTTTCTTTTTCTTCCCGGTTTGTGCTGTTGCATGCTGCAAGGCTGCTAGCATCACTAAACCAATTACAATTTTTTTCATTTCACCTTATTTATAAGTTTACTTTTCTTTTCAATTTTTTATCCAGCTTACACCAACATCACTCCTGTCCAACTTCCATTTTGGATCAAACTGTGTGATTTCTTTTTCAGTTAATTTAATTTTGTGAATCGCCAGTCGCTGGTTAATGGTATCAACAACGGATTTGTTTACCGGTACTGCGGCAAAATAAAATCCTTTTTTGTATTTTACTTTACGCTCATTTATTGCCGAAAAGCCTTGCACTTCCGTATTGCCATTTGTGTAATAATTATCTTTTATTGCAGCATAAGTAACCGGCTCCATTTCTACTGCTATTTTATTATTGCCCAAAGCATGAATGCTCACATTGCTTACGATAGAAAGGTTTTGAGGCGGTACAAGCGGCAAGCCTTTGCTTTTATTCCCGTAACCAAACTTAAAAACTGGCGTTTTACAATCAACAGCGGTATTAAAAGCCACGACAGCGTTATCTGCGGCATAATATCCGTTTAATGGTGAACCTTTTAAGCCACACATAATAACGATACCTGCCTTTGAGGCATCTTTGCCACTCCCCTCCGCATTAATGATATAATTGTTGAAAACAGTTTGATTGGCATTGATTATCCTGATGCCCCCACTTGTGTTGCGGCCGCTTTTGCCATCAAAATAATTGCCATATACAAAACATTGCTGGCCGTGCCGCAACACCATCTGTCCATCGTTACCAATAAAAGTGTTGAAACGGTAAATATTGTCCCAGCTTTTATTACTGATCACTTCCGCTTCCAGGCGATGGTCTTCAAAATAGTTGTATTCAATTATGTTAAACCCATGTGTAAAAGAAGTAAAGCTGTCACCGATACGCATGTCTTCCCCTCCATTATCGGTAGGCAAAGTACGGTAGCCAAAATAGTTGTGGTGTATGTGGTGATAAGTTGAGGGTGCCGCATCACTGCCATCCACATAACCTGTTTCTTTTTTATAACGAACCACCAGGTAAGGCCCCTGGTTGGTTTTGCCGGTGAAATAGCAATGATCCACTTCATTGTAAGTACCTTGTAAACTGATCCAGTTATTATTCACCATCACATCAGCCGGTGTGTATTTGATAACGGCACAGTTGGTAATGTGGCAATGGTAAGATTCGGGGCTGAATGAAAGTACATCGCCTTTCTCCAGCGTGGCGGCTCCCTGGTACAAAAAGCCCTCTGCCTGCAACCAACTTCCATTAACCATCATTTGCGAACTGCCTGTAAAAATCACCTTCCCGGGCGTTTCTGCTTTTAAATAAATTGGCTTTAAAGATGTTCCATTTGCTACCGGAGAAAAATTGATCTTTACATCTGCATAATTGCCATTTTTCCAGATGATACAATCACCTGCTTTTACTGCACTTAATGCAGCACCCAGCTCCTTTTTATTACTAACAGGGTATTTCGCTGCCATCAATTGACTGCAAAACGCAGCAATCAATATGCAACATACCATAACTGTTAATTTAATTTTCACCATTTCTTTTTTTTGCTGCCTGCCATGGCCAGGGCTTTGCCTTTGTTCTTAGAGCTTCCTGCTAACACTAATTTTACCTGATCCGGGTATTATACTCATTCATGTTTACTTACTGGCCACACACCTGAAACCCAAATGCTCCATACCTGAATCGGCTGAAGTTTTCATCCTTGCTGCAACCCGGTACCCACTGCAATAAGATTCGTTGCATAAGAAAGAACCGCCTCTCATCATACGCTTTGCAATAAGCGGTTCATCGGGGTCATAACTTTTTACCGGCCCCTTTGGGTTGACAGTCATTTTTATCTTTTCAAATGCTGTATAATAATTATGGTGATACAAATCGGCGCACCATTCCCATACATTACCCGCCATATCGTACAAGCCATACCCATTAGCAGCAAAGGATTGTACTGGTGCTGCACCAAAAAAGCCATCTTTGATTTCATTTTTATTGGGGAAGGTTCCCTGCCAGAAATTACATTTAGCTGCACCTGTATCCACATTTTCATTTCCCCAGGTATAAATATTGTTTTTTTTGCCACCCCTTGCTGCATATTCCCATTCGGCCTCTGTGGGCAAACGTTTACCTGCCCATTTGCAATAAGCATTGGCATCATCCCAACTGATATGTACCACCGGGTATTTTTCCTTACCCACAATATCACTGCCCGGGCCTTTAGGATGTTTCCAATTGGCGCCATGTGTCCACTGCCACCACTGGCTGTAATCCTGCAGGTTTACTTCCGTTTCTGTTGGCACAAATACCAGTGAAGCCGCTTTGAGCATTTCGGCGGGGGGGCGCTCTGAACCTGCGGGCAATTGTTTTTTAAGATCTTCCCATTTTACATCTTTTTCCGCTGTGGTAATATACCCGGTTGCTTTTACAAATGCTGCAAACTGTTCGTTGGTTACCTCTGTAATATCCATGTAAAAGCCATTCAGCTTTACCGCATGTTTGGGATATTCATCCTGCCGCCCCTGCTCATTATCAGCCCCCATCATAAAAGTCCCTCCTTCTATCCACACCATACCGTCACGCTGCTTAACAGGAAAACCCACAGACTGCTTACCGGTGGCTGTATTTTTTTTTGCCAGGCCAAACCGGTTTGGAATAGCCGCAGTACAACAGGATTTATTTTTAATATTGTATGCAACAGTATCTGCAACAGCTTTCTTTGTTTTTACCGCAGCCTTTTGCGCTACCGCAGAAAAACTACAGCTTGCCAGCATCAATACAACACCATATTTTAACCTTCCACGTTTCATGTTACTACTTCTCCTGTGATTTTAAAAACGTCTTCATCTTTTCGTCCATCTGCTTCACTACAGCTATATATTCTTTCTCTTTTGCCACATTCCTTCTTTCTTCCGGATCTTTTTTATAATCATATAATTCTGTGCCGATAAGCAGCTTTTGGTCAAATGGCTGATTGCTCCTGAAACCACTTTTCATCCAGATGGTATAACGGTATTGCTTTGTGCGGATAGAATAGCCCATCACATTGGCATCGGCATATCCCAGCCGCTCATTTTCTGCCGTGGCATTGCTCCTTGGATACTGGCTTACAGAAAACTCCTTTACAGTTGCTGCAGGATTTTTCATTAACGGCACCAGGCTTTTGCCATCCAGTTGATCCGGTATATTAACCCCTGCCAGTTCGCATAAGGTTGGAAAAATATCAATATGCTCTGTTTGTGAGCTGGTTTTTGAAGGAGCGATTCCCGGTGCTGCAATAATCAAAGGCGCCTGTGTTGCCTGCTCAAAGTTGGTATGCTTGCACCACAGGTTGTGATCGCCCAAATGCCAGCCATGGTCGCCCCACAAAACGATGATGGTATTTTTGGTGAGGCCCAAAGAATCCAATGCATCCAGCAGCCGTCCCACATTGGCATCTGTGTAAGAAATGGCCGCATAATAACCATGTATCAGTTCTTTTTGCTTATCCACCGGCAAGGTGATACCGTAAGGCTTTTGATCTGTAAAAGATGTTAATGGTGGAATATCGGTATAACCCCTCATTTCGCCGAAAGTGTGATAAGCAACGCTTACGGGATCTGTCGTTTGTTCCTGGAATTTCGCCAGTGGCATATCGTCCCGCTTGTACAAATCCCAATATTTTTTGGGTGCCACAAAGGGCAGGTGCGGCTTAGCAATACCTACTGCAAAAAAGAATGGCTGGTCAGTTTTACTCAATTTGCCCAGTATATCTTTTGCCTGCAAAATATTTGCCCCATCGTTGTAGGCATTATCCGGTACATCGGCGGCTTCAGTTGCGGGTTTAATTTTTTTCTGCACATAATCATTCACTTCCGATTTGCTCATTCCCTTGTCCACCGCTTCTTTGGTGTATTTTTCCACCAACTGCTTTGTTTCGGCTAACTGGTAGCGGCCCAGGGCTGGTTCTCCCATACCGGCGGGATAATACTTGTCAGCCGTTTTATAATAAGGCACACTCCAGGATGGCTTGTCAATATCCTTGTCCACACAGCGGGGGTCGTACACTTTGCCAATACCCTGTGTTGAGTAGCCCTGTGCAATAAAATATTGAGGGATGCTCAGTATATCCGGGTTGATGTCCCGTATTTTCGTTTTCAAATCCCACACCTGTGTATAGTCGGGCCGCTTACCCGTCATCAGGCTTGCACGGGTGGGGCCGCATACGGCCTGCTGCACGTAGTTGCTCGTAAACACGGTACCCATTTTCGCCAGCCTGTCGATGTTAGGGGTTTTTATCTGTTTGTTGCCATAGCAACCCAATATTGGTTTTAAATCATCTATTGCAATAAAAAGCACATTGGGCCTTGCTGTTTGCTGAGCTGCCACTCCATTATGCACAAAAGCAACCATTGCCAACATCAAATACCTTATACCTTTTTTGCTCATTTTCATTTTACCCAATTTTAAAAATGCCTGTTATTGCTTTATAAACTTTACTACTTCTCCGCCTGAGGTTTTTATATAGTAAGCCCCTGTGGCTAACCAGTATACATAGCAAAGGTATATCTGCTTTTTTTCATTGACCGTATTTAATTTTTTCCTGCGATTTAAAAAAAGCGATCATATTGTCATACATATCTTTTGCGGCTTTTGAATAAGCCTTATCGGCAACCACATTTACTTTTTCCAATGGGTCTTTTACATAATCATACATTTCGCTTGCATATACTTTTTTAGCACTGAATGGTTCTTCAGAAGTAAAATCGCTCATCCAGATGGTGTACCTGAATTTATCGCTACGGAAACTATAGCCCATGATTTTATTATTGGCATACCCCAGTTTTTTCATTTCATCCTTTGGCAGCTTCCTTGGATACTGGCTTACGGAGAATTTTTTAACCGAAGCCTTATTGTTCTTCATTACAGGCACTAAGGATTTTCCTGCCAGCCAGGCTGGTAACGGCACACCGGCCAATGCGCATATTGTTGGAAAAATATCCACATGTTCTGATGGCGAAGTTGTTTTGCCCGGTTTCATTTTTGGTGCAGCAAAAATCAGTGGCGCCCTGGTAGCCTGCTCAAAGTTGGTGTGCTTTTCCCACAAGTCGTGGTCGCCCAAATGCCAGCCATGATCGCCCCATAAAACAATGATGGTATTATTTAACAGGCCCAGTGAATCGAGTGTATTTAACAGAATGCCCACGTTAGCATCTGTATAACTGGTGGCAGCCAAATAACCCTGTATCAGTTCCTGTTGCTTTTCTTTTTTCAGGCCAATCTGCAGGCCTTCGGGAGGCAAAGTAGCAAATTCAGGAATATCCGGGTAGTTTCTCAACTCGCCTGATTTATGATAGGCAATCAATGGCCCGTCTTTTGAATGTTCCTGGAAAGTTGCCAGTGGCATGTCTTCCCGCTTGTACATATCCCAGTATTTTTTGGGTGCTACAAAGGGAAGGTGCGGCTTGTGCAACCCCACTGCCATGAAGAAGGGTTTATTCTCACGGGCCAGGTTGATCATTTTTTCTTTTGCCAGCAAAGCAATTACACCATCCTCGTAAGCGTTGTCGGGTACATCAATGCATTCTGAAGATGGGCCCTTAGTGGTAGTGGGTGTTTCATCGTCATCATCCGTCTTTTCCTTTTTTCCCTTCACTTTATTGGCAAACAGCGCCTTTGTTTCGGGCTTTTGATATTGCTTGTTGGCTGGTTTTCCCATACCGTTTGGATAGTCTGAATCTTTATCTTCCAGGTAGGGCGTATTCCAGGATAAAGGATCTATTTTCTTTAATGCACTGCTGGGATGATAAATTTTTCCGGTGCCACAGGTAGTATAGCCTTGTGTGATGAGATACTGCGGTAAAGTTACAATGTCCGGGTTCATGTCACGCATCTGTGTTTTTAAATCCCAAACCTTTGTATAATCGGGCCGCATACCTGTCATAAGGCTGGCACGGGTAGGGCCGCATACCGCCTGCTGGCAATAGTTGTTCATAAACACCGTTCCCATTTTTGCCAGGCGGTCAATATTAGGGGTTTTAACTATTTTATTGCCGTAGCAACCCAGTTCCGGTTTCAGGTCATCAATGGCTATAAAAAGGATATTGGGCTTTGCCGCTTGCTGCGCCTGCATGCTGAATGCCGACAGTAACAATAAAAAGCTCAGCAGTCCTGATAATTTTCTCATCTTCTTCTTTTTTTAAATTTAGTATCGTTAATCAATCTTCCAACCATATCAACGGGTTGCGCACGGGCAGGTTCCTGATCACTTCCCCGTTTTGTGGAAAATGCTCCAGTTTTTCCCACAATGACAACCATTTTTTTCACCGAATTGTTGATAGCCATACAGTGAAACCCATTTGTTATCAATGTTGGGGCTACCGCCTGAAATGCCTCCGGTAGAATCGCTGTTGTAATTGTCTATGGTTACGTTGCTGACACGGCAATAATTAGCCGCCACATTTGACTGATTTCTGAATTGAAGTACTGTATTGACACCCACATTGCCATTGGCAAATTTAAAACCAGTTACCAGGATATGTGTACCTGCAAAAGAAAGACTGGTAGAACCTGAAAAGATTACATTGTTAAATGTTTGTGCTTTCAGTACAATCCAAGCAGATGAGGAACTGCCATTGTTATTGGTGAAATTGATTGCGCCCCAATTGTAAGTTCCGTCCTGTACTATTACAGTATCTCCCGGCACAGCATTGTTCATCCGGTTCTGGAGGTCAGTTACTGTAGCCACCATATAGTTAGTGGCACGGGTTGAAGGTGCAAAGACAATGCCCATCAAAGCCAGCCATATAAATTTTGAAATAAATTTTCTTTTCATTTACCTGAAATTATCCGTGCTTAAAATAAATTTTATCACGGCCTTATTTATTTCGCTGTTTTTTTCTTTTTCAAATTTCCCGTGCAAACCGCCGGGTACCGTAATAAATTCTGTTGTAACACCTGCCTCTTTTAGTTTCCTGTGCAGTTCCACCGATTGCTGGTAAGGCACAGTGGGGTCAGCATCGCCGTGTACAATAAATACCGGTGGACTGTTTTTGGTAATATAGTTGATGGGGGAAACTGACTTTGCAAAAGCCGAGTCTTTGGCTTTATCGCCCAGCCAGTTTGTTGCTGATTTGCTGCGGATATTGGGGCCATAGGCCCAGTCCCACACATCAGTGATACCATATTTATCTATGATGGCTGCCACTTTAATATTTTCAACACCGGGGCAATTGCCATCAAAGCGATGATCGTTACCCAGCAGCCCGCTCATTAACGCAAGGTGGCCACCTGCACTACCGCCCATAATCACAATTTTGTTTACATCAATATTCAGCGATGCTGCATTTTTAATTAAATAAATCAATGCGCAGCGGGTGTCTTCAATGGCTGCAGGGGCTGTTGCCTGGCCGGTTAACCGGTACTCCATATTGGCCACTGCAAAGCCCGCTTTAAAAAAAGTACTGAAACCGGTTTGCGATTCCTTAACACCATGGTTCCATCCGCCGCCATGTATATTGATAACAACGGCAGTTGGCTTACCGGTTTTAGGCGGAAGGTAAAGATCCACTTTACCTTCCCAACCTGCCTGTCCGGCAGGCAGGCCCTTAACCTGGGTGTACACCACATTCAATTGTGCGGTATAACCTTCGGGATATGCTGCTGGTTTAAATGCAGTATCCGTATTTGTTTGTGCTGCCAAACAAACCGGTAAAAAAAACAATATGCTTAAATACTTTTTCATTTTTATTCAATTGCTGTACGCTCAATATCCCGGGTTTTGCGGAATGACAAGATGTGAATTATTGTCTATCTCACGTTGTGGTATAGGCAAAAGCAGTTTGTCGTTAGTAATATACCCCTGGATGGTTGCCAGTGTGGGTGCAGGGCTTGGGTATTTGGCATAATGATTTGTAAACATAGTGGCAAAATGCGATTTCATCCTGGTTACCGCATCTTCAGTAATTGCCGGCAATGTTGTTTTATACCTGAGCAAATCAAACCAGCGCACATTCTCAAAGGCAAATTCCAGCCTTCTCTCTTTCGCCAATGAATCAGCAAAACGCTGATCGTTGGGCACATTTGTAAGCGTTAAAGGCGCAGCGCCAAGCCCTGCCCTTGCCCTTGTTTGGTTAATGAGCCCCAGGCTGGCCAGTGAATAACCCTGTGCTTCTGCCAGCATCAGTATAACATCTGAATACCGTATTACGGGCCAGTCGTTTTCTGCATCATCCAGCAGTGTTACCGGTGTAATATGTTTTTTTACATATAACCGCCTGCTGTTGCTGGTTACAGCCGTAGTGGGAGTTGGCCATACCCCAAGCGTAAAGGCTTTACGGGCATCTGCGGGTGAATAGGTATTTTCCAGCTCGAATGTGCCGATATTAAACCCGTCTCCATCTCCGTTTACAACTGCAGTTCCACTTAATTCAGGCGCAAATGTATTGGGCCATGGGGAACCCAATCCTATACCACCTGCTTTGTAACGTACTGCAAACAATATTTCCCTGTTCATTTCATTGCTTACAGAAAAAACATCTGCATAAGGAGTTAATCCCGCAGTGATCAATCCATATCCGCTGTTGGTAATGATATCATTTAACACAGGGATGGCATCAGATTTCCTGTTGAGGGTAAGATACACTTTGGCCAGTAATGCTTTTGCACTCCAGGCATTAGCCTTACCCAGGTTGGCCCCGGAATTTGAAGCTGCAAAGAGCGTATAGTTTAAAGACACCCCATTGGCTGCAGCGTATTGCAAATCAGCTATAATCAGCTTGTATATATCTGCAACTGATGATCTGTTGACATTCACAGCCTGCAGTACATTGGCACCTGTATAAGGCTCATGAATTAAAAACACACCGCCGTACAGCCTTACTAAATTAAAATAATGGTAGGCCCTTAAAAAAGTAGCCTGGGCAGAAAGTTCCTTATACTCATTGTCGGTTATGATTACTGATGTACTATCCCTTTTAAGCGTACCACCAGCTTCATCATAGTTGAGCGACAAAGCGTTTAAGAGCGTATTGATATTGCGGATATTCGCATAATTGGCCGACCAATAGGTATATACCGATGCCAATGATGTACTGGGAACAAATACATCCAGGTCGCTTTTTTCACGGTTGGGTACCGAAGTGCTGCCGGGATTACCCATGATGGAATTATCGCTTCTCAGCTCGGTCATTTGCCATTCTTCCAGCAATGTGGTTCGTAAAGCGGCATAACAACCGTTTAATGCTATTTGAACTTCAGCAGCATTTTTGTAGTAATTCTCAATCGCCACATTATTAAGCGGATACCTGTCTATATTTTTTTTGCAGGAAGTTATAAACAGCGTGCCTGCAAAAAGAAGTTTAATTAAAGTTTTCACGTCAAATAATTTTTTACATGATATAATTAAAAATTAATGTCGATACCGGCCATAAATGTCCTTGGTATTGGGAAACTACCCCGCTGGTAGCCATCAATTAATACAGAACTGTAAGGCCCGTTCTGGAATCTTCCTTCAGGGTTCAGGCTCCGGTAATTGGATGCCATGTGGAAATAAAGGTTTTGGGCCGACAGGTAAACCCTTGCACCGCTCAGGCCAATTTTTTTAATCAAAGCTGCATTTACTGCATAACTCAGGTTTACTTCCCTCAACGACCAGTAAGAAGCATCTTCAACTACATAGTCGGTGAGCATCCAGTTGAACCCTGTACCCCTTGTAACCGGAGTTTTACCATCTCCGGGAAATGCGGCGCTTACCCACCTGTTGGAATTGTATGTGCGTATAAGCCTGCCCGATTCGTTATAATTCGGGTCACCATTCACCAGCTTGCCTCCATGACTGCCCTGCAGGAAAAAGCTCAACTCAAAGCCTTTGTAGCCTACATTATTGGTAATGCCCCAGGTAAAATCAGCATACGGGTTTCCCAGTACTGTTCTGTCGTTGTTGTCAAGTACATTATCGCCATTCATATCAACAATTTTCAATCCACCCGGCGTAAACACAGCAGGTAAGGTAGAAGTTAATCCCTTTGCCTTAGCTGCATCAATATCAGCTTGTGAAAGCCATACACCATCTGTTTTGAATCCTACAAATTCTACCAGTGGTTTTCCCACCTGGTTCCTGTACACTTCGGCACGTTCACCCTGGTTTAACAAAAAGGCTTCCGTACCCAATTCAAGAATTTTATTTTTATTGCGGGAAAGATTGGCCGATGTTGACCACCTGAAATACTTTTTCTCAATATTTTTAGAGCTTACTTCAATTTCAAAACCGGTATTCTGCAAACTTCCGAGGTTGTTCCAGTACTGTTGTGCACCGGTAAATGCCATTACAGATTGCTGCAGCAGCAATTGGTCGGTCTTGGATTTGTAAACATCCAGGGCTACACTGATTTTATTCTTAAACAAGGAGATATCCATACCAAAGTTGGTTTGAAATGTCCTTTCCCATGAAATATCAGGATTTGCTATAATGGTGGACAAAGTAATTAAACCCGGTGTGCTGTTACCCGTGGCAGTACCAGCAGGATTATTGGCGCCATACAATAAATCCACCCAGGCATTTTCTACAATCCTGTTATTGCCGGTAGCACCATAGCTTCCCCTGAATTTAAGGTTGCTGAGCCAATTGATACCACTCATAAATTTTTCCTTACTTACAACCCAGCCTGCCGACACTGCGGGGAAAGTTCCCCATTTGTTACCCGGCCCGAAATAAGAACTGCCATCCCTCCTTAAACTGGTAGAAAATAAATACTTGCTTTTATACGCATAAGTTAAACGGCCTAAAAATGAATTAAGCCCAATGATCGCTTTTGTACCAAATGACCTGGTTTTATCCAGTTGCGCAGCGCTGGCCAGCGTCCTGATATCATCGCTGGGGAAATCAAGGCCGGTAGTTTGCTCCCTCACTACATTTGTTCTTTCTGTGGTAACACCAAACAAGGCAGTAATATCATGATCCCTGATGGTTTTTACGTAGTTCAGGGTATTTTCTGAAAGCAGGTAAGTATTGGAGTTGTTGGTGAATATACCTATGTTCAAATCCCCGTCCCTGTTGGCGTTTCTTTGTGCAAAATTGAGTCCTTTGCTGTAATTGAGATAACCGCTTGCCAATGATTTAAAATTGAGCCCCGGTAATAAATTGACATTTAACTCCACAGAGGATTGCAACCTGTATTCGTTTGTATTGATATCACTCCTGTCCACTTCCAACCTGGGGTTTTGCTGAGCCGAACCACCGGCACTGGCATTACCCGTCCAGGTTGTTCCATCGGGCATCGTGCCTGTATAATTCAATCCGTTAAAATGCCGTTGATGCGCATAATCACCTGCTTTAATATTTGCCTGCAAAGGATTTGTTCTGGCCAATGCTGCTGTTGCTTCTGTATGACGTACAGGAAGCCAGCCCGGCATGCGCCAGAAATTGGTAAAATTCTGAGCCGGTGATTCCCTTGTTGCATAAGAAGGATTCAGGTTGATGGTCACTTTAACCCTTTTGCTCAATTCAAGATCCATTTTTGCCCTTACGTTATATTTCTGATACTTACTCTTGTTCATCATACCCTCATCGCCCTGGTAGCCGCCGGAGATATAATATTTGGTACTTTTGCTACCACCGGAAATGCCTAACTGCAGATTTTGAAAAGTGCCGGTACGCAATGATTCCGACTGCCAGTCAACCCCCTGGCCCAGCAACTGGTTTTCGATGATATACGCAGCCCTGTCGCCCGCTGTTACTGTATTCGTGGCCTGGTTAACAGTAGGATCAGTGGCTCTTTTTGCCATCTCGTCAAACAACATGGTTACATATTCAGCATAAGTCATTATATCGTACCGCTTGTATTCCCTTTTTTGTCCTATACTGTATTTAAAATTGTATTTTGGCTTATCGGCAATCCCCTTTTTGGTGGTAACCAGTATAACACCGCTGGAACCCCTTGAACCGTAAATGGCAGCAGATGCGGCATCTTTCAGCACTTCTACTGATTCCACATCCCCCGGGTTAATAAAAGCCAGTCCGTCGGGTGTTATCTGCCCATCAATTACCACCAATGGTGCTGCATTGGTGGTAATTGATGGAACTGATGCCCCTGATGTTAATTTTAGGATCGGCTCCTGCTTCGGCAGAAACGTTCTGCACGTTTACACCGGCAATTTTACCCTGCAGGGCCTGGTCCAGCCTGGATACCGGCGTTTCATCAATGCGGTCGTTTTTATACTTGGAAACAGCACCCGACACGTTCGACCTTTTTTGAGTACCATAGCCGATTACCACCACCTCATTTTGTGTAACTGTTTCTGATACCATAAAAACATCAACCTTTGTTTTTCCGGCAAGGGTAATTGTTTGCGGGGTGTAACTCACCGAAGAAAATGTGAGTACCTTGATGTTCTGACCAACAGAAATGGTAAAACTTCCATCCTCTTTGGTGGTGGCACCGCCTTTGTCCTTGCCGGCCACAATGGATACGCCGCCAAGCGGTTTGCCGGTGCCCAGGTCAGTCACCGTACCGGTAATTTCTTTTTTTTGCGCAAATGCAATACCCGCAAAAAGTACAAGGGGTAAAATCATCAGCAGGAATCGTAATTGTCTCATAACAGCAGTTTTATTAATAAATCGTTACTTGTTTTAAACTTTCCGGGTGCTATCCAATAAAGTCTTCCCGCATGGGGCTGAAAACATCAATCAGCACGCCTGCCTCCAGGCACACTGCTCCGTGTAACACATTACTGGGTATGTAAAAAGCATCACCTGTGCTGAGGCGTTTTTTTTCACCGGCTATTTCCACTTCAAACACACCACTTTCCACATGCGTTATCTGGGAGTGATGGTGCTTGTGAACTGTGCCAACGCCGCCTGTTTCAAAAGCCACTTTCACCAGCATCAGCTTATCATCATAAGCCATAATTTTTCTGCGTACTCCTTCGCCCACTTCTTCCCAAGCCACATCGCCATTCTCAATAAATACTTTTACCATCTCATTGGTATTCATAATCATCTGTTTTGGTTAATATTTGTTATTTCAATCTTTTTCCATCGTATAAAACCGAAAAGGAACCTGTCCATTTCAATGTTTCATTATTAATATTTACGGTATGTGTTACCCCTTTGTTAAAATCCTTATTGCATTGCGCTATGAGTACTTTTTTTCCAGCTATACTTATTTCAGCTACCGTATATGCCTCATCATACTGCAATAATTTTATCTGCTGAACAGCAGGATATGCATTTGTTGAAAACTCATTTACCGGGTCGTATTTCCCGTGTATCTCCACTACATTTACAAACGACTGGCCTTTGCCTTTTTTACGGATGACAAAAGCAGGTTCACGCCGGATATTGAAATTGGGATCGCTGGCGCCGGAACGGGTAAAGAACACTTCCGCCCTACCCTGTACCAATGATGAAACCGTATAGTAGGTGTTGCTGTTTAAAAAAGTGAACTGGATAGTTGTATCAGCCACTGCCGCCTCAGCTTCCTTCCAGATAAACTGGTAACCGTTTTTTTCACCCAGTGTCTCCATCTTTTTTGTATTCGCTTTATACTTAAAGGAAGCTTTGATAAATTGTCCGTTATACTGAAAAGGTAAATCGTACTGGTGCTCATCTGCCGATGCTGCGTTAAATATATCCACCATTATTTTTTTACCACCTGGCAATTGCAGCATATAAACAGTGCGTTGCAGGCTGGTATTTTTATATGCATTTTCCTCTTTAGCTGCTACCACCAGCGCCACAGGATTGCTGATATCTGAAAATAGTTTTTGCGCATGTGTTTTTTCACCCAGGTCGCTGTTGCCGTTAAAGTGACTGGTTTCGTCCACCACAATGGTATTGTGTGCAATGGTTTGTGCTGCGTAGGCAGTATTTTCAGGCAGGTAACGGCCGCCATATTTTTGTTCAATACCAATAAAACGGGCGGAACCATAATCCTGCAAAATCTCATTCCCCTTATCAAAGAGGTTGATGTTCAGCCTGTCGAAATGGCCATGCCCCATCCCCTGTGAAGCATATTTAAAAATCAGGCTGGTCAGGTTATTGTCTTTCCCATTCCGTAAAACACTTATTCCGCCTTCATTGCCCTTCACCCCATCCGTACTTTCAATAGTGGTGTAGGGAAAATATGCAGCAGTACATTTATTTTTTGTGAGCGCAGCAGCAATATCTATACCTCCCTTATTCAGCATTACCCTGTTTTGTTTTTTAGCAACCGTCAATAAACCATCATTACTGCCAAACACTTTCCAGGCGATATTGATGGCGGTAACTATTTCGTTTGATGTAAAATCTTTGTCTTTTAATGCATCATTCATCGGGAAAAACACCCCATTGGTATTGGTTTGCTGCAGGCAAGTCATCAATGCTTTTTGCAGGATCCGGTTGCGGTGTTCAAATATTTTTAAAGAAGGATTGGTATTGTTGATTGCATTGGCCAAAAGCATGTAAGGCAAAATAGCGTAGCGCACATAATAGGGGCCTTCAGTATAGTAGCCATCCGGCGAAAAAAGATAATCCATCTGTGCGATAAAACCGGTTTTGCCATCCTTATCACTGCCATACAAAGCCATATCAATATAATCTTTGTTGTTGCTGGCAATGCCGATGATACCAATACCTGCGGCGGCCCAAACGCTGTGGTTGTGCAGGCGGTCGTACCAGGATTTGAGGTCTTTGGTTAAAAAATCCACTTCCGGTTTAAACGCTCCGTCTTCGATTGTTTTTTTCTCTGAAGCGCTGAGGGAGTTATACACTAAATCGTAAGCCATCCCTGCATACACCATCCAGTTGGCATCATTCAATGCCTGCCAGAAAATGCGGCCAGGGGAAGGACTGGTAGCCTGGGGATGGTTTTTTAGTGTGGGGATAAGCGTTGCATACTTGAGCAGCATATTCTTTACAAGTATGGCATACTTTGTATCGCCGGTAATATTATACAAAATACCACTGTTGAACATCAGGGTATAATTGGCCTTGTGCTTATCATGCGTGTAGCCACCGGCGGGGTCTTTGGGAAACGGCACATCCACATCCTTTCCCACGTATTCATCCACCTGGCTTTTAATCTCATTATAAGACTGTGCAAGCAATGGATAACTACCTGTGCTTTGCTTTACCGCAGCCGCTTCGGACTTAGTAAAAAAAGTGACGGGGTGTTCCTGTGCAATTGCAAGGAACGGCACTGTCAATACAGCAAAAAAAATTAGCAATCTCAGCATTCGTTATATATCAAACTGTTCTAAACAAAATAAGTTCCACCGTTAATTTCCACACTTTCCCCGGTAATAAAAGAAGCAGCATCACTGGCCAGGTACAGTACCAGGTCGCCCACTTCTTCTGGCCTGCCTTCCCTCCTTAAGGGCGTAGCCGCTGCTACATTTGTCCTCACTTCCGGTTTGGTAAATGTGTTGTGAAAAGTGGTGTTGATCATACCGGGAGATACACAGTTCACCCGGATGCCTTTGGGCCCCAGTTCCTTGGCCAGCCCCTTTGTTAAGGTAAGTACACCTCCTTTAGCGGTTGCATAAGCCAGGGCACCAAAGCCACCACCATCCCTTGCAGCCTGCGAAGAGAAATTCACAATCGCTCCGCCTTCAGTCATATAAGGAACCACTTCTTTGCTAACGAGATAAACGGATTTGAGGTTGAGGTCAATCACCTTGTCCCAAAAATCTTCATCCAGGTCGGCCAGTATTTTCCTCCCCATTAAACCACCCGCTACGTTAACCAATATATGTATGGTTGAACCAAAAGCAGCGGTGCAAGCCTCCACTACCGACTTTACATCGGCTGCTTTTGTCATATCTCCATACACGGCTTTGGCTTCACCACCAACGTCTTTTATTAATTGAATCGTTTCGTCGGCCAATTCCTTGCTGCCAAAATAATTGACACATACTTTGGCACCTGCCGCTGCTAATTTTAAAGAAACCTGGCGGCCGATATCCCTGGAGCCCCCTGTTACAATTGCTATTTTTCCTTTCATTTGCCTGACCCGTATTTTTAAGCTTTAAATAAGTACCCTGAAATGCTTTGCTGGAAAATGCCTGTATAAAAAAGCAGTAACCCTTTTATATTCTCAGAGGCAGTTGAATATCCGTACAGCAAGTTTCGTAACGTAATATTAGGTTGATTAATCAACTAGCCTGTTTTAAAGCCTATGTTAATATTTAAAATATTTTTTGCTTTTTTTAGACAGTTTCATTTCAAACAGACCTTTTATTGATGAAATCGTAAATTATTCATTCCGGCAACGTTACCGGCAGCGTTCCCGGCATTCCCGAATACTTTTAACAGTTAGCTTTACAACACAAACGATTTGCAAAATGGATAAGCCAGCTACAATCAAGGACATTGCCAAAAAACTGAATATATCCATCTCCACTGTATCAAGGGCCATCAGGAACGCATCTGATGTAAACAGTGATACCAAAAAGGCGGTAATGGCATTGTCTGAAGAGCTGAATTATCAACCCAACCGCCTGGCACTGAGCCTGCGGCAAAAGCAAACACATACCATCGGCGTAATTGTACCCAACCTGGATTATGTACTGTCGCTGATGGTTAGGGGCATTGATGAGGTGGCGCTGGAAGCAGGTTATACCGTAATGGTGTGCCAGAGCAATGAATCTTTTGGACGGGAAATTGTAAACACCCGGCGCCTGCTGGACAGTTTGGTGGATGGTTTCATCATTTCTGTATCCAGCGAAACCAAATCCTTTGATCACTTTAAAAAAATACAGGAAAGAAATATACCCATGGTGGTATTTGACCGGGTAACGCCCGACCTTGTAGCGCCCAGTGTGCGTTTAGACAATGAAAATGGCGGCTTTATTGCCACAGAACACCTGATTGAACAAGGTTACAAGCGGATTGCCATTTTAGCTGGCCCAAAAAACCTGGGTATCAGCAACAGCCGGATGGAGGGCTATCTGAATGCACTGAAAAAGTATAAAATAAAAAAAGACAACAGCCTGATCATCCATTGCGATTTTAACCAGGACTATGCTTATTTTGCCACTAAAGAATTGCTGGCTATGAAAAAAAAGCCGGATGCGATTTTTACCATTAGCGACAGGATGGCCATTGGTGCCATGCTGGCCATAAAAGAAAAGGGACTAAGGATGCCGCAGGATATTGGCCTGATAGGTTTTAACAATGAGCCTGTGGTAAGCCTGCTCACGCCGCAAATTTCCAGTGTGGATATGTCGTCGTTTGAATTGGGAAAGGCTGCGGCGAAACTCTTTATAGAAACCATGCACAACAATGGTGATATGAGTACAGAAGAACAGGTACTTAAACCAAGACTGGTTATAAGAGAATCATCACAAAAAAAATTACCCGGCGCAGGAAACCTTAAATAGTGATATATGAAAAGATGGATGATACTGGCTTGCTTTATACTATCTGCAATTTTTTGCATGGCCAAAAATATCATAGTAAAAGATAATGCAGCACTCACCCAAGCCAACGCAGCAGCAAAGCCTGGTGATACCGTTATACTCCAGAACGGCAACTGGGCAGATGTACAGCTTACATTGACCTGCAGTGGAACAAAGGAAAAGCCAATACTGTTTAAGGCTGAAACCGCAGGTAAGGTTATCGTTACAGGACATTCAAAACTACAGATAGGCGGCAGTTTTATCATTGTTGATGGATTGTATTTTACCAATGGCTATTCAGGAAATGATGCAGTGATAACATTCAGGGCTGGCAAGTATGAGGTGGCGAATAACTGCCGGGTTACCAATACAGTAATCAATGATTTTAATAACCCCAAAAGGTTGCAGGAAAATTACTGGGTTGCCCTCTATGGCATAAATAACCGGGTGGATCATTGCAGCTTTATCAACAAAAAGAATATTGGCGTGTTACTGGCCGTAATACTGGAAGATGAGAGAAGCAGAGAAAATTTTCACGCCATTGACCACAATTACTTTGGGCTGCGGCTGCCACTTGCTTCCAATGGTGGTGAAATCATCCGGGTGGGCGTATCGGAACATTGCCAGTTCAGCTCCAATACGCAGATTACTGATAATTTTTTTGAACACTGCGATGGTGAAACAGAAATCATCTCCATCAAATCCTGCAACAACGCCGTTCGCAATAACCTTTTTAAGGAATGCCAGGGTGGTGTGGTACTGCGGCATGGCAATTATAATACGGTAGAAAGCAATGTATTTCTTGGAAATAATAAAGAAGGCACAGGAGGTGTACGCATCATCAACAAGGGGAACTGGGTGGTGAATAATTTTTTTTACAAATGCCGGGGCGAAGGGTTCCGCTCTCCCCTGTCCATTATGAATGGCATACCCAATTCCCCGGCCAACCGTTACCTGGAAGTTTCTGAAGCCGTTATCAGCAACAACAGTTTTCACGAATGTACTCCCATCAGCTTATGCGAAGGAAGTGATGCAGAGCGGACGGTACAACCATACAATGTACAATTTATCAACAATCTTTTTTTTAATACCAGGGATAACCAGTTGTACAATGCTTATGACAATATCAGCGGCATCAGCTTTGCCGGCAACCTGGTTAGTAATTCCATTGCCCAGCAGCTCAGTGATGGCTTTACCAAAACATCTTTTACTGCAAAAAATGCAGGTGACATAATTGTTCCGGATGCAGGGATAACTGCTCTGGCTCCAATACCGGATTCCCTGCAAACCCTTGCCATTGCAAGGCTTACGAGTCCATTTTCACCAAAGCAGGGCTTAAGAGATGCCAGCCTGCTTCAAAAAAATATTGATAATGCAGCAGGCTGCGGGGCTCGATGGTTCAGCAAAAAATCGCCTGTAATCAAACAATTGAATGTAAACTGTAAAAATGCAACCGAAGTAATTCAATGCCTTGAAACAACCCATGACAAAAGGCTTACCATTAATTTAACAGGAAGCGAATACCTTTTCAGTTCACCAATAAATATAAACACGGATGTTTTAATTACAAGTTCAAAAAAACAAACCATCAGGTTTACATTGCCGGTTTACAATGCCACTTACTTCATAAAACTGAAAGCCGGCAGCATGCTTACGCTTAAAAACCTGAATCTTGATCTGGCTTCTGCCACTATCAATCATACATTCATTACCACAGACACATCCGGCAACAGCAATCACAGCAATTTTTCCATGTACAATTGCAGCATCATTAATTGTAAAAACACTTTCTTTACCGCTGCCAAATCAAGCCTGGCAGATAGTATCATCATTAACAACTGCAGCTTCAGCAATGGCAGCGGGGCCATATTTTCATTTACGGAAGAAACGGACAAAAAGGGGTATTATAATGTGGAGCAGCTGAAAATAACCAACAGTTTTTTTTCAAATAATAAAGGACAGTTGCTCTCACTGTTACGCAGTGGCAAAGATGAAAGCACCATGGGGCCATTGCTTGTTTTTTCCCAAAACAAAGTACAGAACTGCAGTATAGAAAATGATGCCGCACTGCTGCATATTGCTGGTGTACAGCGTTCACTGGTGGAAAAAAACAATTTTACCGGCAGCAATACCAATAAAAAACTGATCATTTTTGAAGATTGGGTAAGGGCTGTGCATGTGTACAGCAATAATACCCTTATCAATTCCGGCAAGGCTGTCACCAATTCATATACTAAAAGCCTGAACAACAGTACCAGGTAAAACAATCAAAGGTAAATGGCGTGTCAGTATGCAATGCGATATTGGCAGTATTGGTATTCTTTACTTTTGCTGCCTTATTTCATCAGAATTGTTGTCATTTTTTCCGGAAAAGATAATACCGATGCTGCTTATTAATTAGTCCAATAAAATCACAGCTATCGAAAAGCAGACAGGCCAATAGGCGTTGCTCTTGGTCGGAGTGAAACCTCCGACATTATATTAACAATACTGACCGTAGCGTCAGTAACACTAAAGATTGGCCAAATATGTATAATTAGTGTAATACGGAAAACCAAAAAGTCTGCATGAATTAAAAGTTGTACTCAACTCTAAACGAAATTAGGCTCACCTTCATGTGACAGGATATTCAATGCAAAGTTTCTAACTGCACACCACACATTGCAGCACATTTGTAAGGCACACAAAACCCCGACACAAAGCCAACCTTGCAAAAGTGCTGCAATAGCCATTACACGGCACCAATCCTTCAATTCAAAAAATAATATTACCAAACTCTTGTTGTTTCAAATAATCATCGTAATATTGCAATATTAATTTATCAAATATGGGTGCTACCAAGACGGACCATTTTACCGACAAGCAAAACGCCATTGCAACACTTGCCAAAGCGTTGGGACACCCTGCAAGGGTTGCTATCATTGACTATCTGCTAAAGGTGGACACCTGCATTTGTGGCGACATTGTAAATGAATTGCCATTGGCACAGCCTACAGTTTCGCAACATCTTAAAGAACTTAAAAACGCAGGACTTATCAAGGGAGAGATTGAAGGAAATTCTGTTTGTTATTGCATTGACGAAAAAGTGTTTCAAAAGCTACAAGCCTATTTTGACAATGTTTCACTTAAATTAAAAAATAAAAAATCAAATTGTTGTTAATCGTTTAAAATAAACAAAATGAAATTATCAGAAATTAAAAAACTTCTTGCCAATGCTGAAACAGTAAATTTCAAACTGCCTTCAGGTGCTAACATTCCGGAAAACTTTCATGTTACAGAGGTTGGCCTTGTAACAAGGCATTTTATTGACTGCGGCGGTACTGTACGACTTGAAAAGGTTGTGAACTTTCAACTATTTACAGCAAATGATTTTGACCACCGTTTAAAACCACAAAAACTTTCGAACATTATTGCTCTGTCTGAAACCAAATTAGGCATTGGCGATTTAGAAATCGAAGTAGAATATCAATCTGACACAATCGGCAAATATGGTTTGCACTTCAATGGAAAAGATTTTGTTCTTGTTCCAAAACAAACAGCTTGTTTAGCAAGCGATGCCTGCGGTATTCCACAAGTAAAACAAAAAGTACAATTAGGCGAACTACAAACCACTGCACATAACACTTGCACGCCAGGCGGTGGATGTTGCTAATATTTAAAATAAAAATTTCAATCAATAATCTCAAAATGAACATTGCATTATTCAGCGACATACATGCAAACCTTCCAGCATTGCAGGCATTTTTTAAGGATGCTGACAGCCGGAATCCTGATGCCATATATTGTTTAGGCGATTTGGTGGGGTACAACATTTGGGCTAATGAAGTAGTAAACGAAATTAAAAACCGAAAAATCCCAACCATTGCAGGTAACTATGATTTTGGTATTGGGCGTATGAGTAACGAATGTGGTTGTGCTTACAAAACCGACCATGAAAAAGACAATGGGAAAATTTCCATCTCGTTTACCAACTCAATAATGAAAGATGAAGAAAGAAAATATTTGCGCACACTTCCGGCACACATAAAAATTGAGTTTCAATTGAACGAAGACAAACTGAATTTACTTTTGGTTCATGGTAGCCCAAGAAAAATAAACGAATATCTTTTTGAAGACCGTGAAGAAAAAAGTATGCTTCGTATCATGGAACAGGCAGACGCAGACATTATGTGTTTCGGTCATACTCATAAACCTTATCACAGAATTTTAAACTCAGGCATTGAAGGACAAAACCATTTTCGCCATGCCATAAATATTGGTTCAGTTGGTAAGCCTAAAGACAGTAACCCACAAGGCGGTTATGTGATGCTTACAATTAACGACAACAGTTCTATACTTGACAAAGACAGCATAAAAATAGAATTTATCCGCTTCAATTACGATGTAGAAGCAGCGGCTAAAGCTATTGAAGAAAGTCCTTTGCCAAACGAATTTGCTGACATGTTAAGAAACGGTGCTTAATAAAATATGAAAAAATATATCGCTGAGCTTATCGGAACTTTTGCATTGGTTTTTTGTGGCACAGGTGCAATCATTATTGACCAGCAAACTAATGGACAAGTCGGGCATATTGGTGTTGCAATAACTTTCGGGCTTATTGTTACCTCTATGATATATGCTTTTGGCGACAAATCAGGAGCACATTTTAATCCAGCAGTTACTATTGCATTTTCATTGGCAAATCTTTTCCCCAAAACACAAATCTTGCCTTACATTTTTTCACAAATCATTGGTGCATTTATAGCATCAGCCATTTTAAAATTATTGTTTCCTGCCAACATTAATTTAGGCGCAACAATTCCGGCAGGTTCTGATTTGCAATCATTCGTTTTAGAAATTGTGCTTACGTTTATTTTAATGCTTACCATTTTATTTACTTCACAAGGTTCAAAAGAAACAGGAACTATGGCAGGACTTGCAATTGGAGGTGTTGTTCTTTTAGAAGCTATGTTTGCAGGACCAATTTGCGGTGCATCTATGAATCCAGTTAGAAGTTTATCACCAGCAATCGTATCAGGCAACATGGCGACACTTTGGATTTATTTAACTGCACCAGTTTTAGGTGCGACACTTGCTACATTTGTTTGGCGGTTCATAAAATAAAGCTATTGGGCTTTTAACACCCTAACAAGCTAACGCTGCAAGTCAGGTACATTTGCAAGGCACAAAAAGCCGACACACAAAAGCCAACCTTGCAAAAGAGCATGACTTTCCCTACACACGGCAACCATCATTCGGTGCGAAACAGACACACATTATAGATGACCGGGAAGATAGGGTATGCGTATAACAGGGCGGTTTGGCAATAGCAGGGCTGGACAATCAGCATTTCGGCTGCAGCTATCTATCGGCTTTAGTTCTGGCAGAAGTTTTTCAATTTGGCTTTTTGTTGTTAACTTCAACACTAAATAATTAATTGAGCTGCGGTAGCCGGGCAGACAGTTTTCTATTCCCTGCCATCGCAGGCCGCTGCCGGTGAAACAACAGCATTCGGACATACGCTTCAGGCTACCCTTTTAATCTATACAACCGGCCAGGCTTGCGCCCGGCCGGTTGTATAGAAATCCTGTAAGCAAAAAACATTTTCGCTGCTTATTCCAAAACTAAATATCCGAAGGACTATTCACCCTCAATTTGGCTATTTCAAGTGCATGCAGTTGTTTTTGAAGATCATCCCTTACCGCCCTGTAAGCCGGGTCGTAAGCCAGGTTCACCATTTCGTTGGGATCATTTTCCAAATCATACAGTTCATACTGGTTGTAATAAGCACCCAGTGCATCAAAATAATAATCAAACTTCCACTTTTCGGTGCGGATGCAGCGGATGCGGTTGGCTGCTTTTACAACAGACCAATTACTGTTAGACCCCGCCTTGGTATCATCAAAAGTAAACAGAATACTGTCCTGCACCGGTTTTCCATCTTCAATCACAGGCAACAAACTGGTACCGGCAAGCCCTGTCGGCGGGTTGCTTACATTGGCAAGCTCAATAAAAGTGGGGAAAATATCAACCAGCCCGGCCAGTGCCATGGAGTTTTTTTGACCCTCCCCGGCAAATACCAACGGGTTTGAAATAACCAGCGGCACCCTTAATGCTTCTTCATAAGCTACAAAAGTTTTCTGCCGCAATCCGCCATGCGCCAGCCCCATTTCCCCATGGTCGGATGTATAGGTTACGATGGCTGTATCTGCCAGTCTTTTACCATGTTCATCTTCTGCATATAATTCCTTAATAAAATAACCAACCTCCTTGTCAACATGGCTGAGCAGGTAGCCGTAAAAGTTTATATAGTTTAACTGCTGCTCCTCATTGGGTAAAGGTCCTAAGAGCGGCACCATGCCCAGCAATATCTGCTCCTGCGCCATGGGCTTTTTGTTCAGCAATAAATTTTCATTAATGGAGCCCGGCAAACCTATTTCCCTGCCTGACCAACTGGATTCATGATAGCCGTTGGTTCCGGCCGAATTGGGATAAGCCAGCACATCATGCGGATTAACCAGCGAAAGGATAAGGCAATAGGGTTGGTGGTCGCCCGCTGCCCTTCTTGCTTTTACCTCCTTCAGGTATTTGATTGCTTCTGCCGTGTACCGGGCATCATGATTGGCATAGCCGCCACCAAAATTCAGCGGATTTACGTCTTCACCAGCATCAGGTGCTATCCAGCCCATGGCCGCATACAGGGCAATATCGGCTGGTGTAAGGTCATCGTAATTGGTAGTGCTGCCATTGCCTGCCACACCCTTGCTCATATGCCATTTGCCCCTGTACTGCACATCATAGCCCTGCGCCCAGAGTGTATTCATGATATTGGGGGTGGTATTATTAAGGGTGGGTTCTGCAGGCGATAAAGGCCCGCCGATGGTAAGCGTTTGCGTTACATGATGCTTGGCAGGATAGATGCCTGTAAACAAAGTGGCACGGCTTGGTGAGCACATGCAGGTATTGCAGAAAGCCCGGTCAAAACTGAATCCATTCTGTTTAAGAAAAGTAAGTGTGGGAAGATTCTTTTCTTCCCAGCCCGGCGGAAAATGCTGTGTGGCCCGCTGTTCATCTGTAAGGATTAAAATGATGTCGGGCTGATTGCCCAACTCCTGCAGCTTTTTTTTGATACTCATAGTTTTTAGTTTAATGGTTTAAAAAATTGTGTATACCGTTCTGTTTAATTAAAAAATCTTTGCACAACAGATTGTAGCATTAGTCATGCCCCCGTGGTGCAGCTTCCGGAATAAGCTCAACCACTTTTTCATTACTCACCGACATATAATAAAAACGGCCTTCAAAACCCGGCACTACAATGCAGGGGTTATGCCTTGCATCCAGGGCAGCAGTGCTTACAATTTCATCACCTGTAGCAGCATCACGCCATATTACATGGTCGGCCTTACTTTGTTTACCCGTCCGTTTGGTGTTTTTATCAGCATAGTAATCGTTGCCAATAACCTGGCGCTTATCTGGCGGCCCTGTAATGGCCCAAAAAGAAGACATAGATCCCTGTTCTTTTTCCCAGGCGATGCTGAAACCCGTTTCGGGGCTAAAGTGAAGGGCGGCAGCTTTGCCATAAGCCTGGTCAGCAAGATAAACCCTGCTGTTCACCACATCTATCGCCGGCTTCGACCAGCACTTGCTTATTTTCGATTTGGGAAAGGGGACTATTTTAAAAAACCGCTGGCTGTTCCAGATGTTTACGGCGAAAACCTCAATCGGCTGTATGGAATCTATAAAATTGGTCATAAAGATGGCCCAGCCGCCACAGAGCCCTACAGCAGTACCCGGTTGCGAATGGCCATTGATGTAGGGAAAGGGAACCCATGCCGGGTCGGGCAGCAGCGCATTACCCTGAAAGATATACCGCCACAACCTGGTGATGCCCAAAAAGTATATATAATCAATACCATCCCTGCGCTCGCAGGTGAGGCGGCCAATGCCAGCCTCCGGGGCTTCCACTTTAGCCAGTATATTAAGGTCGTGCGGATTAATGGCAACAATAAATGCAGGCACGTCATTCATCACCGCACTGCGCAGGTTGGTTTCCTGCTCCGCTGCTTTTTGAACCTGTTCGTTGGGCAGGGAAAGCGTTGGTTCGCCATGCTCCATACTTTTGGTAAAAATGATGCCGTCATCACAAATATCAAAACCATTGTACACAGTACTGCCCTGCCCCTGGTGCCGGGGCAGTTCAATAACGGTATAGCTTCCTGTATCCGGGTCAATCCTGGCCATCAGGTAACCGGCATTTACATACAGTTGCCCATTGCCGTGTATCGCCAGCACGCCCGGCCAGTTCCAGTAATGCGGATCAGGTATGGCAAGGCTTACCCTCCATACCTCTTCCAGCGTATCGGCGCTTAACTTTGCCACATAAGCACCACCAGTATCACCCGGGTAGCCGCCCATTACAAACAACTCATTTTTGTGCCGGGTAACCAGGTTATAAGGATTGGCATAATTGCTGACCGAACTGCGTGTTGCAATGCGAACATTTTTTGAGCCGGCAATTTCCTGTACCGTATTGGTAAATGGAAACAACTGGCTGCGAACAGAATCGTAATGCTCAAAGGGAGTCATTGTAGCATAAAAAGCCCGGGTGGTAACACCTGTGGTAAGGCTGTCCGATGCCAATGGTTGCCCATTGCGCTGCACAGCATTTTTTACTTTGCCTGTGGCATTTTTTTTGGAGGAAGCGGTTGACATGATGAATTGAATTGAATTGAATAATGGCCATCTCTAAAAACCTCATTTTTTGTTTGACCTCACCTTGTAATTCCTCTCCCAAGGAGAGGAAATGGCAGGTTTTTAGAGATGCCCTAATGTAATTACCTGGTAGTTTCTTCCGGTGCCACAATATTGAACCAGAATTTGAATTCCTCCAGCATACTGATGAAACGGTACCATTTACCTCCTTCTCCCTGTATGGTGGCTATGCCTTTACTTACAGCCGCCTCCATGGCAGCCTTGCCGGCAGCCGGCCCACGTGTAATGATGACATTCATGGTATCCTGTGGCAGATAGATAGTGGCATCATATTTTATACTGGCAGGCACACGCTTTAAAATCTTATAATGAATGGCATTGTTCTCCAAATTGATAATCATGGTGGAGGTATCGGCAGTTGGATTGTTAAACTTCACTTTAAATTTGAAATTGTAGTTGGTTTTCAAATCCGGCACCAGGTGAATGGCCATAAAATCCAGGTATTGATCCAGCGGCATGGTATTCATTACCTCGGTTTCGGGATACACATTGTTTTTCGACAGCAGGGCCGTTTCTCTTTTAAAGCGGAGTTCCTGCGCACCTGTAAGGTAAAAATTACGCCAGGGTGCCGACTCTGCCTGGTATCCCAGTTGTTCATATACATCAGCCAGTAAAAAACGGGCATTCATATTATCAGGCATGGCAAACACTAGGTGGTTCAGCACCATCGCCGCCCAGCGGTAGTCACCATTGAGGTAAGAGTTGTAAGCCTTATTTAAGGTAGCAGAAGGGCCGCCCATAAATTCAACATATTTGGCACCCGCCTCCTGTGGTGGTATCGGGTTAAGATTGGCAGGATTGCCATCAAACCAGCCAAGATAATAATTGTACACTGACTTGGAGTTGTGGCTGAGCGTACCGTAATAGCCCCGGTTGGCCCACACCGTATCTAAGCTTTCGGGCAGTTTTATTTTTTGAGCAATCACCAGCGGCGTATTACCCTGGTTGGCCATACGCATACTCTGGTCGTGTATGTACCGGTACAAATCACGTTGTGCAACAAGCAGGTTTTTTATACTGCTGCTGCCCCATACCGGCCAGTGATGGCTGGCAAAAATTACCTGCGCCACATCACCAAACCTGTCGAGGGTAGAATCAATAAACTTACTCCAGGCCAGCGCATCCCTTACCTTGGCACCACGCAGTGAATATACATTGTGCATGGTATGGGTTACTTCTTCAGAAGCACAAATAGCCCTGAATCCGGGAAAGTAAAACATCATTTCTGAAGGCGCTTCAGCACCGGGCGTACTCCAGAACAATGCTGGTATACCATCAATATTCAGCGAATCAGGATGCAGGATGCCTCTGCTGATGGATATATTGTTTGCAAGAATACCAGATTCGCTGGAGGCAATCCGTTTACCCAAACCAGCATCTACCATCCGCACCGTATCGCTCTTGAGCAGGGACCCGTACATATAGGTAGCCCTTCTGCCCATTACATTGCCGGCTATGGTATTTTCGCTGATGGCATGATCGAGAAAACCAGCCGGGCCGTAAATAGCAGTGCCGGGCAAAAAATATTCCCTGATGCCCAATATGCCCCCATAATGGTCAATATGGCTGTGGGTGAATATTACTGCCGAAATTTTAGCCGAATGGCTTATGCCTTTACTGGTGAGTACACTCCTCAAGGAATCGAATGCCGCTTTGGCTGTTACAGAAGATTCCAGGGGGTCAATCACTATCCAGCCATTATTACCCTGTATAAAAGTACTGTTGGCCAGGCCAAAGCCGCGGGCCTGGTACATACCATCCACCACTTTAAATATACCGGGAATGTAGTTGAGCTTTGCCTGCCTCCACAAACTTGGATTAACGGTAAATGGTGCATTTTTTGAATTGCTGGAATCAAGGAATTTAAAGGCCGCCATATTCCAGGCTGGTGTGTTTGAACCCGGATCAGCAATGCGCAGGCTGGGCCATGTAGCCAGCATACCCTCATGTGCGTCCATATAATCCTTCTTACTGTTAAAATTAAGATGAGCGCTGTCTCTTACATAATAGTACCTGGAGATGGTATAGGAACTGGCCGCTTTGGAAAGGGGCGTAAATTTTTGCTGGGCGCTGCCGTAGCAAATGCTCAAGAGCAACAGGCCAGTCAGGATTGTACTTTTTTTCATACTTGCAGATATTGATTTATGGTTAAATTTTTTACAGGAAAAACCTGGCTTAGGATAGTTTACTGCAGATATCAATCAGGTTGCTTATCCGGCATCGTAAGGCCATACTGTGCTTTAAGGTCATATCCGGTGTTGTATTTTTAATTGGTATTTTTTAACAATTCAGTATTGTGGTGCAAGGTATGCTAGCTGAATCGCATGTATGCCCGTAGTTATACCCTAAAGCAAAACAGGTGTTACTACCTGCTCAGCAGCGGGTCACAGTTGATAAGCCCATCAGCATATCCGGGTTTTTAATTAAATGTATACCCGTGTGAGATTTGTACATCTTTCTGTAACAGAAATGCTGGTAACAATGACAAAACTATGTATCAGTCCAAATAGCTGCCATCAGCCTGCTGATGTATGGATGGCAGGCCAGCAGGGCAATACAGCCCAAAATGAAAATGGACAAACTGATAGCCAAAGCAATTTGTCCATTCAGGTCGGGATGGGTGGACAAATTCCGAACAATACTATGGCGGATTAGAAAAACTGCTCCATTTTATAAACAATATTGTATTACAAGCCGATGACGAAAACCTTCATTGAAACCTTTCTGAAAATTAAGCAGTTATACTATACCCAAAGCCGCTAACAGAGAATTTTTGAGAAAGCTGTAACTTTTGAAGGGAAAATGGAAAGTCAATAAGATAAAAAAAAATTGAGAATATTAAATTAAAGCAGTAATTTTATTTTGTAATCGAAAAACTTTAACAGAAAAACAAATCACAGAAGAGAAAAAACGCTCATAAAAAATAAGAATAATACCGGTAATTTTTGCAAGTAACAAAATACTTTTGCATTTTTAAAATTTCGCTGGCAGTCTATACCGTAAGTCAGAGTTGTGAGTATTGCTAAATTTCCTTATTGACCTCAAACAAATGAGGAGCGAAGTTCTGAATTGCACCCTAACATCCCCACACACTTATTTCTATCAGAGGCAACTCTTTTTATAAAAAATATTGCTGTGTCAAACAACGTACAATTGGAACACAACCTTGTTGAACAAATTTTATGCCTTGAGGGGTCTACCACTTTCTTTCTTGAAACCCTGGCAAATAAAAAGTTGCAGGTACATATTGTATCCCAATCAGAAGTTTGTATCAACAATAACATGGTTATAAAGCGGGTGGTAAAATTATATTTTGAGCAACCGGAATTGCCGATTTTTTACTGCCAGAGTTATATTGAAAAAGATGTGCTTACAAATGCTGAGTATAACGGCTTAATGTCTGAGTGTATTCCGATAGGAAAAATATTTTCTGATAATGAAAGTGCGGGCACAATCAGCAAAAAAATCATTTCTGCTTGTAAGCTATTTAACAGCAGTATTTCATCGGAATTACAGATTGCCGGGGGGCGCATTTACGGCAAAAAATTTCAGTTTTATATAAATGAGAGGTATATAGGCGTTATTGAAGAATATTTTCATGAAGATACATTACTGCGGCTGTAAAATACTGCAGCTGCTAAACAGAATAGTTTTAAAATAGCTATTATTTTATTTATGGAGGCATTGTTTAAATTACTTGATAATTATTTCAGTCAAAATGTTGCTGCAGGTTTTCAATGTATCAATCTGCAGGTAAGCAATAAGCGTAACCACATGGTTATTATAGCATATTTTCTGTCACGACGAATAAGTCTTTATCTGTCATCGCAAAAAAGCAATGGTCAGCCACCCGCCTTTTCGGACTACATACTCAATATCAGTGCAGAAAATGACAATGGCAAAGATATAACATCAGGCCTGGTGTTAAAAAGAAATAGCAACTTTGCAGGTACTGGATATCAGTACAAGATTAATGAAGGTCATATTTTTTTCAGGTCCTCAGGGTCAACCGGAGTTCCAAAATTTATTTGCTTCACGGCAAAAAACCTAATCCGCAACGCCAGGAACTGTGTTGATTTTTTTTCATTGAACAAAAAATCAAGAGTGTTGATTACTGTGCCAATATATCACATGTATGGTTTTGGAGTGGGGCTACTACCCGGTCTGCTATGCAATGCAGAAGTATACTTGATTGAACAGACAAACGTAGTAAAGTTGTACCAGTGCATAACGGAATTTGTGCCTGATTATGTACTGATTACACCAGCCTTAATAAGGATGATGCTTACCGTGAAATTTAAGTTGACACATAAATGTACTTTTATCACTGCGGGTGAAAGGATTACTGTACGTGAATACATGCAGTTCAGGGAAAGGTTTGGCAACATTGTAAACATATATGGCTGCAGCGAAATGGGTGCCATGGCTGCATCTGTTTATACTGACGGTATTGCTGTTAACAGTTCAGAAGAATCATTAAGAGCAATGCCCGGTGTCATCATCAGTATTGCAGAAAAGCCAAGAGGTGAAATACTCTGCAGAAGTGATGCAGGATTTTCATTCTATACGGATGAACAGGGTAATCAGTTGCCCCTCCCTGATGGTGATGGCTGGTATCATACCAGCGATTTGGGGGAATGGGCAGATGACAATAGTTTTTTAATAGCCGGGCGTATTGATAACTGTATTAATTTATCCGGCTTTCTTACCTGCCTTTCGGAAATAGAATGTGCAGTAGAAAAGGCCCTCCCGGAAGTTAAGCGGGTTGTAATACTCAGCTCTCAAGATGATTTACAGGACCAGGCTCAGCTTATTGCTGTTTGTGAGGCAGAGCCAGAAGCAGCAGGAGGTCTTACTGTGCCTGAAGCAAGAAAACGTTGCCGGAAAGTAATGCCATTACATACCATTCCCGGACAATTCCTTTTTTTAAGTAAACTTCCCTTACTCGAAAACGGGAAACCCGATATGACTCAATTAAAGAGAAATTATTCACAATAAATAGCAAACAAAAACTGTTAAAAAATGACTGAAATTTCAAGTACACAGCAAACATTAAAAGAAATTATTGCCAATGAGCTGGAAAGCAATATTGACATTAATGACATTGAAGTTACTGCTTCACTTTATGAAGACGGTATTGGGCTGGATTCCATCAGCATTGTCAATTTCATCGTTCTTATCGAAAAGAAATTCAATATTTCTTTTGATGACATGGATGTGAACGCCAGAACTTTCAGCAGTATTGAAAAACTGGGTGATTTCATTGACACAAAACTTAGTAATAGAGGCAGTATATCATGAAACAAGGGGCAAAGTTTACAGCATACCTGTTAAATGCTGCTTTATAGAGTGCAGGCATTACAATTTATTGTGCAGTTGTGCTAGCTGCTAATGCAGTAAGTACACTTGCCAATTGCTGAATTTAAGGTTATACCTGCGCTTGCAGTAAATAATTATGCATTACTAAATAATGGGTCTGTTAAAGTCACAGCAATCAAATGAAGTGTATGGATGTTCAGAATGATTTTTTACTTGCACTGGGGATGAAGAATATTTCAACTGCTTATCCTGCGGGACAAACAATCGTTGACTTATTTGAGCAACAGGCTGCGCAAACACCCCGGAACAAGGCTGTTTTTTTTGAATCATCTGCATTAACTTACAGGGAGCTAAATGAAAAATCAAATCAACTGGGACATTACCTGCGTAAAAACGGGGTAACAGAACAAGTATTGGTGCCACTTATTTTAGACCGGTCGGCCGAGCTGATAACCTGTATGCTGGGAGTGCTGAAAGCAGGGGGAGCTTATGTGCCGGTGGAACCGGATTTGCCGGAAGAAAGGATACGCTTCATCCTGGATGATTGCAGTGCCAACATAGTTATCAGCAACAAACCGATAGCATCAAATATACTGAATACAAAAAATAAATGGGTTTTAATAGATGAGGATTGGCCTGAGGTTAATAAAGAGCCGGTTGCAAAAGTTGACAATCAGCTGTCACCTGCAAATGTAGCGTATGTAATCTACACGTCGGGATCTACGGGTTTGCCAAAAGGCGTATTGGTAGAACACGAAAACATTGTACGACTTTTTAAGCCACGGGTTAAAGTGTTTGATTTCAACGAAAAAGATGTATGGGCGATGTTCCATTCTCCTTCATTTGATTTTTCTGTTTGGGAAATATATGGAGCTCTTTTATTTGGCGGCGCTGTTGTTATAGTACCCAGGAAAACAGCCAGTGATACTGTTGCATTTTGCCAACTGCTGCTCAGGCATAATGTTACAGTTCTAAATCAAACGCCCTCAGCATTTTATGTGTTGCAGGATTACTTTGTGCAGCACGTGCAGCAAACCACTATCAGATATGTAATTTTTGGTGGTGAAGCACTTATGCCGGGCAGGATAAAAAAATGGTTTGACAAATACAGGGAATGCGGGCTTATTAATATGTATGGGATTACTGAAACTACTGTGCATGTAACTTTTTTGGCTATAACAGAAGCACATATTGCGTCAGGGCAAAGTAATATAGGTTATCCCATTCCAACACTGGGTGTTTTCATCCTTGATCGGTTAATGAACCCTGTACCAATTGGCACACCCGGTGAAATGTATGTAGCAGGAAGCGGTGTTGCCAGAGGGTACCTTAACAGGGATACACTTACAAAGGAACGCTTTTTACAACACCCTGTTATAGACGGGTGTGCTGTGCCTTACCGTATTTATAAAACCGGCGACCTTGCAAAATGGAAACCGGACGGGAGTATTATCTACCTGGGCCGCATTGACAGCCAGGTAAAGATTAGGGGTTACCGTATTGAGTTGGGAGAAGTGGAAAAGGTACTGCAGGAACATCCCTCCATTAGCAGGGCGGTTGTACTTTCAAAAGAAGGATCTGACGGAAACAGTTTTTTGATCAGTTTTGTGGTTGTAAAATGCGTTTTTGATAAGTATGCAATTCAGTCGTATCTGGCTGCAAAACTGCCTGCATATATGATACCTCATCACTGGGTTAGTGTTACTGATATACCACTAACTATTAATGGAAAAACCAACAAACCTTTTTTACTGAACCTGTTTGATGAACAGGCGAACAACACTTCCGTAACCACCTTTAATAACTCAACAGAAAAAGATATAGCTGCAATATGGAAAAATATATTAACCGTCGACCCTGTTGATTCCACAGTTAGTTTTTTTGAAATGGGCGGGCATTCGTTACTGCTTCTTGAGCTTTCTAAGCAGCTTTCGCAGAAATTTAACCATAGTATCCCTGCAGCAGTTTTTTTTGAATATTCAACAATAAAGGAACAGGCAGAATATGTCAAAGAACTTAAAGCAGATGATTTGCAGCCTGTTTTTGAAGACAGTGCGGATAGTACTATGCAGGAATTTGTAACTGCAACTCAAAGAGCTCTTTTCATACGCAATAAGCTTAATACTTCAGAAGCTTTTCCAAATTCGTCGGTTACATTTCAAATAACCGGGCAAATTGATTTTTCAAAACTGGAAGCAGGAATTAAAAGAATTATATCAGATAATGAAAGTTTGCACACATTTTTTTATCTTGAAAATGGCCAAATTTGCAGAGGACTATCTGACACAGCAGATTTTAGTTTAGAAATTGTATATTCAAAGAAGCGGCTGGATCAAACAATATGGGAAATCACAAGGGCTTTTAACTTTAAAACTGCCCCGCTGTTAAGGCTGTTTATTGTAGTTTTAGAAGATGGCAGCCGGTTTTTATACCTTGATATGCCTCATATTGTATCAGACGGACAGTCATTGAATGTCATCATGCAGGAGTTAATCAATTTTTATGAGAACAGGTATACAAACAAGGACAGGTATCAATTCAGTCACTTTTTAAAACATCTTCGCCAATACCTTTGGGATACAGCATATAAACAGGATGAAATATTCTGGGGCAAGATTGCAGAAGAAAAAAGTACACAGGAGCCACTTGCTGAAATATTTCCAGGGCAGACAAAGGATAATCCTTTCAGCGGCAGCGGAATTTCAGCACAACTGAGTGACGGTATTTACATAGCCATCAAAGAGTACATTGCCGGGAAGAGCCTTACCAGGTTCCAGTTACTACTGGCGGCATTTTGCCTCTTACTATATAAGTTGACCGGCCAATCCGTCATACGGGTACTTGTTCCTGTAAATAACCGGCAGCAACCAGGCTTTGATGATATTATAGGGTTACTGGTAAATACGGTGTTCATTAAAGTTGAAATCAATACGGATGATTACACAGAGCTTTATATTGGCAACTGCCAGTCGGTCTTTCTTACTGCACTTAAGCACGGCCGTTTCCCTGCTGAGTCATTTTTTAAATTTGTAAGCAGTTATTCAGGGAAAAAACACAGTACTGTTTCTAACTTTTTTTTCAGCTACAATCGTATCACAGGGGCTTATCAAACTGCTGATTTTAAACTGAGTTTTGTTTTGCCTTTTAAAAACAGGGAAGATCAGGAATTGTCAATGGCGCTGTATGATACAGGCGATGGAATAACCGCAGGTGTTTCCTCACTTAAAAATATGACTTCAGAAACTGAATTGCAAAATGTATTAAATATGTATGCATCTATTATTAACCTGCTGATGAATAGTGGCAGCGGGCAAAAAATGGGTGATTTAATAAACAAGATATAAACAATGCGGAAATTATTTCATGTACTGAGTTTAATTCTTTTTATGTCAAAACTTCACAGCCAGCGAATTGCCTATGGCAATAATGAGCAAGCAGCACACTATTTAAAGGTGGATGACTCAACCAGGCTGTACTACGAAATATACGGTGATGGGCCTCCTTTACTGCTGCTTCATGGTGATTTTTATGGGTATATAGATGAATTTTCAGATTATATCCCACTGTTGAGCAAGTATTACAAAGTGATTGCCCCGGCAAAGAGAGGACACGGTAAATCAGAAATGGGCAGCAGTGCCTTTAACGATGAGCGGTATGCAAGGGATATACTTGCTATATTAAAGCAGGAAAGGATTGACAGCATATCGGTCCTGGGTTTCAGCTCCGGCGGGAATACTGCCTTATACCTCGCTGCTTATTATCCTAAGTATATTAAAAAGGTGGTTGCAATGGCTGCCGGTATTAACAGCAGGTTTTACAAACCTGAAGCGGTGTCCGAAATGAAAGGCTTGAATTACCCCACCATGAAAAAAAGCGCACTTAAATTCTTTCTTTCCCGGGAAGCATTAATGCCGGAACCTGAACGTTTTAGCGAGTTATTGGAAAAACTTAAAACTGTCTGGCTGGCGAAATCGTTTATGAGCGAAATAAAAGTGCGTTCAATAAAGAGTAAAGTACTTATTGTTGGTGGTGACTCTGATAACTACTACCGGGTTGAAAATTTCATTTATCTTTTTAATATTATCAGGGAGGCAAAGCTGGCAATAGTTCCATCATGTACACATGTTGGCCTGCTGGAGCGTCCTGCCATCATAACAGACTTTGTTCTTCCTTTTCTTAACACTGATAATACTGAATAACTAAGTATGAAAAGTATATTTTGTTACAGTCTTCCTGCGATGAGCATACACAATATGTTTATGGCTGTAATGGACGGGGAGCTGGCAAAGTCAGGATACCGGTTTACCTACTATAATGCCAGATCTTTTTTGAGAGAAGAAAAGAATTTCGTTTCAAAAGGCTATCCAGATTACAGGGACGGCTATAATACTGAAAATATAGGCGACACTATATCATATTACGATTTTAATGAAAAACTTTTAGACACAGCGCTGGAGCTGCTACCTTCTTTAATGGAAGATATTAAACAAAACAGGCCCGATTTTATTTTTCATTCGCACCTGGCTCCATGGGGTAAGTTTTTAAGCAGGCATTTTAGTATACCTGCTGTCAATTTCCACTCAACATTTGTAATGATGCCTGAAATAATGGTACCGGCATTCAGGGAAAACAAAGCTATCGGGTACAATGCACTGAAAAATATAAATGCCGGCCGTAATTTGTACATGAAAATGAAAGGCATTCACCAATTCCTGGAAATAAAAGATGAAGTGAATATATGGGATATATGTGTAAACAGGGAAGAGCTGAATGTAGCCATGATAAGTAAAGCGTTTCAGCCAAGACCTGAGCTGCTTTGTAATGGCAAATACATTTTTTGCGGAATGCAGTGCTGCAATGCAGCCTTAGCAAACAGTGAGAAGAAAAAAAAGCTGTTGTATATTTCTATGGGCACTGTTTTTAACAAGGATGCGGCCATATACAAGATACTGATTAATGCGCTGGCATCTGTTGATGCATCATGCATAATCGCTATGGGCAAAGGCAATAACACTATCAGTCAGGTCTATGGACAGCTCCCATCAAATGTGAAGACAGAAGGCTTCGTCGATCAGAAGGAATTACTAAAGCAGGCAGTTTGTTTTGTAACGCATGGTGGCATGGGAAGTGTGCAGGAAGCAATCCGGTCATTGACACCAATGATAGTGATACCATCAATTACAGAGCAAAAAATAATTGCCCGTAGAATTTCAGCGCTCGGCTTGGGTGTTCAACTGGATAAAGATGAACTTACGGAGGATAGTTTTAGAAAAGCTTTCAGGCAAATCATAGATTCTTATTCTTTTTATTCAGGCAATCTCCGGGACTTATCGCAAAAACACGCCGGGGATGAAATGAAAGCTGCTGAAAAAATTAATGATTACTTAATGAAAAATAAGATATGAAAAAGGTTGCAGCAAGTATTCAGCAGGAAACTATATGGTTGGATGCAATTCAACATTCTTTTGCCTATTGGAACATAATGCATTCCCACACATTTCACGGAAGTATTGACACAAGAGCTTTAAAAGCATCGCTTTACAGGATGGCGCTTACCGATACCGCCTTGCGCACAAATTTTGTTTTCGAAAATGGCTTACTTTACCAGGTAATCAGAGAGATTACCGAAACTGATATTATCACCGATTGCATAACCTGTAATAAAGTTTCCCCCGAAGAGAAAAAAAGCATTGTAAACAGGGAAATAAACAAATTGCTGCATATCGAATTCGATGCAGAAATAGAAATACTTTTCAGGCTTTCAGTATTACAGTTCGATGAAACAGTAATACTGCTGCTGGTAATAAACCATATTATTTCCGATAACCAGTCACTGGAGATATTCTGGAAAAAACTTTCTGCAAATTACATCGAAGCCATATATGGCACACAGGTTTTGGGTAACTCAAGCAGCAGACAGTACACCGATTATACCGGGGACTTCGGCAAATTACTGGAAGAAGGCGCACTGGAAAATCAGAAAGCATACTGGCAGAATAAGGTTAATAACGGCAATTGTAATAGTTTGAGGTTACCATTTCATGATTCGACTCAAAATGAAACCAGGGTTTATCAAAAAGAAATTCTGTTACCTGTTACATTTCTGGAAGATATCCGCACCTGTTCATTAAGACAGAAACTGGTTTATTCGTCAGTATTTATGCTCCCGTATTTTATTGTTTTACACAAATATTCCGGGAATAAAAATCTCCAGATTGAAAACATGATTTCCGGAAGAGGGGTAGCGGCAAGAAAGAACAGCGGCGTACTGGGACATTTTGCACGCACAATCCCTGTTATGCTTGAAATTGACAGAGCAGCCAGCCTGAATTCGCTGCTGCAAACGATGAGCAACGAGCTGCTATCTGCTTTTGCAAACAGTGATTACCCTGTAGAAATGCTCGCCAGGGAAACCCGGCCTGGCTTGGCTCAAAAAAACGTATCTGCATTCAGGCCGCTCTTTAACCTTATCAATGAGACCCCGGATAGTAAGGGGCTGTTTGGCTTACCGTACTGCACCAATGATATTTCAGATCATTTAGCCGGGATAACTCCTGAAAAATTATATGATATTGTGTTGTACATTATTAATACAGGCAAAAATACCATGGTGAGGCTGGAGGTAAAGGCAGATCTCAAATCGGAAGGGCTGGTTGATCATGTTCTTGATACGTATCTTACTATGATTAACCAGATAGTTTACAATGGTGAAGCCAGTCTGCAAAATATATCTCTGCTTACAAATTCAGAAGAAATATTTCTCAATTCAGTAAGCACCGCAAAAACTACAGAAAATGAGTTACACACGGTAATGGACATATTCAGGAAGCAGGTAGTTATGCATCCTGATGCAATTGCTGTAAACTGCGGTAAGGAAGTGCTCAGTTACAAGCAGCTTGATGAAGAAACAGATGGTATAGCACAGATATTAATTGAAAAAAATACAGAACCCGGTGATATTATCGGCATTTATCTCTCAAGGTCGGCATCACTGGTTAAAGTAATGATAGCAGTTTTAAAGACAGGTGCAGCGTATTTGCCGCTTGACCCCGCTGTGCCTGAAGCCCGGCTGGAGCATATTGCAGGTGATGCCAATGTTAAGTTCACCGTTACGGATGCTGTGTTGGGCAAAAAGGCAGAAACTATTGGTGAGATAATGATGATAGAAAACCTTGCCACTTTAGCTGGCCCAGCCACTCTGCCATTACAGCATTTATGCAAAAGCAGCAGCCTGGCATATCTCATTTACACTTCCGGCTCAGCCGGTGAACCAAAGGGAGTGATGGTGGCACATAAGGCTTTATATAATTTCATTTGTGGAATATATGATGAGCTTGATTTTGCAGGGAAAAAGCTTTATTCTTTGACTTCAGCGGAATCAGACATTTTTGCACTGGAAATATTTGGACCACTATGTGCAGGAGGAACCGTTTTTTTGGCAACCAGTGAAGAAGCAGGCGACCTGGTACTTGCTGCTGAAAAAATCAGGCAACACAGTATCCAGGTGCTTCAGTGCACGCCTACCGGTCTGATACTGCTGCGGCAGGCGGCCGGATTCAGTTTTTTGAAAAATCTCGAAAAACTGCTGGTGGGTGATGAAAGCTTGCCAGAAGCTTTATTTGCAGAGTTAAAAATGAATTTCCGGGGACATTTATATAATCTTTACGGGTCAACTGAAACCACTATATGGTCTTCGGTAAAAGAATTAACCCGGGAGAAATTTGTAACAGTTGGCAGCCCTCTCCGTAATACCCGCATATATACCGTTGATAGTAAGGGGCAGCAGCAGGGTATAGGTATCTGGGGCGAAATCTTAATTGCAGGTGAAGGGCTGGCAAATGGTTATTGCAATAACAGGGTGCTTACACAAGAGAGATTTGTACCTGATACCCGTTACGGAGGATTTATGTATAAAACGGGAGACATAGGACGTTGGCTGCCATGTGGCAATCTTGAAATTGCCGGAAGAGATGATGAACAGGTAAAAATCAGGGGCTACCGGGTAGAACTGAATGAAATTCAATATCACATAAACACTTTTCCTGGTATTGACAGAGTTGTAGTAATATACAGTAATGAGAATGGCAATGAGGAACTGGTGGCCTATTTTACATCGATAAAGGTAATCAACAGGAATGAACTGGTTACCCACCTTAAGAAGTGGTTACCGGCATATATGATTCCTGCAAAATTTTTGTCAATTGACAATTTTCCGCTTAACATAAATGGCAAAATAGATAAGCAGCAACTGCTGCTCACAGATAATTCAATGGCACACCAGTTGCATGAACATAATAAAGAAACTGAACGTATTTCGCAACACCCCAACCTTTCTGTGATATGGACTGCTGTGCTGGGTAAAGCTGATGACAATCCTGTATTCTTTGATAATTTTTTTGAGTCGGGCGGCCACTCATTAAAAGCTGTTAAATTTCTGCGTCAGGTAGAAGCAAGTACAGGGATTAAAATTAAAGTAAGAGATTTCTTTGTTAATCCATCGATTTATTTTGTTGAGGAAAAACTGGAAGAATACAATCGGCAAGTATTTTCTGGATATCTCAATACATAAAAAAATATAAATACTAACCATTTGTCATCTATATAAAAAAAAAGTTATGATTAACTATCAAACAAACGAAGCACTACAGTCAGGTTTAACCGACCTTGCGCTCACTTTCAATGGAAAAACCGAGTTTCCCACCAGGGAAGAGTTTTTTACGAACTACCCGTTTTTTAAGTACTGGAATAATAAAAGCAGCAACACATTGTTTGAAGACGAGGGTATAAACATCTATATACATATCCCCTTCTGCATACAGTTGTGTGATTACTGTTTTTATATGAAAGACCTTGTAAAGTCAAAAGAGCAGGTAAACGAATACATTGATATGCTTTGCCTGGAAATTGAACAGGTGAGTAAAAGATTTAATCTTGCCGGCAGGAGGGTAAATTCAATCTATGTTGGTGGAGGAACACCCTCTGTATTAACAGAAGATCAGCTTAATAAACTTGCTGATGCATTGCACAGGCATCATACAATAGAGCATCCGGAGTTTACTTTTGAAGCGGAGCCGGGTACATTTACAAGGGTAAAGCTGAAGTGGTACAAGCAGATAGGGGTAAACAGGATAAGTATGGGGATACAATCATTCAACGATCAGATAATTAAGCTCAGCAGCCGCAAGCATACTTCACAGCAGGCACTCAATTCCATCGCCATGGTACAGGAAGAGGGAGGCTTTCATGTAAATATTGACCTGCTCAGCGGTTTGCTTGGAGAAACGATGGATACCTGGAAAGAATCTGTTGAAACAGCGCTCTCACAGGATGTGGATATGATAACCATCTACAAAATGAAGACATATACCAATACTACTTTTTTTAAAAAAGGGGTTTTGAAGAATGACATTTCACTTCCTTCTTTTGGTGAAGAGATTGAGTTGATGGAATATGCGCTGGGCAGGATAAGGAAATCCAATTATAGTGAGTGGACAAATTTTGCCTTTTCAAAAGACGGTTATAAAAATAATTATGCTGAGAATACCTGGCGTGGTCAGGATCTGATTGCGTATGGTGCTTCTTCATTCGGGAAAATAGGTAATGTTAATTATCAGAACATCAATAACATAGAGCTTTACCAGGAGCATATAAAGAAAAATGAATTGCCGGTATTCAGAACATTCAATCTTACATGCAAGGATATGATGATTAAGGAATTGCTGCTTTGTGCAGCGAGGCTTAAATCCTACAGCAAAACTGAATTTATCAGAAAATTTGGATTTGATTACATGCAGCTTATCCCTGAAGCAATAAACCAGCTACGGGACAAAAAATATATCTCGACAGATAGCGGTGATATTGAATTGACAGATCAGGGTATAATTTTTGGAGATTTTGTGGGCAAAGTTATTGCATCGGCTGTAAAAAATATACTGGGTGATGACAATATCGGATTCAGCTATTGATAATTTTAACAATATATTCTCTAATTATTAAAATAACGCATTATGGTAAATGAATGGCACGTTCAGGAAAACGACTGGGCAATGCAACAGCCCGCAATTTTCACAAAAGAAAAAGTAAGGTTCTCCTTTCTCGAAACACGAAAAATCATCCGGCTTATAGGTGGTCTTAAAGAAAATTCCGCTGTGCTGGATCTTTGCTGCGGTATTGGCAGGCATTCTCTTGCCCTGGCAGAAGACGGATACAGGGTAACCGGTGTTGACATCACTGTACCTTACCTTGACCAGGCAAAAAGCGATGCTGAAAAACGGCAAATGCAGATTGAATTTCTAAGGGGGGATATGAGAGAGTTTATCAGGCCAGATTATTTTGACCTGGTTGTAAATCTTTATACCTCGTTTGGGTATTTTGAAGACAAAAAGGATGATTATAAAGTTTTGCTGAATGTATATGCTTCATTAAAGGAAAATGGGCACTTTGTCATAGAAGTTTTGGGTAAAGAAGTAATTGCTGCTACTTTTCAGGAGGAAGAAAACATGGAAGGAGATGACTGGCATGTACGCTCCCTCAGCAAAATTCTGAATAATTGGGGTACAATTGAATTTAAAAGAATCATCACAAGAAATAACGAGGTAAGAGAATTTATAACACGGCACCGTTTATACTCCGCTACAGAAATGAGTGATATTTTGTCCGGCATCGGATTCAGGGATGTTTGTTTTTATGGCGATTTCAGCGGTGCTCCTTATGACAATAAGGCCAAATCAATGATTATTGTAATGAAGAAATAGCCCGCAGCATACTGGCTGTATATTTTTATAAAAGAATAATATAATGCAGCGGGTAAATACAATCTATATATTGCCATTTGCGGGCGGAAGCAGTTACTTGATGAAGCCGCTAAAGGAATTACTTTCGCCGGCACTTAACACTATTTAACTTGAATAGCCGGGGCATGGGTTAAGGTTTGACGAGCCATTGATGCAGCACATTGACGACATAGTTGATGACCATTTACAACGGTTAGATATTGAAACTGGGGGCCGGTACTTATGCAATATATGCCATTGCGTGGGGGGCGACTTTTGGCCTGGTTAATGGCAAAAAAAGGTTGAAAAACAGTTACCCCCGCCTATGCATCTGTTTATTGCAGGAACAGAGCGACCGGCTGGCGACAATTCTTATCTCAGAGAGCTTGTTAAATTAGATGACAAATCATTTATGAGAGAATTTATTTCCTGCGGAAATGAGTCGTTGTTCCAGGAAGCTTTTCAGAATGAAGAATTGATAGAATTATTTAAAGATGTAATAAGGGTATATTTTTATGTATTGGCCAGTTTTTATTATCTTAAGAAAGAAAAGCTGTCAATTCCTGTTACTGTTATCAATGGAACAGATGATTACACTGTATCTGAAAGTGATAGCAGGCTATGGAGCAATGAAACAACTGCAATAACAGACTATTTATATATGCCGGGAGATCACTTCTTTATTTTCGGCATGACTGAGGAATTAACGGGGATGGTAAAGAAGCGGTTAACAGGATAACAGGCACTATAATTATTTTTTGAAAAAATTCAGTATGCAAAAACGAATCATCCTGGCCCTTTACTTTTTGATCCCCTTATTCATTTCAGCACAAAAATACCATATCAGTTCAAGGGTTTTTAGTTCTACGCAATATCTCCCCGCGGCTTCTGCAAAGCTTTATGCCGCCAAAGATTCTTTACCGGTAAAAGCAGCCATTTGCGACAGCCTGGGTTTTTTTACTATCAACATGATTGATAGTGGCGTATACTTTCTCAGGGTGAGTGCAGTGAGTTACAAAGATTATTACTCCGGTGCCTTTAAAGTACCCGGCAGGTCAGGTTCAAAAGAGTATCAACTGGCAAATATAGTACTGGAGATGGATTACAGCTGGTTGCAGAGCGAAATAGTAGTAAGGGGTCGGAGGCAAATTACGGCAAAAAATAACCGCATACTCATTAATGTTGAAGCTACAGCTTCAAACGCCGGCAGTAATATGCTTGAAGTGATTCAAAAACTGCCCGGTGTATCTGTTGACAATAATGGCAACATCAGTCTTAATGGCAGAAAAGGAGTGCTAATTATGATTAATAACAAGCCGGTAAGCCTTGCCTCAGCCGATGCAGCAAAGTATTTAAGCACCCTGCCATCCTCGTCAGTAAGCCAGGTAGAGCTGCTGAACAATCCTTCTTCCCGGTATGATGCATCAGGAACTGCCGGTATCGTTAATTTAAAATTAAAGTACGGCAAAAAAAGCGGCTATAATGGCACATTTACTGTTAATACCAGGCAGGGCGTGTACAATAAATCGGGAGCTGACATCAACCTGAATTACAATAAAAAAAGGAGTAACATTTTTTTTAATGGTGGCTTTTTATATTACAAGGGCTTCAGTTCAATACCCAATACACGTAAATATTTTAATAATTCCGGCATTGTAATTTCGTCTTTTGACCAGTTATTTGATTCAAAATATAAAAAACCGGCTGTTGATATCAATACCGGAATTGTTTATTCCTTTAACAGCAGATCGTCTGCCAATCTCAGTTTTAATGGCTCCTGGGCCGATGAACAGCGTACTGCAAAAAGCATTATCCAATCCTTTAACTTTATTACAAATAAGGGCACTCAGCTTATTTCAAATGTATACACTAAAAATACATGGAAGAAAAATGGTGTAAGTTTCAGTTATATACATAAGCTGGATACAACCGGGGGAGAATTTACAACTGATCTGGATTACGCTGTATTGCAGCCAGGTTCCTCTCAATTACTGGATATTTTTTCCTATGGGAGCAATAACAATCTGCTCTCTGCAAATAAGCTGCAGGGCGTACTCCCCTTTGCCATATCACTGTACGCTTTAAAGGCTGATCTTTCAAAAAAAATTTCCGGAAAAACCATACTTAGTGCAGGCTTAAAAGCCGCCTATTCAGTCAACGATAATGTATCACGCTACTATGGTACAGACAGTGCCGGTATATGGCGTGTAGATTCTGCTTCTACCAGGCAGTTTATTTACAAAGAAAATGTTAATGCCATTTACCTTACCTTTAAAACCAGTTATCGCAATAGTGAAATGGAGCTGGGAGCCAGACTGGAAAATACAAACTATACCGGGAAATTACAAAGCTTGTACAATACTGCAAATGGGCAAGGCGCTACTTTTTTCAAAAGGACATACTTCAGCTTTTTCCCTTTTTTAAGTTTCACATATAATCCTGCTGCGAGTCATTCTTTAACATTTAATGCAGGCAGGCGCATAGACAGGCCTGATTTTTATACTTTAAATCCATTTACAATATTTGTAGACAACTATAACTCTTATGTTGGCAATCCTTTTCTTATGCCTCAACTGTCAGAAAACATAGGCGTTTCACACACTTACAAATCATTTTTCACTACTTCACTCTATTATAACCGAACACATAATTTTTTTTCAACAGTTTATGAAAATCAAAGTGATGTAATTGCAGGAAAGTATGGAAACGTTCAGCTTATGCAAAATGCCGGAATTTCCTTCAGCTTTCAAAAAAGTATAACGGCATGGTGGTCGCCTTTCATTTATATTAACACAGGGTATTACGATTACCGGTCAGGCAGCAATGTCACTCCCGAAATACATGCGACAAACCTTAAGTTTGAAGTCAATATTAATAATGAACTTAAACTACCTGGTAATTTCTCCGGCGAAGTGCAGTTAGGCTATACATCAAAAGATATAAGCCTTCAGGGGTTTGACAGGTCGAGATGGTGGATCACAATGGGCTTGTCAAAAAAAATGTTTAAAGAAAGATATGTACTCAGGATTAATGCTTCTGACCTGTTTTATACTCAAAATTACCGTGGGAATCTTTTTTACGCCAATGCCGCAGATAAATATGTTTTCAGAGTTGATTCGAGATCCATAGGAATATCGCTTTCACGTAGTTTTGGTTCGGCAGCTAATCAAAAAGCAAGACACATAAGTGAAGGAGCATCTGAAGAAAAAAGAGCAGGTACTGGCATACAGTAAATGCTGACCTTTCAAACCCAAATAACCCTCCAAACTGCCCCGCTGTGGGCTTCCAGTGATTGCAAGGTGAAAGAAAAGCTGTAATACCTGGTATTTCCTGAAGGGGTTGTGCTGGATACAAAAAATGATACATTTTGAACATCTATGGTCAGCCCGATTTTTGCGTGGATGGCAGGCCAGCAGGGCAATACAGCCCAAAATGAAAATGGACAAACCGCTAATCAAAGCAATTTGTCCATTCAAGTCGGGATGACTGGACAAATTTCTAACAATTTAGTTTTAGAAATACAGAAAATATACAGTTTAGCTTGTAGCACCTTGTTACCATAAAATCGCAACCCATATAAAGAAACTTTACAAATGATTACCTTTACCTTCAAATGAAACGCATAAATGATAGTCTATGCTGCTGCTATTGCGGGGGTAAGGCAACAACAAAGGAACATATACCTCCTAAAGGGATTTTCAACAAACCCTTGCCTAATGACTTAATAACGGTTCCTTGCTGCCATTCATGTAACCTTAACGGCTCAGTGAATGACGAGGCTTTCAAAGTATTCTTAGGACTTCATGTCGCAAGAGCGAAGGGTGAAGCAGAAAGACTTTTTAAGGAAGGCGTACTTTCAACGACAAGGCATAACAAGAAATTAAGACAAAAGATTATTAATGCAATGCGCCCTGTATATATCAAAACTGAATCAGGAATTATAACCGGAAAGGGTGCAGAAATTACTTGGGACAGTGATGTGCATGATATTGCAATTGAAAGAATTGCGAGGGGGCTTTTCTACTTTCACTATAAAAAACCATTACTTAATATTGCGAAAAAGTCAATCTATTGGTTTGAAAGCCAGTTGGAGTATAATGTAGTTATCTTAGATGGTTGGAGCCACAATGCAATCAGCAATGGGGCATTTAGCTACTACTATGGTGCTACTGATGATGAAAGTGGCTCAATTTGGATATTCAATTTTTACAATAGCCATTTTGCCGCCGCCATTTTAACCACTGCTGATTTTTGATAAGCCTATAATCTTTAAACATAATATAGAAAGCAGTACCAAGTATCTACCCTTTTAAAGCCCGTCTGAGCTTTTCATACCTAACATCCTCATTACTCTTTGGAGGCCAAATTGCAATACTTAAATCTAAGTACAGTATAGTTTTTGAAATACTTGTAAAAGGGTAACGTTGTTGATTTGAAAACTCAAGCGGTTTTGCTTTTAGCAAGTACTGAGTATATGTTTCAACTTTATCTCTCCGATTTTCTTCATTTTCAATTCGCAAAATATCAATCAGTATTTCTAATAAAGCAAAATATCCAACTGTTGTTTGAAGTATATTCCCTGGCTTTGTATTCTCATCGAAGTCCCAAAGCGATGTATTTTCATAAGTAAAAGTATTTCTAACTGCCGAAAAGTAGCAAAATAGTATATCGACAATTTTATTATCTTCATCATTCGCATAATATCTTCTAAATGGCAAATCAGGATTGCATCCAACTTTTAGTTCCACTCTCTCCTTAAATCTATCTCTTTCAGACTCGGTAGCGTTTGTTGAAATTAAATCTATAACCGATTTGACAATTGCGGCTTGAGTTAGTGGGGGGCTTTGGTTTCTTTCATAATTACCTCCGTGCAACTTAACTCTATTATAAAAAGGTGATTTAGAAAAGCTATTCAGTGCAAGGACAACTTGCAAAGATGATTTTTGAGGTGAATCTTTCTCTGTTAAGCCAAATAAACTATATACCAAACTTTGCGGCACAGATTTTTGAGTCCTGTTAATGGTAGAGAAAATCATAGCCTGAAACTCAAGTGTTGGGTCAATAAAGAATGTAACTACAAGATTAATATTTAAGAGGTTGTTTAAAAGTTTTATACGCTTATCAAGGTTTCTTTTTATTTCTTCATTAGTGCTTTTTATTAATATCTTATTATAATTCTCTATTTCTGAGCCTATTTTTCCAATCGCCTTTTCAATACCTTTTATTCTATGTTGACCATCAATGATAGTCAAAAATACATCACCCCCTTCTTTCTTTATTTCTGTGAATACCCCTGCGTTAAGTACAATTTTGTATTCCTGTGTTTCAAGGCTGATTATTTGTTCAATAGCTGCATTTGGAATAGCAATAACTAAGTTTGTAGGGAAAATTGCATCAGGGTCATCGAGTAAGAAGTTGGCAATTTTTTCTACACGACTTGATTCAACTTTTCTTTGAATATCTGGATTATAAATTGGTTCGTTGTTTTCATCGTAAGAAACGATTAACCTCTCTGTATATTTTGTAAATGTCAATATTTGTTTAATAGTGAATACACCGACAAAAAACTCTTGATTATTTTGACTTACTTTCTTCGCAAGTATTGTGTTGTCTATTAGCATAATTATTCCCCATATTTTTGTGCAAGATGATCCGTAGCTTCTTTTGTCTCTTCCTTAATATTATCACCCAAAGTTCGTCCAAATATTTTCTCTTGCAGGAGAAACGAATACTTTGACAGCAATAGAGTGAAATAAATAATCCCTGATGTGATAATTATTTGTACAAAAACACCTATCGATAATCTAAACGGACAATAAACAACTTGATAGCAATAAAATAATGCGATGCCAATTATCAAGTATTTAGAATATTCATTTATTTTAACACGTAAATTATAAGTATCAGTGCTTGCCTTTTTTTCTTTCATCCTATCAAAGCTAAAGAGCTGTATGCCAACAGAGTTGAGCCTATTTATTGCAAACATTAATAAGCTGCCATTAAGTAATAGGTTTACAAATCCTGCAAAAGTCTTCTTGTCTTCCTGTTTTAATAACCAATAGGCAATAAGAGACAAGCCAACTACAACAAAAGGTGTAATTAAATTTGGGAAATTCCAAGCTACAAGTTCATCGCTACTTTCTTCCTTAACTTTTTTTAGCAGTGCTTTCTCTCGTTTATTAAAAAAAACAGTCAGAAGCCAAGTCATCTTTCGTATTTTAGGTTTAAGATTTATTGAATATCATTTCATTTTTCGCTGATAAAATTGGCTAATTTTAAATAACTCAGCCTTTTTATGTTCCCGAATATTTGAAACAGCTTCGCCAGGCTCTAACTTTTCCATACTTCTCACTAAAATATTTAGGTCTTTTTCGTTCAATCCTAAAAATTTTTGTATTCTCTTTGGATTAGTTAAATCAGAAATTTTTAACAAGAAGCCAATCTCACATAAGCTGGCAAAATTAAACTGTGGCTGGTCAAATTCATCAACATTTTGTGCTAATAAGATTACTGAAACACCCTTTGACCTAATTTGTTCCAAAATTTGTTGAAGGACAAATTTTGCTTTTTTATCCCTAAAAATAACTTGTGCCTCATCAATAAGCAAAACATACCTCATGCACCTTACACCATTTTCAATTGGTGCATCTGGCATACTCATAAAGGTATTGTAAATATAATTTATTACTAAAAAGACAGATGTAAACCTAAATAATTGGTTAAGGTCTGCCGATAAAGAGAAATAGTAGTTCTTATTTAAGAAGTCCTTGCTTGTTTCGTCAGAGAAGATTGGAGGGTCGCTCAATCCTCCTATAATTTCAGAAACAACACTTGTTCCTTTTTGAAAGTGATTTGGTAACTCATTATTTAATTCATCCAGTGTTGGGTATTTTCCATTCTTCTTATTTGTGAAAATTGTCCTTACTGCATCACGCAATTGTTGTTTTTGACTATTTCCTGCATTTGAATATTCAACTATGTAATCAACAAATTTATTGATTCCGAGTTTCCGATTATTTTCATTCACATTATCAATAAATGAAAGAGGATTTATAGGTATTTTTTTATTTGGTGCATTAATAAATTCTGTTTTTGTAATATCGAAAAATCTTTTATATCTCTTTTCATCCTCTGTGTTTAATCCTTTAAAATCTAAGTATATATAGTTGGCCTTACCATTTGATTGTTCAATCATCTGCGTAATTAGCTCAATTGCAAACTGTGTTTTCCCTGAGCCAGTTGTGCCAGCAATAGCAATATGACAATTATTGTATTTTGTTGTATTATTTGGCTCTAATACTATCGAATCTCCATTGCAATCGGTTCCGACAATAATTTTCCATAGTTTGTTAAAGTAATGCTTGTCGGGAATTTGCCTATTAGTATTTTCAACATATTTGAAAGGATTATGGCTATGTTCAATACTTTCAATTCCCCTGTCAATTGTCTCAATCAAAAAGTCATAGATTGTATGATTGATATTGCTTTCAAAAAATTTATTCATCAACTCAAGTCCATCATCAATATGCAGTTTAATGTATTTGGGAATATTTATATCAGACTTGTGAATATTATAAAGTTGACATATCAAAGAGATATATTGTAAACGGTATCTGCCGAAAAAAGTATCCTCTTTGTATTCCTTTCCCTTCGAGTCTTTAATGCTTTTTAAATCGAGTTTTTTCCCTTTTGATATTGAGTACGAAAGTGCAATTCTTGCAATGATATTTTCAGCAGGTAATTTTAATCTATTTGAATAGTCCCTAATTAAATCTCTGCTGGTTTCGGACGTTTTGATATTAATTGTCATCACGATATAACTTGTTATAGGTCTCAAAAAGTTTGGTTTGTGGAATACTTAAAAATTCACTTTCACTCTCTCCTTTATTATTAATGAGGTAGCATTTAGAGATGTTTTTGTTCAACATTTTAAACTCTTCAAGTGTAAGTTCTTTTTTAAGGATAGGAAATATCACTACTTGCTCCGAGATATTTGGATAAAAATACTTTATCACATTTTCGGCATGGTCTTCATCAAATTTTTGCATTGGGCTATCCACGAAAACCGGAAAATTGATATTACTTTCCTCGACCAATGCTTTTAATAGGGCAGTCGCATACAATTGCTTTTCCCCCATTGATAAACTCTCTTTTGGAATTTCCTCATTTCTGTTATTTAGAATACAAATATTTATATGTTCATCAATCATTTCAACCACTACCTTTTTTATGATTTTTTTGTGCATTAAAGTATCTAATCCTGATAGGATTCTTTTTTCCAATGACTTCTTTTTTGCTTCTTTATATTCTTTTATAAACTCCTTTAATTCATTAACCAACTCTTTTGTAAGGTTATCTTTTTCTTTATAAAGGTCTGCCGTATCAATCTTTTTTGTGAGCGCAGATATTTGGCTTTTTATCTGTGTTTGTTCATTTCCAATTGCGCCATTTTTTATACTCCTTTCTTCTATATTTTCGCTGTTTTGATGTATTTTCTTCTGCAAATCTTTCTGCCTGTCCCTCAATGACTTTATCAATTCATCTTCTCCTTTACTCTCGGCATCTGTAAGTCTTTTTGCAATTGTATTTTTTTCGGAAAGAAGTGTATTGTAGGTTTCGTTTACATTTTTAAATTGAGCTTTGTAAGACCGCTTCAAGTTGTTTAATAAGTTGGTCAGGTCGTACAATTCAGGTTCATTAAAATCGTGAATTTTTTTCACCTCGATTCTGCTCTCCTCGCCGATATTGAAAAAATGCTTTCTGATTAGTGAACGGAATGTGCTATTGTAAAATTCTAATACTTTAGGCTGAATAGGCATTTCAAACTTAACTCTGTGTTGGTCAAGTTCAAATAATATATTCTCGGTTTTAGTATCAATTTCTTCATCCTGAAATTGGTATTCGTTTTTTTGCCTTTCTTTGTCAGCCTGTTCAATAACCTGAGTTAACATATCGCCAGAAATTGCAAATGGGGCTAACTCCAACAACTCGTTTAACAAAACCTTTTTTTCGGTCAACTGTAAATCTATTTCATCACACCTTGATTGTAAGGAAATTAATTCTTCCTCTGTTATGGTATTGCTTTCCTGTATTAATTTTTGTTGTATCTGTCTTTCTTCATACTGTAATTGAACAATTTGCTCTTTTGCTTCCTGAATCATTTCATTATTTTCCGATAATGAAATCTCGTTCTGCTTTTCACTACTTTGCAGTTCAATCAATCTTTTTCTTTCATCTGCTGTTGCCGAATCTTTTTTATAACGAATTTGTAATTCTGTTAAATTGTCAGACAAGTCCTCATATTTTTTTATACCCAGCACTTCCGAATAGGCTTTACTTAATTCCTTTCTTTGTTCAATATCATTTGCTTCTGCCAATGAAACTATTTTTTCAGCATCAAAGAAAAAAAACTTGGCACTTTCCAATGGTATGATAAAGTCACGAATAAAAAGTTCAGCACCGTATTCATTTATCAGTTCACTTGGCTGTCCATCGAATAAAACCTCTAATTTTTCAGGGCTGCTGCTCTCAATGTCATAAGTGCGCCTTATTGTTATTTCCTTACAAGGAATCGCTTGTATATCTACTTCTGTGAATTTGATAGAAACATAAAAGGATGATTCATTATCATGTTTCGCTAATCTGTTTAAACTATTCGCAATGTATTTTGCATATCCTCCCTGGTTTTTTATTTGTTCGTAGTAAAATTCATCAACCTCGCTCATGTTTTTTCCGTAAAGGCACCAAACAAGAGACATTAAGAAAGTCGTTTTCCCGTATCCATTTTTGCCACTGATAATAATAATGTTCTTATCATCTTTGGTTGATAAGTTGATAATATTAGACCCCTTATATATTCGGAAATTGTATAGGCTTAACTCCTTAATCTGCATGTGCTGGTTGTTTTTGGGTTTTGTTTTTTGCTAAGAAACGCTCTAATTGTGTTTCAAGGTCTCCTGATAAACCGACTTTTTTTCTCAGAAGGATTTTAGTTTTTTGAACATTCAATAAATCATTGATTAGCTGAATATGCTCAGGATTTTTTTTACATGAAGAGGCCAAAATTTCATTTTCCTTTTTTTTCTGCTTGTCGATTTTATCTGCCTTCATAATATCAATATTATAGGTTTTATTATATATATCAGAAACTTGAAAGTTGAAAATACTATCCCTATACCACATAATCTGTATTGCTACCAATTCCTGATTTGATATTAGTAAAATATCAGGTTCACTCATCTGAGTTAGTTTTTGGGCTTCTAATAACTTTTCCAATATTAGTGCCCTGTAAAGTGGTTTATATGGCCCTGGAGCTTTTTGTCCACTCTTTCTGTACTCTTCCCTCCATTCTTCATTGTCCCTGCTTTCGGCTAATACATCCCTTAATTCCAATAAAGGCAACATCCATTCTTCCCCATTATCAATAAGGGCTTCCATTGATTTGTCTTTTTTCACTACTGTACAAACCCAACATCCAAACCTTGAATTTCCGCATGATGGGGTAGTCGTATCAATTACAAGTGGACAATCCCCGCCACTTGCATTTCTATAAAGGGTTACCAATTCCCGATTACTACCATTCCAAGGTGAAGGCACTGCTAATAAATATTGCCATACTTCATCTGTTAAAAAATCTTTGATTGGGGTATAAACGAATGCTTTTGGTAAACTATGTTTTCGTAGTCGGTTAGTGCCAAACTCATGTTTCTTGATTGATTGCGCCCTTTTTGTACTTTCATCACTTCTTGTTCCTAAGAAGAGAATAACTTCTCCATTTTCACTTATTTTATCGAGGATACATTTTGTGGTTGGGTTTATTTTAAGTCTTTCTGTACACCATCGAAAAATTGAATTAGGTGCTGGGTAGCCACGTCCAATTAGATTCACCCAAAATGTATCCTCCAATTTTGGAGTGGTTTTTTCTACGATAAGATTTATGCCATCCCTAACTGCAGCTTTTTCGATATTTGCTAATGTTCTGTATATAAAGTCAACAATTTTGGGATTTTCAACAAGTGTATCATTACAAATTACGTAAATTCTTCTTTGACTTCTAATAATTGGGTCAATCTTTTTAAGTGCATACCATACCAACTGCAAAAGCATTGTACTATCCTTTCCTCCACTAAATCCAATAATCCAAGGTCGGTTATTATCATCAATTAAAAATTGGTCAATTATCTCTGATTCGATGTAATCAATATATCCTTTCATGATATGTCAGTAAATCTATTCCTATGCGTAAATATTTAAACAAAATGACTAATAACTTGGAAAATTAATTAAAAATTAACGAATCAGCTTACTTTACTATTATAATTCGCTTGAAAATTTATAATTACTTGATATTCATTTATTTACATGTACAGCACTATGGATAATTTTTAGAAATATACAACAGTTATCTATATCAATGTCACAGTTCACATCAACAACTTATAATTAAAAAATTAAATAGAATATGTATCAGAGAGAAAACATTTCAAAAACTGCTTTTCTTTTCATTGTGGAGTAATTTCACAAGCCTAAATTAAAAATAAATTTTTTTAGTATTTTCTTTACTTGGAAAAAAATAATGCCAATTTTTGTCTTGGGCTTCATTCAAACTATTACGAGTAAGCCTGCCAAATAATTGGCAGATGAATATTTCATTTTAGCGGGCACTAAATTTATTAGCTCATTCCTCTTCATTAAAAATACTCGGATCACATGTTAACCTACCAAGAACATTTTCAAGGTATATAAGCTGAAACAAAAAAATTTACTTTAATAAAAGTAAAGTATCACTGTCCGTAATAATGAAGTGAGTTTAGGATATTTATTAAAACGCTTAATGTCTCTGGCTAAATATGTCAGTTGTAAACCTTACACTTGTGCTGCCAAACTAAGTTATATTGTAATTTCAATTAAGTAGACCTTCTTATAGACAACCTCAAGGCAATAGCTGCTGAATAAAATAGCCCTTATAACAGTTCATTTAATTGTTACAAGGTACACTTCACCTCCAATATTTAACGCCTCTTGAATTGATAACCCTGTAAGTCTTAAAAAAAGTTGCTCTATCACCTGTGGAGTAGAGTGACCTGAAAATTCATTCCCGCTTTCTTCATCCTTCAAATTGCTACCGGATACAGTGAGCCTTTCCAAAACTTTGTTACCATTCAGAAAATAACTACAACCGTAGCCATTCATATTCTGTGCATAGAACAATGAAAGAATGCCCTTCGTATGTGCGGAAATTGCTGTTAACAGGGTATCCTTAAATTTATATTCAGTTTCAAGATAAATGCCGAGGCTGCATTCCTTTATTTCAACATCATGGCCCATCCATTGCTGATAGGGAAGGCTTGTATCTAAATATGCAAGTTCTATACTTTGATACCCAGGAGCAGATTGTGATAAAAATTCAATTAACTCACATTTTGATATGCCACAAATTGCGTAACCGTATGTTAAAAGGTTCATTGACTTATTACTATTGTTTTGTCTGAATAAAAAAGTATCTGTTTTATATTGACAAAACCGCTAACATTTTTTTTAATTTTTCTTCTCTCTCTTTTTTATAATTTTCACCCCATTGGGTTAACAACTCAGGAATCATCTCTCGTTTTATGGCAGTTTTTGCCAATTCATTAAATTCTTTATCTATCACCCCCTCAAGATATAATTGACCGAAAGCAATAGCGATAATGGCCGCATCTGTACCAGTCATATAAATGATGGCCATTTTATTTTGCTTCAAAAAAGGAAGCAATTGTTTATATCCGGTTTCATATATATCAAATTTAGGATAACCCCATCTTTCAAGTGATTCGTCAAAATACTCTTTGGGTTTGGCATTCTTATTAGTTTGCCTCCAGGTTACAAACCCGGCATACGCATCAGACCCATCATCATTACCAAATGGAGCCGTTTCGTCTATCGGGCTAAAATAAAAATCCTCAATCATCAATGCTTTTGCATTTATATGCGCCTTTTTAAAAGATGGATATTTATTTTCAACACTATCTAAATGTTGTTTTGAAGTATCAGCATTATGAATAATCTTTTTTTGCGAATGCTGCTCATTGTGATTACAGGCACAAAAAAGCAATATTATTACCGGAAAAAAATGTTGTCTCATAAAATATTTTTTTTGTTATCTATTTGCGGGTATCAAAAGCATTAAACTTGCATTTATGTTATCCCCCTGCGTTTCTTATATTCATCTGCTTCCTTCCCTTGTTGACGTAAACTTGCGGCACTTTCGGGTGGCATGGAATCGAGCCAGTCTCCGTGTGCCTTTTTCTTCTCTTTTTCGCTAATATCCATACGCATCATTTCAAAGACAGGTGATTTTTCATACTTAGTAAGGTTGATAAATTCCGCCTTGCATGTATCAACAAATACATGAGTTTCAACATGTGGTTCTTTGCCATTTATAATTACTTCAGTTTCACCTTTCCACTTAATTTTATGAAACAACATTGAGATATAAAACACATCCGTTCCGCCACAATAAATTTTTACTTTACATTTTTCTTTTCCAGATTCGTTAATTTGTATATAGTATTCAAACTTATCTATTTGTGGATTTACAAACAATTGAACACTAAGTAATTTATTTTTCGGACAGACAATTTCTTTTGACATGCCGAAATAGAAATTAAAATTTTTGGCTAATATCTCTTTTCGTATGTTTTCCAGTTTATTTTTATCTAATTTCTTATCATATTCTGCTATTTTCAACAAAGCTGCATGTGCTGTTTCCAACTGTATATTCTTTTTTTCTGAAGGCGACTTTTGACTGTAACCCTGAGTTACAGGAAAGCGAATGTTTATGTGAATTTTTTTTCCTTCTTTCATTATCAACTCATTTAGCTCCATACCTATTTGATTAATCATGATGAAACTGTACACATCCATTTCTGTTTTTTGCAGCAGAATTGTATAAATCAAATTAATAGCCCCGGCTTCCGGACCACCAACTCCATCAGCAACCGCTGAGCCTAAGCGAAAAATATCTCCTTTCATAATAAACTGTTTTAATACATAAAGTCTGGTAAATCTGGATTGGGCAGCGACTGCTCTCTTGGCCTTTCACCGTATTTTATTTTGTGCTCAAGCACAGATTTCGTTTCCGATGCTTTAGCTGACAAACGAGTCGGTGTGTGGTCAATAATAAGTAATTTTACTGATGCACCATACTTCGCCATAAACCCTGCCAATTGCTTTTCCGGCCTGTCAAACCCATTGCGTACCATATCTGAAATACCATATTTCAAAATAGGAGTTCGTGGATCGCCTGGTGGAGGGGTAAATGAAAACTGATACACAATATGCGCATTCCAGTTTCGGTCATCATTTCCATGCCCCGGATAAGGGTCTTTAAATGGCTGGGGCGCAGGGTGCAATATTTCCTGTATTTGTTGCTGTGACAAAGGTTCTGGCCCAATTTGAGCGGGGATAAGTGTAAGAATAGCAGTAAAACCGGCTGCAAGTGCGCTTCCTGCCCCTGTTGCGGCCTCTGCTACAGTTGCTGTTTCTACTGCTGCCGCAGTTTCCGTCAAAAAAGCAAAGGTAGGTATCACAAAGTCAGTATTTACAGTAGGGGAACCTGCAAGAGCAGTATTGGTTTCAGCAGTAGGTGTTTTAAGGGGTGTTACTGGTACTACAGTTACATCCTGCATCTGTTTCCAGGCTGTATCACCTTCTAAGCCTAAAGGGTCGTTTAATAGTATTGGATTATTATTTGCAAAAACATACGGGCTTTGATGATGATAAATATCCGCTAAGGGGTCAATTTGCCAAAACCGGCCTATTTGGGGGTCGAGGCTGCGGTAATTGGTTTCGTATAAACTTATATCAAAATCATTATTTAACTCTGTCCCATCGTTAAACTTGTATCTATTCTCAACTCGCCCTACAGCCCTGCTGCTTAACCCAGCCATACCAAGCCCATAAGGATAGTATGTATTTTCCTCAGTAAGCGCACCGGTATAATGCTGCACCACCAGATTGTCAAAGAACACTGGCTGTTCTGCATCATTCAGTTCAGCCTTTTTTTCGTAACTCAAATATACGAATAAGTAACCGCTTTTAACTACGGGCAGGTCATTATTGGCCAATGTTTGCAACCTGCGGTCTTCATAATAGCCAACCCGTATAAAACCACTACCAGCAGGTACAAAGTTAAACTGCTCATCAAACAATACCCAGTTAAGATAAGCACGGGGCGGGTTTGGCAGTATAATATCATTGTGGCTATTTAAAAAGTTGTTAATTCCATTGCTCATGTTGCCATTAACTACTTGTAGTTCTGCAGGTGTGGCTTTACCGCCACTTAGCCCTGCGCCACTGATGCTTAAAGCAGACAGCAATCCACTCAACAGGTCGGCTGGTTTTAAGTTCTTAGTGTCAGGTGCTGTAGCAGCTTTAGGCACCCACGCTTTTACACCTATATCCACCTTATCGCCAGCCATTACTTTTAATGCCAGCGTGGCCCCCAACTGGTTTTCAATACCATTCAGCTTGCTGGTATAATTATTAGGGTTGGTTACATCGTCTGCCGGGTAAGTCGGGTTTTGTATATTGGCTATTGGGTAAGCAGTTTCCTGTACCCTTGCAAACAGGGCAGTTTCTTTTGGCCTTGCCACTGTTTCAAATGTAGCCATGTATTTGGCTGTATCCGTTTGCTCAGTTAATACCGTGCGTATATTTCCCAAATGGTCTTTTAAAAAATAGTCGTACTGCCAGGTTAAAGCACTGTCGCCATTCAGGTAATACTGTTTGACAAGCCTTATCCGTCCTTCTTCCTGATGGGCAAATTGCAGCACATCATTTTCGTACACAAAGCCTGTGATGTACAGGGTGGTTTTATCAGGCTTACCAGTTTCATGCACTATCTTTTTCAACTTACTGCCTGCCGCATCATACACATACTCAATGCTTCCTTTGCCAGTTACAGAAATTTTGCCCGGAAGGTCTAAACTGTTATAACTGATGTCACCAATTTTTTTATTTTTATCCGCAACCAAATTCCCATTTGCATCATAGCTGTAATCGCTGACAGTATTTGCTCCATCCTTAAAGTCACCCATGTTTCCACCAGTATTTGAAACAACTGCATCAGTTACAGACAGCAGCTTATTCCCATAAACAGTTCCGTTGCTTCCTGCAAGGGGTTGATAACTGTATGTCAATTGGTCAATAGGGGCGCTTCCTGTGCCAATTTTCCACCCTGATTGTGTCATTGATATTATGTTACCATTGGCATCATAATCAAGGTTACTTACACTGAAATCAAGCCCGGTAGTTTTGTTAAAAGTATTGGCTGTGAATTGGTTAAAATCAGCACCAGTAAGCCTGTTGGCAGCATCATAGCTGTAATCATACTTACGCTTTTCACTATCGCCTGCCCCCTTCCATGTAGTTCCGCTTATATTTCCATTGTACTGTGGTGTTGAGTAACTTTGTCCAGGTATTATATTGGCTGTTTTTTCGTAACCTAATTCAAAACCAAAATAATTGGCAGAAGTTGCATCTTTTACATAATTACGGTTAGCACCCAGCAGCCAGCCCCTGATATTGTAATCGAACTCCAGTGATTCAAGCGTACCTGTTGCGCCAAATTTTTTCTTTTTCAGCAGCCCCATTTTATCATATTCATTCCTCACAATTAACTGCTCAGGTTTGTTAACAGCTATTCCATTAATATTGCTGCTGATAGTTTTTTTCACAGTCAACAGCCTGTTCAGGTTGTCATACTCCAGCTTAGTTACAATAATATGTGTTTGAGCGTTGCCACTACTTTTCTCATGCTTTAACACGGTAACCAATGGTTGACCTGCCCAACTGTATTGTATTGTACTAATATCAATCCCACCGATAATATTGGTACTTTGGCTTTGAATAATACGGTATTCACTGTCGTAAAAATTAATGCTGTACAGAAATGTATTTGCAGTACCTGCCACTTTGGTGCGGCTGCCAGTAACCATACCTTTTATTGCCGCACTTTGTACATTTGCCTGCGGGAAAGGCCAGTTGTTGCTTGCTGGAAACAGGTAGCTGTTGTATGATATGCTGTAAGTATTGGGTAGCGGGTTGCCCTGTGCGGCAAGCCATGTATAATCATCATAATAAGTGGCTGTTAGTTCTTCATTTGCACCCGCAAAGTTGGTAGCTGAAGGGTAGCTGCTGCTGATTACTGCGGCTGCTGCATGTGAGGCAAGGCTCAGGCTGGTTATCCAAAGCCCTGTAGCAGTTTGCCGGTTCATGGCATCATACTGCGTATATAACCACTTACCTGCATTGCGCATATTGCCGTCCTGCATCAGCACCAGCCTGTCCCGTATATCATATACCATATACACAGGGGCAGCGCCGGGTGCTTTTTTCATGGTTATCCGGTGGCGGCTGTCGTATTCATAGCGGAAACTGAGTTCATCCAGCATATCTGTTGTAAGTGTCCAGCCGCCTGTATCTGCCGCATCCACGGCATTAGGTTGCAGGGCACAGCGCAATCTGCCCATTGCATCGTAAATGTAGTAAGTACACAAACTGCCGGTATGATTGCGTCCGCTGCCATTATCAGCGGCGGCAGTATGCTGTATTTTCTTTAAAATAACTTTTCCTTCCCTGTCTTTAAATTCAATTACCTGCAAGCCATTCTCATTTATTAAAATGCTCTTGCTTAATTCACCTGCTGTATATGTTCCAACAGTATTATAGCTGCCAAAATTTCCTGCTGTTCCTTCTGTTACTGTCCATATCATCACAGCATCATTAACCGTATTGTAGCAATACTTACTTTCAATACCCCTGCCTGCTCCAACCCAATTATTGCCGGGCGGCATAATTTTTACCGGACGGCTCACCGGGCTTGCTTCATACACTGTTTTGTTGTAAAAATATGTTTCGCCCTGTGCGCCATATTGCCCCTGCATAAAGGCAGATTGCTGCTCAAAAGGGTTCGACTTAAATGCTCCATCACTCACATTGCTATTACCTCCTGTATTACCTGCTGCAAAGGGCAGGTACTTGAGAGGTTCACGGCCAAGATGGTCATACACATTGGCACTCACTATATCTGAGGCTGTGCCACCAGTAGTTAAACTGCCCTGTTTTACCACTGTTTGCAACGAACGGCCAAGCCCGTCCAAATACTGTGTGGTTTGATTCACTGCTGTTGTGGGCTGTGCTGTTAACGTATTCGCATCGAGCCCAGGCGCTGACACATCCCATGTGCGTACAAAATTTACTTTTTGTGTATTGCCATAAGCTGGCGGCAAAGGTGCAACCTGTGCCTGCAATCCTGCACTTGCGCAAAGCACCGCTATTGCTGTATTGATATATTTTTTAAGCATCTGCTTCAATTTTTAATTTTAAATTCTTCATTCTTAATTCTCCGTTACTGCTGGTAGCCATACTCCGTTTTCTTTACCACATTGCCATTCTCATCCCTTATCAATTTCAGACGCATCAGCTTATCGTACTCGTAAGTGGTGGTTTTACCATTTGCATCGGTTTCGCTTATTATTCCCACACCAGGCAAATAGCCATAGGTATATACAAATGCTGTTGCCAATGAGGATTGTGTGCGCAATTGAGCAAGATTGCCACCCACTGCATCGTAAGCTGCTTTTAGCGTAGCAAAATCAACACCTACTGCTTTCACAATGGGCAACGTATTATTATAGCCCCATATATATGATGTATAAATTCCATCCTTGCCTTTTATTTCTGCCGGGTTACCGTTTTCAACACGCATGGATGTTTCGTCAGCATAGCGGCTGTCTGTGGCAATTGTATTACCGCTGGTTGTTGCGATTGCAAAATTCATATCAGGTATAGCCAGCAATATACTTTTAATGATAGCGGGGTATGCCTGCTGTGACTGGTTGCCTGTTAGTTGATAGCGGTTAAATACAGCAGCATGAAGTTTGTTGTCCTTCCATGTGGATGTTTCTATCACCGGGTTACGGCCTGCCTGTTGCAATGTCAAAATTGGTTTCAACAGTGCATCGGCATTGCTCAGTGCTGTATTAAAGCAGGTGGTAAAAGCACTTGCGACATCGGTATAAGTACTGCGGCGGCAGGCCACATACTGCTGCCTTGCCTGTGCCACACAAATACGCCGGTTAATAAAGGCAGTACGCTTACAACTGAATATGGTGCAACCAGCAACCGTTTGATTGTACTGCCCGTAACAGGCGGCTTTGGCACTTACAAAATTCTGCCAGCAATTGGTTTGTGTATCACAGTTACCTGGGCGGAAGTCAGCAGCATATTTTATTTTAGCTTCAATCGTTTGCCCTGTTGAATTGGTAGTAACCGTTCGGGTAGGCTGGTGGTGCCATTGGCTTTCATAATATACCGTATTGGTGGTTGTTTGGCTGCCTTGCCCCGGTGTATAGTTGGTTTCGATGGTTTGTACCTGTGTTTTACAGGCGGTTTTCAACTCGTATTCGGTACCAAGCAGGTTGGGGAAGGTAGTGCCAATAAGCCCAGAAGTGGTTACAGGATTATCCTGATACACTGGAAAATACTGCACTTCCCTTACCACCTGCCCCGCTTCGTTAAACTGTCCTTCGTACTTTAGCTCGCCACGCATAAATTCTGTGGGCACGGGCGCAAAGGGATAGTTGAGTATAGCCGGTTCGCAGGGCAGCGTAATATCAATGGTGCGCTGTGCCACATCGCTGGTATTCATATCCCATAAATTGCTGCCATAGTAGCGGTACACGCTGCTGCCCTTGCCCGATTGAGATACCCTCACTTCATTATAGCCGATGTGGTTGCCCTGTGAGGTGCTCAATGGCACTATGGCAGCACCCGATTTTAAATATTTTTTATCACCCATGCCCTCGCAACTGGTGCAGCCATAAGGGTTGCATGGTATGGCATTGGGATTACCAAAATTGCCAATTTCTTTAATCATATCATTACGCAACAGGTGTACATAAGCAGGCCGGGCATATAATATTCCACTGCTTTTACCACCGCTTGCTGTATAACTGTAATTGGTTACCATGTTATTACCGGCGTTCACACCATCATGTACAGCTATGGTTTTTATGCGCAGTCCGCCCACTATTTCATTGTTTTGGTACAAAACAGGTACCATTTCAGTAAATTGGCCTGTTGCCATATTACCCGACCCGGCAGCATTTTTATACATCACAATTTTAAAGGTTCCTGACGCAGGTATGGCCACAAAACCTCTGACAGTTTGCCCTCCATCAGCCGCTAAAGAAAACAAGCCGATGTTTGTTACAGGGTCAATAATATTGATGGATGCGCCACAAATAGTAGTTGGCCATACACAGGCTGCATTGGTCAGTTTTACTTTATAGGTATTTGCATTAAAGTATTGATAAGTGGTGGTACTGTTGTTATTGTCATATCCCACAGCAGTACTAAAGCCATTCCCGTTAACATATTTACTGTAGCTTATCCAGGTACGGTTGGGTTCAAATTCAAAGCTGGTACTGCCTCCCGTTGGATATGTAATCTTTTGCAGGGAGGCTGCCCGCATTGCAGGCCATTCTGCATCCCTGTTGGCACCGGGTACTTCTGTATATTTATTAAGCGTGTAGGTGGGAATCACATCAGTATTAGTGGTTATCCCATTACAAAAGCCCCAATGATCTTGCCCAAAACTAAGCCTGCGGGGTACTGTTTCTGTGGCATAAGAAAACTTAAAGGGAGGGTTTACAATACTACCATCACAGCTTTTTTCGGCAATACTGTCTAAGCGCAGCCGCTTGCGGTCAGTTTGTATATCGCCTGCTAAAAATGTAAAATAATCAGGCAATGCTTCTGAGGTATTGGTAAAATAGCTGGTGGCAAAATTAAAAAGCTTACAATCGCCATTATTAGCAGCAATGGTGATATTGGCCAATGGTTTTGCTTCAGTATTAGGATGGTCGTTTATATCAAGCGTGTAGGCTCCCAAATCTTCCCTTGCTGTGCCACCAACAAAACTTACTGTTCCTGCACTGTAACTCACTTGACTCAGGCGCACACCTTTGGTAAAATTTTTAATAAGATTATAACCTTTTGCCTGCGGATTAGCCCAACCACTCACCTGTGTTCCGTCAATGGGATTCATGGATATGGTATGATAGCTGTAATTTTCCGGTACATAACTCAGGTTAATCGCAAATTGCCCATCGGCACTGCCCACTTTATACAAATACCACCCGGAAATGATTGTATTGATAAATGAGCCATTTTGCACATTGTACGGATTGGTAAATTCAATCGGGTCGGTATCTGTTGTTGAAGGTGTGCGCCCAAAATAATAATTGGTACCATCGGGTATAGTAATGGTAAAGCCATCCATTTTGCCAGCCCCCTGGTAGTTAGGCACTATCTTCAAATCCTGCTCAGGAACCAGCACGGGTGTGCGGTCATCATTAAAGTAGAACTTACCGGTATATCCGCCAAAATTGAAAAAGTACATATCTGGCTCACCGTCTTTTTCACCCCTTGCAATGGTTTGGTCATCAGTGGTAATGCCGTTTTGTACAGGGTCATCACCAGGCACCACCAGGTAGTTTTGATAGCCATAGTCGCTGAAATGGCCGTGCGATTGCCCGTTGACATTGTAGCCCCGCTCATCACAAGCACCAGCCACAGAACGGATTATAACCCCTCCGCAGGCCAACGAGAAGCCCTGCCCAACCCAACTGGACGTTTCCAGTACTCTTAACCCGCCAGCATGATAGCTGATACTAATGGGCAGTTCCAGCGGCCCTTCTTTAACCGTGTAAATGGGTACAGCCACCTGCGGAATACCGGTATGGTTGCTCACAGGTATATCGGCATATTTGCTCAATGCTGCTGCTGTTGGCGATGCAATGGACACTTCCCGGAAAGGTGTATTCTGTGCATTTATGAAAATGCTGCATAAAAATATAAATGCTGCTGTAATCATTACCGGCAGGGTGATTCTATGCCATTTGTTTTTTTTCATTGTTTGTATATTTTAATTTACTTATTTTATTTGATGTGCTGTTAACTCATAGCTATCAGCCTGTAGAGAACCCCGGATTATTTCAAACTATATCCTACCCTGAACACCACCGGCTGCCGTGCTGGTAATTGCTGGTTATAAAGCATATCATACAGAACACTGATAGTACCTTTCAGCTTTTTGCCAATGCTGTATTTTTTCATCACTCCTAATAATGCGATTTGCTGCCAGTTGTTAAAGTTGTTCAGTATAGTTGTGCTGTAAAACCGGCTTTGATAATTGAGTTCCGCACCTCCACTTAACCAAAAACTGCCTTTGTCTTTCAATTTCCAATTCATAAAAGTTCTAAGCCCGATTCCTTCCCCCGTAATGCGGATGTTTTGTATGTTTTTCCCCCACCCAATTTTGCCACAAACGCCTATCCCAGCAACAGAACGGTCATTTAATTTGTATCCTATATTGAAACCAACGTTGCTGGTAACGGGCAAAAAGCTGCTGCCACGCTGGTGCTGCAGGTTGGTTGAAAACTCTACCCTTTGAGCGAAGGTTTTGGTTTTAGCCATATTCCTGGGTTTAAAATCCGGCAACTCATCGTTACCACTGCTACCTCCTGCCTGCATTATCTTGTCTTTTATTTGGTTCAGTTGCGCCTGTGCAGCCTGCACATTATCCCTAAGCGAAGCCGTCATATTGGGGCCGCTGCCAAACTGCTGCTGCATAAGATTTTGAACAGTTGAAATTGTCTGCAAACCCGCAATGCTTTGTGCTGCACCGACACCCGGCACAGCGAATAAGGAAGCCACACCAGAGTTCCTGCTGAGGAAATCCCGGAAGGCAGGCATTTTGTTTAAAATGGCTAATGCAGTAGCTTCTGCCTTCTTCTCATCGGTGAATATTTCTTTAAAATTGCGGAGCGTTGCCGCATAGTAAAACGCCGCTGCATTTATCTTTTTCAAATACTTGCTTTTGCCAATTACTTGTGTGGCTTGTTCCATCAATTGCCGCCTGCGTTCCTTGATAAACTGTTGCACGGCTTCAATGTTTTCAACTTTCTTGTTTAATTGCTCAATTTTGGCTTTGGCTTCATTTGCAGGCTTGATATACTTATCCTCCACCATTCCCTTTTGCGCTGAAATATAGGCCATAGTTGATTGCAGCTTATCGCTGTATTCATCATACTGCCTGCCGTAATTATTTATACTCATTGTCCCTTGCCGGTATTGCTCAAGTAATTTGGCAAATGTTATTTGCTTGCTGCTGAACAGTCTTTCAGCAGCTTCGGGGTTAATTTTCAGTAAAATGGTATGTAGCTTATTCTCCCACTTAGATAGCTTAGTTAATGTCTTTTCAGTCTTGCCGGATATGCGGTCATAATATTTATGAACCTTACCCTCTACCTGCCTGATGTAATTAGACGGTAAGGCAACAGTACTGTCATTTACAGAAGCAGCCTGTTCGTTTTGTGCAGATGCAGCCAATATTTGAAACAGCAGGGCAATAGCCATACTTACAGCTTTAAACAGCTTCATAAGCAATTGTTGATTTGTAAAAAAATGAGGCTGTATATACAGCCAAAGCGGGTTAGATTGAATTGTTTTTATAGCAGGTAGTAAAATTGCAGAAGTTGTGTTTGCAGTTGCTGGCAATGCCTGATGTTAAGCCTTTGCAGGATGATTTTCCGGTCTAATCTAAATTTGTTCATAGTCGCAGTTTGGTTTTTATTTGGTTAAATTAGTGTTGTCAATCGTTTATGCTTTTTTTTACCAAAAAGACCGGCCAGCTTCCCATTCTATGCCGTTGCTTCCTGCTGGCCGGCTTTTAAGTCCCGGCGGTTACACTGGGATGTCTTTTTGGTTTTTCTGTAAATAAATGCTTACAGAGATATAAAAATGCTTGAACCGGAACAACAGAAATTTTTAAAATATGCCGCTTTCTTAAACCGGTGAAAGTGTGGCTTATTTTATCCTGGAAAACTACCAGTTTATGGTATTTTAAAAAGTACCCTGCTATTCAGCTATTTTAACACCTTAACAATACCTAAGTCCATTAACTTACCTTTCATCAAGCTGTTGCTTAATTCATAGCACTCTTGGCAATAATTATTATTTTTACACCTATATTGCCAAAAAAATGATAAGCAAACAAAGGAGCTTTTTAAATTATCCGCCCCGGATTAAGGCTTCTTTGTTTGCAAAACAATATTAGAAAATATTTTCGTTAAAAAAGAATATTTTTTCAAATTTATATTTTACTAAATTATATTTTATTGGATGTCAAATGTTTATGATAAAATAGATAGACTTAGGAAACTACAGGGCTTACAAAAAATGGAGTTTTATAGTTTAATCGGAACATCAGCAAACGCTTATAAATACATGGTTACCCATGATACTGCAACATTACCTGAATTAAAAAAAATTGCCAGCGTTTTAAATACTACAATTTTGGAATTAATTGATGACGGGGTGGAAGATGAAATTCGGGTTGATATTCAGACAAATGAAACCGAAGAAGAATTAGTTACTACAGAAATTATCAATAGCAGCATAAGCGATATTGACAAAATAAAAATGCTGGGTCAAAGAAACATTTTGCTGAATGAAAAAAACAATTCTATAACCTCAGAATTAGAGGCAACAAAGCAACTTGCTGAAATGCGAAAAAAGAAAATTACCGAACTTGAGGAATCATTATTAAAATCAATTAGATGATTTTTCGGCTAATATCTGTTTATATAATGCTATTACTTTTTGGGTTCCTGATTTGACTATTTTTAATCGTTGCTCACTAAAATTTTTGTCTCTTTTCGCCTCTTTCATAATATGCTTTATATAGGTATATGATAAAGCTAACAGCGGGTATGGTAAAACCCTCGTCCATCGCTGAGAAAAATAAACCAATAAATTTGCATACTTATATCCAAATACTTTTATATCTAAATACATTGATAAAATAAGGTAACCCGCACATATAACAATGCACATTATGAACTGCCATTTAAAAACATAGCTTGCCTTTTTATTAGCACTTAACCTGACATAAACTTCTAATGAAAATACATTGTAGTAACTTTTTAATAATCCTGAAATCGCATAAAATAACAGTATTAGCATACCGAGATTATATACCAATTGGAACACCATAACACGATTTAAAATTGAGAAACTCCCAACTAACTGAAGCAAATGAAAAATGCACCAAAAGAACCAAAATAAAATGTGCCTTTTTATACTTTTACCTTGAGGTTTAGTCATCTTTTAGTCTTATAAGTGTTATAAAATTGTTTATTGTTTCATAGCTGTATTTTCCGGTCTTGCATTAAATTTCAGCTAAATGTAAATTTATGCAAACAAATTCAAAAAAGGGTAAACTTTCCCTCAAAAAAGTTACAATCGCAGTCTTTACCGGTGGTGCTTTGAAAGAGAAAAAAAATGTTACAACAACAAACATTCCCACTGGGACAGACACATCAAGTTTCCCTACTTGTATTCACAGACAGTAAAGCAGTTGTAAACCAAAACGGTGTGATTTACTTCACACCGTTTTATTGAAGTTTTAATACACATTGAGCAGAAAAACACTTAAAAAATCAACAACCTTTTCTTTAGCAATATTACTTAACACTTGTGAACCAAAAAACAGGAAAATTCCTGTTTTTTATTTGGTCATTTTTTTGTATTAAAAGTTTGACGTTTTCCTGCTAAAAGCAGCTTTTATCATTTCCACATCTACCGCAGCAATAAACACTAGTTCATTTCTTTTGGTATATCCTTTTCCTTTTGTTCATTTGACATTTTCTGCCGGATTTTTTTTGTCATTCTGTAAAATGCGTAAAAGTAGGCATATACAACATAGGGCAAAACAATTTCAAGCCTGGCATACACATAAGCATCAACGCCGGGATATTTATAGCCAAGAAATTTTGTATCCAGTGATACACCAACAATAATATACAGTACAATTACTAAAAATATGCTGACAAGTTCAACACTAAATATATTACTGAACGCTGACAAGTCTTTTCGTACCAGGTATTCACCATCAATACCATCGTAAACAAAATGAGCAATAAAATAAGCTAACGTATAAAAAACTATAATGAGGGAAAAGTAATTAAATGCCTGAAATAGCCAATCCATTGTGCCAAATGTAGAAAATCCCGCAGCAAATAAGGTATAAGACTGAATACCAAACCAAATAAGCCATACAATTGTATGCCTTGCAATTGATTTTATACGGGAGGAGGGTTTCATATCATGTAATAATTTGTCTATTTCTATCAGGACGATGTAACCTGATAACATGAAATTAACAAAAAATCAATTTCATGCTTAAAAAAAGAAGAAATTATCATGTCATATACACGTAGCCCCCATGTAAACGCACGTTGCCCCCACGTCATACACACGATGTACCCATGCTGTTATGACTTGTCTGAACCTAAAATAACTATGTCTGAAACTAAAATAACTATACAGGTTTGTGAAAGAATACTGATATAGCTATACACTCTTTTACGGTTAACCCTGCATAGCTATACAGGGTTAACCGTAATACTTATATAGCAATACGAGAGGAGATTAATTCATTATCATTTTTCCTAATCAGCACGAGGGTGCATGACCCGGCCATACCACCATCATACAGGGAGTGACCTGAATTTTATTGCCAAAACCAACTATTAACTTATCTTTTTTGAGAATTATGCTATCTTTACAACAGTTTTCATAGGGTACGGATTAAAACGGGCAGGGGTTTTCACCCCAGCCCTTTTAATTTAAACGAAAGCCTGCCATCCAGGTAACTTTTTGCACAAAAAAAACTTTACAAAATAGTGTTATGTAATATTAATAAAAATCAATACGACAACTTTAACATATTTTTTACATAGACCATTTTTTTTCTCTTTGAAAATTTACTAATTTCATTTACGGTTAAAATTAATACCAACATTTTCCATCCGGTATAACCCGGACAACAACCAACAAAAGATTTGCCCGCATGAAGAAATTATAATTTCCGCCCCAATCTTCAACTCAACATTTTATTGGCCAGACCTTTTGAAAGCTGTTAACAGCAGTGTCATTGTATCGTACTGTATGACAGTCGCATTTGTAATAATGCCCAGAACGACACAACTGTCAACTTATTTCAGGACGATACAGGTCATGCTATTTTCTCATCCGGAATAAATAAGGAATAATTGCGGAGGTATTGCGGAGCAATACGGAATGATTGCGGAGCAATATGAAATAATTAAAAATCAATCATCTTCAGAGTAAAAAATTATAATATGATGAACAGTCGTATGGTACATTTTTATTACACTGAAGAAAACTCATCCTCCTTTTAGGAAATTTCCTTTTTACTGCAAGGTAATTTCCTTTTAACAGGTAGATTACTTATCAGACATTTGCCACTGGCACAGGAAAAAATAACAACACAATGACTGAACCCTTTAAAAGCAGTCGAATAAAAAATAAAACAACTGAAACCATGAAGGTAAAACGGAACTCAGTAGAAGTAAAGCCCTATTCTATTGGCGAATTAGCAAAGCTGTACAATATGTCCATCAGGACAATCAAAAACTGGCTTGAGCCTCACATGGAACAAGTCGGGAAAAAGATTGGCAGGTATTATACGGTAAAACAAGTGCTGGTGATTTTTGAAATCCTTGAAGTGCCGAGCAATTTGGAGGAATAAAATATTTCATCAGCCATCAAAGCATTTTATTGAATAAAAGTTCAGTTTTAAAAATTCAAACACTACTATTAACAGGCTCAATCTTCGCCTGGTGGTACTATCAGCCCGTACCATATACATTTGAGATAATACCGGAACAGTCAGAAAACATTAGGTAATTTCTTCCGTCTATTTTCCATGTGCGCAGATTAGTAATATTTTTTTTCTATAAAAAGACAGGACAGACTGCGCCTGTGAATTTTCAATTCTCCATTACCTAATTTAGTATCAATACGTTTTTTTGATTTTGATAATCCCTTATCTCTACCCCTGCTAATGCTATATCCAAAAATAAAATCCCCTGCTATTTTCCATGTTCCACGTAACACTTTTATGGTCATTCCGGGTCATTACCGGCCATTCTGATGACGAAATCTTTAACAATCTTCACAAACCTGCAACTATCTGCCCAAACCTTTAACTTTCTTGCACTTTCTGCAACAACCTTTAATCATCTGCAACTTTCTGCTTTAATCTTTAACAATCGTGAGAAACCTTTCAAAACCGGAAAGTGCCTTTTTCCGCCAATAGTATGTTTGCATTGTAACAAACAGATAATAAAAAATAAAGAAGATGAAAACAAAAACAATCCCCCGCAATACCAGCGAACGCAGAACAGCAAGTGCGGCAAAAACAGCAAGGGAGATAAACAGTCCTGAAATTACCGCCTTGGTCAACACGGCATGGCATACTGCCTATACATCGCTGTGGAACTGCACACAATTTTCCACAGCGGAAACAGACACCGCCAAAAAAGCAATCGGTTCATTCCTGCAACTGCACAAGACACCCGAAAAAGGTTTTATTGTTTTCTGCCAAAGGATAGCCATTGCAAAATTTGAAAACAGCCTTCAGTTTCTTGTAAACACCTGGCTGCCGTCAGATTGGTTCGACTGGCGCAACGATGAAGGGTTCATCGGTACAAAGCAACGTTTTGATACCATTGAAAGAACCCGTGCTTCCCTGCCATTGTACAAACAGGAACTGAAGGCATTTGCAGAAGCGGTACTGGAATTTTCACAGGAGCCGACCGTGCGCAATTATAAATTCTGGAGGCAATATTTTATTGACAGGGAAAAACCACAGTTGCTCGAACTGTTCCAAACGGTTTGTGTACAGCAAATCTGCGGTTCATAAAAAAAGAGGTATGAGCGTAAAAAGATGTTATGATGAGCAGGGCAATTTTTTGGTACGCCCGTACAGCCTGAAGGAACTGGCAGCAGTATATGGTGTGCATTACAAGCGGCTCCGTGCCTGGATTGATGAAATGGCCGCTGAGCATGGGGAAAAGAAAGGCAAGTATTTCAGTATTGCACAGGTGCGGGGCATTGTAACCGCAATCGGGTTCCCTGCAAAAATCTCCCCAACAATGACAATGGCTTAATTCATTTTAAAACAACAATTACATGGAAACAAAAACGGGTACCGGCGATACTGCCAGTAATATTTTCCTGACCGGCTCAATCTTCCTTGCCAACCTTGATTTTACCGGCCTGCTGGACTATGCACTAAAAGCCGTGATTGGCGGTTTTATGTGGCTGCTGTTCAAAATGGTGGCAGACCATATCGAACGCAAACGCAACGAGAGGCCGGGCAAAAAAACTGTTCCAAAAAAGCGGTCGTTAACAGGCAGGTTTACACCTGAAAAAGAACCGCTATGAACGGGAAAGTGATTGCGGGTGTTGCAGCAGGGGCAGGTGCATTGGCAGCTTACAGTTACGTACAAAGGATGAAGCAGTTGCAAAAAAACCTCCAGTATATCCCCACCGTCAACCTTGCAGGTATTACGTGGAACGGCATCACGTTAAGGGTCAACATCCTGCTTAAAAATCCGACCAAAGCAAAACTTAAAATCCAGTTCCCATTTGTAAAGATGGAATATAAGGGAACGGTCATCGGTAGTTCGCAGGCCGTACCAAAAGAAATAAAGATACCTGCCAACGGGGAAGTGGTGATTGACAATGTGCTGATTGTGATACCCGTTACCGGATTGTTTTCGGTTACCGCTGAAGTGCTTAAAACACTTTTGGAAAAAAAGCCCGTTGAACTCGTACTGACCGTTATGACCGATATAAACGTGGGATGGATAACCGTGCATTATGAAGAAAAAAAGCCCATCACCATCCGTAAATAATTAAAAACAATCCAGCAAAATGGAAGCCGCAATCAATACAAAGCGGGCATCGCTTGACGGTGCTTCATACAACCATCTTTTCCCGGTCATAAGCGGAAAGAACGAAACCATAAAAAAATATGCAGACCTCAACGATACCGTCCGGTTCATACCGCAGGCCGTACAATCCACCCTGCACCATACGGCACGGCTTGCGCCGGTACTCAAAGGGGCAACACTGCGGCAGACCTGTTCCAATGTATGGCATTTTTTGTACGGCCACATAAAGTACCTCAAGGATGAGGAGGGCAAGGAACAGATACGCAGCCCCGGCAGATCCTGGCGGGACAGGCAACAGGGGATTGACTGCGATTGCTTTTCGGTTTTTGTATCAAGTATCCTTAAAAATCTTGGCATACCGCACAAACTAAGGATAACCAAATACAGCGAAAACCGCTTTCAGCACATTTATCCCATCGTACCCTGCAGTGGTGGCTATATCACGATGGACTGCGTAACCGATGCTTTTGATTATGAAGTACCCTTCTCGGAAAAAAAAGATTTTAATATGGAACTGCAATTTTTAAACGGATTTGGAAACAGCACTGTGGGCAACCCACCGATGGACGGGCTTGCGGAACTTGGCCGCCTGTTAAAAAAGAAAGCCGGGAAACCTTCCCCCTTTAAACCAAAGGCAGTAAAAAAAGCCATCCGCACCCAGCAGCAGCAAAAGCTGGCACAGCGTTCAAGTCCCAATGTTACCATGCCCGCAGTACCGGGCGGGTATGATGTACCAAAGCCGAAGAAGAAAAAGTTTTTTGGCAAGCTGCTCAATGTGGTGAACAAGGTAAACCCAGCGACCGTACTGTTGCGCAACGGGATACTGGCAAGCATGAAACTCAATATCCGCAACCTTGCCGCAAGGCTGCGCTGGAGTTATCTCTCCCCGCAGCAGGCAGCGGCCAAAGAGATTGACCCGGTGAAGTTTCAAAAACTGGTGGCGGCAAGGATGCGCCTGGAAAAAATCTTCTTTGGTGCAGGCGGCAAACCCGCTAACCTGCGCAAGGCCATACTTGGCGGCAAGGGCAATAAAGACAAGGCCGTGAACGGGTTGGACGGATTGGAAGGCTACCCATTTGATATGGCGGGCATGAACGAATATACCCCCATGCCGGTGCTGCTCGGCGCTGCCATCTACCATGATGAAAACATCAGCGGTATGGAAGGCTTGGGGCAGTTGGGCGAACCGATAACCCTGTCCAGCATTGCGGCAGCAGCGGGCGTGGTGGCGGGCATCGTGGGGATGATAAAAGAAGTGGGCAATATCTTTAAAAAGAAAGAGGCAAAGGGTGCTGAAGATTTTGACCCTGCTGCCAATGATGCTGCCGATAAAGCAGCCCCTGCACCGCTGCCCGTACCCATCCCCCCTGCCGCCACACCACCCTTTGTGAACCCGGATGATAACGGCGGTGCATACCCGGCAGCCTTGCCCGCACCGACACCTGCACCGGCAGCTTATATACCAACACCTGCACCGCCAGCTTATGCACCAACCGCAAATGACAATGGCAACACTTTGGTGAAAACAGGTGCGGAAAACTCGCCACCAGCCACTGAAAAGGAATTTGCCCCCGCTTATGAAAGCCCTGCGGTAAAAGAAACCGCAGAAGCGGCAACCAATACCGCCACGGACAGCAATACCGGCAGCGGTAACAACGGGGAACCCCCTAAAACAAGTTTTTGGGAAAAGAACAAAACATGGCTCAAACCAGTGGGCATCGGGGTGGGAACATTGACCGTAATCGGCCTTGCTTATGCCGCCATGCGCAACAAGGATTCCCCTTCGGGGGCAAAACGGCCCCAACGTGGCAACGGTACACTGGCAGGGCTGCCCGGTAAAAAAAAGAACCACAGGCGGGGTGCTGCAAAAAAGAAATATTCAAAGCAGTACAGCATCGGGCTGACATAGCAAACACAACCAGTGCCGCATAGCAGTATCATCAAATTTTAAAAAACAATTATGGCAACGAAAGCAGTAAAAAAGAAAACAACCAAAAAAAACCGGTATGCCAAAAAAGCCGCAAAACAGGGCATCATGGAACAATTGAACGAAGGGCTTGATACAAAGAGCAATGTGAAAAACACCCTTTTGGAAACAGGCACATACTTGCTCATCAGCGTGGTGGGTGGCGGGCTGATAGGTGCAATGATTGGCAAGCCCGCTTTTGTGGCAGGGCTTGCGGTTACGGGCATCGGGCATTTTACGGGCAACAGGCTGGCCGCACTCACCGGGCTGGGCATGATGGCCTCCAATGGGTTGGCAGGCTCAAAATCTGTCAGCGGGCTGGAAGGTGTGGACGGTATCAAGGAACGTGTAATGGCATTTAAAGAAGACCTTTTGGAAAAAACCTACCTGAACAAACTGCGCAGTATCGGCAGCGGTTCAAAGGCCGCAGCAAAACAGGTGGGCGATTTACAATACTTCAATTACGGCAATGAAGTGAGCGGCCATGACGCAGCGCTGGCAAGCATCGAAAACCAGCTTTTGGAAAGCGGGATGCAGTTCCATGAGGCGAACAATGCCGCATTTGCCGCACCGGGCGAAGATATTGAACTGGATGAGGAACGCCTGTATTGACCCCATCCGTCCGCTGCACGTACCCGGATAAACGCTGCCCGTGAAGAACACCTAAAACACCTAAAACAACTTGTGATTAAACAAGTCAACTTTTCAACTGATAAACTTTTTTCATCATTAAAAAAATCCTTTCGTATCCGGCTGTACCCGGCAGGGGAAAGGTACTTATCAATTATGTTAGGAATATTAGAAGGCGTGGAAGAATACAACAACCAGGGCGCACTGCTCGGTCTGGAAGCCATTGAAGACGATGCACTGCTGGGCGCACTGCGCCGTATGAACCCCATCCAGCGGATGAAGGTAGTGTCCAAAATGTCCAATACCGGTGGCGGCAGCCGTGGCAGCCGTGGGGAAATGGAAAAGTTCTTTGGCGAATTGCCGCCGCATATCAAGGAAGGGTTGGCAAAGGGCGACCTGCGGCTGGCCGACAATATGATTTATTCAATCAAAGCCGTTACTTCCAAAACCATCAAGCTGTTTGAAACACAGGACGACAAGGAAACCGGCCTGCGCAATATCAGCAATGCCAAACTGCAAAAGAACCAGGCATTTATGGTGAGCGGTATTTACCTGCTGGCAGGCACTTCTGCCGATGGAAGCAAGGACAAAATCATTGCGACCAACTTTAAGGGACTGGAGGATTTTCCGGCCATATCCAACGGTGAATTTTCATTGCGCAGCAACAAGAAGCAGATTGTACCGGAAACAAGCAACACCATTTTCAAAACGCAGAGCCTGCACAATGTACCCATCGGTTATTACAAGCTGTCCAACCCAAGATTGATACACGATGACGTACTTATTGAAATGACCGTGGAACTCGGCACGATGGAGGGCGTACCGGCCAATACCTATATCTACGCCGCCCTGCATGGCACCATCACCACGCCATAAGGTTTGCAAATTTATTTCCTGCGCTTTGGGCGCATCAACTTAAAACAACTCTTGCACGGTGCTGAACCCACCAAAGCCGGGGGGTGTGGGTAATACCCCCCGCTTGCAGGGTTGTCAAAAAAAAGAATATGGCAATAGTAAAAAAAAGGTTTGACCTCTCCGTAACGGAAGCGGGCAAGACTTTCAGCAAAACATTTGAACTGGACAAGAACATTGTTTACATCAAAGGGATACTGATGAGTTCAGACAAGGACGACCTGATGTATTACCGTGGTTCGCAAAAAGTGGAAGTGAACAAGGAGGAAGTATTCCCTGAAAACTACGAAAGCAAACTCTTGCAGTCAGGTATCAATGTTTCACCCAATCACCGCTATTATGACCTTGCCAATATGCCTGCCGGTGTGGGGATTGTAAAGCTGGAATACAAGGACACCTCCGACAGCCGTGCGGCATTTGAGCCATACCGGGTATCCCTTTACCTTGACTGTATAACAAGCTGATATGATAGAACAGCTTACCATCATACCCATCCGCATTACAAAAGCAGGCCAGCAGTACAGCTTCCAGCACAAGCTGCCACGCAGTGCGGAAAAAATCATCGGCATCGAAACGGGTGTTACCATGCGAAGCCCCTTACCAGTCATACCGGGCAATAACATAAGGCAGTTTAAAAGGGAAGTACTGCTCGGCTCTTTGCGGTTGCAGGGTTCGGGCAGCAGCAACCTTTTTTATGCCACCGATATTAAGGCCGGTGATAACAGTATTGCAAATGGGGAGTTTTTACGCAAACCCGGTGCTACCGGGCAACCCGGCTTCCCGTTTTATGATTTTCAGGTATGCACACATGGTACAAAACGGGAGGAAGACCCGCTGGACATACCCGGCTGCAGTATCATCGGCGGCATCTACCGGGACAGTACGGTACTGCTATTTACCACCCCTGTCCATTACCATATCAATATTTATGTATGGACTTCAAACCGGCAGATATGACAGAAGCACTGGCACTCGCATATATCCCTTCAAGGATGCAGGAACTTGGCCATGACACTTACAGCCTGCGGCTCCGGCACTTCCTGCTGGGGGCTAAGAAAAAACTGAAGATACATGGTGATGGGCAACTGTTCCTTTTGCTTGAACCGGATTGCATGATAAGTGTCAGCAGCGACAGTGGTGTGTTTGACCTCACCCAAACCAATATCAACGAACTCAGTTACGAACACCAGGGCAGCATCCGAATCAGGAATTATGGTGCCGTTCCGCAATCAGTAAAATTTATTCAGGTAATACCAAAAGCAGTAACCCATGCCCAATAAAGAATATCCTTATGATGAGAACAAGATAGAAAAAATCAAGACGATGCTGGAACTGTTCGCCAACCGCAACCAGCCGCATCCGTATGAGATTTTCGTGGACAAATTTAAAGTGGTCAGCAAGACAACGGATATTGACAGCTTTGATGACTATATCAATTATGTTGACAAGGATACCGAAGAAGTGAAAATCAAAATCTATGACACGGCCCATTCACCACGGAACGACCAGCATACTTTTAAAGTTGAAAAGGAACAACCCAAGCAAACAGCAGCCCTGAACGGCATTGAACAGGTGGAACAAATGATAGGGGTAAAGCTGGCAGAAAAAGACCGTGAATATGAAGCCCGCCGCAATGCCGAACTGCTGGAAGCCATACAGGAGCAATTGGAGGATGCAGAAGAGTACATCGAAACACTGGAAGAAAAACTGAACATTGCCAAAAGCGACAGGTACAAAATCAAAGGCATAGACATTGTTGAATTTGCTTCCGTATTGCTGGGGAAGTTTGCCGAAAAAAACCCGGCTGTTTTACAGGGGCTGGGTCTGGGCGGTATTATCAATACACCCAAACCGGAACTCCCCGATGCACCACCGGTAGCCGCAAGTTTCCAGTCAAAAAATGAGCCTGCACCAGCAGATGCAAGGGAAAAGCAGTACCTCGACACGCTGCGGCAATTGGACAGCCATTTTAACGAACAACAGATGGTGGGTGTAATCGGTATCCTGAACCACCTGATGCAATACCCTGAAAAAATAGACACCGTTACCGCATTATTAACGTAAAAAAAAATGAATGAAAAAGTATCAGTATGATTTTTCCATTGAGGCCGCATCGCAGACAGAGGCCGATGCAAAGATGACCGCACTGGCGACACTTGCGGGCAGACTCAAATCAAATGAACTGGCAAAACTTGCCCATGTGATTGCCAACGACCCCATCAAAACGGCACTGGCAAAAAAATACCTCGGCGTATAAAACAGCGTAAACAAACAGTACAATGGAACAGGCACAGGAAACTACGGAACAGCAAAGCGAAGGGATGACCACCGGTGAAACCATCAAGTATGGTGTTATTGGTTTGATTGTTATCGGTGGATGCTTTTTCATAGGCCGTTCCCTTATCCGTAAGGCACAGGCCGACAAAGAGGAAATGAAGACCTACACCGAAGGTTCAGAAGCCACTTTTGCCAAACAGATAAAAATGGCCTTTGACAATGACATGGCCTTTGGCTGGGGAACGGATGAAGAAAAGTTGCGGGCGACGGTCATTGCGATACCAAGCAGGGAAGCCTTTGGCAAAGTGGTCAAGTCCTATCAGAAATTGTACAACCGCAGCATGATGCGGGATATGCAGGAGGAGTTGCAGTCAACGGAGTACAATGAAATCCTGTACATCATTGCGGCCAAACCCGAAAGGGGAAACCAGTTGCTTCCGCCCTCTCTTTCCCCCGCCCAATACAGTTCATGGGCGAAGCGGCTCAAGGCAGCTTTTGACATTACCTATTGGGGGTTCCCCGGTACGGATGAGGAAGCCATCAAAGCGGTCTTTTCGGAAATGCCCACACAGGCGGCTTTTGCACAAACTGCCGCTTACTACAACAAAGCATTTGGCCGTAACCTGCAAAAAGACCTGGACAGTGAACTGGAGTTTTGGGAGAAGGACGGCATCATGGATATACTCAACAAAAAGCCAAAAGCATAACGGCATCACGCACACTAAATTCTGTAAGCATGAAAAAGCAAAAAATAAAAAAAGCACAACCGGTGGCCAAAGGCAAAAAGAACGTGCAAAAAAATTGGTGGCTGGCCGGTATCGGGCTTGCTTCTGCGGGTGTGCTGGGCTACTTCAGTTGGAAGTATTACCAAAATCAAAAAGCTGCAAAAAGTGCTGCTTCATTTACACCCGCCAACTGGCCTGACTTACAGCCGCCGGACAATGCGGCCAACACCATCCCCACTGCGCCCGTTTATAATCCAGCCCCCAAACCGCAGCCCGCTTACCAGCCTGCACCACGCCCCGGCAAGAGCAATATCACCGGTGATGACTTTCCCCTGAAACGTGGCAGCCGTGGCGAAAATGTCCGTGCCTTCCAGCAGGCGCTTATTGACAATTATGGTAAAAAAATACTGCCACGATATGGTGCAGACGGGCAGTTCGGCAGTGAAATGGCAGCGGCACTCAAAAAAATGAAACTGCCCGCTACCATTGACCAGACCACGTTCAATATCCTGGTGAAACAAAAGACCGGGGGCAATAGCGGCGGCAGTGGCTCTATCGCACAGCAACTGATTGCCGCTGCCACCAAAAAAGATTTTGCCGCTGCCATCAAAGGGCTGAAACAGATTGCGGACACAGAGCAATATACCACCGTGGGCAATGAGTTCAAAACGATGCGTATAGGTGGCGGCGTAAGACAGACACTGGTAAACGGGATGCTGAACAGCTTTACCGATGAAACACAGAAAAGGGCAATACGCCTGGAGTTCCAGCGCATGGGCCTGCAATATGACGGCAGCAAATGGACACTGAGCGGATTTGACGGTATGGATGGGCTGCCCATTGTAACCATCGTGGATACCACCATCTGGCTCAATGCCAACCAAAGCGTACAAGTGCCTGCCCGTACCGTGCTTGGCAAGGAAATTTCCCGCCGCCTTGACTACACACTGTTTGAAAACAAGGGCAAACATTTTTTAGTGCAGACGGCCTGTGTAACCTATCTATGAGAGCAAAGTAGTTAGTAGTTAGTAGTTAGTACAAAGTACGAATGACGGCTGCCTGCTAACTACTAAATACTATCTACTAATTACTAAAAAAAAAGAAATGAAAAGATTAATCAGGCACATCGTGGTACACTCCACCGCCAGCTTTGAACCCAAAGTATCACAGGTATATGGCCTTTACCATTATGTGGTAGAGCGCAATGGCGAAATAAAACGCATACAGGTAGAAAACGCCGTGGTAAAGAATACCGAAAGCGTGGACAATGAGGCCATCCACATTGCTTATGCAGGAGGCCGCAACAAGACAGGCACTATCGGCGATACCCGTACACCGGCGCAGGAAGAAGCCCTGTTCAACAAACTGGTTGCCCTGTCCTTAAAATATCCCGCAGCCATGATACAGGGGCATGATGAAATTATCACCAACTCCATCTCACCGGGCTTTGCGGTAAAGGACTGGATACGCAATTATGAACCCGACCTGAAACTGTCAAAGACCGACTGATTCCGTACTTCAACAACAATCAATCTATTATGATTTTAAAGAGCATACAGAACAGCCTTGCCTTAAAAGGGTACGGAATGTTTACCCGCCCATTTGAACTGAACATTGTTGGGGTACGTGCCAACAACACCGTACCCAATACATTCAACGATTCCATCAATGTATTTTTTGTAGGGGCAAATGGTGGATGGGTGCATTATACTTTCAATGCCACGACCGACCCCGGTACGTTCTGGTTGACCAACCCCCTCTCCCCGCAAGGCACGGCGATCCTCAAACCGGGGCATTATCCCGGCTCCCACCAACTTGGCCTGCACAGGGGCAAGTACATGGCACTCGTACAGCGCAAGCCATTGCCGGTCATACGTGATGCAGACCGCAACAAAGTGCTGAACTTTTCCGGCAGCAGGGTGCAGACCGGTATGTTCGGTATCAATATCCACCGGGCAACCGCTAACGGCACTTCGCTCACCGTTGACAAATATTCTGCAGGTTGCCAGGTGATTGCCAGCAGCAAGGATTTTAACACCTTTATGCAGCTCTGCGAAACGCACCGCCGGATGTACGGCAACAGTTTTTCCTACACCCTGATTGATGAAACAGCAGAGCCAGCCGAACCGGTAAAAAAAAATCCGTTCCAAAGCCCGTTCCGGTTTTTCCTTCCCTTCTGGCAGGGCTGATACTTGCAGGCTCACTGACCACGGCCACTTATCTCATTTTTAAAAACGAATAAAACCATTACAATGAAACAGTTTTTTTCACAGCTTTTAAAAGACAAGGACGGCAACTATTCCCTGCGGGAACTGACCATCGCCCTGCTGCTGCTTGTGGTGATAACCAGTTGGGCAGCCAAACAATTCTTTGAAAGGGACGTACCCGATTTTATGTTTTATGCCTTTATCAGCCTGATAGGTGCGGGCTGCTTCGGCTACTCATTTGAAAAGAAAACCAATAACGAAAACAATTAAAAAAAACAATGGAAACAACAAACAAAAAGACAAACCGTACCGCAAACTTGCAACGCTTCAGGAACATCCTCTTGTTCCTTACCGGGATGGCAACCGGGTATTCCTTTTGCCACTTATTCAGCCATGCTCACCGTACTGCTGCGGGCAATCCTGCTGCCGCTGTTACGGCACGGGTGGCTAAGAACCCGGCTGTACTGCAAAAAGAAGTGGCTGCATCTGAAAGGACAACCGATGCCCAAATCGAACTGACCGAAAAGCGCAGTGCAGTACTCAAAGGGGAACTGCAACAAACCAAAGCTGCGCTCAAAAAAGCAAGCGAAAAGAACCTTCGCTTACAGGCACAATTGTACCAGGCTTTTGAAACACAGGCAATCGTATTGCCCGAAAGTCAGGATACAGCAAGCCTTTATCCGCCGGATAATGTCTTCGCCACGCTGGACACCATCATAGCTGTAAATGCGGTAAAAGACAGCCTGCACAACAGCATCACACAAAACCTGCAATTGCAGCTTGACAACAAGGATAGTGCTATGGCCGCACAGGTGAGGCATATTGATTTATTGCGGCAGGATTTTGACCTGAGCATTGCTTCGCAATCCTTGTTGAAAACCGAAAACAGGAAACTGGAGAAAAAACTGAAACGGCAGAAGCTGGGCGGCAAAATCAAATCAGCGGGGCTGCTAATCCTGTCCGGCCTTGCCCTGAAATCCATCCTGCACTGAAACCATTTTATCACAAGGCTGCAAAAGCCCCCTCCAAAAAAAATGAACAACAAAAGTATTACCGCAACAGGCACATTGCTCGGCTCACTGGCCGCCTACTATTATGCCAAACAGGCCGGCAAAGATGCCACACCCTATGTAATGATTGGCGGTTTTGTCGGGACACTTATCGGCGAACTGATAAGCGGCAACGGCAGCAATAACAGCAACAACAGGGGCGGTCAAAAATTGTTAAAATAACCCAATATGGCAACAGAAATATTTAATGACGGTGCCTGCATCCGTATTCTTTCCAACAACAATACGCTGCTGTTGAGCAAGCTGCAAATCAAGACCATTGATACCATCCGTACCGACACGGTAAGGATAGATATTGGGGAGGGGGCTTTGAAGAATATCTACATCCGTGCCGAAGATGTTACTGAACCAAAAGACCTTTTGAACGCAGATAACCTCCGTGACTGGCTCAATACCATCCTGCTGTCCAATACATCGGGAAGTGCAACAGAGGCCAACCAGCAACTTGAAATCGGACAGTTGAACCTCATCCGTTTGCTCTTGACAGACATTAAAGCAATGATTGCAGCCTATACCGGCGGCAAAGGAAGCCCGCTGCGTATTGACGAAAGCAACCCTTATGAAATCTACTATGGTTATTCCTCACCCAACACACCGGGTAATGTAGATTTTTGGGCGATACAGAAAGTAACCAGGCGTGGGGATATTATCAGCTACACATGGGCTGACGGCAATGAACTCTACGACAATATATGGGACGACAGGCTCACCCTTAATTATCTCCCCCTTTAATTTTTATCATCTATCCATGTCAACAGCACAGCCCATCATAGATATACCGGAAATCTCCTTGACCTATACACGGTCAGGGAGGACAGAATACGGAAAAGTGGAGTTCCACAAGGGCAATGCCGTTCCCATCATCCGTTCCCTCTTTCCCCCCGGTGCATTGGAAATGCAGGAACACCTGATTGTACTGTACCTCAACAACAGCAATGATGTAATCGGTTACTACCGCCATTCTATCGGTGGTATCACAGGTACCATTGTTGATATACGCCTCATCCTTGCAGCCGCCATCAAATCACTGGCTTTAAAAATCATCATTGCGCACAATCATCCATCCGGTAACCTGAAGGCAAGTGCGTCCGATGATAAAATAACAGCGGAACTGAAAAGCGCCTGCCGGGAATTACAAATTGACCTGCTGGACAGCCTGATTATCACGACAACAGGTTATACCTCATTGGCAGATAAAGGATTGATGGGCTTGAAAGGTATCCCTGAAAAACCTACCAAAACCGGCGCAGCAGGCTTTGTGGAAAAAGTGGAGGAAGACCTGATTGCACTGGTAAAACATGATAACCGCAGCATCGGGAAACTGGCAGCGGATTTTGGTATCACATCGGGCAGGCTTATCAAGGAACTGACAGAACTGGCGATTGTAAACACAGCAAGAAAATACGCACACGGGAAGGGTGCGGGTATCTATGAGCGTTACGGGTCCATTGTCGAACTGTACAATACCCAAATCAACCTTACTTACCGGGACAGTGAAACCTACCTGCTGCAACAATACAGCACCCCTGCACCTGTTGCATTTTTAATGGGGATGTACTGCGGATTGGACAGGCTTGCAGCAACCGGTGGAACAATGTTTGAACCATCTGCCGGTAACGGGGTATTGACCATTTGCGCCGACCCTGCCAATGCAGTGGTAAACGAAGTAAGCGACAGCCGTTATACCAACCTGCAAACACAGGGATTTGCCGCTGTTACAAAATTGGACGGTTCACACCCTGCTACTTTTGCCAATAAGGAAAAACAATTTGCAGCCGTACTCACCAACCCGCCTTTTGGCACATTGGATAAACCAGTTAAATACAACGGGTATCTTATCCGCCACCTTGACCATATCATGGTACTGTATGCGCTGGAAACAATGTCGGATAATGGCCGTGCCGCTTTTATTATCGGCGGCCACCACAGCTACGACAGCCTCGGCAGGCTATCGCAGGGGAAAAACCGCATCCTGTTCAATTACCTGTACCGGCACTACCATGTGGAAGACGTATTGCAGTTGGATGGCAGGCAATTGTACACAAGACAGGGTACGGGTTTTAATGTGCGGGTCATCCTTGTCAATGGAAGGAAACAAACACCTTCAGGTAATGCCCCGATGATGGATAAAGAAAGGGATAAAGTGATAAACAGCTTTGAACAGTTGTGGCAGCGCATCCAACCGCTGCTGCCCTCACAAAGCACAAACAATGGCCACATGAACAGTGCGGATAAACTGGCAGTATTAAGACAACAAGCTGCGAAACTGAAAAACAAATTGGGCGGACAGGGACTGGAAGGAGTACGGGTACTAAAAATAACAGAGGAATATACAGATACACTTTACCTGCGTAAATCCTATACTGCCGAAGGGGTATTTGTTTATGCGATAGCAAAAACAAAAAATGGTGTAACCCATATTCACACAAAAGAACCTAAAAGAAGTGTATGGAGAAAAATACCTTTCTCCCTTTTAAAAAACAGGCCGTTCAGTAAAAGGCCGTTTACTATCGGGCAACCTGTCAATCAAAATGATATTTTCTGTATCATGGCATTGTTGCAGGAATACCTTCGTTGCTTCGACAGGACTTTGTACAGCATCTATGCCGCTGCCAGGATAGCACTGGATGCAGGTGATTACAACAGGATGATTATGATTGGTATATGGGAGGGGTTTACCGCACCTGTAAACTGGAATGAAACAGATTATACAAACCTTTGCCATGCACTGCGCTCCATAGGGCAGCATGAAATATGCGATGCACTGGAAAAACATTTCAGCTTTGGTAAGCGTGGGCATACAAGAAGGTCAGACCCCGGTGAAATTGATTGGGAATTGGGTGCAGTCTACCAGTCGCAGTCCAAATCAAAAAGTCTGGAAACACATGTACCCGACAGCATGGCCGATGAAACCCATGCCGTACTCAAAAGGGTAGAAAAAGAAGTGGGCGGCGACATAGATAATTTTGTACGGGACAGGCTGGGCTATCCGACCAAAGAAATCATGTTCAATGCACTTTCCGCAGAACAGGTGGATGCAGTGGCACTGGCCATTTACAATATCGAAGGGCTGGAGCAATCCCTGATTGTGGGTGATATGACCGGTATAGGCAAAGGCCGCATTGCGGCAGCCCTTATCCGGTATGGTGTGTTGCAGGGCAAGCGGCCTGTGTTCCTTACCATCCAGCCCAACCTGTTCTCGGATATTTACCGGGACTTAAAAGCCATCGGCAGCGGACAGTTGGTGCCGTTTATATTTAATGCAGCAGAAGCAAAAAGCGACATAAAGGACGAAGATGGTAATGTGGTGTATTCTGCACTGAGCAAGGCTGAACAGCAGGCCATTTTTGATAGTCAGGAATTGCCCGCCAAGTATGATTATGCCGTGGCCACTTACTCACAGTTCAATTCCCCTGAAAGGCGCACCGAAAAACCTTTATTCCTCAAAGACATAGCAAGGGGCAGTATCATGGTACTCGATGAAGCACATACCGCCAGCGGCACGGGCAATACAGGCCGTTTCATGCAGGATGTAACGGCGGAAGCAGGCGGTGTACTTTTTTTATCGGCCACTTATGCCAAAGAACCGGCCAATATGCCGCTCTATGCCCGTAAGACCTGTATATCGGAAGCCAGTATTTCCAAAGACGGTTTGGTGAGTGCCTTTTCAAAAGGGGGCGTTGCCTTGCAGGAAGTGGTGGCCAGCCTGATTGTAAGGGAAGGGCAAATGATCCGCAGGGAACGTACCTATGAGGGGATAGAGGTAAGCTATACGACCCTTACAGAAAAAGCCTATGAACACAAGACCATCAGCGATAATATCACGGCCATCATGCGGGATATTATCAATTTTCAGCAGGACTATGTTAAGCCGGTAATTACCGATATGGATGCCGCATCTGCCAGCGGCGGGGAGCAGGTGGTGGAACGCAGCGGTACGGCCACAGCGGGCATTGACAACAAACCTTATTATTCCAAAATATTCCAGGTCATCCACCAAATGCTGTTTTCCATCAAAGCCGAAGAAGTGGCACACCGTGCTATCAAACATTTGCAGGAAGGGCGCAAACCGGTGATTGCTTTTTCCAGTACAATGGCTTCGTTTGTAGATGAGTTGGTAAAAGAAACAGGCGGCATAGAAGAAGACGGCACACGCATACCCATTGACTTTTCTTATGTGCTGCAAAAGGGATTGGACGGGGTACTCCGTTACTCGGTGGTACAGGAGGAAGGTTTTTCTGAACAGGAAACATTGTCGTTATCGGAACTGTCCGTACAGGGGCGCAATGAGTATGAACGCATCAGCACAAAAATAAAACACTATACCAGTGGTATCAGTATTTCCCCGATTGACATTGTTTTGGAAACCATCCGCAAAGCGGGCTTTAAGGCCATAGAAGTAACAGGGCGCAACCTGACCGTGGACATATCCGCTGACCGTAAAACCGGCTTGGTAAAGCCCCGCAAGCGCATCAGCACATTTGACGCTTTCCGTTTGTTCAATGACAATGAAATTGATGTACTGCTCATCAACCAGTCTGGCAGTACAGGCGCATCCGCACACGCCGTGCCTACCAAAAAAGTACAGGCAGACGAAGTAAAGCAAAGGGTGATGCTGATATTGCAGGCCGAACTGGACATTAACCAGGAGATACAAAAACGAGGCCGCATCAACCGTACCGGGCAGATACTTAAACCACGCTATGAATACATCAGTTCTGCCATACCTGCCGAACAGCGGTTGATGATGATGTTACAGGAAAAACTCAAATCACTGGATGCCAATACCTCCAGCAACCAAAAGCAAAGTTCAGCCATGCTCAACGTGGCAGACTTCCTGAATAAAATCGGCAACGATGTGGTGAAAGAATATTTGCTGGACTTCCCCGATGTAAACAAAATCTTAAATGAACCCCTCAAATCCGACAGGGAAGACTTTGCCCATTTTGTTACAGGCCGTGTTGCCGTGCTGCCATCGGCCATGCAGCAGGACTTTTACAATGAGGTAACGGAAAGGTATCTTGATACCGTTGATTATCTCAAACAGGTGGATGAGTATGACCTTGAAATGGAAACGCTCAACCTGCAGGCGCAAACAAAACACAGGCAGGTGATTGTGATGGGCAAGGGCGGCTATTCTGCCTTTGGCGGTGATACCTTTCTGGAAACCTGCTCGGCCAATGTGCTGCGCAAGCCCATGACACCGGCTGAGATAAAAAACTTTTTGGAGAAAGAGGACAACACAAAGGCATTGGTAAACCCTGAAGTATTGACTGCTACCATTGAACAGCAGATAGCCAAAGAGCAATTGGAAATCAATACCGAATACGACCTTGACATTGCCCTGATACCCACACAGAAAAAGTTGGAGAAACTCAAAGCCGAAAACAAAAGGGAGGAATACCTTGAACTCTATGGGGAAATACAGGACAAAATCGAAGGGGAAAGAAAAGCCAAACTGCAAAAAGTGGCCGACAATTATAACAGCCGCCTTGCCTATCTGAAAAACATCTTCACCTATTTTTATCCCGGCAGACAGTTGCATTATCCCCACAATGACGAAACACAGTCGGGCATACTCACACAGGCCATATTCCTCGGTTTTCTTATATCCAAAAACAGCCGCAAACCTTTTGCACCATCTTCCATCAAACTGCAATTTGCGCTGAACAGTACCCAGCGGCTCATCAGCCTGCCCGCCAGTAAGCGCAAGGAAGTACTGGCGGTGATGGGGGCAAATGTAATGGATGCACAAATGGAAATGGAAGATTATCTGGAGGCTTGGGAGGAGGAGCGCAAAAGGCTCAATGCAGACAGGGATACCCGCTATATCGTTACGGGCAACCTGTTACAGGGCATGGACAAAATGCCGGGCAAACTGGTAAGTTATACCCTGCTTGATGGCGGTACATCAAAGGGCATTCTGCTCCCTGAATACTGGCAGCCACTGGAGGAGGATTTTTTTGTAAGCGTACCGCTGCACCAGGCCATATCTATCGTCCGTTCTTTGGTGGATGGCAAGTCCGTGGAAACCACTAAGGGTATCTCACTCATCAGGCAGGGCATGGACTTCCGCATCATTGTTTCTGCCAACCGGCAGAAGGCAGGCGATATTTTTACCGATGCAGAACTGCTGGAACTGGTAAGGGGCAAGAATTTTGAAAAAGTGGCCAATAAAATGGCGGCACATATCCCTTATGATAACCTTGAAACAGCCCTGCTGATTTTACAGGATAAATTCGGTGCAACCCTGCTTGTACCAAAAGATGAAGTAAAAATTATCACACCATCAGAAAACGAAACATACGCCCGTAAGCCCATTGCCGCCCCCAAACCTTATGACCCCAATAAGGACATACAGGTCAAACTAAAACTCATTAAACTAAAGGCGAAGGCACTGGAACTGAAACTCAAATTAATGGCCGCATAAAATTACCGTATCATGGAAAAAATAACCATATCAAATTATTACAATACCGTAAAGGGCATTAACTGGCAGTCCATGCCGGATGGACTTAAAGAAGGCCATGAATTTATTGAAGGGCTGCATACAGATGGCACAAAGGATTTTCAATTGTACAGCCTTGATAAAGACATACAGGCAACCGTTGATTTGTACTTTACAAAACTCAGGGAATACCTGTCCAAACCTGCCCAACCTTCTAAGCCCGTACAAAAGGCTGCCCCACAACCGGCAAAGCGTACAAAGCCGGGAAAACAGCAGCCCGCAAAGCCTGCACCCAAAGCAGCAGCGGCAAAGCCCGCAGCACCGGTGGACAACGAAACGGAAGATGCAATCAATTATTCCGAAAGGATGCCCGATGAAATCCGTTTTATCAAGCGGTACATTGCCCTGCACGAAAAGGTAAAGACCAAAGAGGAAATCCTCCGCTTTATCAAAGCACTGCAAAAATCCATTTTAGAAAAACGCATCCGCAAGACTTCCGAATACGCCTCCGATATTGAAAAAATACAGAAAGACCTGGTGGACACTTACAACACCATGAAAAGCAAGGCAACATTTGTCATCAGCAAAGCTGCCGTGGAAAAATACCGGGAAAAGACTGCCGGTGAAAGGGTGTACCTGTCCGTACAGTACTTAAACAGGTTCCGCAATCTCATTGGCAAACCGGGCATGAAAAAGAAAGCTGCTGAACTGGCCTCATTTATCAATAAGGCATTGAGCAATGGAAAGATTACAAAAAAAGACCCTTACCACAAGCAGTTGGAAATGGTACTGGATAAAGTCGGCAGGTTCACCAAAAACAAGTCGGCCAAATCAATCGAAATCAGCCAGCAGCAACTCAACGGGCTGGAGGGCATACTCAACGGAACGGATTTGTCGGGTATATACGGGTTGGATGGGTTTGATGGAACAGATGGTACAGATTTATATGACAGGGCGCAAAGGCCGCAGATTATGAACAGCCTCGATTTTGTGAATTTGAAATTCAATACCCTTGGCTTTAAAGGGAAATGGCTGGATTTTATCGGCGACCCTTCCGGCAATTTTACCGCAATGGTGTTCGGTAAACCAAAGTTTGGCAAATCCTTCCTCTGCATTGATTTTGCCGGATACCTTGCCCGCAATCATGGCAAAGTGCTGTATGTGGCCAAAGAGGAAACGCTGGATTTGACCTTACAAATGAAACTCAAAGATAAAAATGTAGCACACCAAAACCTTACTGTTTCGGCTGAACTGCCCTCAAATCTTGCGCCCTATGATTTTATCTTTTTGGACAGCGTGAACAGGCTGGGATATACGCCGCAAGACCTTAACCGGCTTAAAGCACTTAATCCCAAAAAGTCCTTTGTGTTTGTTTTCCAAACTACCAAAGACGGGATATTCAGGGGGGCTAATACTTTCCAGCACGATGTGGACATAGTGATTGAAGTTCCTGAACCCGGCTTCGCCACACAGATGGGGCGCTTTAACCAGGGCGGCACCATGCAGATTTTTGAATAAGGAAAGGGGCGGTTGCCCCTTCTTAATTTGAACGATTTAGCTGATTCTTAAACCTGACTATCCCTTTACTTTTTATGGAAACAAACAAACCTGTTACAATTGATGCACCAACAGACAGGAAAGCCCTCTCCCCGGAAATGCTCCGCCAGTTTCCCGGCTTTCAAGGGCTTGAGGACACTGAAACTGCCACTATTATCTCACAACTGACAGAACTTTCCCGCCTTTTATACCAAATTAATGCCGTTCCTGAAAATACATAGCATTGATTATCAATTGATTATGTATATTTACAGGGTTAATAACAAAAAACGAAGCATTTTATGTCAACCGCTACAGTAATACCACAATTTGCAAGATGGGCAAAAACCAATAATAAGGCTACGCTTAAAACAATCGAAAAGGCTTGTGTTATCTATACCCGTGTTTCCTCAAAGGAGCAAGCCGACACAAACCTTTCGCTCGAATACCAGTTAAGGGTTACGACTGAGTATGCCAATAAAAACAATGTACCGATACTGGCTTCTTTTGGGGGTACTTTTGAAAGTGCAAAGACGGATGGACGTAAGGAGTTCAACAGGATGCTCGATTTTATTAAAACCAACAGGCGCAGTATTACCCATATTTATGTGATGACCCTTGACCGCTTCAGTCGTACCGGTGGGGAGGCCATAAAATTGTCTGAAGATATACGCAAAAAATATGGGGTGGATATATATGCGGTTTTACAACCCATTGACACCAGTACAGCAAGCGGGGTGTTCCAGCATAATATACAGTTGCTTTTCAGCAAACATGATAATGATACACGCAGGGATTGTACCATGCGGGGTACAATGACCAAATCTGAAAGCGGTATATACTGCCATAAACCGCCAATGGGTTACCAGAGTGTTTACACAAACGGTCACCGGGAAATCATTATGACCGATAATGCAAAACTCATAAAGAAGGCTTTTGAATGGAAAGCGGCAGGTCTGGCCAATGAAACCATCCTTGAAAAATTAGAAGCATTCGGCCTGAAATTGTACAAGCAGAAACTCAGCATGATTTTCTCCAATCCTTTTTATGCAGGTGTTATTGTTCACAAATCCCTTAAAGGAAGGGCAGTAGAGGGCAAACACCGTCCTTTAATCAGCAAGGAACTGTTTATGAAGGTCAATAATGTAAGGCAGGCTGCGGGTGGGAAATATGGCATCAAACACACCAATGATTCTGAAAACGTACCCCTGAAAATGTTTATGACCTGTTCCAGGTGTGGCAACCCATTTACAGGCTACAAAGCCAAGAACAGGGAGAACCTTCACTATTACAAGTGCCGTACAAGGGGTTGTGGCTGTAACAAAAATGCGGCTAAAGCAAATAACCTTTTTTTAGATAAACTGTCTGAATTGACCATTAAACCTGAAATGATTGCTCCGCTGATGTACCAATTGAACTATGATTTTGAAAAGTATAATCAGGACAAGAAATCACAGATGGATGAACTTAAAAAAAGGCTGGCAGAGATTGACAAGAAAATAGAGGCAATACAGGAGAAGTACCTTATTTCTGATAATATTGCCCCCGAAGTGTACAACAAGTTTTTGGAAAAATACAGTATGGAAAGGGAGGCAGTTACCTCCGAAATGTCACAATCGGCCATAAACAGTTCTAACATTGAAAAATACATAAAATCTGCACTTGAACTTGCCTGTAAACTCCCGTCTGTATGGACTTCCAGCGATGCAGCGGGCAAGATGGCATTGCAAAAAATGGTGTTTCCTGAAGGGATTGCACTTGACACGAAAAATGATACAGTTCTAACAAAAAAAATTAGCCCGGTTTTTTTGTGGATTGCAGACAGGGCGGGCAATACAGGCGAAAATGAAAATGGACAAACCGCTAATCAAAGCAATTTGTCCATTCAAGTCGGGATGGCAAGATTCGAACTTGCGACCTCCTGGTCCCAAACCAGGCGCGATAACCGGGCTACGCTACATCCCGAACGATGGTTATCTTCTTTTTGTTGCGGAGAGGGTGGGATTCGAACCCACGGTACAGTTTAACCCGTACGACGATTTAGCAAACCGTTCCTTTCGGCCACTCAGGCACCTCTCCTGCCTGCCTTATTTGTATAAGGGGCTGCAAAAATACAATTCCGCAGCCTATTACCCAAATCAAAATGGTATTTATTAAAAAAATAATCCCCGGAGCCTTTCAGTCCGGGGATAACCTATATTTTATCAGGCTGGGTTGTATGGGTTACATGGCGGCCAACTGCACTTTTTGCTGCAGTTCCATCACGCTTTCTTTAAACAGGCTGTCGGTATCCATCAGGTCTTTTACGGTTTGGCAACTGTGAATCACTGTGGTATGATCCCTGCCGCCAAAATGCTCTCCAATGGTTTTGAGTGAGTTTTTAGTGAATGCCTTCGCCAGAAACATCGTAATCTGCCTTGCCTGCACAATTTCACGCTTGCGGGTTTTCTGCAAAAGCTTGTCGTATGCCACATCAAAGTACTCACACACCATTTTTTGAATGGCATCGATGGTAATTTCCTTGCTTGATGATTTTACAAAACTTCTTAACACTTTTTTGGCTAATTCTAAGTCAATTTCCCTTTTATTAAGCGAAGATTGTGCCAATAATGAAATAAGTGCTCCTTCCAGCTCCCGAACATTGCTGTTAATGTTATAGGCTATGTATTTTACCACTTCACGGGGCATATCCAGCCCGTCATTCTTCATCTTTTTCTCTAAAATCTCAATCTTGGTCTCGTAATCAGGCACCTGCAGGTCGGCGCTCAGGCCCCAGCGAAAACGGCTCAGCAATCTTTCCTGCACCCCCTCCAGGTCCTTGGGCGACTTATCGGAGGTTAAAATCAACTGTTTGCCACTCTGATGCAGGTGATTGAAGATGGCGAAAAATGCGTCCTGCGACTTTTCGGCACGGTTAAAAAACTGCACATCGTCAATAATCAGTACGTCTATCAACTGGTAAAAGTGGATGAAATCATTGATGGCGTTGTTACGGCCATGATCCACAAACTGGTTGATGAACTTTTCTGAACTGACGTATAATACTACTTTATTCTGGTTGAGTCTTTTTACTTCATTGCCAATGGCCTGCGCAAGGTGTGTTTTTCCCAAACCAACACCACCATAAATTACTAAAGGATTAAAAGAAGTGGCACCGGGTTTTTCCGCCACTGTTTTACCGGCACGGCGGGCTACACGGTTGCAGTCGCCTTCAATGAATGAATCAAAGGTATAAGCATGGTTAAGCTGCGGATCAATCTGCATCTTTTTTAAACCCGGTATTACAAACGGGTTCTTAACCGGGTTATTGATCACCAATGGAAAATCCATTTCATTGTTTGAATACATTTTAAACCCATGACCGGGAACATCCATCGTCAGCGGTTTATTTTTACTGTTACCGCTGTCTACCATTATCCTGTACTCCAGCCTGGCATCCTTGCCCAATTCACGTTTCAGCGTTTTGGCTAAAAGTGTTACATAATGCTCCTCAAGATACTCATAAAAAAATTGACTTGGCACCTGTATTGTCAGCACCTTATCCTTTATCCCCACCGGCTTAATCGGTTCAAACCATGTTTTGAAATGCTGCCATTCTACAATGTCTTTGATTATTTCCAAACAATTCAGCCAAACCTTGTCAAAAGCTTTCTCCATCAACCTTAAGCAATTTAAAAAATATATATTGAGTTTACGAATATTCTTTGGGAAGTGCCGCGGATTTTTCCGGTGAAGTTATCCCCAAAAAAGTTCCGCAGGACAGCGAATATCAAGATAATTTGTTGAAAAAAAAATTTTTTATTCTGTTGTTTTTTTCCCGACTACCACAGTATGCGATTTTGCCAAATTTTTCTTTTTTAATCTGCTGAACTCGAAGTCGAGCCGGCCAAGAATAATACCCGCAAAACCTACCTGGTTTACCACTACATCACTGCCCAGCCTGTTCCTGTACACCACCGGTTCATCCAGAAAAGTATGGGTATGACCGCCAATTATAAGGTCAACATGCTCCGTTTCCCTTGCCAGTACAATATCACTTATTTTATTATCACCATATTTATAGCCAAGATGACTCAGGCAGATCACCATATCGCAGCTTTTTTCTTTTTTCAGCATATAGGCAGTTTCGTTCAGCTTCACCACCGGATCAAGGTATTGAGTGTTACCATAGAGGCTGTCTGCCACCAATCCCTTCAATTCTATCCCCACGCCGGTAATACCTATTTTTAATTTTCCTTTTTTGAGAATGGTATAAGGCATGGTTTTCATCTCCATGGCGGTATTGGTAAAGTCATAGTTGCACAGCAATACAGGGAAACCACCATGCTTCAATTGTGTGGCAAAGTTCTCCAGCCCGGCATCAAAGTCGTGATTGCCCATGGTCACAGCATCATACCCCATCGCCGCCATGGCCTTCATCTCCGGTTCGCCCTTGTACAAGTTAAAATAAGGCGTACCCTGAAAGATATCACCGGCATCCAGCAGCAGCACATGCTCTTCTTCCTTTCTTATGGCATCAATCAGCACTGCCCTGGCGGCCACACCACCCAGCCCCTGGTTACGCCCTCCATCCATTGGAAAGGGGTCTATCCTGCTGTGTACATCATTGGTATGCAGAATGGTCAGTTTTTTTACATCGTACTCCTCACCGGCAGCCATAAGCTGTGGTGGTGCCAGCAACGCACCTGCCGCAAGTGCAGACTGTGCTAAAAAATTTCTTCTATTCAACATAACCCACCCTGTTTTCTATTGTTGATGATAATTGCATTCCCTTTTTAGCAATACCCGAAAAATACCTGATAATGGCATCCCTGAAAACAAAACCGCCATTTTGCTGTGGTTGTTTACTCAGCATCGTGCAGTCGTCGCCGCCATTGGCTATATAATCATTGTTTGCAATGGTATAGGTAGCCGTCTCGTCCAGGGGAGCATTGCCCACAAGGATATTCACCGCTTTTTTGTTTTTTATCTGGAACCGGATGCCTGCACATGGCCAGCCGCCCCTGCCTGCTATATGATCTAAAAACTGCTTTAACACAGCACCGCTTATACGCTGCAGCACAATAATATTGTCAAAAGGCAGCAGCTCGAATATTTTCCCCCTGGTAATATTACCTGCCGGTAAAGCCTGCAGCCTGATGCCCCCAAAATTGATAAATGCAGCATCCACCCTGGTATTGTATAACTGAGCAGCCATGGAAAGCATGCCATCTGCCAGTACATTGCCGAGTGCACCTTCTGGTTGCTTTTTTTCCTGCTCAGCGGCCGACACCACAATGATATCATTCATGCTTTTACTGATGCTGTCTGCATATGGCTGCAGCATGGCCATCATACCGGCATTGGTGTTAGTTTGGCTTACCTTATAGCCTTTGTGCTGAACAGCCGTTGGCTGATAGGTTGTGGTACAGGAACTTATAAATGCAAAAAAAACGAGAAATATTCCCTGTACCGGTTTACGCATAACTGATTGCTGTTTGTATCAAGTAAGGTAGCAAATTTCCCCCGTTTTTAATAAAAAAATACCCGAAAAAAAATTCTCACAAAATAAATTTACTTTTGGCCTATTAAATAATTATTATGGGATACGAATTAACTGGAAAATTAGTGGCTAAATATGACACTGTACAACGCACGGAAACCTTTAAAACCCGTGAATTTGTAGTGGAGAAAAACGAAGACATCAATGGACGCACCATTACAAATTATGTAAAATTTCAATCTGTGCAGGATCGCACCAATATTGTTGACAGGGTAAATGTGGGAGATGAGATAAAAGTGCACTTTAATATAAAGGGTACCCGTTGGGAAAAAAACGGTGTTGTTAACTATATTACCAACTTAGATGCATGGCGAATAGAGCAGATACTGCACCCGGGCGGCAATGCCCCAAGTGACAATGATCACCTGGAGCCCCTGGATACCTTTTCGGCCACGCCACCAGATGCAGTGGATGATTTGCCCTTTTAAGAAGGAAGTTACAAAAGGCCGTAATTCCGTGAAGGAACTGCGGCCTTTTATAAGATTGAACTATTTTTAAGCGAAAAATTCCGGGATAAAAACCCGGCAGTACAGTATGCAGCAGAAAATCATATTAAAGCTGCTTCCTTCCGAAGCCGCAGACGACTCCGTTATAAAAAACATCATTGCCAAAACGAGCGGTAAAGCCCAAAACGACATTACAGGCTTTCACATCCTGAAAAAATCGCTGGATGCACGCAGCAGAACCGTATGGGTTAACCTTACTGTCAATGCATTTATCAACGAGCCATTTATCCACCGCCTGGTACAGGCTTTTAATTTTGGAGATGTAAGCAAGGCAGGCAAATCAGCAGTAATCATTGGTGCAGGCCCTGCAGGTATGTTTGCAGCCCTTGCATTAATTGAGGCAGGCATACAACCCATTTTGCTGGAAAGGGGCAAGGATGTGAGGGCCCGCCGCCGGGACCTGGCAATACTGAATAAAGAAGGCATTGTAAACCCTGAAAGCAATTATTGCTTTGGTGAGGGTGGCGCCGGTACTTACAGCGATGGAAAATTGTACACCCGAAGTAACAAAAGAGGCAATATCGACAGGATACTGAACCTGTTTGTACACTTTGGTGCCGAAGAAAAAATATTGTACGAAGCACATCCGCATATCGGTACCAATAAACTGCCCCAGATCATTACTGCCATGAGGGAGCAGATACTGCAATGTGGCGGATTATTTTTATTTGAAAAGAAAGTAACTGCCTTTGTAACAGAAGATGGCCGGGTAAAAGCAGTAAAAACGGCCGATGGCAACAGCTTTGAAGCGGATGACTTTATACTGGCCACCGGCCACAGTGCCAGGGATATTTTTGAGCTGCTGCACCGGCAGCAAATATTGATTGAAGCCAAGCCTTTTGCACTGGGTGTGCGCATTGAGCATCCGCAGCAATTGATTGACAGTATGCAGTACCATTGCAGTACCCGCAGTGATTTGCTGCCCGCCGCTTCATACAGCCTGGTACAGCAGGTAGGTGAAAAAGGCGTGTTTTCGTTTTGCATGTGTCCCGGTGGCATCATAGCTCCGGCAGCCACTGCACCGGGCGAACTGGTGGTGAATGGATGGAGCCCTTCCAAACGCAACAATCCCTTTGCCAATAGCGGCATGGTAGTGCAGGCCGGGCATCAAGATGCCTTTGCAGCATTAAAAAAAGCAGGCATTTCAACTGCCAACGCTGCTACCAATCCCTTGCTGATGCTGCAATTACAGCAACTGGTGGAGCAGGATGCCTTTAAAGCTGGTGGTGGCAATATGGTGGCACCTGCCCAGCGTATGGCCGACTTTTGCGATGGCAAAGTTTCAGCCGCACTACCCCAATGCTCTTATGTACCGGGGCTGAATGCGGTTGACCTTGGTACAGTAATGCCGGAATTTGTACACCGGTCGCTGCAACAGGCTTTTGCCGAATTTGGCAAAAAAATGAGAGGCTATTTTACCAATGAAGCAGTGGTGGTGGCCACCGAAAGCCGTACCTCATCTCCCGTACGTATACCACGTAGTGCCGATACGCTGGCTCACCCGCAGTTGCGCAACCTGTACCCCTGTGGCGAAGGTGCCGGTTATGCGGGCGGTATTGTGAGTGCTGCCATGGATGGGGAAAGGGTGGCAGGGGTGATTGTTCAAAGCGGGAAAGTTCAAAGTTGAAAAGTTCAAAGTTTGGGGGGAGTTAACTTTCGTAGAGAACCTAACTTTGAACTTTTCAACTTTGAACCTCAAGAACATTGAACCAACCAACCGTTCATCCTTATCAAATTTTGCATTCTTACCAAAGCTCCCTAATTTTCCATTTCAAATAGTTTCACCATGAATGTTCTTGAGCTGCACAATCTTAAAAAGTACTTTGCTACGCAAAAGGCAGTGGATGATATCAGCTTTGACATAGCTGAGGGTAATATTTTTGGATTGCTGGGCCCTAATGGTGCCGGCAAAACCACCCTGCTGAGGATGATTACCGGTATTTTTTATCCCGACAGCGGCGATATTGTATTTAATGGCAAAAAATTTGACCCGGTAAACGATACCGTAGGCATTGGTTATATGCCCGAGGAAAGAGGGCTGTACAAAAAAATGAAAATTGGGGAGCAGGCGCTTTACCTTGCCCAACTAAAGGGCCTGGGTAAAAAAGAAGCGCTTGAAAAGATAAAGGATTGGTTTATCCGCTTTGAAATGCAGAGCTGGTGGAACAAAAAAGTGGAAGACCTGAGTAAGGGTATGAGCCAGAAACTCCAGTTTGTAACCACCGTGCTGCACAATCCCAAACTGATCATTTTAGATGAGCCTTTCAGCGGACTTGACCCTGTAAATGCCAACCTGATAAAAGATGAGATATTCAGGCTGGCGCAAAACGGCAGCACCATCATATTCAGTACGCACCGGATGGAGCAGGTGGAAGAAATATGCAACCATATAGTACTGGTAAACAAGGGGAAGAAAATATTAGACGGCACGGTAAAGCAGGTAAAAAATGAGTTTAAAGAAAACCTGTTCCATATTGGCGCTGCTGTATTGCCCGAACACCTGGCCACGCATATTTTTGAAGTGGTGAAGCATTCACCGGAGGAACTGCTAGTAAAACTTTCTGATGGTGTTACCAACAATGATGTGCTGCAGTATTTTATCGGCAGGGGTGTATCAATCAATTCATTCAAGGAGGAGCTTCCTTCACTGAATGACATTTTCATCAGGCTGGTGGGAGATACGCCTACTACGAGACAGTTCCAGGCCATCAATTAATTTTCATTCAATTCATTTAATTATCCATTATGAGCAAGGTTGGATTAATCATAAAAAGAGAATACGTAACAAGGGTAAGAAACAAGACATTTTTGCTGTCTACATTTTTATTGCCGATTATGATGATGCTGTTTATTTTCGGCAGTGCTTTTTTTGCAGCAAAATCCGGGGAGAAACAGAAAAAAATTGCCGTCATCAACGACCCCGGCTTTATCCGCAATAACCTCAAGACAGATTCAGCAAAAGTAGTGTTCAGTTTTGATGCCACTGCATCTGATACCAACTTTGCAACCAAGGGATACGATGGCATACTGGTATTGAATAAAGACAGTGCCAACAGGACCTTTATGCTGTACTCCAAAAAAACATTGAGCGCTGCATCAAAAGAGTATATCGAAAACAAATTAGACAAGGCTTTTGAAAACAGGTTGATGGAGAACAAAGGCATTAAAATTGCCCAGCTGGACTCAATAACCAAAGAAACAAAAAGCAAAGCCAGCGTAATCAAAAATGAGCTGAAAGACAGTAAAGGCAGTACCACAAAGGTAAATGCAGCCGTGAATTACGGAATCGGTTTTGGCAGCGGCATACTTATTTACATTACCATGTTTATTTTTGGAGCTATGGTGATGCGTGGGGTAATGGAAGAAAAAACCAACAGGATAGCAGAAGTGATTGTAAGCAGTATTAAACCGTTTCAGCTGATGCTGGGCAAGATTATTGGCATTGGCGCTGTAGGCCTTACACAACTGCTGCTGTGGATCATACTTATTTTCGGATTGTTTTTTGCCGCTCAGTTATTTATCCCCGGTGAAACCATGAAACAGGTGCAGGAACTGCAGCAAATGCAGCAATCAGGAGCAATGCCGGGTGGCAGTACTTTTGCAGCCAGTGAGGCAGCAAAAAATATCTTCGAAATGCAGAGTACGCTTGCTGCCATCCCCTGGTTCAAAATAATTGCCTGCTTTATATTTTATTTTTTGGGAGGTTACCTGTTTTACTCTTCCTTATTTGCAGCCATTGGCAGCGTCATCAACGAAGATCCGCAGGAGGCACAATCGCTGATGCTGCCCATCACCATGCCTATAATTTTTGGATTTATCATTCTGTCCAGCAATATCAGTACGCCAGACAGTCCGGCCATGTTCTGGGCAAGCATCATACCGTTTACATCACCCATTGTAATGATGGGGCGTATTGCAAATGATGTACCCTGGTGGCAACTGGGGCTGTCCATGACATTACTGGTAGCAGGCTTTTTATTCACCACCTGGCTGGCAGGTAAAATTTACCGCACGGGCATACTGATGTATGGTAAAAAAGCTACCTGGAAGGAAATGTTTAAATGGGCATTCAGAAAATCATGATGCAGGAGGGGCTGCAACCGGTTCTGCAGCAGCTGCTTCTTCGGTGGCGGCTGCGCTTGCCGTTGTTTTAAAGATTGCTTTCTGCAGTTCTCCCTCAATGTATTTTACTACCAGGCCGCCGGCAAACAACAGGGTTGTTAACACAAGACCGAGTGCAAGACCAATCAATGCAAAAAGTATTTTTGAAGATTCTTTTTTATCAAAAGGAGGGTCTGGCTTATCCAGTATTTTAATGATGGGCGTTTGCTTCTGCAGGCGCCACAATGCTTCCTCCCTGTTATTGGCAGCCACATCACGCTGGCGGGTGGTCCTTTCTTTCAGAGCATTCAGGTTATCCTTGGGTATATTATATTCAAGCCTGTCTGTTGGGGTAAAATAACTGCTGTTGGCCAACTCTATGGCATGCTTGTCAATTCTCTTCAATTCAATATCCAGTGAGTCCACTTTTTTAACCGTAAAGTCAAAATCCAGCCTGGCCTTCCCTATCCGCAGTTCCCGGTAAAAGTCTGATATTTTATCAACAAAAGCATAGCTTACAGGCGATACTAATTTTTCATTGGTAGAGCTGAATGTTAATACCAGTACCCCGTTTTTATTGATATTGGCATTAATGCCTGCTTTAAGGATGGTGCCACCAATATTTGCAAGAGTGCTGGTATCAGTTGGAATTTTGGCATTCTTTTTCCCATTGTCTTCATTGGCATTGGCAATCAGCAGTTCTGCAATGGTTTTGTTGCCAAATGCAGGAAGCTTTTGCAAAGCCACCGCCTCCCGGGTATTACGGCTCAATGCCAATTCGATGATATTGATGGAGGCCTCGCTGCTGAAGCTTTTGGGAGCTTCAGAAATGCCGAGGATTCCGCTGAGTGTATTATTCATACTGGCATTATCAGCCGAATTGGTAAGTGGAAACACCGTAGCCCTGGAAGTATATACTGTCTTTGTTTTTTTAGCATACCAGTAAAAAAGTGCCCCAAATCCCAGCCCTGCAAGCAATATTATATACCTGAATTTTTTCAGTCTTTTTAAGATCTTTATGATTAATTCGCCTGAAGTCACGGTTAAATTATTTATTGAGGTATTTGATAATGATGGCACTGATGATGATAGGAACCGTTGCCGTTACAGTTTGTATGGCAATATCACTTACTTCCTTGCCTTCCGGCCTTACCGGCACAATGATAGCACAGCCTTCTTCCACTTTTGGATAAAAATGCATAAAGAAGAAGTTTTTGGTACGCCTGCTTTTACCATTGGCATAGGTAACATATATGCGCTTGCGCCAGGGCCTTACACCAAAACCGCCAGCCTTATCAATGTAATAAGTAAGATTAGTATGCTCTTTATCAAAAGCAATTTTAAGCGGTGATTGAACGGTACCGCCTACCGACACAAAAGGGTTGATCTCCGGGATATACACCACATCCTTTTCCTGCAGCACTATATCATGCTTGGAGTTTCTGTACTTCATAGCTTTAAACAGGTCAATACTTACCGGCCTTGCAAGGTCGGCAACCGTACTGTCTGGCAACTCCCTGCCCGAAGAATCATACCTGGGTTTGCGAACCAGGTTTTCCCTCAGCAGGTCGGTTTTGTTGCGGTACAATACAGCACCGGAAAGATTAGCATTTTCCTTAATACCACCAGCCCTGTCAATATAGGATGAAATGGGCTCTGATTTCTTCAGCCTTGGATAATCACCCGGGTACTTCACCAGGCCTTCTATGCGTACGTTCTGCTGCAATTCAAACGTGGGATTCTTACGTACAAAAACCTGGTCATAGGGTTTAAGGATTATTTTGGCAGCAGCTGAATCAAGTTCCAGGCTGGGCAGTATCTTATACGATTTTACAATGGTGCGGGTAGGTTTAAGGTTAAGCTGTGCAGAATCCATATCAATGATACTGGATATTTCCAGCCTGCCATATTCCGCAGATGGCTTTATGCCTCCGGACAGGTACAGAAGGTCCTGCAGCGACATGCCCGAATACCTTTTTTGTTTGCCCTCTCTTCTTACCTCTCCAAAAATTTCCACATACTGCTGCTCACCAAATTCGGCCTGGGTAAATAATTGAATTACATCATTGGCCTGCAGCAATACATTATTTTCATCAGATAACCTGTTTTTATCAATGGTAGTCAGGTTGATTTCCAGCTTATTGGATTTGATGTTGGTGGAATCACCTGCACCACGGAAGATATAGGCCCGGGGCAGGTATGTATTGCGGGTAACACCTCCAGCCCTGTTGATGATGTCGAAAAGGCGGTCGCCGTTTCTTAATTCATACACAGCGGGGTAATTCACCTCTCCCCTTAATTCCACTTTATTGATGATACCCGGCTTAATCAGGTCTACTTTAATAATATCTCCATCCATAAGGGCAGCATCCTGGTCATTTAACCTGATGATGGCGTTGGCATTTACATCCTTCTGCACCTGTTTTTCATTTTCAGTCCTCAGTACTTTCATACCCGATGCAAAAGCCTCACCGGTAAGGCCGCCGGAGTATTTCAACAACGCTTTAACCCCTTCGTCCTTTTTTAACTGGTAATACATCGGGCGCTTAAACTGCCCTGTGGCCAGTACTTTTTTCTCGTAAAACTTTACTATTACAAAATCATTGTTTTGCAGGTAGCTCTGTTTACCATACTCCCCTGTTGTAAGATACCTGTATACATCAATCACATCTATCACCCTTCCTCCGCGTTTTATCTGGATTTCCCTCAGGTTACCAAAGTCGGTAACACCGCCAGCCAGTGCAATCACACTAAAAGCATTGGCAAAAGCTGATACAGTTACAGGGCCGGGGCTATTTACCTCACCTACAACGTTTACGTTGATGCTGCGGGGCTGCCCCAGGCTGATGGCGATATTGGTGCCTGCGGGTACACGTGAAATAAACCTTGCATACACCACCGAACGGGCATTTTCAAATGTAAGCCCCTGTACATATATTTTTCCCAGGCCTGCCGGAAAAATGGACCCATCCCGGGCCACGATATAGTCTTCCTGAAACTCACCACCACCCCATAACGCTACAATCAGGTGGTCGCCAACACCGATGGGATAATCCAGCGGAGGAGTGGATAATTCTGATAAGTCGGTGGTAGCAGCATTTGAAAATATGTTGGCACCATAAGTTTGTTCGGGACTGTAGGCACTGGCTTTGATATTATCTTTCTGCAAACTGTCTTTATCAAGCGACTTGTTTTCCAGCCTTTTTAAAATTTCCTGGTTTTGTTTATTGCGGTCGGGCCCGGTCTCTTTTTCATTGCTCTTGTTCTTGTCTTTGAAATAAGCCTGTAAACCTGTTGGGGTTAATTTGGTAGGATCTACATTCTGCAGTATTCCACCCGGGTTTTGTACGGAGGGTATTTCGGGCACAGGCTGGCTGAAGGCAGGCAGCGTACAGAAAAAAACAATAACTGAAAATAGTATATATTTATTTAACATCTTCCCTGATCTGCGTTGCATTTGTAACGGGTTAATTAATAATTTCAAAAAATTGGCGCAAAGATAGCATTTTATTTGAGTGCGCTTTGTTTTACAGTTTCAAACTCGGCCCATATATGATGCAGTATGGTGGCGGCAGGTTGTATATCGTCAATCAATGCGCTTACCTGTCCTATTTCCAGCTCACCTTCTTCCATATCGCCTTCAAACATGCCTTTTTTTGCCCTGGCCCGGCCCAGCAATTGCTGCAGGGCTTCGGGTGATGCGCAATCTGCCTCAGCTTTTTGCACATCATGATAAAATTTATTTTTTAACAGCCTTACCGGTGTAAGCTGTTTTAATGAAAGCATCGTATCGCCCTCGGCAGATTGTACCACGGCATTTTTAAAGTTAATATGACTGGAAGCCTCTTCGCTGGCTACAAAACGGCTGCCAACCTGCACCCCCTCTGCACCCAGCACCATTGCGGCCAGCATTTGTCTTCCTGTGGCAATGCCCCCTGCTGCAATAACGGGTATTTGCACTGCGCTGCATACAGCCGGAATCAGTACCATGGTGGTGGTTTCTTCCCGCCCGTTGTGCCCGCCAGCCTCAAACCCTTCGGCTACCACTGCATCACAGCCGGCATCCTGCGCTTTTTGAGCAAACCTGCTGCTGCTGACCACATGCACCACCGTAATGCCCATCTGTTTTAAAATCCCGGTAAAATTTTTAGGGTTTCCGGCAGAAGTGATCACCACTTTTACCCCCTCATCTGCAATTACCTGCAAATGTTTGTCAATATCCGGATACAACAAGGGCAGATTAACGCCAAAATTACCGCTGGTGGCTGCTTTACACTTCTGCACATGCTCCTTCAGCACTTCAGGGTACATACTGCCTGCACCAATGATGCCCAGGCCCCCAGCATTGCTTACTGCACTGGCAAGCCGCCAGCCACTGGCCCAAATCATACCTGCCTGTATAATGGGATATTGAATATCAAAAAGTGACGTTACCCTGTTTTGCATGATACATTGTTTACCCTGACTATTGTTTTACAAGACACCCAAAAAGTACTTTGAAACGCAAAGTAAAGGGAATTATTTTATTTATACAAGCTTTTTTGCAGCAGCAGCGGCATTACAGGATTGCCGGGAGCCGGTAAATGAACAAAAAAGAATGGAAAAATGCAAGGGCACCAATTTGCGGCTACTTTCCTCCCAGGTCAATGGCTGTATTATCCCCGATATTAAGACTCCGGCTCACTCCTTTTACTTCTGCATCGCTGCCAATCAGTGAATTTTTTAATACAATTTCCATGAGTTTGGAGTAAGAGCCTATAATAGAGTCCCGAATAATGCCATTAACGATGGTGGTATTTTCGCCAATGGTTACGTTGGGGCCAATCACCGAGTTTTTTATATCGCAGCCTTCGGCGATGTAGACCGGCTCCAGGATGATGGTATTTTCAAAATTTTCCCGGTTAAATACACGGCCCCCGAATTTTTTCAACAGGGTGGCATTGCTTTCCAGCAGTGTGTCCTTTTTGCCGCAGTCAAACCAGTTCTGCACCTTATATGGCTGAAACCTTGCACCGCTCTGTATCATACATTCAAGAGCATCGGTAAGGTTAAATTCATCATTGGTTTTGATATCGCTGTTGATTATCTTATGCAGGCAGCTGAACAGGAAGGCTGTTTCCTTAATTTTATACAGGCCTACCAGCGCCATATTGCTTTTGGGTATGGCAGGTTTTTCAACCACACGGCTGATAAAGCCGTCTTCTTCTATTTCTGCTACACCAAAATTGCGTGGATCATCCACTTTTTTTACCCCGAGCATGCTGTAAGGCGAATTGAGCATTTCTTTCACATCGTATTCGGCAATGGTATCACCCAGTACAATGAAAACCTCATCGTCTCCCACTATTTCTTTTGCAAGATCGATGGCATGCCCTGTGCCCTGACGCTCGTTCTGCTGGATAAAGAAACAGTTGAGGTGGGGGTATTTTACCTTTACATAATCCTGTATTTTTTCGCCCATATAACCAATTACAAAGATAAAATCATTTACCCCTGCTTCATGCAACTGGTCTACAATTGTACTGAGTATGGTTTTACCTGCCAGCGGTATAAGCGCTTTGGGCTGTGTATATGTATGTGGACGCAGCTTTGTGCCTGCACCTGCTACCGGAATAATGGCCTTCATGCTTTAATTCAGATTTGTAACATCCGTTTAAAAAGGGCTGTGAAATTAGTGAAAAATCAGCACTAATGTGTAAATGTTACATAAATAACAATAATTTATCCTTTCTGTTATACGCTGTATATTTGCGCTGCAAATACAATTCTATGCAGAGAGATACATTGGTTTTTGACCTTATTGCCAAAGAACTGGAGCGCCAGCGCAATGGCATTGAGCTGATTGCTTCTGAAAATTTTACCAGCCTGCAGGTAATGCAGGCCATGGGTACCTCCCTCACCAACAAATATGCCGAGGGATATCCCGGCAGGCGCTACTATGGTGGCTGCGAAATTGTGGACCAGGTGGAGCAACTGGCCATCGACCGGCTGAAGCAGGTGTTTGACTGTGCTTACGCCAATGTACAGCCACACAGCGGAGCCCAGGCCAATGCTGCATTGATGCTTGCCATTTTACAACCCGGTGATAAGATATTGGGGCTCGACCTGAGTATGGGAGGTCATTTAACACATGGCTCAGCGGTAAATTTCAGCGGCAAATTATACCAGCCGCATTTTTATGGCGTAGTAAAGGAAACAGGGCTTGTTGATTATGATACACTGGAGCAAAAAGCCAGGGCGGAGAAACCAAAACTGATCATCTGCGGGGCAAGTGCCTACAGCCGTGACTGGGATTATGCAAGAATAAGGGCTGTAGCGGATGAAGTGGGTGCTTTTGTACTGTGCGATATGGCCCACCCGGCCGGGCTTATTGCCAAGGGACTGCTTGCATCTCCATTTGAGCATTGCCATTTTGTAACCAGTACCACCCATAAAACATTGCGTGGGCCAAGGGGTGGCATTATTTTGATGAAAACCGATTTTGAAAACCCCTTTGGACTTAAAGACGTGAAAGGGAACACCCGGATGATGAGCAACCTGATTGATATGGCTGTTTTTCCCGGCACCCAGGGCGGCCCGCTGGAGCATGTAATTGCGGCGAAGGCAATTGCCTTTGGCGAAATATTAACAGATGAATTTACAGTGTATGCAAAACAGGTGGTAAGCAATGCACAGGCTATGGCTGCCGCATTTAATGCAAAAGAATATAAAATGATCAGCGATGGTACCGATAACCACCTGATGCTGATTGACCTGCGCAATAAAAACATCAGCGGTAAAAAAGCGGAAATTACCCTGGACAGGGCACATATTACGCTTAATAAAAATATGGTGCCGTTTGATGATAAAAGCGCTTTTGTTACATCAGGCATTCGGGTAGGTGTACCGGCTATTACCACAAGGGGCATGACGGAAACTCACATGCCTGTCGTTGTCGATTTTATCGATCGTGTTTTAATGAATGCGGATGACGATGCTGTAATTACTGCTGTTAAAAATGAAGTACATGAGTTTATGAAGCAGTTTCCGCTGTACCCCGGGCTGTAGCTGTAACTTTAAAATTTTTTGGCTATTTTAGTGGCATGGTTAAATGGCTGTGCCACTTTTTTTTTATTGCATGGGGCATATGCCTGCAGGCCCAGGAGCATGCAACAACCCCGCAAATTGACTCTGCTAAAAAAGACTTTGACAATGCCCGGACAACGGAGCATAAGGTAAAAACCTGTTTTTTTATTGCCGATAATTTTATGGATAAGGACCTGTACGATTCTTCTCAGGTTTGGCTGAACAGGATAGCAACCATCTATACCATCAAAAAACCCACCCTTTTCAACTACTACCTGCTCAGCCGCCAGGCAGAAGTGTATTATTACAATGGTTTGCTGCAGCTGGGGCTGCAATCGGCACTCCGCTCCCTTGATGTGGCCATACAACTGAGCGACAGCCTGCTGCTGGCCGATGCCTGCAATATGACCGGGCTCTTTTACACCACTATGAATGAACCATCGAAAGCAAGGCCTTATTTTTACAAAGGAATTCCGCTTTCCCGCCAGCCCCCCTACCCCGCACAATACCTGAGCCTTGCAAAGCCACATCACCTCCTGGGTAATATGGCAGAAACGCTTGAAAAGCTGAATGAAAACGACAGTGCATTGCAGTACAGCCTCCGCTCGCTGCAAAAAGCTGCTGAAATACAATGGCTGAGAGGAATGGCCGTGGCACATACCAACCTGGGCAAACTGTATTATAAAAAATCACAGTATGACAGCAGTTACCGGCATTACCTGCTGGCAATGGATGAGGCAAAAAAAGGGGGCGATATGGATGTGGAGCTGGTTAGTTATGCCGGTCTTGCGCTGAGTGAAAACAAGGTTGCAAAAGCAGGTGACTGGCTGCAGAAAGGCTTTGCACTTATGCAGGAGGCCCCGCAGGTGAATGCCCTTTTCTCAAAAGATTTTTTAACCATGGCACTTCAATTTTATAAGGCTCATGATAACGGCCAGGGCATACAAAACACTTATGCAGCAATGGTAAAACTCGACAGCACCCGCAGCAGCAATAACACACGCCAGGTACAAAACATCCTCAATATCAGCAGTAACAATGAAAACAGGCTCTTAAAGCTTGAAGTGGCCGAAGTGACCCAGCAGCAGGAATTGACCAATACAAGGCTCTATATAGCGCTGCTCGGGTTTTTGCTTATGGCGGGCCTTTTTTTCATATACCGGTATTACAGCCACCAGCGGCTTAAGATTGCAGCCCTTAAGAACAGCATCAGCCAGGACTTGCATGATGATGTGGGAGCCTCACTCAGCAGCCTGCATATTTACAGCTCACTGGCAGAAAAAATGGTGGAGGAAAATCCGGCAAAAGCCAAAGAATTGCTGCGGCAGATTACGATGAATACGCTTGGAGTGATGGATAATATGGGGGATATTGTATGGGCCATGAAGCCACAGGCGGGAGATGAACAATCGCTGGAAGCAAAAATCAAAAATTATGGCTCCAGCCTGCTTACCGAACAGGAAATTCCCTGTAAGTATGAAATAAGCCCGCAGGCTGATGCAATGATTAAAAGCATGGAGGCCCGCAAAAACATACTGTTGATTACCAAAGAAGCATTGAATAATATTGCTAAATACAGTAAGGCCAAAAATGTATCAGTCAGCATCACAGAAGAAGATACACATATAGCAGTTAAAATATCAGATAATGGTGTTGGATTTAACCCTTCCTCCGCCAAAAAAGGCAATGGTCTTAAAAATATCCAGGCACGCTGCCGTGCCTTAAAAGGGAGCTGCAGCATCAACAGCTCACCGGGCAATGGCTGCAGTATCCATTGCAAACTGCCCCTCACTATAATTAGGGAAGCTTATTAAAAACGGTACCAGTAACTTAGCATCATGATACGCTTGGTAATTTATGACGACAATAAGGCAAGAAGAGAAAGCTTACAGGCACTTTTATCACTTACTGACAATATGGAATGGGCCGGCAGCTTTGCCGATTGCAGCACTGTGGTGGAAGATATTGAACTGCTGAGGCCGGACGTGGTGCTGATGGACATAGAAATGCCCAATGTGGATGGCATCATCGGTGTAAAGGAAATAAAAAAACATTTCCCTGATGTAAAGATCATCATGCAGACTGTTTTTGAAAACACTGAAAAAATATTTGCTGCATTGCAGGCGGGCGCCGAAGGGTATATACTTAAAAATGCACCGGTAGAAGCGATTACACAGAGTATTGAAGAAGTATACCACGGTGGGGCTTACATGACCCCAAGCGTTGCACTGCGGGTGATGCGTTTTTTCAACCAGCCTGCTGCCGGTGTATCAGAGGAATACAACCTCACCAAAAAAGAAAAGGAAGTATTGACACTGCTTGCAGACGGCAACAGCTATAAGATGGTGGCCGATAAAATGGGCATCAGCTATTATACCGTAAACACACATGTAAAACATATCTACGACAAACTGCAGGTTCACTCCATCGGAGAAGCCGTTTCGCTGGCGATAAAGAATAAGATTGTGTAAGTGTCGGCCACTTTTTAAAAGTTGCCGACTCGTACGCTGACTACATTTAGCTATTGTGCAGCATGTTGCTTTAATTCAATTTTACAACTACAAAATTAAAGCAACATGAAACAGATTTTCTCTCTTGCCTGCCTGCTGACTGCATTCAGTACACAGGCCGCAGTACGTACTGTCAGCAACTTTCCAGCTACACTGGCTCAATTCAGCACCATACAGGCAGCTGTAGATGCAAGCAGCGCCGGAGATACTGTATATGTACACGGCAGCCCCAACCAATACAGCAGCTTTGACCTGGTTAACAAAAGACTGGTGGTAATAGGGCCAGGCTGGTCCCCCTCCAAGCAATTGCCCTTTGATGCAGTAATCAATACAGACGTTGTAGTTGGAGGTGTTAATGGCGTTGACATTACCGGTATCACATCCAGCGGCTCGGTCATCCATGGGCTCACCTTTACAGGCGGCACAGGCATCCGCATCAATACTTCTGCTATTAATAACCTCCAGTTTATCCGCATCCACAGCTCCGCCTGCCCGGTAATTTTTTCTGGCAGCGTATCATCAGGAACCTGGACAGGTTATCTTTTTGAGGGATGTTTGTTTAATAACGGCCAGGTACGATCCGATAATCCTACTGTTCACAACTTCAGTAACTTCCTTTTCCAGAATAACCTCTTTTTTGAAAACGGTTGTTGCGTGGGCGCCAATATCTCTGGCTTCACCAATACCAGCAGCATCATGTTCGATCACAACCTGTGGTACGGGCCAGGCAGCGGCAGCCGTGATTGCTTTGTCGGCAACTGCCGGTTTCTCACCCTTACCAATAATGTTTTTGTAAGAAGAAATGCGGCTGCACAAAACAGCTCCAGCACCTTCAACAACAACATCACTTTCAATGCCGTAAATAATACACCCTGGCTGAGTAACGGCAATGTGAACAGCGGGGGTAATGTTGACAACCTGGACCCGCAAATGGTGGACCAGGCTACTGTTAATGCAGGTGGCCTGAACGGCACAGCCGACTTTACAATAGCCACAGGGCCTGCCAATAATACTGCCGCTGATGGAAAAGATATGGGGCTGCTTTATGATGTTACCGGCAGCCTTAACTGGAACAATAGCCGCAACAGCCGCCTGCCCCGCATTTTCAGCATGAATGTAGTTACACCAACAGTACCTGCCGGTGGCAATGTAACCGTTAACGTGGAAGCAAGGGTGAGCAATTAATCCCTGTGAGTTAAAACAAAAAAGGTTATCATGAAGCAATTACTTTTATTGCTGATGACAATCAGCTTTGCGGTATTTACAAAAGCGCAAACTATTGTTGCAGCAGAATATTTTATCAACAGCGACCCCGGTGCAGGCAATGGCATTCCAATTTCAGTAAGTAGCGGCGATACCGCAATATTTACTGCATCCATTCCTGTCATATCATTGCCGGATGGATTTCATACCATTGCCATACGTACAAAAAATGCAGCAGGGCAATGGGGCTTGTACGAAAGCAGGGGCATTTATGTAAGTACAGCCTCTGTCAGCATGGCCAATATTATAGCAGCGGAGTTTTATATTGACGCTGACCCTGGAGTGGGCAATGGCACTAATATTACGCCCGTTACTTCGGGCAATACAGTAAATTTTACTGCCAGTGTTTCCACCACATCCCTTTCGCAGGGATTCCATACCATTGCTATCCGCACAAAAGATGCCAATGGGATATGGGGCCTTTTTGAAAGCAGGGGTTTTTATATCAGTGCAGCTGCCAGTAACAGCCCTGATATTGTTGCTGCAGAATATTTTACCGATGCTGATCCCGGTACAGGCAACGGCATTCCCATTACACCCGTGAGCAATGGCAGCACGGTGAATTTCACTGCTACTGTACCAACTGCATCCCTTACACCAGGTTTTCATTTCCTGGCCATCCGTACCAAAGATGCAAATGGTAACTGGGGCTTATTTGAAAACCGGGGGTTTTACATCAGCAACGCAACAGGCAATGCAGCCAATATTACCGCTGCTGAATTTTTTACAGATGCTGATCCGGGTGTGGGTAACGGCACAGCCATTACGCCAGTTGCAACTGGCAGCACGGCTAACTTTACAGCCAATATATCAACTAATTCCCTTGCTCCCGGTTTTCACTTCCTGGCCATACGCACTAAAGATGCGGCAGGCAACTGGGGGTTGTATGAAAGCCGTGGATTTTACATCACCACACAATCTGTAAACATGCCGGATATGGTAGCAGCAGAATATTTTATTGATGCCGACCCCGGAGTGGGCAATGCCTTACCAGTGAGCATACCCGCAGGCCAAACATTTACACAGGCAATACCCCTGCTGATACCCACCGGCACTGCACAGGGAAATCATTTTATTGCCATGCGCTTTAAAGATGCCAGTGGCATTTGGGGATTGTTTGACTTTGACACCCTTACTGTAAGCGGCACCATACCCGTAACCGGCCTCACACTGCTTGCACGCAGGGATCAAAGCCGCATAGCGCTGAACTGGTTTACACTCACTGAAATCAACAGCAGCCATTTTGAACTGGAACGCAGCAAAGATGGTGTGCTGTTTGAAAAAATAGCCCATGCACAAGCAGCAGGCAACAGCAACAGCAGGAGGGATTATGCTTACACAGATATGCAGCCCTTTAGCAACCTGAATTATTACCGCATCAAACAGGTTGACAGGGATGGACGTTCGGCTTACTCTACTATGCAATTGGTAAGAATGAATGAGTCAAAACCCATCCTTGTATTTCCAACGGTAACCAGCAGCAGTTTTACCATCAGCGGTATTGCTGCAACAGTTCAGGTAAAGTTGTACAATGCAGCAAAACAATTGGTAAAGATGGAGAAAATAAATACTGGCAACGCTTTGATTGATATGCACTCACTGCCAGCGGGCAATTACTGGCTGTTGATAGAAAAAGATGGACAGCTATTACATCACCAGGTATTAGTGAAGCAGTAAGTACAGCACTGCAATTCAATTATATGAGGTTATCGCATTAAAAACGGTAACCTCATTTTTACATAAGGGCTATCCGTTATACAGCAGGCTTTCCGGTCGTGTATAAAAATTGTTAAAACTTAAGTGTACTGCTCCGGCCATTTGCTTTTTTTGCTAATTTTAAACAGTATATATTATTAATCCCTGGTTATCAATGCAACCTGCGGAATAGCCGGAAAACGTTGTAACCAGGATAAAATTAAAAGCAAATTTTATGAAGCATTTGTACACAACAATTATCGGATTACTGTTACTTGCCCCGGCAACAGCACAGTTAAGTGCAGGAGGCGGCTACCAGCTCGCTTTACCACTGCAGCAAATGAAAACCAATATCAACCCGGCACACAGTTTTGTGTTATCAGGTTTGTACCAGCTACGCGGAAAACTGAGTAGATTTTCTGCGGGTATTGAAATGGGTATTGGCACTTATGCCCAAAAGAACATGGAGCAAACATTCACCTTTACCGATGGCAGCCAGACTGTTACCAATGTAAACTACAGCAGCAATATGTATCAGGTAGCCGCTCTGCTTCGGTACGATTTGTTAAAACACTCTTCCATTACCCCTTACCTCAGCACCCGCCTTGGCTACCACAACCTGTATGCCAATATCAGGATTGACGATCCGCATGATGTTGACGGATGCCATCCGCTGGACCGCAAGTCGCTGTTGCGTGATGGCACCATAACAGCAGGTGCAGGCGCAGGCATTAAACTGGATATGGCGGCTTTTTCCGGAAGCTGGGACAGGGGCATGGGCTGGTTTGATATGAGTGTGCACTACACAGCCGGGGGCAATGTAAGCTATATCAATACCCGCAAACTTTCTGGCGCTGCTACCGTTACTACTGACGGAGCCACACCACTGAATATGCAGTTTATTAATGTAAACACACAAAATATTCACCAGCACCAGGTAGCCGAAGTATTCAACAGCCCTTTGCGAATGCTGCAGTTGCAAATAAGCTTCTTCAAAGGATTCTGAAACTAAAACATCAGCGCTTTCAAAAATCTCCTGCCCTATTACAGGAGATTTTCCGTATAACTGAACGGTAAGTTTTTCTGAGTACCCGGGAATAATACCGACGCTACTTATTAAATAGTCCAATCATTTCTAAGCTAATCCAAAGCAGGTCGGCATTATATTAACAATACTGACCGTAGCGGCAGTACCACAAACAGTTGGACTAATTCGTATGTGTAATTGGTATAACATGCTGAACTTTGATTCTTTTCCTGCAACCGAAATATGCACTTGCAATATTGAATAACCGGCTGCCCGGCAACAGAATTAAGGGATAACACTTATCTTTATATATAAAATTCAGGCATGAAAACAGCAATTACAACCTTTTACAGTACTGCATTGGCAACTTTATTTACCCTTTCGGTACAAGCGCAGATTTTTGACAAAACAAGGGGAAAGAACGTACAGAGATTGTACAACCAAACCACCCATGTATACACAGCAGGCAAAGGAGCTTACACCGACCGGCTTACTGCTGCCTTTACCAATTACTGGAAAATAACGCCTTTTATATACCACGATATCACCAATGGCCTGCCTTCCCTGGAGCCGGAGTCTTCTGTTTTTATGCCGGCAGTAGTTGGTCTTACGGTAAGAGACCATGCCACTTCCATGAACAATCCTTTTTATGTTTTTGGTGAAGCCGGAACGTCAGGCAAAGTTAATGGCGAAGCGATTGTTGCTGCATTTCCCATCAACGGGTTTCATTACGAGTTTGATGTAAAAGATGAAGCCAATATGTTCAACCGCTCAATGCTGCGCCTGCCTTATATTGTTTACAACCTGCACGACATGCTCAATTATTTAAAAACCAATGGCGACGAAAAAGGCTATTTCAAAACAATTGAAGCCAAAAATTCCCGTATTGCCGGCAAAACCATGCTCATACCATCAGACCTCACTACAGAATGGGATGTAAACCCCAACACCACTGCCCTTATGAAAGGCAAAATGGAAGCAGGCAGAAAAGACATGAAAGCCATAATGGCCGCAGTATTAACCGAAGACAATATTAGTTTTGGCGGCAAGTACAAAGTGATGAAAATTGAAGACATTATAAAACTGGAGCAAAGCCCCGAAGCCAATAAATACACACTGTTTCTACCAGCCATTGACAATAAAAAATACATACTGGTATACGATCTGGCTACCAAAGAACTGCTGTATTATGAAGACGTGAATATGAGCATGAAAATAAAGGAAAAGGATTTTGAGAAGCTGAACAAGGCGGCAGGATTGTAGGTTAAAGTTTTTAATTACATGGACTTCAAATTCCGGGGCAGCAGTGCAAAATGAAGCATGTAACTTATCAAATTTGATTGCCCCGGGTCCTTATCTCCGCATACAGCCTTTCAGCATCTTCTTTTTTGCAAAGCTGTGTTCCTTCGTTCAGCGTGGCAGCAGTGCCGCAGGCAACTCCATAGCTGATTGTATCTTGCCAGTTCCAGTTGTTTGATAACCCATATACGATACCTGCCACCATGCTGTCGCCTGCACCCACAGTACTTTTTACTTTTACGGCAGGCGGTGATATATGTATGTACTCATCACCCGAAATCAGCAAAGCACCATCAGGCCCCATGGAAACGGCCATGGCTTTGCAGGCTCCTGCTGCAATAATAGATTGTGCAGCTTCTTTTACTTCACCGGGCCGCAATGTTTCTTTGCCATACAGGGCAGCCAGTTCATTAATATTCGGCTTAATCATAAATACGCCCACTTTGATGGCCTGTTGCAATGCCTCGCCGGAAGTATCAATAATGAGCCTTGCATTTTTTGCTTTGGCAATAGCGGCTACCCTTCCAAAAAAATCCACCGGCACTTCCGGCGGAATACTGCCACTGGCTATGATATAGTCAAAATCGAGCTGCTGTGCCAAAATCTGTAAGCAAAACTGCCATTCAGCTTCCTGGATTGGAGGGCTTACCATACCAAAGCGAAACTGTAAACCGGATGATGTTTCAACTACGGTAAGGTTGGTTCGGGTATTGCCCTCAATGGGCACCACGATAGAGGCAATCTGTTCTTTTGCCAGTAATTGCTGAAAATGATTGCCCGAAGTGCCGCCCGCCAAATACACCGGCGTTGAAGCACAACCCAGGTTTGCCAGCGCACGGGAAACATTGATGCCCCCGCCGCCGGGAAAATAAACCGGGTGCGTGCAACTCAATTTTTTCTCCGGCACAACTTTGGCCGTATAAGTAGTTTTATCAATTGCGGGGTTGAGCGTAAGTGTGATGATTTTGGCCATATCTGTAATTGATGCTTATTGCAAATGTAAATTGTTATGCTTAATACCGTATCGCATTTGCGTTATGCTTACACATGACAGTTATCAAAATACGAATTTATATTAATGCTTTATTACCTTAACTATCCTGGCGCAGCGGTGGCAATCCCCGCAGCACATTTGCCGTGGCCGGAAGGTCTTCAAACTGTCTGCATTCAACTTTTGAACTACCCTGTCAACCGCCTGCTGCTAACCGTAAACCTCCTCCCTCCCCAGATTAGGGGATTTTTTAACCCACTACCTGCCTGTACATTTAGGCAAAATATAAAAAGATGAACAGGCTCGCAGTATTAATTCTATCACTGCTAACCCTACACACCACCAATGCCCAGAATTTTGCTATCAACAGCGATGGCAGCAATGCTCATTCCAGTGCCATTTTAGATGTAAAGAGCAATAGCAAAGGCGTACTCGTACCCCGTATGACCAAGGCGGAAAAAACGGCCATTGCCGGTCCGGCCGCAGGCTTGCTGGTGTACCAAAGCGGACCCGACAGCAGCGGCTTTTACTACTACAATGGCAGCGGCTGGTTGTGGCTGGCCACAGCTACCACGCAGGCGGGCTGGCTTACCACCGGCAATGCAGGCACAGATACCGCCATCAATTTTATTGGCACCACCAGCACCATGCCCCTCCGCTTTAAGCAAAACAGCCAATGGTTGGGGCAATGGGACAATAATACCGGCAACTATTTTACAGGGGTACAGGCAGGACAGTCTATAGCATTTGGCACAGATAATATTGGTATTGGCAGAAATGCCCTGAGCCTGCAAAAAAATGGGTTTAACAATGTTGCCATCGGAAGTTCTGCTATGCAAAATGATACCACTGGAGTTTTTAATACCGCTATTGGCGCTAATGCAGCCCTTAGCCAACTCTTTACTTCTCAAATTACAGCAGTGGGTTATGCTGCATTAGCCAGCAATAAAAATGGCAGCAGCAAAGTAGCTATTGGTGCGTTTAGTCTTAATGCAGATACCAGCAATACGGGCTTTCCTAACACGGCAGTGGGTACCAGCAGCCTTTCGGCCAATACCAGTGGCAGGGGTAATACTGCACTGGGTTATAGTGCAGGGAGTACCAATACCACGGGTACCAGCAGCACTTATTTAGGTTACGAAGCAGGCAAAACCAACAATGGGTCTTTTAACTTATTTGCGGGCTTTCAAACCGGGTATCTCAACAACAGTGGTTTTCAAAATACTTTTTTGGGGTATGAAGCAGGTTATAACAATACCAGTTCGCCTTTTAACACTTACATAGGATCTAATGCAGGCAGTACCGCCACTGGCAGCAGCAATGTTTTTGTTGGCCAAAATACAGGGTCATCCTTAACTATTGGCAATAACAACGCCATGGTAGGCAGGCATACCAATGCCAACCCATTGGGCGCTACTAATGCCGATAACAACAGTGCATTTGGCACGGATGCGGGGCAAAACCTGCGCACGGGCGATAACAACGTTTTTATGGGTTACCAGGCGGGCATGAGGGATAGCACCGGTAACCAAAATGTGGCCGTAGGTGAGGCAGCCCTTCAATTGCTGGGCAGTGGAAGCCAAAATGTGGCGGTTGGTAAAAGTGCACTTGCCGTAAACCGTGTGGGCAATGGCCATGTGGCTGTTGGACCTTTTGCACTAAGCAGCGACACCACTACCACACAGCCTTTTTTAAGTGGCGGCCCTTATGCCAATACAGCCATTGGCTATTTTAGTTTGCAAACCAATAAAGACGGCACGGCCAATACTTTTGTGGGTGCACAAAGCGGACTTAATGTTGACAGGGGCAGCTTTAATACAGGTATAGGCAACCGGGCCCTCTCCAATGCTAATTTTATTTTTGCCAATAATACCAGCAGCTACAACACTGCGCTTGGTTTTGAAGCCCTGCACAGGGTAAACACGGCCGATAGCAATGCCGCCGTGGGCTACCGGGCTTTGGCCGTAAACCAAACCGGGGCCCGCAATACCGGCATGGGCAGCGGAGCACTCTCTACCAACAGCAGCGGCACCGGCAATACGGCGCTGGGCAGTGACGCAATGGTGGGGAACACCACTGGCAGCAACAATACGGCACTGGGTTATAAAGCGGAGGTTACGGTCAATAACCTTACCAACGCAACGGCCATTGGCGCCAATGCTACCGTGAGCCAAAGTAACGCCCTGATACTGGGGGCCATCAATGGGGTAAATGGTGCCGCCGCCAATACCAATGTGGGCATCGGTACGGCCAGCCCAACCGCCCGGCTGGATGTAGATGCCGATTTTAAACTGGGCAACAATGGCACAGTATTAACAGAAGTGATAAGGGCTACCGTAAATAAGAATATCGGCACCGTAAATGCCAATACATCTTCGCAGGAAACATTTACCGTAGCCAATGCCGCACTCAACAGCACGGTGTATATTTCTCCGGCAAGCACTTTAGCGAATGGCTTGATTATTGCTTATGCCAGGGTGTCGGTTGCCGGTACGGTGGAGGTAACTTTTACCAATACTACTGCAGGTAATATCACCACCGGTGCTATCAACTATTTCATCACCGTAATAAGATGATTTTTGCCGTATATTTATGGCACCTAAATCTTATTACATGAAGTCATATTTACTTTTGGGCGTTTTATTATTTTCTTATTGCACTACAGAGGCACAAGGAATGGCTGTTAACAATGATGGCAGTACTGCCGATGCCAGTGCCATACTGGATATAAAGAGCTCCGCCAAGGGCATGCTGATCCCCCGCATGACCAAAACAGAAAAAAACAACATCGCTACACCGGCTACTGGATTAATGATTTTTCAAACAGGGCCCGACAGTACCGGTTTTCATTATTACAATGGTAGCCAGTGGACATGGATCAGTTCTTCAGCGAATGCCTGGCAACTGACCGGTAACAGCAGCACCAACCCTGCTATAAATTTTATCGGCACTACGGATAACAATCCACTCGTTTTCCGCACTCAAAATGCAGAGGCCATGCGTATTACCAATGGTGGTGTTTTGGGTATTGGCTCCACCACGCCCAACAGCACTTATGGTTTTGCCCGCATGGAAATGGCTTCGGAAGGTTTTGGCGCTCCCACCGATTTGCTGATACGCAATGCTGCCAACAATGCTGGTTATGCACCCGGCCTGGTTTTTCAGCATGCAAGGGGTACGCTGGCAGCACCACTCACGGTAAATAACGGAGATTACCTGGCAGCCATCAGCACCATGAACTATGATGGCACCAATTATATCTTATCAGCCGGACTGGATATATATGCAGATGGTGCTGTAGCCGCAGGCACTGTACCTACCAGGCTGGAATTTAATACCATGAACACGGCAGGTGGTTATGGAGCCAGGCTCACTATAAAAAATGATGGAAAAGTGGGTATTGCAACAGCATCGCCCAGCAGTACTTTGCAGGTGGATGGCACCGTGGCTGTTGGTGTAAGCATGGGCCTTGCCGGAGGCCCTATAGCGACACCCGTATCGCTGGCAAATCAAAAATCATACATCGGCTGCAGCCCGGCAGACAATACCAATAATTTTTACCAATTACCTAATCCGGCCTCATGTCCCGGACGGATTTATTATATCCGGAATAACAGCAGCAGTTTCTTTACAAATATTGTTACTGCAGCAGGTAACATATTTTCTGGCAACAGCAATAACGTTGCCGGTGGTAATACTTATACATTGAATCCAACATCAAGCGTAAAAACGGTTATCTGTATCAGCGATGGTACTAACTGGACGGTGGGTAGAATTGATTGATGTGCTGATTTGATAATTTGATAATGTGCTGATTGAGGGCTTTCTACAGGTTGGGGTTATAAGTTGTGTTCAACATGGTAACAACTTTAAACTTTGAACATATCAACTTTCTGTTGCCTGTCATCTGTTCACTGTTATCTATTCACGGTCCGCTGCACAGGCTGAAGACTAATGACCGTTTACTAATTGCCAGCGGTGTTTTAGACAGAGTACGGATAAAAAAATTAATTTTGAAGATGCTAAAATAATGATATGACTGTAAAAACAATAGTACTGCTTTCGGGGCTTTGTATTGCAACAACTGTTTCGGCACAGCAACTGGCCAAGGCGGTTGATTGTAAAATAGTAACCACTCCGGGCACCAAAGTGGTGATCAACGGGGGCATTACATTTACAGGAACCAGCAACTGGAAGGATAGTGGGGAAGTGTTTATTGCCCGAAATTCCGGTGCTGGACGTGAAAACTGGGCCGATTCAACCGCAACTGGTGTATACGATATTGCCAGCAACGGTATGGTTAATTTTACCAGCGACAGCCTGCAGTTTTATTATGGCAACACTAAGTTTTACAATTTACGTGTAGCAGGCGACAGCGGCCTCTACCTCAGCACAGATGCCGAAGTACGTAACCTGCTGAGCCTCGATAAAGCATTGCTTTTTACTTCCGCAGCCAGTAAAGTATATGTAAGCAACCCTGCCACCACCAGTATACAAAGCACCAACAACTTTGCCAATAGCTGGGTGCATGGTCGTTTGGAAAGGGCAGCCAATCTTACCAGCCCTTTTTATCTTTTTCCCGTGGGAAAAATAAAAGCAGGCGACAGCCTGTACGCCCCGGTAAAACTGACCAAGTTCAATACAACCACGGCAAGGTACCAGGTGGCGTATTTCCCGGACACCCCTTTTGACCGCATCAATGTAATGTCTCCTCCCATTGATCATATCAGTAATGTAGAGTTTTGGGAAATAACCAGTGATATTGCATCCGGCCCTGATGATGATGCAAGGGTGAGCCTGAGCTGGCGTGGCTACAGCCGGGTGAGCGCCAATGCCCTCACAAGAGACAGCCTGCTGGTTACACAATACATCAATGCCCCGCCTTTCCGCTGGGATGTACCAGGCGGATGGGTAACGGGTAATGCCGCAGGTGCCGACAGCCTCTTTGGGTATGTAACAGGCACTACTACCACGGGCAATTTTACTTTTGCCGAAAGAAGGTTTACACTGGGCACATACAGCCCCTTTAATGCGCTGCCGGTTAAGCTGCTGTATTTTACTGCATTGCCGGATAATGGCAAGGTACGCCTGAACTGGCATGTGGAGCAGGAAGTGGATACAAGGATGTATGAGGTTGAAAAGTCAGTCAACGGCACCAGCTTCAGCAAAATAAGCCAGCAGACATCCCTCCAAAAAAATGCCTGGATCTATACAGATTACGATGTATCACCCGTGAGCGGCTGGAACTATTACCGCCTCAGGATAACCGATAAACTGAATAAGCAAACTTATTCAGGCGTAGCCAAAGTGTATTTTGATAAAAATGTTCCGGTGGTAAAACTGTTCCCCAACCCTGCAACAGAGGTGGTGAATATACAGTTACCGGGTGCCTATGCCGGAAAAGTCACCTTACAATTGTACAGCAGTACCGGTGCATTGATTTCATCAACCAGGCCATCATCGTCCACTGTGCAGCTGAATGTACAGCAACTGGCATCGGGCAGTTATTTTGTGCAGGTAGTTGCGGGAAAAGAGGTGAAAGTGTATCCTTTTGTGAAGCAGTAAGTAATCGGTAAATGATATGAAAGCCATCCAGAGATGTATGGCTTTTTTTTGAGCAGCCACCGCCTGGTGTATGATAAACGGCTAAAGGGCAGGCTCCCAAAAGATTTACGGATTAATATAAGCGCAGACATCTGATGAAGCGTATGTTTTTCAACAACATTCAGTTACTTTTGCAGTAAAGCAATTGTTTATGATACAACGCATACAAAGCATTTGGTTATTACTGGCGGCCGCCTGTGCATTTCTGAGCCTTAAATTTTCATTTTACGATGGCACTTATACTGTCAATAATGAATACCATCAATTAACAGGCACTGACAATATACAGCTGCTGCTCGCCACCTGCCTGCTTGGCGCCCTGTCATTATTCACCATATTCCTGTATAAAAACAGGAAACTGCAACTGCGTTTGTGCATTGCAGGTATACTACTGAATGTTTTGCTGTTAGTATTGTATTTTCTTGAAACAAAGGATTTCAGCAAAGGCACTTATAACATTGCTGCACTTTTGCCCGCTGCCATCCTTATCCTGTTCTTTCTGGCGGCCCGGGGTATCAGCAACGATGAAAAATTAGTAAAGGGCAGCGACCGGTTACGATGACCCAACCTGCTTCATTAAATAATTTTTTTTTAAACTCAAAAAATCAGAAATTATGCCAATGAATTTTATTGATGCCCGCCCGGCACAGCACCAGGGAAATCTCCCGTTTGATACCCTTAAAGCCATCATGAACAACAGCATCTACGATAAAAAATTAAACTTCGGGGTTTACAACAGTTCAAATGCGACTATAACTGTTACTAACGGAGCCCATGAGGGAACGTTTTACCCGGGATATGGTAATTATTATTTTGATATAAAGGTAAACGCCGACGGAAATATCTATCACTGTTTAATAAAAAACCCGTCAGACAAGAACAACCAGGTACTGGCTGTTATGTAAAGCGGCAAAAGTTGTTAACGGAATTCATTGCCGGGTGGTTTATTCCACATCACCAAACTCCTGTTTCAGGTCGTAGCTTTTGTCGGCAATTCTTTGTAAAAAATTGGGCGTTGGGGTAAATACACCCAGCGCTGTGAACTTTTTTTTGTCATAGGTAAACTCAAGCCCTTCCTTGTAATAAATATGATCGCCATCATAGTCATCATACCGGATGGACAGGTATTTGCTTTTCATTTTTGCCATGCAGCTGGCCATACTGTTGTAAAAGCGAATGCCGTTTTTTAACACCACCCTTTTAATCAGTGCTTTTGGTGCACTGTAGGAAGTAACCATGATGTAGTTGAGCTTATGCTCCAGGAAAAAGAGGGAGAATACAGGCAAACTATTCGGCAGATTGTTATTGTAAGAAGCGCAACTGTCGAATCCCATTACAAACTGTGTAACACTGTCAATGGAAAAATTACTATTATAGCTTTTGAAAACTTTCATCTTTTCTTTATAGTTCATCCAGGTAATATCGCCTTTCAAAACCTTATACGCTTCGCTTTCACTCATACCCAGTTTTAGCGGCCCGATACCCACACCGGGAGTAATAACAATATCACCGGGTTTAATCGTTTGTGACCAGCCGGTTGCAGCTATTGCTACTGCCAGCAAAAGGGTTGTGATTTTTTTTATCATGGGGTAAATGTAGGGATTTTGCGGAATAATGAAAACAAGGGGAATTTTATATATTGAGTGGTGGTTCTTTAAACAGAAAATAAATGGGATAAGTTATACTAAAGGTCAAGCATTTTCGCCATTTCTTTTACTTTTTCATGAGGTACGGTTTTTCCCTCTTTCAATTGTGTCAACCCATCTTCCACCTTCTGGACAAAAACCAATTTTTCCATAAGGTCTTCCAGTTCAAATTCCTGCGGTAATTCTTTTACCGCATCAATTGCTTTGTCCCTGTTCATGTCAAAAAAATTTACACGAAAGATACTTATTTTTAGTGAAGTGAGCTGGCGTTTTGTGGTGGAATTTTGTTTTTTGCCACCCTGGTCGGTGTCCCACCGAACGGAATGTAAGTGGGATAGATTTTACTTAATGGAATGGGCGAATGGCTACTTTTGGGAGGCACTTGTTTTGAGGCACAGGCGGGATGCCTTCGGCAATAACTACCTTTTGAGTGGAGCGTTATTGGGACTTACTGCCAATATCAGCCCTATCGGGGCGGTATATCTGTAGCAAAGGGCAGCGACAGTATTTGAGCGCCGTAGGTGCGGCATCTTTTAAAGTAATAATCGGAAAATTAACAATTGTGGTTAACCATTTTTAGTTAGTAATGCAATGATTTCGCCGCTAGTCACAGACATAGCCGACAGTGCATAAAAGCATTTCCCTTTTCGAAAGCCCCATCTGGTTTTTAAGCAACAGGGTTTACCGGATTAAGATGTCGAAACAATTTAGATTACACCGGTAAGATGTTGCTGTCATTAATCATCCTACAAAAACCTCCCCGTATAACTCTCCTTACATTTCTTTAAATCAGCAGGTTTGCCCGCAAATACTAAGTTACCGCCACCATCACCCGCTTCGGGGCCAAGGTCAATCACCCAGTCGGCGCTTTTTATTACATCAGTATTGTGCTCAATCACCAGTATGCTGTGGCCCTGCTCCACCAGTGCATTAAAGGAAGCCAGCAGTTTTTTAATATCGTTAAAATGCAGGCCGGTGGTAGGCTCATCAAAAATAAACAGGATGGCACCCTGCGCCCGGCCACGCCCTAAAAACGAAGCCAGCTTTACCCGCTGTGCCTCACCACCCGATAAAGTATCCGACGACTGCCCCAGCTTTACATAGCCCAAGCCCACATCACTCAGCGGCTGCAGTTTTTTTGCCACATCCGTTCCGTCCTTACCACCATCCGTAAAAAATTCTATGGCTTCATCCACGCCCATATCCAGCACATCGTAAATACTCTTGCCGCGGTACTGCACTTCGAGTACTTCCTCCTTAAACCTTTTGCCCCCGCATGATTCGCAGGTAAGGTGTACATCTGCCAGAAACTGCATTTCCACCACCTGCTCACCCTCACCCCTGCAGGTATCGCAGCGGCCACCATCCACATTAAATGAAAAATGCTTGGGTTGAAAACCCCGTATCTTACTCAGCGGCTGGCTGGCAAACAAGTCACGTATTTCATCATAAGCCTTTATATAGGTAACCGGGTTGCTGCGGCTCGATTTACCGATGGGATTCTGGTCAATCATTTCCAGTTGGGTAATGCTGTCCACATCACCACTCAATCCTTTATGCAAACCTGCCCTGTCAGCAAATTCGCCTTTCAGCTTATTGAGCGCAGGATAGAAAACCTGTTTTACTAAGGTTGTTTTACCACTGCCGCTTACGCCACTCACCACACATATCGTATTCAGCGGAAACTCCACGGTGATATTTTTAAGATTGTTCTGCCTGGCTCCTTCCACCTTGATGCTGCGGGTCCATTTGCGTACATTTTTGGGTGGCTCCACCTGCAGCACACCGCTGAGGTATTTGCCCGTAAGGCTTTCCGGGTTATTTACAATCGCATCATAATTACCCTGTGCGATCACTTCGCCGCCCAGGTGGCTGGCCAGCGGACCCATATCAATAATATAATCTGCTTCCCGCATCATCATCTCATCATGCTCCACCACTACCACGGTATTGCCCAGGTCACGCAGTTCTTTCAGCACGGCAATCAGCCGCTCGGTATCCCTGCTGTGCAGGCCGATGGATGGCTCGTCTAATATATACAATGAGTTGGTGAGATTGCTGCCCAGGCTGCGGGTGAGCTGTATGCGCTGGCTCTCCCCACCACTTAATGAATTGGCTAAGCGGTTGAGGGTAAGATAGCCCAGCCCCACATCCATCAGTGTTTTAATGCGGTGCTTTATTTCTATCAGTATCCGCTTGGCCACCTGCTGGTCGTATTCGCTCAGCTCCAGGTTATCAAACCATGTTTTTAAATCCCTTACCGGTAATTCGCACAACTGGCCTATATGCCTGCCGCCCACTTTTATATACAGGGCTTCCTTGCGCAGGCGGTAGCCCTTGCAATCGGTGCAGGTAGTGCGGCCACGGTAGCGGCTCAGCAGTACCCGGTATTGCACCTTGTATAAGTTCTGCTCTACTTCCGTAAAAAAATCATCCAGGCCCTGGGCGGTACCAGCACCCTCCCATATCTGCTGCAGTTGCTCATCCGTAAGATCAATAATAGCTTTGTGGATGGGAAACTTAATGGCAGCGGTGCCTTTAATGAACTGCTCTCTCCACCAGCCCAGCTTTTCGCCCTTCCAGGGAGCGATGGCTCCTTCGTATACACTCAGCCTTTTATCTGGTATCACCAGGTCGGCATCAATGCCCAGTATCTGCGAAAACCCTTCACAGGTGGGACAGGCGCCATAAGGATTGTTGAAAGAAAACAGGTTGGGTACCGGCTCTTCAAACACAATACCATCCAGTTCAAACTTATTGCTGAAATGAAGCAGTTTTTTATCATTTATCTCCAGGAAGAGTTCGCCCTCTCCCTCATAAAAAGCGGTAGTGGCACTGTCTGCTATGCGATGCTGGTCGTCTTCATCAAAATCTTTTACCACAAGGCGGTCGATGAGGAGGTAGTTGACAGAGGACAGGGGGGCAGGGGACAGGCTGGGGGCGGCTTTTTTGCCAGAACTTGTTTTGCCTGCCGGTAAGGCTTTAGCATCCATTGCCGTTGTGGCTTTAGCCAACGGAACTAATCTCTTTTGCAATCCCTCATCTTCCAGCGCATCTTCAATACGCAGTATTTCACCCTTATCGGCTTCTTTTGTATATATCCGGCTAAAGCCTTTCTGCATCAGGATATTCAGCTCTTCCTTTACATTGCGGTTGGGGCCCTGCCTGAACGGCACCAATACCAGCACTTTGTCCCCGGTTTTAAGGTTGCAGATGGCTTTTACCACATCGCTGGTATCGTCTTTTTTCACCTCCCTGCCGCTAACCGGCGAAATGGTTTTACCCGCCCTTGCATACAACAGGCGCAGGTAATCGTAAATTTCCGTCATACTGCCCACGGTGCTGCGGGGGGTACGGGTAATTACTTTTTGCTCAATGGCTATAGCCGGGCAAAGACCCTTGATATAATCCACATCCGGCTTATTCATCCGCTGCATAAACTGCCTGGCATAGGCACTCAGGCTTTCGGCATAGCGGCGCTGGCCTTCTGCAAACAGGGTATCGATGGTAAGGGATGACTTGCCGGAGCCGGAGACCCCCGTCACCACTACCAGCTTGTTCCTCGGTATGGTTACCGTTACATTCTTTAAATTATGTACCCTTGCGCCTTTTATTAAAATATTGTTGCCTGTTTCAGGCGGCTGCACTGCCTTTCCTTTCTGTATTGTTTTTGTACTCATCTGTTATTATTAGCAAATGTAAAACGCTGCCCGTTAAAATGCTAAAGTTTTCTTAAAATGGGGCATCGTATTTGTACGGTATTGCTGCGTACTTTAACTTTATTATCAAGAGAGGGCCAAGAAAATGTTAAAAAAATTTGGCAATCTTGAAAAATATATTAATTTCACAGTTCCAATATCCAATAAAGTGAAGAGCCAGACTTCTATCAGATTAGACTTCTACGCTTAATTTCCCATTATTGGTCCAAACAATTTTGTATTAACAAAAAACTGTAGAAGTTTTATGAAATCCTTTATCAACCTCACTGACCAGCAGTTGATCCATCTGTACATGGACGGCAATGCTGATGCTCTTGCAACGTTAATTATGCGTTACAAAGACAAAGTTTACACATCCATTTACTTGTTAGTTAAGGACAAGTACTTAGCGGAAGACATTTTCCAGGATGTATTTATCAGGGTAATTGACACATTAAAAGGCGGCCGCTACACGGACGAGGGTAAATTTTTGCCCTGGGCCATGCGCATTGCCCACAATATGTGTGTTGACCATTTCAGGAAGGTAAAACGCAGTCCGAGCATTAAAACCAGCGACGACCGTGACATTTTTGAAGTATTGAACTTTTCAGAAGCCGGTGCCGACCATCGTATGATGCAGGGCCAGAGCCACGACAGGGTTCGTAAAATGGTGGACATGTTACCGGAAGACCAGCGTGAAGTGATCATTATGCGTCACTATGCTGATTTAAGTTTTAAAGAAATTGCAGATTTAACAAAGTGCAGTATCAACACTGCTTTGGGTCGTATGCGCTATGGGCTGATTAACCTGCGCAAAATGATGACCGAAAAGCAAATTGCACTGTAAAGGCTTTGTAACCCCATAACTAAAAATCCCCCGCTTACGTGTTGCGGGGGATTTTGTTTTTATACCTTTTGCCACCCGGCAACTGTTAATTGCCATAATGGGCTTTTGATTTTTTTGCTGAATTGACAGAATCAGTTTTTTGAACTTGAATACTTACTTTACCGTTTTAAAAGCCCTGTATCCGCACTCCAGCCATTTGGCATATTCATTTTCATTTGGCGTATACCCAACCGGGGGCACCAGCAGCTTCCCATCGGCAGTTATCAATGCATATAATGGCTGCGACACTGCTTCAAAGTTTTCTGATTCAAATGTGGCCCATTTATCCCCTACCGTAACTATTTTTTTACTGGTGCTGTCCTTTGTTTTGTATAAAAACTGCTTATCTGCCGGCAGCTCCTTTTTATCATCCACATACAATGAAACGAGTATGAATTTATCCATCTGCTCCTTTACCACCTGCTTTGTCCATACATTCTCTTCCATCTTGCGGCAGTTTACACAGGCATAGCCGGTGAAATCTATCATGATGGGCATGTTTTTCTCTTTTGCCAGTTTTACAGCTTCATCGTAATCATGCAGTGGCTCATTGCAGTTGACAGGATGTGTATAAATACTGTAACAAGCCGGTGGCGGAAAACCGCTTACCAGGCCAATATTGGCATACTTTGTATTGGTAACACCTGGAACGAGGTACAGCGCAAAAGCTAAAAATATAAATGCGGTTATTTTACGGCCAGTACTGATTACTGGTTTTGTGTATTGCTTTTTAAAGCTGAACCAGCCCATCAGGTAAGCAAAAGTGGCCAGGCCAATCACTATCCAAAGGCCAAAGAAAACCTCCCTTTTGAGTAAGCCCAGGTGCATCACCAGGTCGGCATTGGAAAAGAATTTTAATGCCAGCGCCAGCTCGATAAAACCGAGCACCACTTTAACTGTTCCCATCCATCCGCCCGATTTTGGCAATTTGGCCAGCCACTGCGGAAACATGGCAAAGAGGGCAAAGGGCAAACCGAGCGCCACCCCAAAGCCAGCCAGGCCGGCTGTAAGTGCCCACTCACCACCTGCGGCATTACTGGCAAGCAGGGAGCCGAGTATTGGCCCCGTGCAGGAAAAAGAAACAATGGCTAGTGTAAGCGCCATAAAGAATATCCCTATAAAGCCCTTTCCGCTTTTTGCATCTGCCCTGTTGGCCAGGCCGGAGGGCAGGGTAATTTCAAAATAGCCAAAAAATGAAATGGCAAACACCACAAAAATTGCGAAGAAAAAGAAATTGAGGTAAACATTGGTGGATACCTGGTTATAAAACTCATCGGGCAGGTTAAATACATGAACCGGGATACTTAACGCCACATAAATAAGGAAAATGAACAACCCGTATAAAACAGCATTGGCCTTTCCTTTTGACTGGCTCCCCGATTTTTTTGTGAAAAAAGAAACCGTTAGCGGTATCATGGGGAAAACGCAGGGGGTTAGCAATGCCACAAGCCCCCCGAGTATACCAAGAAAAAATATTTTCAGCAAGCCTTTGTTCTCTTCCTGCGAAATACCGCAATTGTCTGCCGGTTTTTTCAAATCAAGATTACTGATGAGCAGGCTGTTTTCCCCGGCCGCTTTCAACTGAAATTCGCCACCGCTATAACTGTCATCGGGCTGTTTTTTTAAATAAAACTCCGCATCAAAGGGGCCAATGAACTCCTGTCCGTCAAAACCGATATAAGCAATTTTGCCTTTTACAAAATCCAGGGGTTCTTTTAGCTGAAGGGTGTAATCAATACCCAGTGTACGTTCAAAATACTTTACTTCGGCATTGTCCAGCTGCGTATCCTTTTTTGTGAGCTCATTTTCCTGTACCGTACCTGCCACAGCGATCTTTTTACTGATACTGCTGTCAAACTCAATGGTTACAGCCGGAATATCACCACCGTTGCTGTTGGAGTAGATGATGGTACCGCCGGGTATAACGGCACGTACTTTCAATACCAGTTTGCCTGCATCGCCCGGCGCACTGCTGAATGTCCATTCTGTTTTTGCTGATTGTGCCGCTGCTGTTCCGCAAAAAAGCAGGGCAATTAAAAAAGCGGATAATCTCATATGCATATTGTAAATAAAAAAGCCCTGCCGGGGCAGGGCCTGGTAATTCACTTTATTATCTTCCTCCCAGTTTCACATCAAATGCAACATCGGTGGGTGGCAGGCACTGGTTATCGTTGCAAACCATAAAATTAAGGGTGCCTTTTACCGAAACAGGTGCTGCAACCTTTGACTTCACCACCTGTACAAAATCAACTGTACCTTCAAAATAGTTCACTTTTGTCTTCCATACTTCCTCATATTTTGAAACCAGCTTACCCACTTCCTTTACACCACCCTGCAGGCTCAGCAGCGGGTTTTTGGAAAAAGAAAAGCTTACAGGCACCACATCACCTGAATTTTTTTGAGCATACATATGGTAATTGCCCGAAATAACAGCCGTCATATGCAGCTCATAGGTTTTATCGCCGATTTTTTTAGAAGAAAATGTCCAGGAAACCGGTTTTTTCATTTGAGCTGTTGCTGCAAATCCTGCTGCCAAAACTGCTATTGCCAATACTATCTTTTTCATCTTTACTTTATTTATAGTTTTCTTTTGCAAAGTAAGTGCCTGTAACTGCAATTACTGTTAAATAAATCAAAAAAATCACAAACCGACTGTTAACAGGGAATACTTCAAATTGTTGCTGGTGGGTGAGGACACCCGCCAGGGCAGTCAGGAAATCAAAAACTTACACATTAAGCCCGCTATGCAGGTACAATTCCGAATAAATGCTCAAATACTTTTTGCCCGTCGGTATTGCCCAGCAGATTATTGCTGGCCCTTTCGGGATGCGGCATCATACCAAATACATTTCTTTGCCTGTTGCAGATGCCGGCGATATGATGTACGGTGCCATTGGGATTATGGTTTTCAGACAGATGCCCGTTTTCATCGCAATAGCGGTAAATTACCTGGCGGTGCATTTCCAGCTCAGAGAGGGTGGCCGCGTCGGCAAAAAACCTTCCTTCGCCATGTGCAATGGGTATTTTAAGCGGTGCACCGCCTTCGGAAGCAGCTTCTTTGATAAACACATTTTTGCATACATACTGCTGGTGGCTGTTGCGCAGCAGCACCCCGGGCAGCAGCCCGCTTTCGCACAGTATCTGAAAACCATTGCACACACCCAGCACTTTTCCACCCTTACCTGCAAATTCAAGTACGGCCTGCATCATGGGGCTGAACCTGGCAATGGCCCCGCAGCGCAGGTAATCTCCAAAACTGAAACCACCTGGCAAAACAATGCAATCCTCTGTGGTAAACATGCTCAGGTCCCTGTCTTTATGCCATAGTTCTGTCACTTCCTGCCCCATATCATTGCGCAGTGCGCCAATCATATCCCTGTCGCAGTTTGAACCCGGAAATACTACTACTCCAAATTTCATTTGTTATAATTAGTGGATGATGATGCAAAGGTAAGCTTCCGCAACAATAAATGCAGCAGCCAGGCACCATTACCTTACAAAATAGGATACCGCTATTACAAAAGCCACCATGCTCCAGTGCAGCCAGAGGGGAAAGGCCCTGCGCTCCGGGTAAAAAAAAGCTGCCCCGGCCAGGGCTGCCAGTGGTATGGCACAAAGTATCCAGTACTCAAAACTGTGTGTGGCACTGATAAATGGTATAAAAAGCGCTACCAGCAGGTATAAAAACAACAGGTTCCAGCTTTTTCGGGCCTGTATCAATTGCTTGCGGAAATTTTTCTGCACGTAAAAAAAGCCGGCCAGCAGCAAAAAAAGCGCAATGCCAATAGCTGCATACTCCAGCCTTGTATTGGTAAACCGGGGCGATGAAATGGCAATACCCGGAAGCCTGTATCCTTTGAGTTTATCAGTAAGAAAAACATAGGAAAGCAGGAAATAATAAGGTGTTACCATACCCAGCAGCGCAATGATCCATTCTGAAGGCTTAAAGGCCCGGGTGATGGCCAGCCCCACCACAATCAGTACGGCAAAAGCGATGGACGGAAAATAGAAAAAAGTACATACCCCGATAGCTGCGCCAATATTGAAAAGGGTGGTTTTGGGATTGCTTTGGGTAGGCAGGTTACTCATGCGTGCCCATACCCATATCAGTAAAGTATTGATGATAAGGGGAGAGGAAAGCTTGCCCCAGTCGGCAAAAAGTGATGTAATCAGCAGGTAGGCCATCCCGGCCAGATAATTGGGCCGCTGCATCAGCCTTTGCTCAGATACCAGCCTGTTGAAAGTAATGGCCTGGGTAAAAAGGAGCAGGTAAGTGACCAGGGGGTAAATTACCGGCAGCCCGCTGCCCACCGGTTCCATCCACTTTAACAATGCTTTGTACAAAAACCCGTCAATCGGCTGCGCCTTTGGCTGCACCGGGTACAAAAATAAAGGCAGCTTGAGCAGGAAGCCGTAAATAAACAGCAAAAAAGCATTGGAAGGATTATTGGCTTTAAAAATGCCTGTCACAAAAAATGAATGATTAAAATGAGCAATTGAATACTAACTGCAAATGTCATTAATTATTTTTATGCCGGGCAAATTCTTTTGCATTTGTACTGCGCTGCTAAAACTCAATTTTGGCAAAGCATACATTACCCCTGTAAGTACATGGCATAATGATCTGCCGGGCTCCCACCTGTTTCATAAACCTGGGCATAAACTGGTATCCCTTACCCTCACTTTTCAGGGTGGGGTTCCGCCTTAGTTCGCCTGCCGCAGATATGCTTTGCCAGGATACGATCTGGTTGCGCCGCTCCTGCTCATTAAAGAAAAAATGTATTTCGCCCGCAGCATTCATGGTGCCGTAAGAGAGAAAATTATCATTGTCATCCTCAAACTGGTCCTTGTGTATCACATTGCTCCATTCCACCTCACCTGCTTTATCAATACTGAGTATGAGTACTTTATCATAAAAATAGCGGGTACTCTGGTTATTGTTAAAGCTGTTGAATGGGCGGTAAAAAGCATTATACGATGGATTGTACAGGTAATAGTCATAAGAATTGAAGTAGGGTGAATTAAGATAATCCCACCTGTTCCAGCCATTGTTGCCAAAGCCGCTTCTCGACTGTGTGGAATAATCTTCGGCAGTGAGCAGGAAACTGCCATCCTTTTTTACAATTACCTGGCGTATAAAAAAATCGTTTAGTGCGAATTTGAGCTGCCCCTGTGCCTTTGCGTTGTACCGCACTGAGTCGCCCAGTTCAGAAAATGCGGAGGCAATGGAAGAGTCTGATTTTTTATCCCACACATTGGTAAATAAGCCTTCGATATTCCCCCTTCGTTGTTTGTAATAAAATGAATTGATGAGATAATGATTGTTCACATTGTCCACCTTCAGTTTTATTTCGTCGAGGAAATAGTCCTGCAGTGCAATCTTCCTGTACGTAAAAGTATCCGAAGAAGCCGGTTGGGTTACCAGGCTCAGCTGCCCGATATTATCCCTGTTGCCCGATCTTGTGCTTTTTGTAAATACAAGCGTACCGTCATTGTCCACAAAAAACTCGCTGTACACATCCCTGCGGTCATCAAATGGTGCCTGCTGCCTGCTTTTGTGCTGCAGCTCCAGCTTATCATTAAACAGGATGGTTACAAAATTATACCTGTCGTGCTTTTTGTAAATTTTAAACACCATGATGTGTTTCTTATTCTCACTGTTAACCGTTGAATAAATTTTATTACTGGCAGCAAGTTCAATTTTTGTGGTATCCAGCTGCACCGGGTCGCCAATTGCCTTGCCATCAGCCCCAATTTTAATACCCATGCAGTAAACAATGCTTTTTTTCTGGTATTGGTAAAACATATATGAATAATCAGCATAGGTTACAAAATCAACATTAAAGGTTTTCTCCGGCATAAAATCAAGCGCCACCCTTTCTTTCAATTCCATTTCGGCATTATAAATGCTGATGGCATGCTTCCAGCGTACATTCTTATACACCAGGAAATTCCCGTTCATTTTACCGAGGATATCAAAACTGATGTCTCTGTCGTCTACCCTTTCCGGCTCAGAATAGGTGATGCGCTGTGCCGTGACCGAAAAACTAAGTGCAAACAATGTAATAAAGCAAGCAAATATCTTTTTATTCATTAACCTTTGTATTAATTACTTAAAATTACGATAAAATAAGCCTGAACAGCTTTTTGAACAGGATGTATTTTTTATTGTTATTACACAATAACCAACAGTTTATTTATGCAAACAGTTTTAATTACAGGCGGCACAGGGTTAGCAGGCACGGCGCTTACCAAATTACTGGTGCAAAAAGGATACAAAGTGATTATCCTGAGCAGAAGTAAAAGGCCGGTTGATCCCGGCAATCCGGCTGTAAGTTATGCCCTGTGGGATGTAGCTGCACAAACAATTGATGTGGCTGCTGTGCAACAGGCAGATTTTATTGTTCACCTTGCGGGTGCAGGTGTAATGGACAAGCGGTGGACAACAGCTTACAAAAAAGAAATAGTGGACAGCAGAACACAGAGCAGTGCGCTTATTGTGAATACTTTAACAAATCAGCCTAATAAAGTAAAAGCCGTTATCAGTGCTTCGGCCATAGGCATTTACGGCCCGGATAGTGAACCTGCTATACCCTTTACCGAAGATGCCCCTGCCGACAGGAGTTTTTTGGGAGAAACCTGCAGGCTTTGGGAAGCCAGTATTGACCCGGTTACCGCTTTGGGCAAAAGGCTTGTAAAATTAAGAATAGGTATTGTGCTGAGCCGCAATGGTGGTGCACTGGCTGAATTTGAAAAACCATTAAAAATGGGTATTGCCGGCATTTTAGGTAATGGCAGGCAGGTGATCAGCTGGCTGCATATTGATGACCTTTGCAATATGATCCTTTATGCCATTGAAAATGAGGGGATGTCGGGCACATTTAATGCTGTTGCACCACAGCCTGTAAACAATAAAACCCTAACACTTACACTGGCCAGGGAAAGAAAAGGCAAATGGTATATCCCGGTGCATGTTCCTGCTTTTATATTGAAATTAATGCTTGGCCCGGGGAGTATTGAAATACTGAAGAGTACTACTGTGGATGGTAATAAAATAATGCAGGCAGGCTACCGGTTCAGCTTCAGCGATATAAAAAATGCCCTGAAGCGCTGATCACAACTCCAGGGCATTGCTAATCAGTTATACTTACAATCAGCGGATTTCTTTTGGTCCTCTGTTGGTTACTTTACCAACACCACTGCTTTTAAGAGAAATTGTATTTTTTGCATTGTACTCCAGGTTTCCAACAGCCGAAGTTTTAAGTTTCATATTGTCAACCAGCAGTGAACCTGCCCTTACGTTGCCAACGCTGCTGTTATCCAGGTCGCAGTTAACGGCTTTACCAGTAAGTTCGGTATTGCCCACGGCTGATATATCCACCTGCAGGTTTTCTACATCCAGTTCCAGGCTGGTATTGCCCACTGCAGATGATTTGTAGCGTAGCTCTTTCTGGCTGATCAGGTCTTTGCTTTTGAGATTGCCAACCAGTTTATTGTTGATATCGCTGAGGGTTACATACGTTATATACACATTCATTTTTCGCACATTGTTAATATGCCCTTTTTTGGTTTTTACATACAGGGTATTACCGGTTGTTTCCACCACTATTTTATCTTCCACCTTTTTATCAGCCTCAATCCTTACTGCCACTTTATCACCCTTACTGAGGTAAACATTCATTGCCCCACTGAGGTCAATGGCTGAAAAATCGCTTACGGTCACTTCCCTTATTACCAGGTTATCATCACTTACCTGTGCATTAACACCCGCAGCTCCCAGCAGGATAGCTGCTGCCAAAAGAATTTTTTTCATACTTATACTTTTTATTTTATTAACATTATTGACGAATCCACACCAGTTTGCTGAAAATGCTACTGCAATTACCGGCAATCATATTTAATACGGTTCATTCAACCAGATGTTACAGACCGGGCAAATATTTACCGTTTTGCGTACAAAAAACCCGCCAGAAGCGGGTAAGAGAATGTTAATTTTTTGTATCAGAGATCTGACTTGACCATACGCCTGCGGGTCCACCAGTAAAACAGGCCCAGGTAAGCGATGGCCAGCGACAATACCAGCCAGGTATAATCTGATGGCAGCACTTTATTAGCAAGACCGGAGATAGAATCCAGCGGAGAATAAAGAAGACCGTCGGATGAGTTCATTGGCAGGTAATTACCCATATTTCCAAAATCGCCACGGCCTTTGTCTTTTAAATCAATGGCCCACAGATAGAGCAGCACTGATATACCGTTTTCGAGTACCGTATAAATAAAGTAAACAGCTATGGCAAAACCTGTGCGCCGTATCAAAACCCCGAGCAGTATGGCTACAAAATTATACGACAGGGCTTTTAAAAAGAAATAGCCTACATTTTCTATCCCTGTTAAAGTGAAAGGCTTACCTGTAACTGCCCCAAAAATAAATACTGTTATTATTACGAGCAAAGCGGAAACTGCTGCAGCTATTACTCCCAGCATTAATTTTACATGGGCAAACTGCATCCTGTTCCACCCGTCAATGATGTTTTGCCGGTGTGTACGGTAGGTAAACTCGTTGGTTACCAGTATCAGCAGCAGCATGCCCGGCAGCAGCAGCAGTGTGCCGCTGTAGTAGGATACGGTTTGCCATACAGTGGGATAAGCAAACGGGCTGCTGGAAGAAAGCAGGCCGGTAGGGTCTGCCACATCAATCACATTTTTTTTAAATGCGTAGAAAATATAATTCACGGATATGATTCCCAGTGCAAAAAAAGCGGAAATAATGATAAAAGCGGTGTAGTTTTTTATTTTAAGCCACTCTATTTTCAGTAATTGTATCATAACAGTTTTAATTAGTTGGTCAGTTCAAAGAATTTTGATTCAAGGCTTTTCTTTTTTATCTGCAGGTAATTGAGTACCACTCCATTGTTAAAGCAATGCCTGTTGATGGCTTCAAGGTTGGCGGTGCCAACGGGATAAAAAAGCCTGCACATATTGTCCTCCTGCTTCAAACTGCTGCTGCCCGGCATATTGCTGAGCACTTTTGCCAGCTGCTGCATGTCGGCCGCACCCAGTTCCACAATATCTTCATTGGCCATTATCTCGTTTACATTACCCTGTACCAGCAGGTTGCCTTTTTTAAGGATGGCCACATGGGTACATACTTTTTCCACTTCATCCAGCAGGTGGCTGGCCATAATGATGGTTTTGCCCATCTGGTTCAGCTTTTTTATCAGCTCCCTTATTTCGGCAATGCCCACCGGATCTAGACCGTTGGTGGGTTCGTCAAAAACCAGCACATCGGGGTCGCCAAGCAGGCAGGAGGCAATGGCCAGCCGCTGCTTCATACCCAAGGAGTAAGTACTGAATCGTGAATTTTTTCGCTGTGTAAGGCTTACCACTTCCAGCACCCGGTCAATATCATCTGCCCCCCGGCCTTTAATGGCCGCAGCAATTTTAAGGTTTTGAACGGCGCTGAGGTAATGATAAAAGTTGGGGGTTTCCAGCAATGTACCTATCAGCTTCCGCTGCCTTCCGTCCGGCACAGTGCCCAATAATTCGTAAGTGCCGCTGGTTGGCCGCAAAATGTCCATTACAATCCCCAGCAGGGTGGTTTTGCCACTTCCATTGGGTCCAAGTATGCCAAATACAGTTCCCGAAGGCACATCAAAGCTCACGCCATTGAGGGCCCTTACATTTCCATAGTTTTTTGCTATGTTTTTAATTGATAAGATTGTTGCCACAAAAGGTTATGATTAGTTAAAAATATATTGCTTAAAAATAGGTAATAATAAGTTCCGTTACCATTTATTTTTCGTTGGACGTATGCGGCTGATGATAAACGGCGGAGTAACTTCCAAGGATAAGTGTGCCGGAACGGTTATAATTAAAAGATGACAGGCCCAGGTTATCAATATCCTGCTGTTTTACTTTACGGTGCATGGGATGCATAGTGCCTCCCTGCACGCCGGCAGGCTTTAAGGGGTCGTACTGGTACTGCGGATCTACCAGCGTGCCCCTTGGGTACATAATGCCGGGCACACCTTTGCCACGGAGGTCAATATCATCCGGATGATCGAGCCCAATTGTATGCCCGTACTCATGCGCAGCCGTGGTGGAGCCCTTATAAAGGTTTTCCAGCTTAAAATACCCGGTATTGCTGCCCAGGCCATCTACAAATGAAATATTTCCATGTGCCAATTCCTCCACCCTGAAATAGTTGTTCCTGGGATTCCTGTTTTCAAAAATATCTTCCTTGCGCACATGTGTAAACAGGTAGCCCCTTATTACAAAAACAACGGTATACACTTCACCCGCTATCTTTACAAGGCCTTTCGGCTCGTTCCACATGCTTTCAATCTCTTCCCTGCACTGGTTGGTTAATTCCTGTGTGGCCATTCCTCCATACAAAAGAATATTGGAATGGATAAAAAGCTGTTTGCTGTTAGTATCTAATTCAATGGTGCCCATACTTCTTATAAATTGTCTGCAAAATAATCAGTCACTTTCTGGTACAGGTGTACCCTGCTCTTTCCACGCATATTATGCTCCTGCCCGGGGTAAATCATGTAATCCACCTGCACCCCTTTGTCAATACAGGCATTTACAAAATTAACACTGTGCTGCTGCACTACTACGGGGTCCTGCAGCCCATGTATCAGCAGCAGCCTGCCCTTAAGGTTACCCGCTTTTTTGGTAAGATCTGCGGCTGCATAGCCTGCGGGGTTTTCTGCCGGAGTGTCCATATACCGTTCGGTGTACATGATCTCATAATACTTCCAGTCCATTACGGGGCCACCTGCCACGGCTGCTTTAAACACGCCGGGATAAGTAAGCATAAAATCGGTTGTAAGAAAGCCTCCATAACTCCAGCCAAACAGCCCCATTTTTGCTGCATCAACATAAGCCTGTGTTTTCAGGAAATCAACACCCGTCAGCAGGTCCTGCATCTGCGCATCTCCGGCATTGCGGAAAATAGCCTGTTCAAAAGCCCTGCCCCGGTTATCACTTCCACGGGTATCAACCGAAAACACCACATAGCCATGCTGCGCCATGTACTGAAACCAAAGGTCTCCGGCACCGGCATTCCAGCTGTTGCCAATCAGTTGCGCATGAGGGCCTCCATACCAGTAAACCACAACAGGGTATTTTTTTCCAGCTTCCATACCAACAGGTTTATACAAACGGCAAAAAAGGTCGTCGCCCTGTTTGTTTTTTATGGTGAATATCTCTGCTGCCGAAAGCGCATACTCCTTTAGCGGATTGGCTGCTGTAAGAAGGTTTTTTTGCTGATTCGTTTTTGTATCGGTTATACTGATCACCCTGGGCGTAGCAGTATTGCTCATAATGTCCAGCACCGCACTGCCATCATCACTGACCTTTACATCATGCATACCCGTGCCGGTTGTAAGCCTTGTTGCCGGGGCTGATTTGATATCCAGGCTGTAAAGGTTCCATGCAATAGGACTTTCTGTGGTAGCAGTATAAAACAGTTTCTGCCCTTTGGCATCAAAACCCTTTACATCCAGCACTTCCCAGCTGCCGGCAGTAAGTTGCTTTAACATGGTGCCATTTATATCATAGAGATAGAGATGATTCCAGCCGTTCCTGTTGCTTTGCCATATAAACCGGCCGGGATTATTTTTTACAAAGAGCATGGGGTTAAGCGGCTCAACGTATTTGTCATCTTTTTCTTCAAACAGGGTTTTTACAAAATCGCCGGTGGCGGCATCATACTGGTTGAGCTTCATGTGGTTCTGCTCCCTGTTGAGCACGGCAATAAAAATATATTTATCATGGGGGCTCCAGGCAATATTCGTAAGGTATTGTTCTGCCGGTTCGCCTGTTTTAAGGTAAACCGTTTTTTGCGTAAGCACATTGTACACTCCCACTGTTACATGATGGCTTTTGTCTCCTGCCATGGGATATTTGATGTTTTCATTTTGTGCAGGCCGTTTTGTCCAGTCAATTACCGGGTAATCAGTCACCATCGACTGGTCCATACGGTAAAATGCCAGCTGTGTACCGTTGTTGCTCCAGAAAGTGCCTTTGCTGATGCCAAATTCATCCCTGTGTACCGATTGTCCGTATACAATATCATTACTGCCATCCGAAGTAAGCTGTACAGCATTTTTAAAGTCAGCAACAAAAAGATTATTGTCTTTGAGGTAAGCAAAATGAGAAAAGCCGGGATTGTATTCGAGGATGCCCTGCATAACATTGATATCTTTTACAAGCAGTACCGGTGCTGCGGCATTTGTGTGATTCAGTATGATGAATTTATTCTTCTGTACAAAGTAACTTTGTGCTGCCCCGCACCATTGAAGCGGAGGAAGGCCTGTAACTGTGTCAAGTTTTTCGCCTTTGAGTAAGGTGTTTAATTTTGCCAGTGAAAGGTATTCAGCAGCTGCTCCAGCTTTAAAATTTCCACGCACCCACCCCTCGGCATTTCCCTGGCTTTTTACATAGATATAGTCGGAAGTGCCGATGATAAACTGGAGTTGCTTCAGGTTTTCAGGAGCCAGGGCAGTTCTGGCTTTTAACAAGGCATCTTCCATGGTAAATAACTTCGGCTGTGCACCAGCCGTAAAAAAAAATGTAAGCAGTAGTACAGTACAAATTATTTTACTCATATTATATGATTTACAATCGCCCAAAAGCATGCATTTTTTAATTAACAATTCAAACAAAACTAACTTATAGTCGCAATATTACTAAAAAGCTCCCGTAGAGGGAGCCTTTTATCTGCACATGCTTGTTGAAAATATTTTGTGAAATACAAATAGCTGATTTTACCTGACGAGGTATACTCTTACCTGTAATGCTTCCAGTCTGCGGTTTTGGCCGGTGGTACCACTTACAGCACCATTGCCTACCCAGCCTGCCCAGCCGAAGCCTTGCAGATGAGAGCGGTAAAATACCCTCAACTGAAAAGATTGTGCCCCAATTGTAACTGTTTGTGGAAACACATTGATACTAACGGCCTCCATACGCCTGCCCTGCCCTACCGTACCGGATATTTGCGGAGATTCTACCTGGCCCAGCCAGCCAAAGTCAGCTACATGCGACTGATAGCGGAAGAATATTTCTTCATTAACGAAATTGCCGTTAAAATCAAATGCACCAAGACGTGGCAGGATAAATGCCTCTAGTCGCCTCGACTGGCCGGCGGTACCCATAATCTGCCATGGCTGTGGTGCTGTATTATTAAAAGCATCGGGTGCAACGGCGCTATTCATAGCCATAAAATCCACACTTTGCCAACCTATATCCTGTATATGCGATTGGCAAAGCCCTCCTGTGCGGTCAAAAAAAGTTATATCATCCACAACGTCTCCTACTCCAACTATGAGGCGCTCTGCTACCGGTTCGTTTATGCCGTCACCAGTGGCTAATCCAGTAGTAAAATCAAAGTTCCTTTTCAGTCTGGATGCCTTACCTGGCTGACCTGCTTTAATATAATCGCTGTATAACTGCTGTAGTATTTCTACAGGTACAACATTAGCCTTAGTTTTTGCAGATACTGGAGCAGATGCAGGTTGCTGCTGAACCTGCGGAGATTGCAGTTCAGTTTTTTGGCAGCTTGTAATAAACAGGGTTATTACTGAAATGGCTACTACAGCCTTGTACATAGAAAAACTCATGAATGTTTTTAGCGTTTTAATCTTTTTCATAATTGTGTTTTGTAGTGGCTTTTTTTATGTGCAGATGTTCCACAATCCAAATATATTAATTAATTCATTCTTCCCAAAAAACAGGGTGCGTTTCAGATTGCCCGAGCGATGCGGACACCCACTAGTGCAGTGAGCATAGGCGGAAAATTCTTGCCAAACAAAACCAAGTGTCACAACATCAAATATACCCGCAGGCATGGGCAAAAAAAATACCCCTCGCAAAAGGGGTATCTTACTATTATGTTTGAAATTTATTTTACTACAAAAATACTTTCATCAACAGGTTTGTTTACTTCAACAGAAGTGTATGTAATGGGCCCGTTGGGTGTTGTTTGAGAGAAAGGAAATACAAATCCTTCAGGTGTTTTCCTGAAATCTGAATATGTGGTTTCCACTTCCCTTTCTTCGCCGTTCATAGTAGCCATCGTTACTGATTTTACCCTGTAATAGGTTTTTGCATCAATAAACAACGTAGATACTTTCCCGTTTTTATTGGTCATTTTCAATTTAAAACACTCAATACCATCTGAAGTTTCCTTGCCAAGTAATTCAACCTGGTGTCCTTTTTCTTTGTAACCAAGCAGTGAACCCTGCATGTCAAGCTGAGCCTGGCCCGATTTTACACGGTCTTCATCAACTTCTTCGGGGCTGGTCTGACCCTGAAACGGCATATAGCTCCAGCCCTTGGTGGGTGTCATTATCTGGTAGCCTTCGCCCATACCTGGCACAGAAATGTCCATCCTGCTGCCTTTACCGTTAAGGATGGTAACGGTAATGCCGATATCCATGCCCTGTACTGAAAGCCCGCCGGTCATTTTTACCGACTTCAGCTCCATTAATTTCTCTTTTCCGCCCAGGGCTTCAATGTACTTATTTACTACATCATCAGCCGTTTGTGCCTGCACAGCCTGCATTGATACCATGGCTGCAGCTGCAAGTGCCAGATTTTTTAATTTGTTCATTTTATGCTGTTTTTATACTTTACTCAGGTTTATACATTTTGGGGTCAACAGGTTTGTTCAATTCCACTTTATCGAATGTGGTACTGCCTCCGCCGGGTCCCTGTCCTTTTGACTCCACTGTATGAGGAAACAAAATTCCGTCTACAGCCTTGTAATCGCTGTATAAGGTCAATGCTTCCACTTCTGTACCGTTTCTTCCGCTCATTTTTTGAGAAGATTGAACCAGCAGGTATGTTTTGGCATCAATCCAGTAATTGAGTTCCCTGCCGGTATTGCTGGTCAGTTTGATTTTGAAGCATTCGATGCCTGCTTCGGTATTTTCTTTGCCCACCAACTCTGCCTTATGGCCCTTGGCTGTGTAATTCACTAATGGTCCTGCAATATCAAGTTCGGTTTGCTGTGCGGCTACTGCCTCAGGCGTCATAGGGCTTGGTGTGGTGGAACGCATGGAGAACATAGACCATCCTTCTTTTTCGGTTACAATCCTGTACCCGTTCCCTGCACCGGTTTCAAATTCGTTGCGCACCAGCTTACCCTGTTCTTTGATCACTTTAACGGCAATTTCATTTCCCATCATCTGCCCGGCACCCTCCATGTATATTGATTTGATAGCGGTGAGCTTATCCTTACCGCCACGGGCTTCTGCGTATTTATCGGCTATCTCATCCACCGTTTGTGCCTGGGCAAATTGTACCAATACCATGGCTACAATCATGAGGCCGAAAATCAGTAAATTCTTCATCTGCTTTTAAATTTGTAATTGTGAAACATTCACAGGCCCAAAATTATGCCAAATAATTCCATAAAATAACCTTTTGTACAGCTTCTTACGCCGTTTATGGTGTTATTTTGCTTAAACCGCTTTTTTAACAGCAAAACTTAATTCAATGGCTGCATTTACAGTAAAAGGAAATGTTGTTTCGATGGCAGACAAATGCTTTTTTAAGGGTGAAATAAGTATTGCAGATGGCAGGATTACCGGCATTGCCAAACTGGCAGACGGCATTGATGCTGGTTTACCTTATATACTGCCCGGCTTTACGGATGCACATGTGCATATTGAGAGCAGCATGCTTATTCCTGCTGAGTTTGCCAGGCTGGCCGTGGTACATGGCACTGTAAGCACCATCAGCGATCCGCACGAAATTGCCAATGTTTGCGGTATGGAAGGTGTGAATTATATGATTGAGAATGGACATACCGTTCCGTTTAAATTTAATTTTGGGGCACCCAGCTGTGTACCCGCCACCATTTTTGAAACTGCCGGTGCGGCCATTACAGCTGCTGATGTGGATGAATTGCTGCAAAGAGAAGAAATAAAGTACCTGAGTGAGATGATGAACTTTCCGGGTGTGCTTAATGGTGACGAAGAAGTGATGCAGAAAATTGCAGCTGCAAAAGAATACAATAAACCCGTGGATGGCCATGCTCCCGGCCTGCGTGGCGAAGCTGCTGCTCAGTACATACACGCAGGCATGAGTACCGATCATGAATGCTTTACTGCTGAAGAGGCCCTGGACAAACTGCAGCATGGCATGAAAATATTAATACGGGAAGGCAGCGCTGCCAAAAATTTTGAAGCACTGATTGACCTGCTGCATGATTACCCTGAAATGATCATGTTTTGCAGTGATGACAAACACCCGGACAGCCTGGAGCTGGGACATATCAACCAGCTGTGTGCAAGGGCTGTTGCCAAAGGTATTGACGTATTTAAAGTGATACAGGCGGCCTGTGTAAACCCCGTACTGCATTACAAAACCGGAGTGGGCCTGATGCGGGCGGGTGATGCCGCAGATTTTATAGTGCTGGAAGATTTGGTGAATTTTACAGTAAGGCAAACCTATATTGACGGGCAACTGGTGTCCGATAAGGGCCAGTCACTGATAGCCGCCGCAATAATGAATAATGAATCAATCAATAATTTTGATTGTGTACCAAAATCATTAAGCGACATTGCAATAAAGGGCAGCGGCCAGTTTCCAGTTATTGAGGCCCTTGACGGGCAACTCATCACTAACCGGCTGATGCTGCTTCCTGCATTTGAAAATGGCTTTGCGGTGAGCAATACTGAAAATGATGTACTGAAGATAGTAGTCATCAACCGCTATCACACTGCCCCTGCCGCCATTGCATTTGTAAAGAATTTTGGGTTTAAAAAAGGAGCCATTGCATCTACGGTTGCGCACGACAGCCATAATATCATTGCAGTGGGTGCCGATGACGAAAGCATCTGCAGGGCTGTCAATCTCGTAATTGAACAGCGTGGAGGCATTAGTGTTACGGGCAATGGGGATATAGTACTGCCACTGCCTGTAGCCGGGCTCATGAGCAATGAAGACGGTTACAAAGTGGCTGCTGCATACACTGCTATTGATAAAGCAGCCAAAGAACTGGGCAGTACTTTATCTGCCCCATTTATGACGCTTTCTTTTATGGCGCTGCTGGTGATACCACATTTAAAACTAAGTGATATGGGTTTGTTTGATGGGGATAGGTTTGAGTTTATTGGATAACAAACAATGCTGGTTATAAATGAAAAAAGTCCCGTCGAAGCAGGACTTTAAAACTTTTCGTATTGGGTTTACCTCGCCCCCGGAGGGCAATGCTCCTTCAGGTAAGTAGTAAAAAGATTGGCCAGGTGTTTCCTGGTGCCTGCTCCTTCATAAATACCATGCGACCGGTTGGGGTAAGCCATAAACTGGAATATCTTATTGTATTTGATCAACTCGTTCAGCAGTACTTCCGCATTGGCATAATGCACATTATCATCGCCTGTACCATGAATGTACAGCAGGTTGCCCTTCAGATTTTTTACATGGGTAATGGGGGAGCCGTTTACAAAGTCCTGCATATTTTCCTGGGGCAGCCCCATGTAACGCTCCTGGTAAATATTATCGTAAAACAGCTGGTTACCTACTGCTGCGACAGATATTCCAGTTTTAAAGATGCCGGGGTACTGGCACAGCAGGTTAAGTGTAGACGAGCCTCCACCGCTCCAGCCCCATACTGCTACCCGGTCTTTGTCAAGATAAGGCCTGTCTGCCAGCAATTTTTTTGCCCCCATGGCATAATCCCGTATATTGATAGTGCCTATTTTGCGGTAAATGGCTTTGCGCCAGGCAGCACCTTTTAAAGCTGGTGTGCCCCGGTTGTCGATGGATACCTGGAAATAACCATCTGCCCCCATATCGCCATCATACATATTGTTTTCCTGGTTGCCATAGCTGTCGCCGGTAGTGGTAGCAGCGGGCTCGCCATAAACAGCAAACAGTACAGGGTATTTTTTGGCCGGGTCAAAATTCTTTGGTTTGTTTATCCATGCATCCAGTACGGTCCCGTCTTCTGTAGTAATTTGTAAATACTCGATGCTGCTGTTTTGCTCCGGTTTCATAGTGGCAGCAATACTTTTTGCAGGGTCTATTGCTTTATGGTCGGGCAGGGTTATCCATTCGCTCACATTGGGCGTTTTGTAATTGGAAAAACTATGCTGTGCATACTTTGCGTTGGGCGAAATATTGTACTCATGCGTACCTGCCAGCGCTGCGGGCGACAGTAACTCCTCTTTGGATTTGCCGTCCATCTTTACCCTGTAGAGATACAGTTGTGTGGCATTATTGGGCGATGCTGTAAAGTACACATAGTTGTTCAGCTCATCAATGCATTTGATGGTTTCAATATCGTATTTACCATTGGTGAGCAGCAGTTCCTTTTTTCCATCCCGGCTGATACGGTAAATATGCCGCCATCCATCTTTTTCGCTCACCCATAAAAACTCCTGTCCTTTATTGATCCACTCCCAGCCCGTAGGGTCGTCATTGTTCCAGCGGTATTTACCCTCCACCCAGGCATCATCATTTTCAGCATAAAAAGTACGGCTGCTGCCATCGTTCACATTACAATACATCAGTTTACTTTCCTGCTGTTTCCTGTCCAGCTGCTCTACAACAATCTCATCCGTACCAGCCCATTCCATCCTGGTGATGTAGTGCTGCTGCGGGTCGCCCTCTATGGCCATCCAGCGGAGCACCCCGGTTGAAAGCGACAACACTCCTATCCGTACAGGACTTGGCGGCTCTCCCACTTTCGGGTATTCAACAGGAATAATCCTTGAATAGCTGGAGTCGGTATTATTAATCATGTAAAAATCCCTGATCTTATTGGCATCCACCTGCCAGAAAGCTATCTTAGTGCCATCGGGGCTCCACCTGAAGCCATCCCGGCAGGCAAACTCTTCTTCATACACCCAGTCAAAAGTACCATTGATGAGCTTACGGCTGCCATCCCTTGTTAACTGAACAATGTTGCCGGTGGCCAGTTCCTCCCAAAAAATATTTTTTTCACTTACATAAGCCGCTTTTTTTCCATCGGGTGAAAACTTGGCAAACATGAGTGATTGGGCAGGGCGGCCCTTGCCCAGCTGGGTTAATTTACCGGTGGCCATTTCATATACCCAGTAGTCGCCCCGGGTATTATAACGCCATACCCTGGCTGTATTGGTAAAAATCAGCAGCTTGCTGTTATCTGCCGAAAAGTAATAGCTGTTTAAAGTAAGCGCCCTGCTGGCACCCGCCGGTGTTAACTGCTCTTTTTTAACAAGCACCGTTTCCGTGCCTGATTTAGGATCAACTTTTACAAGGCCGCCATTGGCAGGTTTGGTATAAGCCATTCCGTCGGCCGTCCAGTAAAAAGGCTTGGGTTGAAACTGTGCCAACAATGCCGGGCTGCAGATGGCCAGGCCAACAAAAATTATCAATGACTGGTAAAAACGAAGCTTCATAATTATTTTTTAAGCAGCTAAAATTAAGCATTGCATGTATATCTGCCGCAGTAAAATTAACTTTGTGCTAAATTTAACCCTCATGGAGAAGGAAAAACTGCGGTTAGATAAGTATTTATGGGCTATAAGACTGTTTAAAACCCGTACCCAGGCGGCAGAAGCCTGCGATAAGGGAAAAGTGAAGTACAACGGAGCAAATGTAAAAGCGGCCAAAACAGTTGCGGTTAACGATGAGTTTGAAGTGAAAACCGAAGCCAAAAAATGGCTAATAAAGGTTACGGGCCTGCTGCATAACCGCCAGCAATATACCGAGGCCATAAAATATTACCTGGATATTACCCCGGCCGAGGAAGTAGAACGACTGCAATACCAGGCAGCAACCTTTCATACCGGTAAGCGTTTGAGTAAACAGGGTCGCCCCACAAAAAAACAAAAGAGGGACCTGGATGGCTTTATGGAACCCTGATCTGTAAACTGATACCTGCATTTTGTAAACAATCCCTGTAACCGATAAGAGGGATTAAACCTGCCGCAAGGCCAATTGAATGATGAAAATTGATATTATTACCGTAGTGCCGGATCTGTTAGACAGCCCTTTTGCACATTCTATTATGAAGCGGGCAAGGGATAAGGGATTGCTGGAAGTAAACTGCATTAACCTGCGCAACTATGCCATTAACGACCGTGGCCAGGTGGATGATTACCAGTTTGGCGGTGGTGCAGGCATGGTGCTGATGGCGGAACCGGTTGTGAATGCCATTGAAGACCTGCAGCGCACAACGGCATACGATGAAGTAATTTATCTTACCCCCGATGGCGACCTTTTTAACCAGAAAATGGCGAATAATCTTTCTTTGAAAAATAACCTGCTGCTCCTGTGCGGCCATTACAAGGGCATCGACCAGCGCATCCGGGATCATTTTGTTACCATGGAAGTATCTATTGGTGATTATGTGCTGAGCGGAGGTGAGCTGGGCGCAGCAGTAATGGTGGATGCCATCGGCCGGCTGCTGCCCGGCGTGCTGAATGATGAAACCTCTGCACTGTTTGATTCCTTTCAGGACAACCTGCTGGCGCCACCGGTATACAGCCGCCCCGAAGAATTCCGCAGTTGGAAGGTACCCGATGTGCTGCTCAGCGGCAACCACAAGCTGATTGAAGAGTGGCGGCATGAACAGAGTGTGCAGCGCACAAAAGAACGAAGACCTGGCTTGGGGGAAGGGTAGCTGAAAGTACACAGGTAACAGTTGACAGCAGGCAATGCGGCCGGTTCATTTTTCAGCAATAAAACCCAATGAAAACATTGCCGGTAAGCAACATTACCATACCGGTACATTTATTTCTAAAAAAAATACTTACTATTAAATTTTGTATTTAACAACAGGAAAAACCCTGTTTTTTTAGCAGGGAGTTTTCCTGATTCTAACATAGAAAAAAACGGTTTCGTATTTGGTGAACCGTTGGTGTTCAAAAGCCGTGATAGTTTGCAATATTAACTAATCACTAAAAGTTTTTATTATGCCACACGATTTTTTTTCCACTGATTCAGGCCGTATCCCGATTGATTCTAATGGCCAGCTTGTATTGAAGGGCTTTCATCACAAAGACGGGGATTTTTCGCCCGGCGAACTTACCTATGACATCCAGGGCGGCATTACCGGCCTTGGCGACCCGATTACAGCCGATGCCGCAGCAGCCATGCTTGATAAATGGCAAACCGCAATACCGGATGCCCAGGAAACCTATGTTGATTTTGGTAAGGAAACCTTACTGCTTTTACTATCGCAGGAAGGAGCTGAAGGTATCAGGTTCTATTTCTGCAAAAATCACCACGATGCTTTTTCGCTGATACTGATCGGCCTTGACAAAGAGAGCAGGGAAATCAACTGTAATGACATTGGTGATTACAGTAAAAAACAACCACTAATTGTAGAGGTGGGAGGAGGAGGAGTAAAAGACGATATCATACTTGATATTGAAGGGCCTGCCCCAAGATGCCTTTTATACAGGTATTACGATAACAACAGGGAGAAATCCTGATAAAAACCAGGATAATCCGAAAAACATGCTCACTTAGTTGCACAGGTTTATTATCGAATGCGGCTATTTAGCTAAATTGCGGTAGCCGCTTTTTTAATACAATAAAATAACATATTGAAACACAATTTATTTATGTTCTATACTTACATCACACTGATGTTTATAGCCTTTCTGCTGTCGGTGTATACATGGAAAAAAATTGACAGGAAAGTCATTTATATTGCAATCGTTCTGCTACTTGGGCTTATTACCGAATTCATTGTACTATTTATTAAAACACAGAAAGCCGACCATTCTGTTTTATACCATATTTACCTCCCTGTTGAATACACCCTTTTTGCACTTTTTTTCAGGACTAAAACGGCTAAAAAGAAAATTGACCGTTTTATACTTTATTCGATACCCTGTTATATAATCACCAGCATCATCCTCTCAGTATTCTTTTATCATTTTAAAGGATTACCCAGTCTGAATTTCAACATTGAGGGGTTCTTAATCATTATCTGGTCGGTTTGGCTCCTTAATTCCTTTGATGAATTTGAGGAAACTTCCATATTCATGAAACCGGAACTTTGGCTGTGTATGGGACTGATTTTTTTTTATGCAGGTACTTTCATTTTTACAGGATACTATACTTATTTAAAAAAGACCGATGAAGCACTTGCAGACACATTAAACGGGTACATCAACAACGGACTGAATATCTTTCTATACTTTACAATGTCAATCAGTTTTATATGCTCACTGAAAATAAAGAAATATTAATAACCATTATCCTGGGGGCTATCCTGTTCATTTTTCTGGTAATTGTTATCTTTATTTCCACCATCAAGTACCAGAAAAAACAAAGAAATCACCTGCTTGAAAAACAGCAGCTCCGCTCAGAGTTTGCCCAAACCCTGCTTCAATCCCAGCTGGAAATACAAGAACAAACCCTTCAGCGGGTAAGCTGGGAGCTGCATGATAATCTTGGCCAGGTGGCCAGTATCATCAAAATAAACCTGAATACCCTGCAGCTTACCGACAGGGAAAAAGCTGCTGAAAAAATTGAAAACACCAAAGACCTCACCCGGCAGCTGATACACGACATCAAGGCACTGAGTGTAAGCCTGGGGAGCGACCGCCTGAAACAGGCAGGTTTGCCACGGGCCCTGCAAACAGAAGTGGACAGGCTGAATAAAACCGGTGAGTTTACAGCCACTTTTACTCAGGAGGGGGTAATGCCCTTTATGGATGATGACAAAGCCGTTATCCTTTACCGTATGGCGCAGGAGATTTTAAATAATGCGGTAAAACACAGCGGAGCAATAAATATAAAACTTGACCTTAGTATTAAAGGAAATTTATTTACATTAGCGTTTACTGATGATGGTGCCGGTTTTGATGTTGCAGCAAAAATGGAAAGTGGCGGAGCAGGACTCAAAAACCTGTACAACAGGGCAAAGTTAATAAATGCCATACTCTCCATTAGCAGCAACCCGGGCAAAGGCACACAGACAAGTATTCAAACTACACTGTAAACGGACCTTCTTATGCCTGACCAGTTGACAAAATTGGCATTGATTGATGACCACAAACTGTTTCGCAAGGGAATGCGCAGCCTGATTGATATGGTAAGCAATAACAATTACCATATCATTTTTGAAGCGGATAACGGCAATGACCTCCAGAAAAAAATAAGCCGTACAAATGCCCCGGACATTGCACTGCTGGATATCAATATGCCCGGCATGGATGGGTTTGAAACAGTAAAATGGCTGACGGCCCACTATCCTAAAATAAAGGTACTGGTAGTATCTATGGTTGAAAATGAGGAGTGCATCATCCGTATGCTGAAGCTGGGTGTTAAGGGATATCTGTCCAAAGATGTGGAACCCGCAGAACTGAGAGATGCGCTGGAAGCGGTAAGTAACAAAGGTTTTTACTATACTGATTTCATTACGGGCAAGCTGATTCACTCACTGCAGAATGCACACAACGGCAGCCTCAACACATCACTGGCCATTGCCGAACTTACCGACCGTGAAAAAGATTTTTTACACCTTGTATGCTCTGAATTGACTTATATTGAGATAGCCAAAGCGATGTTTCTGAGTGCTAAAACCATTGACGGCTACCGCAATATACTGTTTGATAAATTTGGTGTAAAAACCCGTACAGGCCTTGCCCTGTTTGCTGTACGAAACGGGCTGGTTCCCCTATAAAAAAATCCCGCCGCCCGGCAGGATTGTACATTTTCAATTGAAACCGGCCTTTTAAACCAGTTGCAAAATGCGTGTGAATACATCAATTGAGTAAACTGGGTTCTTTGGCCACTTTTATGCCTTCCTGCTCCCTGATTTTTGCCCAGCCTCCCAAAACATTCCTCATATTGTGCAGCCCCTGGCGCTTGAGCAGGCTGCTGGCTATCACACTGCGGTATCCGCCTGCGCAGTGTACGTACAGGTTCTGGTTGTCTTCAAACTGTGCCAGCTGCACTATATCCACCACATCGCCCAGGGGAAGGTTTACTGCCCCTTTTGCATGACCGTCGGCAAATTCAGCTTCATTGCGCACATCCACCACTACCAGGTTTTTATCGTGTGGCATATCCATAGCAAGTTCGTCTGGTTCCACCTCTATAATCATATCAATTTTTTCTCCGGCATTTGCCCATGCTGCATAACTTCCATCAAGGTAGCCCTGTATTTTATCAAACCCAACACGGGCAAGCCTTATGAGACTTTCTTCTTCCTGGCCGGGATCAGTAACCAGTATCACCGGCTTATCAAAAGGTAACAGGCTTCCTGCCCATTCTGCAAACCGGCCTTCCAGCCCGATAAAAATACTGCCGGGTATAAAACCCTGTGTAAATATTGATGCGGGGCGGGTATCCAGCACTATCATATCCTCATTGCTGCGCAATTCCTTAAACGCTTCTACAGATAATGCCTTCATCCCTTTTGTTTTTACTGCATCCAGGCTGTCGTACCCTTCCTTATTGATTTTTGCGTTAATACTGAAGTAGCGGGGGGCTTCGGCAAGACCAGTGGTAACTGCTTTTATAAATGCTTCCCTGCTTTGGGGCTGTAATGCGTAATTGGTCTTTTTTTCTTCACCAATACTGCTGAACGTATGCGGGCCAAGGCTTTTACCGCAACTGCTGCCGGGGCCATGTGCAGGGTACACCGTAATATCATCTGCCAGTGGCATTATCTTTTGCTGCAGCGTATCGTACATAATAGCAGCCAGTTCCTCACTGGTCATATCGCCGCTGCTCAGGTCGGGGCGGCCCACATCACCCACAAAAAGTGTGTCGCCTGTAAAGATGGCATTGGGCCTGCCTGTTTCATCCTTCAGCAGGTAGCAGGTGCTTTCAATGGTATGGCCGGGTGTGTGCAGCACTTCAAAGCTCGTTTTGCCCAGCGTAAATACTTCACCATCTTTTGCCACAAGTACCGGGAAGCTGGTAACCGTTTGCGGTCCATAAATGATTGGTGCGCCGGTTTGCCTGCTCAAATCCAGGTGGCCACTAACAAAATCGGCATGAAAATGTGTTTCAAAAATGTACTTGATGGTGGCATTTCTCTCTTTAGCCAGCGCCAAATAGGTATCCACATCCCGTAAAGGGTCAATAATGGCTGCTTCACCCTCACTTTCAATATAATATGCTGCTTCGCTGAGGCAGGTTGTGTATAACTGCTTTATATACATATTTGTTATTTTTTGGCTGCTGCTGAATAAACAGGGCCATTCTTCATGCTTTTAATACCGCAAAGATAAGCAGGATGACTTTATTGAACATCCGGATGATGATTTCCCTGCGTCACGGTAACAAAAAAACCACCCGAAAGTGGTTTTTATATCAACAATTCCTCATGCTTAACCAACCAGGTCCTCAACAAACCTGTTGATCTCTTCCATCCTTTTTTTGCTTACGGTATAGTAAATAAACTTACCATCCCTGTCTGTTTCCACGATGCCTGCCTTACGTAATATAGCCAGGTGCTGAGATGCTACTGATTGCTCAAGACGCATCTTTACATAAATTTCGGTTACGGTCAATTTACCGCCTTCTTCAATAAGGGCAATCATTTGCTGGCGCAATTTGTGGTTTAAAGCCCTTAAAACCAATGCTGCTTTTTTTAAATTGTGGTAATCCATTTTCAAAATTTCGATTTCATTGCTGCTTTCTTCCAAAACAGTTTCCATTTCATTAATTTTATTCACTACTAACATATTACAAAAATTTTTTAGTTTCTATGTGTAAAGAGTACACAAAGGTATAATTGGTTGCATAACCAACTACCTTTTAATGGCGAAACATTGTAATATGTCTTTTGCGGTTACTCCCCTTGTCTTTTTTGCGTAGTATAAAATGCCTTAATATATGCTGGCTCAGTGTACGCCAAATCTGCAAACTGCTGATTTTCAAATAATTGCATAGAAATACGGCTAAAAACGGCTGCAGAAATGTTAATATTATCAAAAAAAGCATTTTTGTGCATACAGATGGTTTTCCACTTGTTTGCACCACTTCCTGTAAAAATAATGCGATTTTGCTCCAGATATGCTTCAAAGGAACCGGCATCTAAAATAATAGCAGCTGGTGCCAGCAGTTCTTCTGATTCTTCGGAATACATTGCCGTAAATACTTCCATCCGCCGGGCATCAATCATCGGGCAAAAAAGAGTTGGGTGGTCTGCCGGGGCTGCCTGCTCAATAGCCGAGGCCGCCATCAGCTCAAGCGTACCAACAGTAATCAAAGGCAATTGCAGGGCATAACACAAACCTTTGGCACTAGCTAAACCCACCCTTAGCCCGGTATAAGAGCCCGGTCCATTAGCCACTGATATAGCCACCAGGTCGCTAAACCCGGCTTTCACGTCATGCAGCAGGTCGTTTATTGCCGGCTGCAAAAAGGAAGCATGGTCTTTTTGATTTGTATTGGTTCTGCTGCCAAGTAAAAGTCCGTTGGCAGAAAGGCATACCTGCGCTGTTTCTGTAGAAGTATCAATACTTAATATATATCCCATTACTGTACGGCTTCATTTTGTAAAAGTGGGGCAGGTGTATAGCGTGCATCCGTTTTGGCCAGCAGCTGCAGCAGGCGGAAAATATTTGCTTTCCCTATCAACCCGGCCCACTCAAAAGGGCCATAGGGGTAATTGGTACCCATCTTCATAGCAGTATCAATATCATCCCTTGTGCTTACCCCGTCTTCCAGTGCAAAAAAAGCCTCGTTAATGATGGCTGCAATAATTCTGGGTGCAATAAAACCGGGTTCGGCCGGTACTGCAGTAATGGTTTTACCTAATGCAGTGAAAATGGTGGTTATTTCACTGGTTAGCGTACCACTTACCTCCCAGTTTTGCTGCTGCAAAAAAAAGGGCCAGCCATTAATACCGGCAGCCTGGTTGGCAACAGATGTACAGTTACCCGTAATGCAATTGACCAATACAGGTTTGCTGATGCGGCTGAAGTCTTGTATGGCTCCATCCTCTTCCAAATAAAAAAATGCATCCATCGGCATGTCCGCTGCTGCTGCCACTGAAGCTGCACGCCCCCATTGCACATCACTGCCACCACACTGCCGAAGTATACCCCACTGTGCATCACTGCCTGTTACTATAAAATTCATACGCTGCTTTATTGGGGCAAAAATCGTTTAAAAATACAGTTTGTGCAAATAGCTGGCACATAAAAGATATATTTGCAGCCCATAATCACAAAAACATGAGCAAACAAATCATCCATACAACCAATGCACCAGCGCCTATCGGTCCCTATAACCAGGCAGTACTGGCAGGTAATATGCTTTTTATATCCGGACAGATAGCACTTAAACCCGGCACCAATGACCTGGCCAATGCCGATATGATTGAAGAAACCCACCAGGTGATGCAAAACCTGAAATCCATTTTGGCAGAAGCCGGTATGGATTTTAATCATGTAGCAAAAACCACCATCTTCCTGAGCGATATGGAATTGTTCGGCCAGGTGAATGAAATTTACGGCAAGTACTTTGAAGGTGATTTTCCTGCAAGGGAAACAGTGGCCGTGAAAGGTTTGCCCAGGAATGTAAATGTGGAGATAAGCATGATTGCTTATAAATAACAAAGGCTACTTCAATTGACCTTACCAAATGGTTATCATTACAGCCAAAGCACATGAGTATTTAACGGAAGCCCTGCAACAGCGTGGCTATAAAGTGCTGTACCTCCCTGACATTACTTATGATGAATTGACCGGGCTTATTCCGGATGCAGAGGGCCTGATTGTAACAACCAGGCTCAAAATTGACAAGCCACTTTTAGACAAAGCCACTAAGCTTAAATGGATTGGGAGGCTGGGAAGCGGTATGGAGCTGATAGACCTGCCCTATGCTGAGGCTAAAGGCATTACCTGTGTAAGCAGCCCGGAGGGCAACCGCAATGCTGTGGCAGAGCATGTGCTTGCAATGCTGCTGAACCTGCTGAACCATATTACCAAAAGTGCGGCAGAAGTAAAGCAGGGCCTGTGGCTGCGTGATGCCAACAGGGGGACAGAACTGAGTGGGAAAACTGTAGGTATTATTGGATATGGAAATGCCGGTGCTGCTTTTGCAAAACTGCTTGGCGCTTTTGATGTAACCGTACTGGCCTTTGATAAATACAAGTTTGGCTTTGCCAGGGATTATATAAAAGAGGCAAGCCTTGAGCAGCTTTGCCGCTATGCGGATGTGATCAGCCTGCACATTCCCCTTACAGAAGAGACAAAACATATTGCCAATACCGCTTTTTTTGATGCCGTTACGCAAAAACCCATTTTTATCAATGCCAGCCGGGGAGCAGTGGCTGATATGGATGCGGTGATTGCAGCCCTGCAGCAAGGTAAGATTTCCGGCGCAGCCATAGATGTGCTGGAAAACGAGAAGATGGCCACTTTTTCTGCCGAACAGCAACAGCAACTGGATTTTTTGTGCAGCCAGGCAAACGTGATTGTAACGCCCCATATAGCCGGGTACTCCCATGAAGCTTTTTACAAAATGAGCGCTGTAGTGATTGATAAACTTTTTGGTGGTAAATAGCTGAACCCGGAGAAATAGTAATTTTTCGATAAAAATCGTATATTTGTAACACATGCAATGCTCCGGCAAGACCGGGGCGTTGTTTTTTTTTCTTTAACCCCTCCGGGGAGCTATTTGATAAAGTGAGATTTTATGAGTGAAGTAAATTATGTAACAAACGATACTTTCGAGCAGATGAAGGCCCAACTGCAGCAGATGAAGGGGGTGGAGCGCCCCGCTGCCAGCCGGGCTATTGCCGAGGCAAGGGAAAAGGGCGATTTAAAAGAAAATGCCGAATACGATGCGGCCAAAGAGGCACAGGGTATGCTGGAAGCTAAAATCAAGCAGCTGGAAGGAATTATTGCAACAGCAAGGATACTGAATGAAAATAATATTGATGTTACCAAGGTGAGCATCCTCACTAAAGTTACAGTAACCAATATGGGTACAAAAAAAGCGGTTACTTACCAGATTGTTTCTGAAAAAGAAGCCGATTTAAAAGCGGGTAAAATTTCTGTTACCTCCCCCATTGGCAAGGGATTACTTGGCAAAATACCGGGTGATATTGCCGAAGTGCAGGTGCCTGCCGGCATCCTCAAATTCAGGGTAGATAAAATCACCATTTAACCACCAGTTAAAAACAGGATGACCATTTTTTCAAAAATAATTGCCGGGGAAATCCCTTCTTACAAAATAGCGGAGAACGAACAGTTTTTTGCATTCCTTGATATTTTTCCCCTGGTAAAAGGGCATGTACTGGTGGTGCCCAAAATTGAAACCGATCAGTTTTTTGACCTGCCGGCCGCTTACCTTGACGGCATACTTGCATTTGCCCGGCCCATTGCCCATGCCATTGAAAAAGCTTTTGCCTGCAACCGCTGCGGCATCAGCGTGGTAGGGCTGGAAGTGCCGCATGCACATGTACACCTGCTGCCCATCAATTCGGCTGATGATTTGAATTTTACAAGAGACAAACTCAAACTGTCGCCGGAAGAGCTGAAAGAAGTGCAGGATGCTATTCTTGCACACCTGTAGAAATGCTATTTTACCCTTCCCGGATTTTTACTGATAAAATCATCCCAACCTTTGGCTTTTTTAAGCGTGGCTGCCAGCGGCGATGTTTGCTGAAAATGATGACAAATGGCCACTGCCACGGCATCGGTAGCATCAAAATAATCTGACCCATCTTTAATATGCACAATGCGTTCCAGCATTTTCATTACCTGCTCCTTGCTGGCATTGCCATTGCCTGTAATGGCCTGTTTCACTTTTTTGGGCGAATACTCTGTTACCGGCACACCGTACCGCATGGCCGCTGCTATAGCTACGCCCTGGGCACGGCCCAGCTTAAGCATACTCTGCACATTCTTGCCAAAAAAAGGCGCTTCAATGGCAAAAGTGTCGGGCTTGTATTTTTTTACCAATGTTTCAATAGCGGTATATACCTGCTTCAGCCTGTCATAAGTATCTTCCTTACTGCTCATTTTAAGCACCCCCATTTCCAGCAGGGTAATGGCTTTGCCAGTCACTTCAATAATGCCATGCCCCATTATTACCGAGCCAGGGTCAATACCAAGAATTATGGTTGATTTTTTTGTCATCAGCGGTACAAAGTAACATGAAATGGGGACAAAGTTAACCTGTATACTTTTGTGTGACGAAGAAAGTTGATTAGCTGATAAGTTTGAAGTACAGTTCGTTCATCCTTCATTCATCCTTCATGCCTCTTTGTTTGCGCTTTGGGCTTTCCAATATGCGGTTATTAAAAAAAAAGCACCCGTTTACAGCTGATCAATTGTACGGGGCCGGGGGGCATTCCAAATTGTCGCTTTATTTTGTGGTTGTGGGCGGTGGGGACACCGCCCACGGCAGACTGCCCGGGAGCTACAACCGCCAAATGAGCACAATAGCGTATTTTTGCCCGCATACAATACAGAGCTGAAAAAAAAACTCAATATATTATTTACCTGGTTTGTTGGCCCCCTGCTGGCACTATGGCTTTTTTACTCGCTGTATAAGCAGGTAAGTGCACAGCCCGACCTGCCGGTAGCCATCAACCTGATAAAAGAAGCACCATTTGGCCATTTGGCATGGATGTTCTGGCTGATTATATTGCTGAGTGTAATCAATTGGGGTATTGAGGCACGCAAATGGCAGCTTTTAGTAAATGCCCTGGAACCAATGAGCTATATAAGAGCCTGTAAATCGGTACTTTGCGGCGTTACCGTATCACTCAATACGCCTAACCGCATTGGCGAGTATGGCGGCCGCATCATTTATATTCACGAAGGCAACCGCATAAAAGCGGTGTCCCTTTCCATTGCGGGCAGTATTTCACAACTCATCATCACCATTTTATTTGGCTGCGGAGGGCTGGGCTACATGCTGTACCAGCTGCACCCCGTTTCAGGTACCTTATTCGGGCTTTCTCCCTTCTGGATAAAAACATTCCTGTACATCAGTATTTTTGTGGTGATAGTGATGGTATTGTTCTTTTTCAGGCTGAGCTGGCTCATCCGGCTTGTGGAGAAACTGCCTTATTCTGTAAAATTTGTACACTACATCAGCGTACTCGACAGCTTTGATGCAAAAATTTTGTTAAGATTGCTGTTTTTGAGTGCCCTCCGGTACTTTGTTTTCGTCTTACAGTACACCTTTATGTTACAATTGATGCAGGTGGATACAAACTGGTGGCAAAGTTTGTGGGTGGTTTCGGTAATGTTCTGGATGCTGGCGATCATTCCCACATTTGCCATTGCAGAATTACCCATCAGGGGAAAAATAGGCCAGAGCCTGTTTGGGTTGTTCAGCAGCAATACGCTGGGTATCCTGGCAGTAACATTCGGGATTTGGTTTATCAATCTTTTTATACCTGCCTTAGCCGGCAGTTTATTAATACTTGGAAATAAAATTTTTAAGGAGAAATGATGAAATACGCAAAGTTTGGCTTTTTAGTACTGGGTTTATGCTGCATGAGCCTTCGCCCTGCGACCAGGGTTGCCCAGTGCGGCATTAAAAACTACGCTTTCCAGGATGGGGAAGTGGTAACCATGAAGGTTTTTTACAGCGCCCTGGGAGCTTATATCGGCGCTGGTGAGGCCACGTTCAGTACCAGTATTGAGCGGTACAATGGTAAACCGGTGTACCATTGTGTGGGTGAAGGTAAAAGCTATTCGTTTTTTGATGGTTTTTTTAAAGTAAGGGACCGCTACGAAAGCTATATCGACACGGCTACCATGCTGCCCTATAAATTCATCCGCAATGTGGATGAGGGAGGATATAAAAAATACAACAATGTAACTTTTAACCAGAATGCGGCTACTGCCACCAGCACCAATGGCGTTTACAAAGTAAGCAATTGCATTCAGGATGTGGTGAGCGCAGTGTACTACTGCCGCAATATTGATTTTTCGCAGTACAAAGTGGGCGATAAAATCCCTTTCGATATGTTCCTGGATGACGAAGTATTCCATATGTATATCCGTTATATGGGCAAAGAGCGGATTAAAACACGCTATGGTAAGTTCAATGCCATCAAATTCAAGCCGCTACTTTTAAAAGGTACCATCTTTGAAGGCGGCGAAAAAATGAATGCCTGGGTAAGCGACGACCCCAACCACCTGCTGCTGAGGGTGGAAAGTCCCATTTCGGTAGGCAGTGTTAAAATTGATATGATGGGCTACAAAAACCTGCGTTACCCCCTCAGCTCCCTGGTGAGTGTAAGATAAGTTTGATATCATTATTATAACTCGTTCAGCTTAAAGGTATCCTTACTACGGATACCTTTTTCTGTTTGCTGCAGGGTGCAGCATTCAATAGTGGCATCATGCTCAAAAAAGAGCACATAATCATTTTGCAGGGCCTCGGTTAAAAAAGCCTTTTTCTCATTGAGCGTAGTAAGTGGAAACATGTCATACGCCATTACATAAGGTATGGGCAGGTGAGCAGCAAAGGGCAGCAGGTCTGCCATAAACACCACTGTTTTCTCCTTATACTCAATTTTAGGCAGCATCATGGCATCCGTATGCCCAAAAGCATAATGAAACGATATGCCCGGAAGTATGGCCGAAGCAGCCTGGTTGTGATCCTGGAACTGCAGCTGCCCGCTTTCTTTTATGGGCAGGATATTTTCTTTTAAAAAAGAGGCTTTCTCCCTGTCATTGGGTTCAGTGGCCCACTGCCAGTGCCGCTCATTGCTCCAGTATACCGCATTTTTAAAAGCAGGCACCAGCTTGCCGCCCTGGCGTATGATGCTGCCCCCGCAGTGGTCGAAGTGCAGGTGAGTAAGGATCACATCGGTAATATCATCCCTGGTAAAACCATGTGCCGCCAGTGATTTATCGAGTGTAACATCTCCATACAGGTAGTAGTGGCTGAAGAATTTCTCCTCCTGCTTATCACCAATACCATTATCAATAAGTACCAGCCTGTTGCCATCCTGCACCAGCAGGCAGCGCAGCGCACAGGGGCACATATTATTCTCGTCGGACGGGCATACTTTATTCCACATCGTTTTAGGCACCACACCAAACATGGCACCTCCATCCAGTTTAAAATAGCCTGTATTGATCGTATATAAGTTCATCTGTAAAAAATTTAATCAGTTTCTTTTTAAGGGGCTTCCTTTCTTTTTCTTTACCGGCAGCGGAGGAGGTGGTGGTGGCGGAGGCACATGAGGTAATTGTGTCATTTTAACATCAGTTACTTCCACCTTTATTTCACTTTCAGGAATTTTACTGTCATTAATGCGTTTCAGCATTGTATCCATTTCGGCATCACTCATTTTTTTTGGTGCATCCGGCGGGTTGTTCTTCTCCCAGGTAGCTTTCAGCTTATTCAGCAGCAGCAGCGATATCCTGTTATCCGAATGAACGGGTGAAACAGTAAAGCCTTTTTGCCTCATCAGTTCAATCACCCCTTCATTACCCGGCAGGTGACCGCAGCCAATGGCAAAAAAAGCCGGACCGGCACTAAGATGCATGGCAATTGAATCAGCCATTGTTTTATTTCTGCCTGTAAATATGATACTGCGGTAACCGGCATTAACACCCTGCAGGTACAGGTTAACAGAGTCCAGCCGCTGGTTCAAATAATAGCGTTTAAAATTGGAGATCAGTTCTGCTTCATTGTCAAAATCAAGGGTAGTATCCTGCACCCTTGCCCCGATAATATTATACATCATGTCAATCTGCAGCAGGTAGGTCTCCAGTCCCCCGGTCTTCTTTCCAAGTGATTTTGCAAAATCGGAGAGCATCAGGTCCATGGCTTTTACACCAGGCTCTTCACGGTACATTTCAGTGGATATTTTTGAACTGAAGTTCATAAATTGCCCCAGGCTGTCGGGGTTAACTGTTGTACCGTATTTCCTGTTCATGCGCTCCACCATCAATTTCCAGCCACTGGTTTTTGTTACAGAATCAAGATAATCGGCTTTTTTTCTGAAATAGCCGATTGTACCGGTATCAGTAAAAATGGTGTACATTTTATCATAATCCAGTTCTCCAAAAAAACTATCTGTTTCTTTGATGGCACTGTAAAGGGAGTCGGTAAACAGCATGAATTCTTTCTGAGCAATGTGCATCGTGCCGTAGAGATAAGAGGGTTTGCCATCGCCCGGGTTGCTGATACGCCAGAGCATAGTATTACTGGCCTCCTGGGCTAAGCTGGCATAACTGACTGTAATTACAGCAAAAAAAATAATAAGGTCTTTTCTCATACACTTACCAATTCCAGTGAACTGAAGAGAAATTTTTGTGAAAATCAAGTACTCTTTTGTAAGCAGTGAAGGTAGTAATAAAGACCGTACAGTGTACTGAAAGGGCTGTAAAAAACAGGTTACCTGCATTCCATCTCCTGTATTGCACCTGTAAAATACCGCATCCGTTATTGAGCGCTGTTGTAGTAAGCAACTATTTTCTGTACATCTGCCAGTGATTTAAAGCCAAGGTCCGTCCTGCCTGCATAGGCCTGCGTATCAGCCCATTTATCCGCCATCATAGCCTGCCAGAAAGACTCCCTGAACTTAACGGGGGTTAGCACAGCATTGTATAACACATAAGCCGTTTCTTTTGTTACAATCTCTTTCTTCACTTCCTGTGTATACCCGTTTCTATCCTCTTCCAGCTTCTTATTCAACTGTGCAAGCAATGTTAGTTTTCCTTCGGACAGCACTTTGTAAAAAGCAGACACATCTTTACCGCCCCTTGCGGTGGTTTGCACCATAAAACTGTACAGCACACTGTCTGCCGTAAACTCCACCCTTTTGAGTTCTTTTGCTTCCAGGTACATCTGCTCTCCCCGGCTGTCGATATAGTGGAGGGTATGATTCATAAGGTCGAGTTTTGCACTTGGCACATTGAATACATCACCATTGGCCAGCTGCAGGTTGGTATTGCTCCAGTTATCAGTAAAAAAAGGGCTGCCGGCTATGTCAGGGTTCTGACTGGCTATCTGTTTGCCATCAGTTGTAAGCGGCAGGGGTCTGGCAAAAGTACGTGGCAGGGGTCTTGCGGCATCTGCAAGAAATTGTGCGTAGGTATTCCCTGTTAACAAAAGGGATACAATGAGGATCAGTTTCATAATCAATAATCTAAACAGGGTTTGATAGTAAATGAACCACTTAAAATTAAATGATTTCCAGTAACCGGAATTGATTAACCCGGCAGTGGTTATCCGCCTGATAAACAGGGAACCATCTTATTATGACATATGGCAGGATTAGCAGCCTGTGGTACCTTTAAAAAAGCGTGTTGTAACGGGTTACCATCTTTACAATATCACTCAACGACTTAAAACCGATATCGTTCTTACCGGCATATGCCTGCATCTCTGTCCATTTATCCTGCATCAGTGGCTGCCAGAAGGATTCCTTGCGCTTCAGCGGGGAAAGCCCATTGGCAGCAAAAACATAATAATCTTCATACTGCTCGTAAAACCTTTTTATCTCCCCCGAGTAGAGGGATTTGTTTTCCTTTATCTTTTTACGGTGGCGCTCCAGCAGCATAATTTTTCCTTCGGAAAGCACTTTATAAAAAAAGAAAACATCTTTCCCGTTTTCGGCGGTGGTTAATTTTACAAAACTCAGCAGCACACTGTCCTGCTTTACTGAGTCTACCAGTTCTACCCGGCTTACTTCCCCGGCTTCCAGGTACATTTCGGTTCCTTTATCGCTCATAAAATGCAGGTAGTTGTTAAAAGTGTTCAGCCTTGCCTTTACCCCTGCATATAATTTACCGTTGGTAAGCTTAAGGTTTACCCTGCCCCAGTTCTCATTAAAAAAAGGATGCCCGTCCACATCGGAATTGCCGTAAGTAAATGGCTTACCATCCTTGTCAATCAGCATCACAAGCAGGCCATTGCTGCCTGCCTTACTGGTTATTGATGAATGAGAATTAGCAGACTGTGCCATGATATGGCCAGCCAGAAAAAAAGCAAGGGAAGTTAATATAATTTTCACAGACATTCTTTTAAAAAAGTAAGCCAGCACTGTTTGTGCTGGCTTACCGGATATTTTGATTATTGTTTTGGATTTTTTATGGGCGCACTGCCTGCTGCAGGAGGATTATAGGTAAGTTCATTACCGGGAACATCCCAGTAATCAAGATAGCCATAATCAATAGAGCCATTGGTACTTACCACACCAGTATTGGTTAACAAGGTGCAGCCTGTGCGGCCACCTCCTGCTGAAGCTGGTTCGCTTACACCCCAGCGGCGGGCATCGTAAAAAGAAAGACCACGGAAAGCGCAAACAATGCGGCGTTCCCTGCGCAGTTCTTCTCTGGCCTGGGCCAGTGTTAAACCAGTACCTGAAACAGCAGCAAGTCCTGCTCCCTGAGATACACGGATGGCATCAATGATGGCAAGACCCGGATTGATCTGGTTGGTATTGATCAGCGCTTCTGCCTTCATCAATTGATTTTCTTCATAATCACCGGCAATATGCAGTTCATATTCACCAGGTGTTGTATTGGCATATACAGCCACACCTGAAAGTCCGTTTCCTCCATCAATCAGTGCGTAACGTGTAAAGTGAGCATTGCCCCTGTCGGCCTGGCCCAGGTAAGGAGTAGTGATAGCGGTATTCTGATCTTTACGCAGATCGCCTGCTTTAAACTCCTGCACCCAGCGCTCACTCAGTTTGTAAGTAGCAGCACCTGCAAGATTTGATTGTGTCCTTCCCATAATCATCTGGCCTGAAGCATACAAATCACCACGAACATCAGTACGGGCAGTAAACACATTGTCGCCTGCAGCAATACCCGCATTGGCCAATGTTAGCACATTTGCCCAGTCGGCTGGCGTCATGGTTGCTGTAGTTTTATTTACCAGCAGGTTACGTGCCTTCATGGTACTTACATTGCGGGCAAGTTCTGCCGGGCTTGTTGGGCTACCCAGGCCTACCTGGAAAATTGCCGGGATAAATACACCCATTTGATTAGTGAAATTAGCAGCACTTGGGGCTGCATTGGCGGTAGCAACTGCTTTGTCTAAGTTGATATTTGCCTCTTCAATGATCTTTTCTTTGGTAACATAATTGCCATTGGTGGCAAATGATGTGTTATTTATCAAACCAGCATAGTAGATAGAACCGATACGGCTGTAAGCAAACCCTTTCCACCAGTAAGCCCATGCTTTAAAAGCAGCTTTTTTAGAAGCTGCATCACCTGTAAGGGGCACTGTTTCTACTTTTTCAAGTACCAGGTTACAAGCACCTATCAGGTTGTACATATAGGCCCACTCATAATACAGAAAATTGTTGCCCGCCTGCTGGTTGGTATTGGCCTGGCGTATCAAAGCATACTGTGTATTGGGTGAATTGGGATTCAATACACTGGTACCGTTATCAAATGTTACTTTGTTGGGGCAGCCAAGCTGGTTCAAAAATGCGTTGGCAGCATCCGCACCAATAACATCACCCATAAACTCATGAAAACCCATGGCGCCGCTAAAGAAAGGACCAAATACACCATCTGTATATTTCACATTTTTAAAGCCGGTAATATACACACCGCCTGTTGCAAACAGCGCAAGACCCGTTTCATTATTAAGCGAATTGGGTGTGGGGTTGTTGGGGTTCTGTACCGCCAGGTCTTTTTTGCAACTGGCCAAAACAGCGGTTGCAAAAAGCAATATTGTTAATTGTTTTTTTATCATCTTTTTCAATTTAAGAGTTATTAAGCTTAAAACCCAAGGTTCAATGTTGCCTGGTAAGTTTTTACGTTAGGAATAGTGTTGTGGTCAACAGCACGATCCCAGGCTGAATTGGATGTACCTGAACTTATTTCAGGATCAAAACCAGTGTATTTGGTTACAGTAATCAGGTTACGGCCAGAAAGTACCAGTTGAACTTTATTGATTCCCTTCACCTTGATAAACTTAGCCATGTCAACACCCAGTGCTATATTGCGCAGGCGCAGGAAAGAAGCATCTTCCAGGAAGTAGCTTTTTGTACCATTTGCCTGGCGTACTGCATAAGCACCACGGTAAAAAGCTGTCCATGCTTCGGTTTGTCCGGCAATGGTTACAGGTTTTGCATAATCAGCATGAATACCATCCCTGTACATCCACTCCTTGGTTTGGTTGTACAAACTGCTCTTATATACCCAATCCCACTGGAAACCCAGCGTTACAAATTTCTTGTAATTGATCTCGTTGATGAAAGACATGTTGAATTTAGGATTGGGATCACCCAATGCATAACGGCCTGCACTTGCATAAGGCTGCTTGCTGGCTTTATTAACTACATAACCATTGCTGGCTACTTCATACAGGCCATGATCAGTCGCCGGTATATATAAATTACCATCTTTGTCCCTTTGATCAACAGCATTCAAGAACAGGTAACCATATAACTGACCGATTTTTTCACCTGCCTTGATTACATATTGTGAACTGCCTGCTGCTGATGGCTTGATGATTTCTGCACCGCCAGCTACTGCACTAACAATTGATTTTTGCTTGCTGAAATTGGCTGTAAAATTCCATATCCAGTCTTTATCGTTTAATACAGCCAGGTTTAAAGAAGCCTGAATACCATTTGATTTCAGTGTCATGAGGTTGGTGGACTGGCGGCCTATACCGATACTGGGAGCCACATCTATTTCGTCAATTACATTTTCTGATGTACGATCCCAATAAGTAAATGCGATGTTGGCATTGCTCAGCCATTTGCCTTTGTTAAGCTTCAAACCTATATCTGTACCAATTTCCAGTTCTTTTGACACCTCGATCTGCAGGTCAGGATTTGCATAAACTACCGGTGAACTCAACGCATTTTGTGTACCTACAGTAGCCTTACCAAGCACGGGGAAACGGGCATAAGCACCAGGCTGGATACCTGCTTCGCCATAAGCTGCACGTATTTTCCACTCGTTTACTACATTACTTACACCACTGTTCTGGAAGAAATCAAGGCGTGATACCCTTACATACGCATCACCACGGGGGAAGGTAAATGGCTTGGATCCCCGACCAAATGCAGAGGAATAGTCGCTCCGGATACCAGCACTGATACCTGCAAAATCAGACCACTCAAAACGCTGGTTAACCAATACACCATAAGTGGCAAATTCTGTCAAATCATCGGTAACCACTTTAAAGTTACCCATATCGGCTGAGGTATATGGAGAGAAAGACGGAGCATCAGAGCCATAACTCCTGTAATCTGTTCCCCTGCTCTTGCGGTAATCCCACCCAACTATTGTAGATGATTGCAGCGGAATTTTAAGATGAAAATCTTTTTCAAAATCAAACCTGATGGTAGCAGTAGCATTCAGGTTTTGGAAATTATTAACAAATTCCATCTGGTTGATTTCTCCTGACTCGATGGATTTTGTGGGAGAAGCATAAGATGTACGGGGAGAGTAGAACTCTGCCCAGTATTCCCAGTACGCTGCACCTTCACTATGGCTTTGCTCAGCAATCCTGAAAGTTCTTGACAATGAACTCCTGTTGATACCATACTTGGCATCCAGTTCTACAAATTTAGCAAACTTGTAGTTCAGGTTGAAATTCTGTATTACATCAATGGTTTTTTCATCATATTTTGCATTTTCTACAATATAGTTAAAATTGTAACCATTTACACCAACCGCATCACCAAAATAAGGTGAATGGAAACCGGCGGCATCCCGCTGCTCATAGTTGGCGAAAGGACGTGAGTTGTTGATGGCATACAGCATATTGCGGCCATCTGCATCAAGCTGAGTATTTTTTGTATACACCAATTGCGTAGTGCTGCGGAATTTAAGACCCTTGGCCAGTTCCACACCAATGTTGGAACTGATATTGGAACGGCTGTATTTACCATTGCCCTTGAACACGGTTTCCTGGCGGCTGTCTGAAGCTACCACAGCAAAATCAAATTTATCCTTGGCGCCTGTAATGCTTACAGAGTTGTTGTACACTTTTGCTTTTTGGAAGAACATTTTGTAATGATCGTACCAAAGCAGGTTTTTATCATAAGCCTTATTGGCAATGCTTGTGGGAGAAATCAGGTTAAATACCGGGTTATTGAGGTAAGAACCTGTAACAGGGTCAAACGTAAGCACTGCGCCAGTGCTTCTTACCACTTCATTGTTGGCATTAACATTAAAAGAGTGGAATTTTGATTTTTGAACACCACCGATATTCAGCAGTTCATTCTGTCCAATGCTGGAAGTAATATCAATGCTGATTTTTCCCTGCTTTCCTTTTTTAGAAAACAGCTGGATAACACCATTGGCACCCTGGGCACCATAAATAGAGGCAGAAGCTGCACCCTGTACCACTTCCACACGCTCAATATTGCTAAGATCAAGGCTTTCCAGGCTGGTAGACCTTACTTCGATACCATCAAGCAGTATCATTGGGTTGGTACCATTGGTGATGGTATTGATACCCCTTAATAAAATTTGTGTAGGTGAACCCGGGCTGCCGCCAATGCTGGATATTTGTGCACCAGCAATTTTACCCACCAGGGCATTACCGATATCAGCAGTAGGAGCCTGCGGCAATTTATCTGCTGTTACAGATTCTACTGCAAAGGCTGTACGCTTTTTACTGGTAGCAACACCGGTACCGGTAACTACTACTTCGTTCAATGCTTTTACATCCACCACCAGTTGTACTGACATACCGGAGGCTGCAGCTACTTCCCTGCTTTCAAAACCGGTAGCACTGATAACCAGTGTAGCGCCATTGGCCACGGTGAGTTTAAAAGAACCATCAACGCCTGCACTGGTTCCTTTGCGGCCATTTTTTTCCCTGATAGAAGCTCTTGGGATAGGGTTACCCTTGTCATCCGTAACTTTACCGGATGCCTCCATCGCCTGTGCAAATGATGCGGCCGAAACCGACATAAAGCACATCATCATTAAGAATAGTTTTCTCATGCTGTTGTTTTTTAAAAATTTGCGTTAAAAGTATGTTATTTTATACGAACGGTAAAACAGTGGACACCAAAATGACAAAAAAAGCTGCACATATACGAAAAAACAGCAGTACATTACAGTTTTTCGTAACTTCAAAGGGGTTCAATTGGCTTCATATTACTAAAAACTGGTAAATGCGGCCACTTCGGTACAAAGTCATGCCAAGTATGCTCTTACAGCAGCAGTAAAAGATAAAAATGGGGCATTCAGGCGGGGTGGTATTGGTAGTTAAAGCAGCTATCCGCTGCCGGGGTTCATATAGCTTTGCAATGCTTTTACATAGTCTTCAAATGCTGAGATACCCCTTGCTGTTATTCTGCAAACGGTTTGCGGGTAATTATCCTTAAATTGCTTGGTTACATCCACATAACCACACTCTTTTAATTTATTAATCTGAACACTGAGGTTGCCTGCAGTGGAATTGGTTTTTTCCCTGATAAAAGTGAACTCAGCCTCTCTAACGCCGATAAGCAGGCTGATTACAGCTAGCCGCAACTGAGAATGCAATATAGGGTCAAGTTCCTTAAACATCCTTTGCCTTCCTTTTCTTGTATTTTACCCACAAAATAATGCCGGGTACCAGCCACATCACCACCGCAGCAAATGCAGTTAACAGCATATCCGTTTCCATAGAAGTGTACACACTGATGATGCAGCAGAGCCAGCAGGCAATGCCACCCCAAAGCATAGGCTTAAATTTCATGATGGCCCCTGTGATAACAGTAGGAAAGCCATACAGCATCAGCATAAGGGAAGAACTGTAGTTACTCAGCCCGAAACCGGGCCATTTACCCTCAGCCTTTTCGTACACCTTGTAAATTTCCACCAGTTTATTAATGAATACTATATTAATGTGTGAAATGAGAAAAATAGCAATGCCAAAACTCAGCCAAACATAATCAATTGCCGAATCATCATAATTTTTAGCACGCCTCATTTTCTTTTCCCGGGAGGTAATAATGATTTGTGGCAGAATGGCTAGCAGGGTCAGCAGCCATATATCGAAAGGCAGCTCAAATCCAAAATGCAAACGGGCACAGGTAACAAGACTGCACAATGCAATTACGCCACCCCACAGTATGGGGCCAATACCAGTATCATGAAAACTGTTTTTTGCCTTATTGATCATCTGGCTGATAAGCCGCAGGCTCTCCTGCTCAGATAGTTGCTGTTCTTCTGCCATATTTCAATTATTTGTATTTTCTGTTTTTTGTCTTTTACGCAATATGTGGGCCGGAACAATATAACTCGCCATAATGGCCGCAGCAGCAAAAAGCATCTGGTAGTCGTATGTAACAAAAGTTGATGCAACAGCCAATGCCCAGGCAGCAATACCACCGGCCACCAACGGGATAAACTGCAAAAACTTACCTGATACAAAAGTACCCAGCCCGTACATCAATATAAAAAAAGGATATACATTATTTCCCCAGCCAAGCCTGCTGAAAATAACACAAAGCACAAAGAAACTGATGCCCATCCCCATCCACAAATAGCTCATCGCATCCTGAATATAACTGGTGGCTTTATACACCCTTTTTTGGCTTTTGGATATGTATATACTCACAATACCGGCAGGTATCATAATCAACCAAACAAGGTAATGCTGATTGGACCCCATCACATTTTTGAGTAAAAACTGGCTGATGAATGCTGCAAAAGTAACCCAGCCCCAAAGTAAAAGATGCTTGCTGTTATCCCCAATATTATTCCTGGCTTTTGCAATCATACTCTGTATGATAGCCAGGCTCTCCTGTGGCGAAAAATTTTCCTGTTCCATATTGTTTACTTAAAACAGTTAAAGCCGGTGCTTTATACAGCACCGGCTTTTTAATTATTTTATTGACATCCTGCCAGCAATTCAGCCGCTTGCGTTTTGCCCCAGTTGGGGTGCAGCGGAGTAGCGGGCTTAAATGTTTCGTACAACTTCATTGCCTGCTCAATAACCGGCTTTGCCGTTTTGCAGCCACCACCAAACTGTTCCGGTGTGTTCCTCAGGTTCTGCGCCTGCAGGTAATAAGGCCTGGGGTTGGTGGGGTCCTGCTTTTTGGCTGCTTCCATTGAGCCGTTGATCTGCTGTGCAAACTGCATGTAACGCTGCATGGGGTTTACCATCATGCGCAATGTAGCAATCATGCTGCGCAGGCAGGATATTTCCGAATTGTCTTTCTGCAGTGAATCTGCTTTATTCACCAAAGCTTCTGCCTTATCGGCAATGGCATCATTACCGGTTGCTTCCTTTTGCATGAAACCATTCAGTATCTGCGTGTGTGCAGCATAGTAGTAAGCCAGCCATTGATCTTTTTCGGCGCTGGCTATCCGCTCAAACCCTGCCGACAACGTTTGAAAATCCAGTGGCGATTTTGCCGTTTCCATTTTAGCCAGGTTGGCCGCCATGGCTTTTTGATACTTTTCACTTTGTGCTGTTGCACTGATTGATGCAGCAATAATTGCGAGGGAGAAAATAATTTTTTTCATGACTTTTATTATTTTGAATTTGATAAACAATGATACTGATGATTTTTTATTATTGATTGTTTTTTAATTTCTGGTATTCCTTTTCAACAAGGTTTGCTTTGGGGAAAACATAAGCACCTGCATAGTGAAAGGCAAGGCCGATACCCCAGCCCAGCATGGGCCAGATGGGCCATGGATAATGGCTGTGCCAGTTGCCATAATTATTGCCACTCCAGAACCATACAGCCCACAAAAAAGGAATAACAATCAGGTAAGAGACAAGATGCCCCCTGAATGAGGCCCGCTTTTGAGCTATTTCCCAAAGTACCGGATCTTTGCCTTCCGGCGCAGGCTGATAATGTTTTGACATTTTTTAAATGTTTTATGAATTTACAGATTATTATTGATGGCATCCTGGGTGCGGTCGATACCAAAGCTGATAAAGCAACCGATAAACACAAAGCGTCTGCTCGGTGGCGTTACACTCTCCTTACGGCTGCCGTCGTTTGAATAATTATAGCTGAACACCTGGTTTTGCCCCAGCACATTATTGATACCCAGTACCCACACGGCAAAAGCTTTTGCATTTTTTTTGCCTATTCCCGGCAGGTAGTTCACACTGAAGCTGAGGCTGTTGTAGTTGATGGTTTTACCCTGGTCGGTTACCTCGTACTTACTTTGTGCATTATTGTAAGCAATGCGGTAGTAAGGCCTGCCGGTTGCAAAACTGTAGTTGGCATTAAACTGTGTTTTAATGGGCAGTACAAACTTTTTCACCACAAAATTTGCTGTATGTGTTGCAGCAAATGAAGGCTGCAGCGCCATGGGATAATTCAGGAAGTCACGCTTGGTATCCAGGTACGAATAAGAAATCCAGTAATCTACATCCTTGAGCGTTTTTTTATCCCTCCAGAACAGTTCAAATCCCTGTGCATATCCATTTCCGTTATTGCCTGAAGCCACTTCCTGCCCGTTGCTGTTGGGCGCTGTTTTGTACAATGCATTGTATTTTTTATAAAACAGCTCCGTGCGGAAAGTATAATCTTTGGATGTGCGCTGGTACTGCAGAATATAGTGTGTGGCTTTTGCAAAATCCAATCCGCTTACAGCAGCGGGGAGGTACCTGCGTTCGGGATTTTGGTAAAAAATTCCGTAAGCGAAAGAAGCCTGGCTGTCATCTTTAAACTTGTATGCCAGCGAAAGCCGGGGAGCTATATTTACCTTATCCATCAGCGCAGAGTGTTCCAGCCGCCCGCCAGCCTTTACAGCAAGATCATTGGTGATGTACAGGTCGGCTTCGCCAAAAGCTGTTACCAGGTTATCTTTTACTGATTCCCTGAACCTTGTGCCGTTATAAAGTGTGTAGGTTGACGCTTCGTTGCTGTAGAAATAATCGCTGCCAAAGCGAACCGCACTCAGCCCCTTCAGTTTCTTTTCCACCACCAGCCTGGCCTGGGCATACCGGGCATCATTGTTCACCGTAAAATTTTTAAAAGCGTAAAATACCGGGTTGGTAATAATCAATTTATTGTTGCCGGCATCCTGCAGTTCATTACCAATATCATCCTTATTATTACTGTAACTGAGTGATGCTGTAAATCCCCAGCCATTGCGGATGCGCTCTTTCCAGCTGAAATTGTGATACATATTGCTGTTTTTAAGCGTAAATGCATTCCTCAGCACCAGCGAATCAATATCCGGCCCACGAAATCCTACTTTATTGGTAGAAAAATAACCGTAATACTTTACAAAGCCGCCATTTTTTGTTTTTATCCTGAAATTGGCATCCAACTGGTGGAAAACGGGCAGTTGAAAAAAATCCTGCTTTTGCTTAATGATTGCAAATGCCAGGTGCAAATCAGTATAATTATATGAGAATCCCCAGGATGATTTCTTATTCTTAGCCAGTTTTTGCAGTCCCCCGCCAAGCCCCACTACAGATGCCCCAAAATCGGCAGAACTCTGGTCAGGCAGGTCCCTGCTTTCCAATATCAATGCCGAGGAAAGGGCCTGGCCATATAGTGCTGAGTACCCTCCTGCACTAAAGATAGTACCTTTAAACAAAAAGGGATTAAACCTGCCCCTGGTGGCAATACCTGGTGTGCTGCTGTAAAAAAAGTTGTTTACCAATGCCCCATCTATGTAAATTTTGCTTTCGGTAGCTGTGCCACCCCGTACAAAAAGCCCCTCACTTTCCCCTACCTGCTGTGTACCGGGCAGGGTTTTAAGCGCCCCGGTAATATCCGCATTGGCGCTGGCGGTAGTAACAATATCCAGCGGTGTTAATACGGTTGTCTTCTTTTTATCACTTGCCTCAAATGAACCAGCCGTAATAATGACCGCTTTCAACTCGGTTACCAGCTCTTTTAATGAAATATTTACTGTAACCGGCTCATTACCAATGGTAATGGCCTGCTCAAAGGACCGGTAACCACTGCTGCTGGCTTCCAGTACCTGGGGGCCCTTTTCTGCCGTTTCAAACAGAAAGTTACCAGCCGAGTCGGTGGTAGCCCCATCATAAGTGTTTTTGAGGGTGATGCTCACCCCGGAAAGCGGTTTTTTCTTATTATCAGTTACCCTTCCCGATACTTTTACCTGCGCCTGCAATACAGAGCTTAATAAAATGGCTATAATTGTAAGTCCCTTTTGCATCTCTCTAAATTTATCGCAAACGTAAAGTAGTTTACATTATAAACCAAATTAAATTTTCATGTTTTCCCGCTTTATAACCGCCTGATACTCAAGGATGACTTATTGGCACATTCTTATAAAACATTGAATATCAATTATTTAAAAGAAAAAATATTGATTAAAAAAAGCTGTGCAAATCCCGTTACTTATTAACATCCGAAAAAAAATATTTTTTTATGTGGGGGCAATTTGTAATTTAGCAACAGAATTTAATGGGTTAGTAAGTATGGGGGTTGGCCAAAAGCCGACCCTTTTACTTTGGCATATACAAGTAAAAAAAGTCTTTCAAAAAAAATTCTTCAAAGCCTCCGGGTATCAAACCTATTTTGTGTGCCAAGTTACTTTGTGCTGAATGAAAGCCCGGCAACATCCATGCAAACTGATCAACTGCAGCAAAATATTTTTCAATACAACAATTGACTCAGATGGTGAAAGCTGTTTCTCCTGCTTGCCTTAAAAAATTCTACATTCGTGTTTTGAAAACAGCAATACTACATGAGTAAAACAAAGACAGGTTTTTTTTGCCAGAACTGCGGATATGAAAGTGCCAAGTGGGCGGGTAAGTGTCCCTCCTGCAATGAGTGGAACACTTTTGTGGAAGAGCTGATAGTGAAAGGTACTGATAAGAAAGCTGAAACAGACTGGAAGGATTATGGCAATACCGGTAACCTGAAAACAATTGCGCTGAGTGAAGTGAGCAGTGCCGAAGAAAAAAGAATCCCATCACCTGATGCGGAACTGAACCGGGTGCTGGGCGGCGGCATTGTTGCGGGAAGCATTGTGCTGGTAGCCGGAGAGCCCGGCATTGGTAAGTCAACACTATTTTTACAGATAGGGCTGCAACTGCAGGGTATCACCACACTTTATATCAGTGGTGAGGAAAGTGAGCAGCAGATAAAGATGCGTGCAGACAGGCTGAAGATCAATAATGAATCTTTTTACCTGCTTACTGAAACGAATACACAAAACATTTTTAAAGAAATAAAAAAATTAAAACCGGATCTGGTGATTGCAGATTCCATCCAGACGCTGCAGTCGCCTTATGTAGAATCTTCGCCGGGCAGTGTATCGCAAATAAGGGAATGTGCTGCAGAGTTTCAACGCTTTGCCAAGGAAACCGGCACCCCTGTTTTTCTTATTGGCCATATTACAAAAGATGGCAGCATTGCAGGGCCCAAAATATTAGAGCATATGGTAGATACCGTACTGCAGTTTGAGGGCGACCGGCATTATGCATACCGGATTTTACGCACATTAAAAAACAGGTTTGGCTCCACCGCCGAACTGGGCATTTACGAAATGACAGGCGAAGGGATGCGCCCGGTAAGCAATCCGTCAGAAATTCTCATTACACAAAAAGAAGATGCGCTGAGCGGTATAGCCATAGCTGCCACCATTGAAGGTATGCGCCCGCTGCTGATAGAAGTACAGGCATTGGTAACACAAAGTGTGTACGGCACACCCCAGCGCACGGTAAGTGGCTTTGATACCAGGCGCCTGCAGTTGCTGCTGGCTGTGCTGGAAAAAAGAGGAGGCTTTCACTTTGGCGTAAAAGATGTATTCGTGAATATTGCCGGTGGACTGAAGGTGGAAGATCCTTCTATTGACCTTGCGATGGTATGTGCCCTGCTGAGCAGCTATGAGGATATACCTGTACCGCAGCATATCTGCTTTGCGGGCGAAGTGGGCCTTAGTGGTGAAATACGTGCCGTAAACCGCATTGAACAGCGCATTGCCGAAGCAGAAAAACTCGGCTTTCAAAAGATCATTCTGAGCAAATACAACCAAAAAGCAATCGGTAAACAGCAGTTTGGTATTGAGATTGTACCACTGGGTAAGGTGGAAGAAGTATACCAGTACTTATTCTGAGGAAGTATGAATGTTTATAAAAAATACTCCACCACAAAAAAAATGCTTACTTTTCTCATATGAAGTGTGTACATCTTGTACTTGGCAGTGGCGGTGCCCGCGGCATTGCGCATATTGGTGTTATTGAAGCACTGGAAAAAGCAGGTTATACAATCTGTTCTGTTACCGGCTCTTCCATAGGTGCGGTAGTGGGCGGTATGTATTGTGCCGGATACCTGCCGGCTTACAAGGACTGGTTGCTTACGCTGAGCAAGACGGCTGTATTCCGGTTATTTGACCTGAATATTACCGGCCCGGGTTTTGTAAAGGGTCAGAAAGTATACAATACGCTCCGGCGTTTTACCGGCGACAGAAATATTGAGGATTTCAACATTCCCTTTACTGCGGTAGCAACTGATATTCTCAAAAACGAGGAAGTGCATTTCAGCAGCGGTGATTTTTATACCGCCTTAAGGGCTTCTACTGCCATACCCGGCATGTTTTCGCCGGTAGCACTGGATGGGCAATTACTGGTAGACGGCGCAGTGCTGAACCCGCTGCCACTTAACGCTGTAAACGATTCTGGCGACGTGCTGGTAGTGGCCGTGAGTGTACATGGTTATGCTGAAAAAAATGCAGAAACCCCGGTAAATAAAAAACAAAAAGCGCCGGGTTTTATCGACATACTTAATATATCTTACGATTTTACACAGCAAAGACTGATACAGCTGATGATAGAAAAGCACCAGCCGGGGCTGCTGATCCAGATTCCGAGAGATGTGTGCAAGGGTTTTGATTTTCACAAGGCGCAGGAACTGATTGAAGCTGGCAGGGTTGCATTTGACAGGGCGCTTTATGCTTCTGAAAACACGGTATAAAAAAAATCAGCTACTTTTATTTTCTGTTTACAATAACTGATTTTCAGCAATCTGAATGAAAGATGATTACAGCACTTAAAAACATCCTGCACAGCAGCCTGCACCTGTTTTATCCCCATACCTGTGATGGCTGCGGAAGTGATTTGCTCAGCAGTAAGGAATTACTTTGCGGGCAGTGCATCTTCAATCTGCCCAATACATTTTTTGCAGACAGTGCCGGTAACCAGGTAGAGAAAATATTTACCGGCAGGCTTGGCATAAAAGCTGCATACAGCCAGTTGTATTTCAACAAGGGTGCATTGGTACAACAGCTGATTCACCAGTTAAAGTACAAGGGCAACAGGGAGATAGGCATATACCTGGGCAAATTAATGGGGCAGGCTTTGCTTAACAATGAGCGCTTTGGGCATATTGATTTTTTAGTGCCACTGCCGCTTTTTGCTGCCAAAGAACACCAACGTGGGTATAACCAGGCCACCGTATTGTGCAATGGCATATCTGAGGTACTGCATGTGCCCGTAAGCAAGGGCAATGTGGAACGCAGGCGGTTTACTCAAACACAAACCCGCAAGCACCGAACCGAACGCTGGGAAAATGTGGCGGACAGCTTTATCATTAATAACCCCGCTGCCCTGGAAGGTAAACACCTGTTGCTGGTGGATGATGTGGTAACCACTGGTGCCACACTGGATGCCTGCGGCAATATGATGCTGCAGGTGCCGGGTACTACCCTCAGTATTGCCACGCTGGCCTGTGCAGGCAAATGATAATGATACAGGCAGTTAAAAAACTTTGTAGTTTTGTTACAATGAACAGAAAACTAATAGCAATCCTTACTGCTGCAGTATTATTTACTGTACAAGCATGCAAAAAAGACAGTTTTATCACCAGCGCCGATGCCCGCCTGTTTACCAGTGCCGATACCCTTAAATTTGATACGGTGTTTACCACCACCGGCTCAGTAACCCAAAGTTTTAAAATCATCAACGATAATAACCAGCGCCTGCGCTTAGACAGGATAAGGCTGATGGGAGGTGCTGCATCTGCTTACAAGCTGAATATTGACGGCACTGCTGCCCCCGAGGTAAGCAATATTGAAATTGCAGCCAACGACAGCATTTATGTATTTGTTTCCGTAATCATCAACCCCAATGCAGCCAATCTGCCTTTTATTGTGAGCGACAGTATTCTTATCAATTATAATGGCAACAGCCGCTATGTGCAATTGCAGGCGTTCGGGCAAAATGCAAATTTCCTGCGCAACCAGGTAATTACCGGTAATGTAACATGGAGCAATGCAAAACCCTATGTGATACTGGGAAGCCTGCGTGTAGACACCACTGCCCGCCTTACCATACCTGCAGGTACCCGTATTTATGCACATGCAGATGCGCCCCTGCTGGTGGATGGCACCATGATAGTGAACGGCACCCAAAACAATGAAGTGGTTTTTGCAGGCGACCGGATAGACCCTGATTACAAAGATTTACCGGCAGGATGGCCGGGCATTTATTTCCGTGGAACCAGTAGGGACAATGTGCTGAACTACACCATTGTAAAAAATGCCTACCAGGCTGTAGTAGTGGATAAGCCATCTATCAATGCCAATCCCAAACTTAAAATGAGCCAGTGCATTATTGACAATGCTTATGATGCCGGGCTGCTCTGTATCAATACCAGCATGGTAGCCGATAACAGCTTAGTTAGCAACTGCGGCAGTAATGTAGCATTATTATATGGCGGAAATTATACCCTTACACATTGCACCGTGGCCACTTACTCCAATAACTATATTACACACAAAAACCCTGTGCTGCTGGCCAATAATTTTTTGGCACAGGGAGCCACTTTACTTACCAGCAATATGACTGCAACTTTTACCAACTGCATCTTCTGGGGAGATTTTGGTTTGGTAGATAATGAAATATCGGTAAGCAAACAGGGCGCCAACAGCTTTACGGTGGCATTCAACAACTGCCTGTACAAGGCACAGACGGATCCTGCCAGTGCAACTTTTGCCAATTCACTTAAAAATCAAAACCCGTCTTTCGACAGTATCGATGTAAGTAAAAGGTATTACGATTTCAGAATAACTAACCCCTCTGCACCAGGAATTAACAAGGGTATTGCCACCGGCTTACTCAAAGACCTTGACAATAAAAACCGCAACGTGGGGTTGCCGGATATGGGGGCTTATGAGCGGCAGTGAAGAAATGTGCAAATTTGCAAATGTGCTGATATGCTGATTCCTTCAATTTGTTACTGTTAGAAGGATAGGGTAAGGCTTTAACTCAAACCGGGTCTGCCTGTTGGTCCATCAGAAATACCTGAGCATATCGTCTGCCATTTCACACTTTATGTTAAACAATCAGCTTACAAACAAAAAATATTTCCAGAAAGCTATTCTTTTATAAACCGTATCACCGATTGTACATCCTGCCCCACAACTTCAAGCAGGTAAATACCCGGCAGTAATTTGCTTACCGGCAGCTTATGTGAGCTGTTTCCCCTGGGTACATTTTGCATCCAACTGTCTGCTTTTCGACCATCTGCTCCAACTATTTCAAAATAGATTTGCTGGTTCAACAGGCTGTTAATATTAAACATCAAATTATTTGCAACAGGATTACCCTGGATGCTCACTACAGATTGGTTTCTGCTGCCCGCCACCTGTATAACCCGGCATAATTGTACTGTGGCGTTACCGGTATTGGTTTGCATGATGCGGTAATAATTAGCCCCGTTGTTATATGTTTTATCGGTAAATCCATTGCTGCCACTTTCAATCCTGCTGATATCAGTGAAATGTACACCATCGCTGCTCCGTTGCAAAAAATACTGGTGGGGCTGTCCATCCGGCACCAACTGCCAGCGCAGTACAATGCCGGCTGATGTTGACGTACCTGTAAAATTATTGCAGTCAGATGCCAGCACCCCCTGCCTGCCTACTGAAAAAGGGGAGAAAGAAGTAAGGCCGCTTCTGCTCAGGGTAAAAGGATCGGTACCAGTTGCTGCTGTGGACAAGCCACCTTCCCAATAGCTGCCATTGTAATGTGCCAGGTTGCAATTGCTGCGTACAAAAGCAGACAGTTCATCTGTGGCATTCCATTGCAGGGTTAAATCAACATTGCTGCCTCCGGGTGTTTGCTCATTAATATACCAGGTACGGTCAACCACTTTATTGGTAAACAATGCACCACTTGTACCATTGGCATATACACCCTGCTGTACCTGCACACTGTAAGCATCGCCTGTACCACTGTTGAGAAGCGTAGCCGGATTATAGGATGTGCTGGTACCAACAGGAAACAGACTTGGAAAATTGCTTACGTTTCTTTTCAGTTTTCCGTTTGGTGGCAGGGTTACAATATAATTAGTAGCTGATGCATTGATGATGGAATCGTTGCTGATTGTAGTTTCGGTAAACAGTTTACCGCCTGCAAGGCTGAGCTGGCCCAACCCGAAATTAACCGGGCAGCGCAGTGTATCACCCGGAGGAAAAGTATTTACAGCACCCTTCCAAGCCCTGATGATATGGCCTCCATTGAGCGTTATAGTGCCGGTGATTTTATAGGGATTATCAAATATGATATTGCCCTTATTGGCAATGGTTACGTTGCCCTGTATTAAAATGGTATCAAATGGACCCGGAGGAAGACCACCACCATAACCGAAATCATAATAATTTTTTTTAAACCGCATAATACCACAATCGTTATTGGTATTAAAAACAACATTCCCCTGAAGGCGGGTATCGTACCATAGTTGCACTGCTACCGTATCATCTGCCGGGCTGTCGTTTTGTATATTGAAACGCATCGGCCCGCTGCCCATAGAGCAGCTTCCAAGGCATTGTGGAAAAGTTAAAAAAGAACCGCCATCTTTTTCCCTCAGGCGCACAAGATTACCACTGCCGTTCATGGTGCCGTACATATTCATCGCCCCGGCAAAAGTACTCCCTGTAATACTGCCAAAGGGAGGGCTGTTATTCTCTGCACCTATAACGCCCGACTTACCTTCAATGTATGAGTTAATTACGCCAACTGACGGAAAGAAAACAAAAAAATACCTTACAATGAGTCCGGCACCCTGGTAAAGTGCAGCACCGCTTACTGAAAGGTTAGCAGCTCCAATACTGCCATCTATTGTGGCACTGCCGCCATAGGCTGTAATACCACCACCCCACATGGTGCCGCTAAAAACACATTCGCCTGCGCATAGCAATTGCCCGTTGGTAAAACGCAATGAAGCGCCGCTTAACACAGTTAGTTTACGGCACTTGTATAATATTGGCGCAAAAACATAATAATTTTCTGACGATGTATCATTTACTGCAATACTGCCATCCAGCCGGGGATAATGCACAAATCCTCCGCCTACCACTACCGTATCAGCCACGCCTGGAACCCGCCCGCAACTCCAGTTCGCCGGGTTGTTCCAGTTGGAATCAATACCTTGCCAGTTGCAGGTTTGTGCCCTGGCCGCAGTGCTAATACTGGTAAAGAGGATGATTGTAAAAAGTATTTGCCGCATAATAAAAGGTTGATGGATTAAAATCGCTAATAAAGATAAGCATAAATACCGGCTATCCATGTCCTGTATCTGGCCGAACAAAATAGCCATATCTTTGTTACAACTCAAACAATACATCATGTTAAAATCATTCATCCTCGGTACAGTACTCCTTTCCTGCGCCGCTCAAAAAAATAATTCTGCTGTTATGACAAATGAACCTGTTGCTCCAAAAGCAATTGCCGCATCTATCTACGATTTTAAAGTGGAAGCCCTTGATGGCGGCACCATTGATTTTTCTGCTTACAAAGGCAAAAAAATACTGATTGTAAATACTGCTTCTGCCTGTGGCTACACACCGCAGTATGAGGGTCTGCAGGCTTTATATGCCAAATACAGCGACAAACTGGTGATTGTAGGTTTTCCGGCCAATAATTTTGGCGCACAGGAACCAGGCACCAATGGTGAGATAAAAGAATTTTGCAAAAAGAATTATGGTGTAACCTTTCCCATGGCGGCCAAGGTATCAGTAAAAGGTGATGATACAACACCGATTTTTAAATGGCTTACACAAAAAAGCCTGAATGGCGTAATGGATGCTGAAATACGCTGGAACTTTACAAAATTTTTAATTGACGAAAATGGCAACCTGCTTAGTAAATTTGACAGTAAGGTAACACCTATGTCGGAAGAGATTACCAGTAAATTGTAGGCAATTGCATATCATATTTTAATACCGTGCAGGGTGATACTTTGCACGGTTTTTTATGCAAATTAAAAATATCATTTTGCATTGCTGCATAGCTTTAGCGATGCCTCAGAAAACAAGTTGTACCGCTAATACCAATTACACATACAAATTAGTCCAACTGTTTGTGGTATTATGCCGACCTGCTTTGGATTAGCTCATAAATGATTGGACTATTTAATAAGTAGCGTCGGTATAAGCAGGCATTGAAATAAAAAAGGACATAAAAGGCTCAGTCTGCCCACTGTCATCTGTTCACCGTAAGCTGTCAACCTGCTCCCTATCTCCCAAACATCTTATCCAGCTCATCCTTTTTAAACTCCAAATAAGTGGGCTTGCCATTGGCTGTAGTATTGGGTATGGCGCAGGCAAAAAGGTCGTCAACAAGCTGCTGCATTTCAGTTTGTGCAAGCACCCTGCCGGTTTTAATGCTCTGCTGCCAGGCCGTGGTACGGAGAATTTTTTCCCTTTTGGAAAATTTAAGGTCGGTACTGAAGTGCTTGTACTGGTCTAGCATTTTTTCGATGGCTGTTTTTTCGCTGCCCTGCTCTAAGTTGGCTGGTGTGCCCTGTATTACAAAAGTGTTGTTGCCAAAGGGTTCCAGCAGGTAGCCCAGTTGCAGCAGCTCAGGCAGCAGTTCGCCCAGCAATACAGCATCGGGTGTACTCAGTTCAATGGTGGCAGGAAAAAGGCTGCGCTGTGTGGCAATGGCTTTACCATCAAGTGCGGCAGCAAACCGTTCGTACAATATGCGTTCATGTGCATTCTGTTGCTGCACCAGCAGGTAACCCTTATGGTGTGGAACCAGGATATAACTGTTGTGCAGTTGCAATGCAGCCAGATACTGCTGCTGTACTATGGCAGATGATTGCTGCGGTTCACTGGCAGGTTGCTCAATACTGTATTCGGCAGTAAGTGATTTAAAACCCGGCTCCTTTTCACCCCCTTCATAAAAATCTTTCCAGTGTTTCAGCTCACTTTTCTTCTCTATAAAATGTGCCTGGTTTTTTTGGGTAAAACCCTGGAACAGGGGGGATGATGATGCCGTAGTTTTCTTTTCTTCTGTAAATGGCTTGCTCACTGCATCCAGCCGCTGTATGGATGCATCCAGTTCAAAGTCGAGTGTGGGCGTAATACTGAACTGCGCCAGTGCATGTTTTACAGCTGATTGCACAAAAGCGTACACAATTTTCTCATCCTCAAATTTTATTTCCTGCTTGGTAGGGTGAACGTTAATGTCCACATGCGCCGGGTCAAGGTCAATAAACAGGGCATACATCGGAAAGCTGTCTTTGCCGATCATTTCAGCAAAAGCGCCCATTACTGCATGATTGAGGTAAGCACTTTTTATGAAACGGTTGTTTACAAAAAAGTACTGGTCGCCACGGGTTTTTTTGGCGGTTTCGGGCTTGCCCACAAAACCGCTTACATTCATATAGTCCGTTTGCTCCTGTACCGCTACCAATTTGGCATTGTAATTATTGCCGCATATCTGTACAATGCGCTGCTTTAGTGATCCCTTCTCTAAATGATACACTTCCTGCCCGTTGGAACTGAGCGAAAAAAACACATCAGGAAAGGCCATTGCCACCCGGATGAACTCATCCACAATATGGCGCAGCTCCACAGCATTGCTCTTTAAAAAATTGCGGCGGGCAGGCACATTAAAAAACAGGTTCTTCATGGCCACGCTGGTACCCTGCACGCCTGCGGCAGGCTCCTGCCTTATCACCACACTGTTTTCTATTTCAATAAATGTGGCGGTTTCGTCCTCTTCCCTTTTGGTTTTTATTTCCACCTGGGCCACAGCAGCAATACTGGCCAGTGCCTCGCCACGAAAACCCATCGTTTTGATGTGAAAAAGGTCATCAATATTTCTGATTTTGGAGGTGGCGTGCCGCTCAAAAGCCATACGGGCATCGGTTTCGCTCATTCCCCTGCCATTGTCCACCACCTGCACCAGCGCTTTGCCTGCATCGTTTACCAGCAGCCGTATTTCAGTGGCACCGGCATCCACGGCATTTTCCAGTAATTCTTTTACGGCGCTTGCCGGCCGCTGAATTACTTCCCCGGCTGCTATCTGGTTGGCGATGTTATCAGGTAATAATTGAATGATATCAGGCAAAATGTATCGTCCTCCTTTTTGTTTACTGCAAATTTACGGCATTGCAGGTTAATCCACTCATGGCAGATGAGGAATGGCAACCGGAATGTAAAGTCTTTTCCAATGGTCTGCCCTGCCAGGTACTACACCGGTTAATATTTTTTCAGATGCCGGGTATGGCAGCCACCAGTTTTCCAACTCAGCAGGACAGTTTCACCACCCTGATATCAGCCCCTTTGCAACTGGCCAAACCTGGCAGCTGTTGCTGCAGCACTTTGCCCGCAACCATTCCGTTCAATTTTCCGGCTTTTAAATACCCGAAATCTTTCACAAAAAATTCAGAAATTACTAATAAGACTATAAATTCAATAATTTTTGAAAAATTCAAACAATTAAAACTTTCATGCTGTTATTAGTAATCTACCGGATAAGGACGGGTTGAAATACCAAAACAATTGTATTTTTTTTTAATTCTAAATCGATAAACTATGGTCCAATCATTGCTCGGAATACTTCCGATTTCCAACACAAACTATGTAGCATTCACCTTCTTTATAGGGTGTATGGCTATGCTCGGCGCATCTGTTTTTTTCTTTTTTGAAATGTGGAATATTGAAAAGAAGTGGCGCACTTCTATCCTCATTTCCGGCATCATCACTTTTATTGCCGCAGTGCATTATTATTACATGAGGGATTACAACCTCACCACCGGTGAATCACCCACGTTTTTCCGGTATGTTGACTGGTTACTGACCGTGCCTCTTATGTGTGTTGAGTTTTACCTCATTACAAAAAAAGCCGGAGCCAAAATAGGTTTGCTCTGGAAGCTGATTGCAGCGTCAGTATTCATGCTGGTAACAGGATACATTGGCGAAGCAATTTACCCCACCGAAAAACAAAGCTGGATATGGGGCTTCGTAAGCGGTCTTGCATATTTCTACATCGTGTACCTTATCTGGTTTGGTGATGTGGCAAAACTTGCCAATAATGCCGGACCCGCTGTGGCAAGAGCCAACAAGTCTCTTGCATGGTTTGTACTGGTGGGATGGGCCATCTACCCTATCGGTTACATTGCCGGTACCGAAGGTGGTTTGTTTGGAATGAAAGTACTGGAAGGTGTATCACTTGACATTGTTTATAATATTGGTGATGCCATCAACAAAATTGGTTTTGGCCTGGTGATTTATGCACTGGCACAAGCAGATAAGCCTGCATCGGCAACTGCGTAAAACAATATAAGGATAAAGCACAACTGTACAATTATGGTTGTGCTTTATCTTTTTCAATTCCACGCCAGAGTTCCAATATGTAATACCGCCTGTCTGGCGACAAAGCCAGCTGCACAGGTATAACAAATATATTTGAATGATATGGCGTCTGCTCAATCAACTGTAAACGAATCAATCATTTTACCATGAGGATAGTACTGCTGATTACAGGGTTTGCACTGCTGCTTGTTCAGCAATATTTAGTGCCGGTTCCGGTTAATGTGCAATTCATTATTTTCCTTACCGGTATTATATTACTGGGTGTGCCTCATGGTGCGGCAGATATGCTGGTAGCTGTACGCAATACAGAAAGCAGCAGCAAAAAATTCTCCTTACCCCGTTTTTTTATCAATTATATCGGCCGGTTATTGTTGTTTGCAGCCCTATTGTGGTTTTTCCCCCTTGCAGGCAATCTGCTGTTTATTATTTTTGCTGCATACCACTTCGGAGAAACAGACCTTTCCAGGTTCAATACCAAAACCATTACAGGTAAACTGTTTGTAATCAGTTACGGGCTGGTGATACTTGCCGTGATACTGCTCCATCATTTTGATGAAGTGAAACCGCTGTTTGCCTCCTTTGAATCAGGTATACAATATGCTGCATTTATCAACTCGATAGATGAATACCGTTATGTCTTCCTTTCAGCCTGTGGCGTTTTTTTCTTTGCCAGTACCTTTGTATACTTTGCTGCCAGCACACCGGGAGAATCAGGTAAAGGAGAGTTCCTGGTACAGTTTACACTGATTGTATGCATCCTGTACAACCTGCCCATGATGCTGGGCTTTACTTTTTACTTCATCGTGTGGCATTCACTGCTTTCGCTGCGCAACATTGTACGCTACCTGCGTAAAGATGGACTTTTTTCAGCAGCAAAAATCACCCGCCAAATCAGCCTGTACAGTGTACTTGCAATGGGCGGCATCTGTTTATTCGGCGCTGCAGGCTTTATGTTTACCGATACCAGTATCATGATTGTATACATCTTTCTTGGATTGGCAGTGCTCACCGCACCACATATGCAAATCATGCATGAAATGTACCATGCTATCCGCAACCGCAGCAGTAACACAGGAGTTGTATAGCTGTAATCAATTTACCGTTTCAACTGCTTTGTGCAGTTTTGGTCTTTACTATGTTGCTGATCATTCCATTAAAAATAAAATAATGGAAAGGCAAAACGCTGTACCAATACAGTCTTCCCCATAACCCTTTTGGTCTGAAGGCAGCCGTTTGCCTCAGTTGCAATACATTGTTTTTTTTCATGATCCTGAATTCCAGCCAGGCTTCACCGGGCAGTTTCATTTCGGCATACAGGAGCAGGCGCTGGCTTTTTTTATCTGCAATCAGTACCCGCCAGAAATCCAGTGCATCCCCGGGATGAATGTCATTAAGATTGGTACGTCCACGCCGCAACCCTACACCGCCAGCCAATTTGTCCATAAATCCCCTGATGCGCCACAACAAATTTCCGTAGTACCAGCCTTTTTCACCGCCTATGCTCCAGATGTTATTCAGCACCTGATCACTATCATTAGGTACCGGGCGCCATTTGAAATCTTTAAAACATCCATACCTCGGTATTTCCACCCGCTCCATCCAGTGCTGGTTGGCATTAGAGGAGCTGAAAGAATCCTTCCAGCTGCTGAGTACCATATTCTGCTCAATTTTTTCAAAAGCCAGTTGTACTGCAGTTTTGTAGGGCAGCAGTTCTATGCCGCAATCAGCAGCCAGTGTATTGGGTGCTGCAATTACATCCACCTTCATACTGTTGACCAGGTTTACAGCCAGCGGGTAAGAAGTAGAAGTAATAAAGTACAACCAGTAGGAAGAAACCCTTGGGGTCATTACCGGCAAGGTAAATATCCAGCGCTTCAACCCACGTACTGCTGCAAACTGCAGCAGCATCTGGCGATAGCTCATTATATCCGGTCCGCCAATATCATAACTCTGGCCAAAAGAAGTGCTGCGAAGCAGTACGCTGTGTAAAAACTGAATTACATTTCTTACAGCAACCGGCTGGCAGTGGGTATTCAGCCAGCGGGGGGTTATCATCACGGGAAGTTTTTCCACCAGGTCCCGTATAATTTCAAAGGAAGCACTGCCAGAGCCAACAATAATGCCTGCACGAAGTACGGTAAGCGGTATGCTGCTTTGTACCAGCCGTCTTTCAACTTCCATACGGGAGTGCAGGTGCCTTGAAAGCTCTGCTGCATTGGCAATACCACCGAGGTAAATCAACTGCCTGCAGCTGGTGCGTTCAAGCAGGTAAATAAAATTATCTGCAGTGGTTATTTCCTTTTCTTCAAAGCCGCCTTTACTGCTCATGGAATGAATCAGGAAATAAGCCGCATCAATATCCGGGGGAAAGGAAAACCCTTCAGTAATATTGAGGAAATCAATCTCGATGGTATGTATACGCTCATGCTTGTGCTCATCCTCAAACCGCTCCCTGTTGCGCACACAGCAGTACAATTGATGACCCTGCTCCAGCAAAGCCGGTATAAGCCGCTGACCGATGTAGCCATTAGCACCTGTAATGAGTATTTTGCCGGGCAATTGATCTGTTTGGGTTTTAACAAAAAAGACTGCGCATTTGTTTGTTCAGTACAAAAGCCCTTTCCCGGCTGTAAAATCCTTAGGGTACATTCCAAATTGTCGCTTTTTTTTCTGGTTGTGGGCGGTGTCCCCACCGCCCACGGCTCACTGCCCTGGTGGGTGCCTGCCCTGCCTACCGGACAGGCAGGCTGCCGGCCAAGGCAGGTCCTCACCCACCAGCGACAATTTGAAATACTCCCAATCCTTATCCCACTAAAAAATATCCGACTATTTTTGATGCCCGGACAGTAATGGCTACATTTGTAACCTAAGCCCCATCAGTTATGCGTTGTATTAAGAAATTTGTTTCGCTACTTATTTTGCTTTTTTCAGCTGTTGCTGCATTTGCCCAAACGGTGAGCCGGTTGCCCGCTGCCACAGCATGGGCCGATAGTGTGTACAATACACTTTCACAGGATGAACGGATTACCCAGCTGATGGTGGTGCGCCTGTCGGAAAAAACACCCAATGGCATTTTGTATTACGATAAAAAAGTGGCGGAATTGGTAAAGCAGTATAATATCGGTGGCGTTTGCCTTTTTCAGGGCGGGCCGGCATGGCAGGCCACTGTGGTAAACAGGCTGCAGGCCATGGCCAAAACACCTATTATGATGTGCATTGATGGCGAGTGGGGCCTGGGTATGCGTTTCGACAGTATCATACCTCTTAATAAGCAGATGATGCTGGGGGCTGTTCAGGATGCCTCCGTCATTTACAACTACGGCAAACTGGTGGGAGAGCAGTGCAAACGGGCTGGTATACAGGTGAACTATGCGCCGGTGGTGGATGTAAACAATAACCCCAACAACCCGGTAATTAACGACCGCAGTTTTGGGGAGGACAAATACAAAGTAGCCCTGTACGGCATACAATACATGAAAGGTATGCAGGATGTGGGCGTGATGGCCTGCGCCAAGCATTTCCCGGGGCATGGTGATGTGGCTGTTGACAGTCACCTCGACTTGCCCGTTATCAATAAAACAATGGCACAATTGGATTCGCTGGAGCTGTACCCCTTCCGGGAAATTTTTAAAGCAGGAATCGGCAGCGTAATGATTGCCCATCTTTTTATTCCTTCTATTGACAATACCCCCAACAGGGCCACGTCTATTTCAAAAAACAACGTAACAGAGCTGATGCGCAATAACCTGGGCTACCAGGGCCTCACATTTACCGATGCGCTGGAAATGCAGGGCGTAAGAAAGTTTTACCCCAATGGTGCAGCTTCTGCCGAATCGCTGATTGCGGGTAATGATATGCTTTGCCTTCCCGGTGATGTACCCATGGCACTGGAAAAAATCAAACTGGCCATCAAAAAGAAAAAATTAAGCTGGGATGATATCGCCCTCCATTGCAAAAAAGTGCTGGTGGCCAAATACATGTACGGCATGAGCAGCCTGCAGCCGGTAAACCTCACCAACCTTACTGCCGACCTTAACAAAGGTGTGAACGAGATGAAGAAGGTAGTTGCTGAAAATGCCATTACATTGCTAAACAAAACAGATGATGTATTCTTTCCGTTGACAGTAGAAAAAAAGGCCACAGCTAAAGAGACAGCAGTTATCAGCATCGGCAACAGTACGGATAACATTTTTGCCAAAAGGATGCGTGCCAGCTACAATGCAGATGTGTTTTATTTTAATTACAAGCAGGATGCAGGCAGAATTTTATCGCTGGTGGAACTGATAAAGAAACGGTACAAAAAAGTGATCATCGGTGTCCACAATTATGCCAGGGTGCCTGCCGGTAATTTCGGCATCAGCAAACCAGCAGTTGACCTGGTAACACAACTGCAGCAGCAAACCAATGCCATCACATTTGTATTTGGCAATCCCTATGCGCTTAAAAATTTCTGCGGAGCAAAAAATATAGTTGCCTGCTATGAAGATGACGATATTACACAAAATGCAGCAGCCGACATGCTGGAGGGAAAGATAACTGCCAAAGGCAAATTACCTGTAACCGTTTGTGAAGCATACAAATATGGCAGTGGCATAGTGAGTTCGGTTTTTTTTTGCCCCGGGCAAATCCCGATGAAGTGGGGCTGGATGTGGTTGAGCTGAGCAGGATAGATTCCGTTTCCAATGATGCCATAAATAAAGGCGCAGCACCGGGCTGCGTGGTAATGGTGGTTAAAAACGGTAAGATTGCCTATTTTAAATCGTTTGGGCATACTACGTATAACCGTGATGAGCCTGTTACCAGGGAAACTATCTATGATATGGCCTCGGTAACCAAAGTATGCGCCACCACCATATCAGTGATGAAACTTTACGAGCAGGGAAAGATTGATTTGAAAGCCACACTTGGCACTTATCTTCCCTGGGTAATGGGCAGCAACAAGGAAAACCTGACGCTGGAAAACATCCTGCTGCACCAGGCAGGGCTGGTGGCTTTTATCCCGTTTTACAAAGAAACGATGAATGCGGATGGCATTCCTTACACGAAATTTTATTCCACCAGCCAAAACGACTCTTTCAGCATCAGGGTGGCGCAGAACCTCTTTATGCGCAACGACTGGCGGGATACTCTTTACCAGCGCATTTTACAAAGCCCGCTGAGCCAGCAGGGCAAATATGTGTACAGCGACAATGATTTTATCTTCCTGGGTAAAATAGTGGAGGCCGTAAGCGGCAAACCGCTTGACGAATACGTGGCTGCGGAATTTTATAAACCGCTTGGCCTTACTGCCACCGGCTTTACACCAAGAAACAAATTTTCGCTGGACCGGGTGGCCCCTACCGAAAGGGAAAAATATTTCAGGCTCCAGGAAATAAGGGGCGATGTGCATGACCCGGGTGCCGCCATGTTTGGTGGTGTGGCAGGCCATGCCGGGCTATTTAGCGATGCGTATGGAATTGCTGTAATTATGCAGATGCTGATGGATGGAGGCATATTCAACGGTAAACGCTACCTGCAGCCCGAAACCATCAATTATTTCAATACCTACCACAGCACCATCAGCCGCCGGGGACTTGGCTTTGACAAACCCGAAAAAGACAACGATAAAAGAGAGGAACCCTACCCTTGTAAAACAGCATCACCGTTAACCTTTGGTCATACGGGCTTTACAGGTACCTGCGCCTGGGCCGATCCTGCCAGTAAATTGGTATTCGTATTCCTTAGCAACCGGGTTAACCCCGAAGGAGGTGATAATAAGAAATTATTAAATATGAATGTACGCCCTAAAATACACGAAACCATTTACAGGGCCATGGGGCTGTAGATGAAGCCCTTTTTTTGGCACAGGCATTACAACAATGAGGTACGGCATTAACGTAAAACGATATTTTGCAACGCAATTTCGTAGCTTTGTCACACAAAAATGAACACAATCAATAAACTAGCATTAACAGCAGTCATTTTAAGCCTCTTTGCGGTTTCCTGCGAAGACAACTATACCATTTGCGATCAATCAAAAACCGTGAACTACAAAGCCGGATTTTACAATAAAAACGGGATGGTTGACGTACCTGTAACGCCCACTGCATTAACGCTTACTTTCCCCGGTGCCACTACTTATATCTACAACCAGCAGGGCGGCCTTGCATCCCTCGTTCTGGCTCTTAACCCTACAACGGATTCTTTAAGATATTTTATCCAGGTAAACAGCCTGCCAGCCGATACCATTACTTTTGTATATACCACCGGCCAGCTAACATTATCGCCCGAATGCGGCGACATCACCGTTCACAACCTTACCAGGGCCTGGACCACCACTCACACACTGGATTCAGTTAAAATTGTATCCCCTGTGGTGAACAATGTGGTGAAAGAAAATTTAAAGATTTATTATTAAGAGGTTGGGCAGCTGCGGTCTTAAAGGGCCCCTTCCGTAGGTTAGGTTCTTTTGACCGGACTGCTTTGAAAAGGAACTGCTTCAACCTCCTGCGTCTGACGAACCCTGCGGGGTACTGACACAGACACTCAATACAACCCCAGCAAAATATCCCTTACTTCTTCCCTTCGTTTCCAGGGTATCTGGTGGTCGGCACCATGCAGGGTATCGGCAGTAATGGATGCTGCATTGATCATCTTCTCTTTGCCAAAAGCAATATTCTTTATCGGCACCCAGGTGTCCTTGTCGCCGTGGATAAAAAGCACTTCACAGGTAATTTTCTTCATATCCTCACCCAGGGGCTGTAAATCTTTCTTCAGCCACAGCAGCTCTGTATTGGAGGGCTGAAAAGCACCGGGCAGGAGCCAAAACAGCGGTTTCACTTTCATGATATGCCGCCAGGTTTCTTTGGCTTCCATCTTGATATTCAGCGGGGCAGCCATCAGTATTATTTTTTTTGCGAGTGAAGGGTCGTACACCGCTATCTGCGCCACCACGGGTGCACCCATGGAGTGCCCTGCCAGGTACATAGGCTGGTCTCCCTTGATGGATTGCAGCACTTTCAGCAGCAACTGGCTTTGTGCCTGCAGGTGCATGGGCTTGCCAAAATTGCTGTAGCCAAAGCCCGGCCTGTCGAAACTGACCATCCTGAATTTTTTCAGCAATGCCGTGTCGTACATAAACTTCATGTAATGAAACCAACTGCCGGGGCTGCCGTGTATAAATACCAGTGTGGGCAGGTTGGCATCGCCGCAAATGGCATAGTGAATATTCCTTCCGCCAATAAGGGTGTCTTTGGTAACCAGTTCAGCATTTTTATTGTTGAACCAGGCCTTGCCTTTAGCATCGCTTATCCGCTCCCTCATTATAAAGCAGCGGCTGAGTATCATCCATGTAAACAGCAGCAGTAAAATACCGGAGATTATTTTCATACGGGGCGTTGAACGCAGCATTGCAAAAAAAGTTACGGGCATGGTTACTAAAGGATTTTTTTAATAAATATATTCCAATGCCGTTAAGATAACAAACTTCAGGTGGCGTGTGGGGACACCCGCCACGGCAGAAAAAAAAGTTACCGGCATGGCACTGAAAGGATTTAAATTTTCATTTGAATATATCCTTTTTTAAATTACCCGGCACCCAGTCTGTAAATTTCTGCAACAGGCCGGGCCTGTATTAACAAAGTTTTCACGTATACTGTTTTTTATACGGCAATCATCAATTGAGCAGGCCGGCTGCCCATTGCAATCCTGCCATGGTTTTCAGCAGTTTCATCTTTACTTCCACCAGCTTTTGTGTGGCTTCCAGAGCTTTTGTTTCACGGGCATTCACCAAAAAAAGAGAACTCTCTCCATTAAAGAATCTTGTCTCTTCTCCCCGCTGAAGGGTTTGGTAATTCGTCAAAGCCCTTTGCTGCAGTGCCACCTGCTGCAACAGCACCAGTGCTTCGTTGCGGTAGGCTTTGATTTTATTGTATACCTGCAGCTGCTTGTTCTGCAGGGCATACTCCGTATCCAGTATTTTCAGTTTGGCCTTGCGGTATTCGCCACGCCCCTGTGAAAGCCGCAGCGGCACATAAAATGAAACGCCGAAACGGTAATTGTTCTCAAACAAAGGTGTGGTAATGGTTTTGCCCAGGTCGTACCCCTTGCCCAGCTGATTGTACTTAAGGTTCATTACCGGCAGCAGCTCCTGGAACTTCAGCTTTTTTTCCACCTGAAGGGCAGCCAGTTTGAAATTATATTGCCGCAAATCAGGATGATTTTTTGCCGCTATATCCATCAGTGCCTGCTCCGTTTCAATCATACCCGCTGTGATATCGCTTTTTTGCCATGCCATATCAGGCGTAATACCTTCTGGCAGGGCATAAGGCTGGTCATTCTGCTGCCATAAATATGCCGACAGTTCCACCCCCGCATTTTGAAAATCAAGATATGCCTCATTTTGCAGGTATTGAAACTGCTGCAATTGTGTAAGGGCTTCCACTGTATCAATGGCGGGCCTGTCGCCCAGCTTGTATGCGTTTTTTACCAGCGTAAGCCGCCGCTCATTTACCTGCACGGCATTTTTTAGTATGCCATACACCTGGTAGTATTGTACCCACTTCCAGTAAATGGTAATGGCTTCGTACTGCAGGTTATTGATGGTGCTCTGCCGCTCCACCTCACTCATATTGCGGAAAATTTTTGCCTGTTGCAAAGCTGCCCTGCGCTTATCCATCAGCAAGTTTTTCAGCAAAGGCACACTCACACCTGCATAACTTGAACGGCCCTGTGTTTCCTGCGGATCGGTACGGCTACCGCTGAGCGACTCAGTGCCTGTGTACACTTCCACACCGTACCAGGTGGGTATTTTAAGTTCTGTTTCGGTATAATTGTAATAATTGGTACCGTCAAAAGTTTTGCGGTTGCTGTTTACCTGCAGCAGCGGATCAAAGCCGCCCCTTGCAACAGTAATGTCAGCTGCGGCCATATCAACGCCAATCTTTGCCTGCTTTGCTACCGGATGATACTGGCGCACAATGGTGGCTAGTTCGGCTGCCGATAATGTTGCAGCAGTTTGCTGCGCCTTTGACAATGCAGGCAACAATATCACCAAAAAAATAAAAGCAAGTAACCTGCTCATTATGCTGCACTTCATTTTTTCTTTTCCTTTTCTTTTGTATCAGTTTTGTAATAATCGGGCGGAAAGCCATTGATCTGCCGCCACAGCTCGTACCAGATGGGTACATTCTTCATCAATGCCATTCCCTGTGCACCGGTACCCATGCGTAACTGCCTGGGCCATTTCCTGTCTGCCGGATCTTCTTTTACCAATATCCTGAACAGGCCATTGGGACTAACTGAACTTTCGATAGCAGCCACTTTTCCGCCAAATGTACCGTAAGAAGCATTGGGCCAACCACTGAATACAATGGCAGGAAAACCATCAAACAGAAAACGTACTTTCTGCCCGGTATCCAGCAATGGCAAATCCACCGGCCGCACAAAAAGTTCTATCGCATAATCAATATGGTCCGGCACTATCTCCACAATCATTTCTCCGTCTTTTACTATTTCACCTATACCTGCTTTTTTAGCCTTGGTAATCTGGCCGCTTTGCGGAGCCCTGATATAATACAAACCACTGCGAATATTGTAGTTGCTGTACTGGTTCTGCAGCTTGGCTATATCGCCCTGTCCTGTGGCTATCTGCGACATTGACTGGAACTGGTCGCCCTGTGCTTTAGAGATTTTTTCCGCATACTCCTGCTCTACCGAATTCATTTCTATCCGGTTGATGGCCTGCTCCTGTTGTGTATTAGCAAGCTTATTTTCAGCCGAAATCTTTTTGGCCGTGGCATTCTGGAATGCCTGGTTGCGCTGCTCATATTGGGTGAGTGATATCAGTCCGCTGTCGTACATGGCACGGGCACGGTTGAACTGGAGTGAGGCAATTTTAAAATCATTGTTAGCTGCCAGCACATCTGCCTTATCGCTTTCCACCTTCAGCCTCAGTTGCTCCTGTTTATTCACCAGCTGTGTTTGTTTCAGGCTGCGTGCACTGCCCAATGCGCCTATCTGCTGACCAGAGGTACCCACTTTGCTTTTATAGTAATCCATTGAAAGCTGTTTGGCACTCAGTTGCTCCTGAGTGCGGCCAAGCAGGTTAGGGTCTAAATAATCATCCTTGATTTCAGACAGTTGCAGAATGGTATCACCTGCATTTACATAATCCCCTTCCTTCACCAGCCATTTCACCACACGGCCGGGGATGATGCTGTTGACCTCCTGCGGCCGCTGCTCCTGCCGGAGGGTGGTTACACTGCCGCGGCTGCGTATGTTTTGAGTCCATGGTAAAAAAAGCACCACCACTAAGGCAATCAGTATCGCATAAAACCAATAACGAACCTTGCTCTTTTTGTTTTGAAGATACAAATGATCGCAGGCTGAATAAGCTGAAATATTTGTTGTAAAACTCATTGTAAAATCATTTAATTATTTTGAATATCCGCCTCGCCTTTTGTAAGATGGATGACACGGTCACATTTTTTTGTAAACGATTCATCGCTGGCAATAACAAGTACGGTTACACCGGGCATTTCGTTCAATAACAACTCCTGGATACGCAGCCGCCAGTTGTCTTCCTGGCCACTCCATGGTTCTTCCAGCAGCAGCAGGCCAGGCTTGCCGGCCAGTGCCCTGGTAAGTAATATTTTTTGTATTACCGACCGGGGCAACCTGTTACCCGTTGGATCAAGCATGGTATCGTAGCCGGTTTTGAGTGTGGAAATAAAACTCTGCAGCCCTGTTTTTTCTGCCAGTACATTAATTCTTTCCACTGTTATTTCGGGATTGCCCATTGAGATATTTTCCCAAACTGTACCATTAAAAATATCCTGCTGCCCCAGGAATACACCTGTTTGCAGACGCAGCGAATCAAGGCTGTAATTACCTACGGGGATATTATCAATCATTACCGCACCCTTAAAATCGCTGTAAGCACCTGTAAACAGGCGCAGAAGGGTTGATTTACCACTCCCACCCTGACCGGTGATGGCCACTTTTTCGCCCGGATTAATTCTAAAGGAAATATTCTTTAGTATACTATCATCTACCGAATAACCAAAAGATACATTTTGCACTTCCAGCGAAGGGCCCGTGCCCGTAACTGGCATTTTATAACTGCCATTCACTTCAAGTTCCTTATCAGTGAGTTTGGCCAATTTATCCACTGATGTGAGCACATCGTATACACTGTCTAAATTACCAATCAGTTTTTCCACCGAGTTAATTACGGTAATAATCACAATTTCCGCGGCAATAAACTGGCCTATATTAAGTTGCTGATCCACCAGCAGTACAGCCCCCACAAACAACATGGAAGCAGTGATGATTACTTTAAAAACTACCAGCACCCTGAATTGTACCAGCAGTATACGGAAATGGCTTGTACGTGCTTTCAGGTAACTTGTTACATTCTCATTGGTTTTCTGCATATGTATCTGCGTACCTCCGGAAAATTTGAAGGACCGGATTACACGGGCCATTTCTTCCAGCCAGGCAGCCACAGCATATTTATACTTGCTCTCCTCCATACTGGTGCGCAACCCCTTGCTGCCCGAAAGATACAATATGAGAAAAAGCAGGAACATCAGCAGCAGGCCAAAGAAAATAAAAGCGGGGTGATAAAACGACAGCAGTACAAGACCTGATAATATCTGGATACTGGCTGCAGGTATGTCCAGTAATAACTTGGACAGGCTTTTCTGCAAATTGTTGGTTTCAAAAAAACGGTTTACCAGCTCGGGCAGATAAGTACCATCCGCTTTTTTCATATCGAGCAGGGGCAGCTTTTGGGCAATATCAAAAGCATAGCGAACAAATATTTTCTGCTGAATTTTTTCAATCAGCTTCATCTGACTGATTTGCATCAACCCTGCGGTAAGCACACCGGCTACCACCAGGGTAATAAGCAATATCAGGGAGCTGGAAATAGCGCCCCCCAGTACAAAACCAATGATTGCCTGCACCCCCACCGGCAGCGACAATTGTATCAACCCGCTCAAAATGGCATAAAAATAAATGGCAATTATTTCAGCCCTGTCGAGCTTTACCAGGCTCCACATCCTGGCAATAGGACTTGTAGATAAAGACATATGACTATTTAAAAAAATTAAGGAAATACCTGCATCAGTAATACAGCAAGCAGTAAAGGTAAAGCATTATACCCTGTTGGGTGGCGGTGAAAGTATATCAGCAGCAGGGCAATCGCCCAGCAAATGAGAACTGTGTATATAGGAAAATTTGACGGTAGCCTCCATTGGTATGCTGAAACTGGCATGCAAGATGTCCTTGATTTCCTTCTTTTCACTGCCTGTCTCCTTCTTTTTTTCGGGTGATTGTTCCTCTTCCAGGTCAACCATTGCGGCATTATCTGCGTTTACCAGGCTTTTGAGAGCCGGTATAAACTGGGTGGCAAATGCCAGCAACATCAGTATCGCAAATATTTTCTTCATTTTAAAGATGCGCAAAAATAATACGTGATAATAACAATATATGTCCTGAATTGTTTGATTATTGTCAAATTATCCCCCTTTTTCTTCCAACAAAGTTATTGGAGAAATACTTACATCGCCTGCCCTGAAACGTGAAAATACAAAATACCGTGCCATGGGTATTGCCCGGATGCCTGTATTGGTTAATTTACAGCATGATAAAGCTATTGGCACTGCTCCCGGCAATTTTCCTTTTTTCCGTCTGTTCCGGACAGGTATATACACCGGAAAGGCTGGGGTTGAAACTGCCGGCCATGCAAAACTGCACTTCTGTAAAAGATCAGGCCAATTCATCTACCTGCTGGAGCTTCGCCAGCAATTCGTTTTTAGAAAGTGAGTTGAAAAGGATGGGAAAGGAAGTGCCTGACCTGAGTGAAATGTTTGTAGCCCGCCACTCATACCTGCGCAAAATTGAAACACATATCCTGCTCAAAGGAGGGAATTTCTTCACCCCGGGCGGGCAGTTTCATGATGTGCTTTGGGTAATGAAAAACCATGGTATGATGCCGCAAACGGCTTACCCGGGCAGGCAGAACGCTGAGGGGCATCATGATCACAGTGAGCTGGATACTGTTATTAAATATTATGTGGCTTACCTGCTTGCCAATGATATAACAAAACTGCAAAAAGAGCATTACCGCTATATTGACAGTGTGTTTGATAAGCAGTTGGGCATATTACCCTCAAACTTTACTTACCAAAACAGGAACTTTACACCCCAATCTTTTCTTAAAGCAGTGCTGGAAATAAATCCTGACGACTATGCAGAGATCACTTCCTACACGCATCACCCTTTTTACAAGCGGTATGCAATGGAAGATAAATATAACTGGACAGGCGACCTGTATTACAATGTTCCCATACAGGATTTCAGTGCCATTACAGACAATGCCCTGCGCAGCGGTTTCACGGTTTGCTGGGATGGAGATGTTACAGAAACAGGTTTTGATTTTTACAACGGCCTGGCCTGGCTCAACTTTACTGGAAGAAATTTTCAGGCCGAACGCCAGCGCACCCTTAAGGACAGCAGCACAGGCATCGACCATATGATGCATATCACTGCAGTTACAAAAGATAAAAAAGGGGGCAAATGGTATTGTGTAAAAAATTCCTGGGGCAGCAGCCTGAACAGCCTGGGCGGTTTTATGTTTATGAGTGAAGCCTATTTTAAGATAAAAACATCAGCAATTATTATACATAAGGATGCTATATCTGCGGTGATACGCAAAAAAATGGGTTTGTAAATGTTTGGTGCAGCCACCAAAAACAATAGATTTTACCAAAAAATTTGTATTTTGCTCATGCTACCGCCCTAAAACAGCAGTTGCGATAGCCTAAATACCAATATTCATATTTTTTCGGGGGTAAAAAGGGATTTTCCCTATTTACAGAGATATAGAAAGTGTAACAAGTTTACTCGGTGGAGATTTGTATTTGCGAAATCAGAAAATTGGAAACAATCTGCCTTTGCCGACGGGTACAAAAAAAGACATATAAATAATTAATAATCACCAAGCTAGAAAATGGGGCTGCCGGAAAAGGTGTTCCACAATACTAATGTTGGTTTCGATTTTTGGAACCTCAAATATTCAAAATATGTTATGGATAATCAAAGCAATCTTGAAATAGAAAAATTAAAAGCGGAGATTAAAAAAATTAAGGCGGAAAGCGCACAATCTAGAATACACCTGTTCTCGGATTTAGCAAAAAATATTCTTTTGATTATTGGTGCTATAATATTGTTTATCGTTATAAGAAAACCAGAATCAGTTGTTAATCGACAAAATTCCGAGGAAACTATTTCAAGAGAACGTGCAAAATTGTTGTTGGAAGTAATTAATTATGACAAACCAGAAAAAGTTTACCAAGGATTTTCAATAATAAAAGAGACATATCCCAACTCTAACGAGTGGATGTCGAGAATAGAAAAGGTTATATTTAACACAGCTAAACGAAGCATCTCAGACAATATATTAGAAAAGTACAAGCAACTCAAGGATGATGAGAAATGCTTACAAAAGTTGATGATTGCTGAAATGAATGGAACAAAAATTGAAGCACCTTGTGGGTATACAAGTGGCTTAATCGGAGCAGGAATGCGGGTTAATGAAATTAAAAAACTCCTTGATAGCAAAATTGCCGAGTTAAGAGAGCTTGTAAAACTATATGGTTTAGATGAAAATACATTACCTGAGAAGTAAAAACTGTAAACAGCAGCAGGAGCACTGCCGCAAAACGGGTTGGAGCAGTATCCTTTCCTCTCAAACCCGCAGTGTACTGCCGGCAGTTAATCCAGGTGGAAATTTATGCTGGCAAGGATCCTGAGGCGAAGAAAACTTCATGTGACATTTGACACGAACCTTATTTTCTTGTAAATTTGAAAAGTGAAAAAGAAACAAAATACCGGACTTGATTTTATCATCGATAAGTTGACAAATTCTATTGAAAACACCCTGACGGGGGAGGTTTTTGATACAGAAATAGTCAGACTGACAAATGCCGATGCCAAACAAATAAAAAAAACAGATTGGCAATTTGATTGGATAAAAGAACTTAAAGACAAGACCAAAGAAGTATATAAGTTGACAACGGTTAACAATCCGAACATTATTCAGGGACTTGTAAGCATCGAAGACAAGCAAGACCACATTTTTATGCACCTGATTGAGAGTGCGAAATTCAACAAAGGAAAAAGTAAAATGTATTTTGGTGTCCCTGGAAATCTTATCGCCTATGTTTGCAAGGTTTCATTTGATAAAGGTTATGAAGGCTTCCTTGCATTTGACGCTAAATCGGCACTCATCAGACATTATCAGGAATCACTTCATGCGACACATTTTCGGGGACTTCGAATGTTTATAGAACCCAGGGCGGCTATAAAACTCATTTCACAATATTTTAAAAGATAAAAATATGGGCCTCATTAAAGAACCAAAGAACGTTGACCTGTCTACCAAGTCTGAACCGTGGACAGAGCAAGAGCTTGCTGATTTCAGAAAAATTATGCAGGCCATCAAAACTAAAAACGCAAAGCTTAAAGAACGTTCATTACGACTTAGAGCAGAAAAAAAACAGCTTGCCTGACAAGCACGAACCGCTAGCATTAACTGTTTCCCGGTAGTTGCGTACAAGCAATACTTGTATTTAACAACCTGTCATGCTTAACGGGAAAACCAAACAAAATTTTTAAGTGTGTCCTGTATTAGGGTCTGCATTCAAGTAATGACCCACGCAATAGCAACCACCAGCATATCATGCCCCCCATTGGCATATTTGCACATTTCTCTTATGTTTGCACCTATGAAGCGTTTTAAAAAGATCCTGCTCCGCACATTCGCTGTGCTGTTCATTTTCATCAATGTGGTATCGGCTTTTCATGCCTATAAGTTTACTCATTTTTACAACGCCGGAGAAATTACGGTAAAACCCGACTCCTTAAAAAGCGGCTGGGACAAGACCAAAGAAGCACTTTTTGGAATAAATTTTACCAAAAAGAAAAATGATTATGTACCCGACAGCAGTTGCCGAACAATTGTCCTCACCAGCAAAGACAGCATTAAACTGGAAGCCTGGTACATGGCCGTACCCGGCGCAAAAGGTACTGTGGCGATGTTTCACGGGCATGGGGGCAACAAAAGCGGCATGATAAAAGAAGCGGCAGCATTCCGGCAAATGGGTTACAATACTTTACTGGTAGATTTCAGGGCACATGGTGGCAGCGGGGGCAATACCTGCACCATTGGTGTGGATGAAGCACAGGATGTATATGCGGCTTATCATTACATCAAAGCCGGCGGAGAAAAAAATATTGTCCTCTGGGGTATTTCACTCGGCGCTGCCACCATTACCAAGGCTTCGGCTGATTACCCGGATATGAAGCCTGCAAAAGTAATTCTGGAAATGCCATTTGGCTCGCTGATGGATGCGGTGGAAGGCAGGGTGAAGCTGATGGGTTTGCCGGGCCAGCCACTGGCAACACTGCTCACTTTTTGGGGTGGTACAGAGCATGGCTTCTGGGCTTTTAACAACAAGCCCTCTGAATATGCAAAAAAAATAAGCTGCCCTGTACTGCTGCAATGGGGCAAAAACGACCCCCGTGTAAAAAGGGCCGAAGTGGATGCCATTTATAATAACCTGGCTGTACAAAAAAACATGGTTGTGTATGATAACAGTGGCCATGAATCGTTGTACAAAAAAGAAACGGAGAAATGGATGAAAGAAATAAGCAATTTTTTACAATAATGGAAGCACCGCAACATATACAAATCAGCGATTATACTTATTCCCTTCCGGATGAAAGGATTGCAGCTTTTCCATTGCCGGAAAGGGATGCTTCGAAATTACTAGTGTACCGGGAAGGAACAATTACTGAATCAGTTTACAGAAACATTGATGCTTTTTTGCCCGGGGGTAGTTTGCTGGTATTCAACAATACCCGTGTTATCAATGCCAGGATATTGTTCAGGAAATCATCAGGCGGCACCATTGAGATCTTTTGCCTGGAACCAGCCGGTACTATCAATGAATACAATACCGTGATGAGCCAAACCGGCCAATCTGCCTGGAAGTGCATGATTGGCGGTGCCAGTAAATGGAAAGAGGGGCCGCTGACAAAACAGCTCACCATACAGGACACTGCTGTTACACTTGAAGTACAATTGCTTGAAAAACTGGCTGATGCATACAAAGCCGTTTTCAGCTGGCAACCCGCCCATTTCAGTTTTGCCGAAATTATTGCCGCAGCAGGCGACGTACCGCTGCCTCCCTATATCAAAAGAACTGCCACGGGTGGCGACACGGAGCGGTATCAAACCATTTATGCGGAATCGGAGGGGTCTGTAGCAGCGCCCACAGCAGGCCTTCATTTTACCGGTGCTATTTTTGAAAAGCTGGCGCTCAGCCATATCAGCCACGAATTTATTACGCTGCATGTGGGAGCAGGTACTTTTAAGCCGGTAAAAGCCAGTACCATGCAGGGCCACCTGATGCATGCCGAATGGATTGATGTGAGTGCTGCAACCATCCGCAATCTTGTTGAAAAGCTGAAAGATGGCATTATTGCTGTTGGCACCACCTCTTTACGCACCCTGGAGAGCCTCTATTGGCTGGGGGTAAAAGCACACCAGCAGCCGGATGCAGCCAGCCTGCAATTATTGCAATGGGATGTATATGAAGCCCCGCTGAGTAATACCACTCTCACTGCTGCCGAAGCGTTGCAGGCATTGCTTAAATGGATGCAACAGAGAAATATGGTGGCCATTTTTACCCAAACACAATTGCTGATAACACCGGGTTACCGTTTCCGCATGGTGATGGCCATTATCACCAATTTTCACCAGCCTCAGTCCACCCTGCTGCTGCTGGTAGCTGCTGCCGTTGGCCAAAACTGGCGCAGCATTTACGACTATGCGCTGAACAATGATTTCAGGTTTTTGAGCTATGGTGATGGCAGCTTATTGTATATTGACCTATAAAAAAAGCTGAAACTGCATTGCGGCAATTTTCAGCTTTTACTATAATAAATTGATTCCTATTGTTGTATGGTTACCGGTGTACCAACGGGTATATAGCTGAAGAGGTCCTTCATCTCGGTATATTTAACTGATACACAGCCATCTGTCCAGTTGTAGAAATTATCCACCGTCCACTCTTCCTGCGGGCGGGTGGCGTGAATGGCGATACCATTGCCAATCCTCGCAGTTTTGGGTACAAGCCCTTTTTGCCTGCGTTCATTGAACTTACGCACACTTTCATTATTAGGGTAATCCAGCAGCAGTTCGGGCCCCCATTTGTTGTGTATTTTTTTAAGAATTACTTTAAAACTGCCGTCTGGTGTACGCTTATCCCCTTCCCGGTATTTATCGCTCAGGTCCTTACTGCCAAAAACTACGGGGTAAGTGGCATACCAACCCTCATCGTCATACACTTTCAGCTCGTAATCACTTTTATCCACAATAATATAGTAAGGATTTTCGGTGGTATCAGCTGCAACAGGCTTTGCCGCCACCCTGGCTGGTACAGATTTTTTCTTCTTTACAGGTTTTTTCTTTCCCCTGTCGGAAGCCACAAAAGACAATAATGTAAAGGCCGCAGCCACCAAAAGAAAATGTTGAATTGAAACGCCCTTCATTGCAGATATTAATTTTATTTACAGCTTATCAGTCAAACGCCGTGCCAGCCAAAATTATTATATCAGGTGGATAAAACAAAACGATGATTTAACAGAAATTTAATAAAAAAGGTAATTTGGGGGTATTCGGGATAATTTGGGAATAAAAAACCTCCTTTGCCCGGCACTGAAGTGCCGGGCAAAGGAGGCCGTACTAAAAAGCCTGGTGTGAGCCTAATGCCTGAATGAAAATTAATTTAATGGGTAGGTAACTTTAAAACCGTAGCTGCTGCCGGGCAGTAAAACGCTATACATCAATCCTCTCTTTTTTTATAGAACGAAATGTTGCCAGAATCTTTGCAATTGCTATCGGTAGTTTTCCAGATACCTTTGAGTTCGAGGGTGTTTTTTTTAACTGTTAGCCGCAAATACATTTTTTGCAGGCAGCTCTGCACAGGGCTTTGCGGTAAAATAATATATTGCTCCTCCAAATAAAGGGAATCTTTCCCCAAAAATTGACATAGAGCTTCACATACGCAGGTGGTATCGCTTCCGTCTGCCTTTACCGTCCAGGAATAGCTGTGTATAGTATAAGTGCTGTCGGCATTCAGTAAAAAATTAAGGTAGATAGGTAGCTTAGCATTACCAGTTTCATAAGTACCCTTCCATAGCCCTTTCAGTTGTTGTGAATGACCGGTATTGGAATAAGTAAGTAACAATGTAACAATCAATGGCCGCAGCAGAAGCAGGCGCCACCTGAAGTGCAGGCAAAGCCGGGAAATTCGCAGGGCGGGTTTAGATGGTTGTGCTTTTTTCATCAACTAAAAATCAACTTTCTTTATTTTGCAATGTTTCAGTTTCCCTGGGTTTTCTGATAGCAAAGCGCAATTCATCGTAAACCCGATGCAAAACCTTGGTGACTGATATACTTCGAAAAACAAACACGGATACACTGATTAATGACATCTTAATGCTTTACAGAGATACTGTCAATATTGCCTAGCATTTTTTTAATATCTATAGGCTCAAGTATTTCCGAATTACTAAACTCCAACTCAAAAGAAGGTGCCCGTTTGAATGAAAGGGGAATCATATCATGAATAATCACTCCCTTGGTCATTTTTTGATAATTCAGACTGTCAATAGATTCAAAAATAAAATTTGTATCAATAAAAGCATCCAAATCATCAACTGCGGAATTTTTACTGTCCGAATCTGCTTTATTTGATTGCAAACTGCCATGAACCATGAAAGGTACAATACTAAATGCGGTGTCTCGGATGCCATTTGCAGGTTTTGGATAAATCATTTTGTCAACTTTGCCTGATGCATGAATTACAAATTTTTTATTTAGTTTTATATCGTTTGAGATAATCTCTACCGCTGTCGTGGCGATTTTCTTATTTATAAAACATTTATCATTGAATTGATATCCTGCTATTTTTATATTTACATACTGCATATAATTAAGTTGCTTTTTCACAATCATAAAACCATCTCTCTTTTTATCTTTAAAAGGGATTTTTGCAAAAAAAGTGGTTGAATCTTTGTCATGAACTACAGTTTCAGTAAATGAAAGCAAGTTTAGCTCTTTTTTTGAAAGGATATTGGAAAGATACTTTTTTACAATTGAAATTTTTTTATCAATTCCATCATACTGCTTATGAGAATAACTAAAATCATCAAATGTGTAAGCAACTGCGAATATATTGAATGAGATAATTACAAGAAGGAATATTGAAACTGCCTTTTTCATATAATATAAAGTTAATAATAAAAAATCGTATTTAAATATACTTAATTACACTCCCCTTTTGAAGAAGTCGCTTTTGTACTATGTGTTTGGTCAATGGTTATATATGGTGCATCTGCTGTATTTGCCATTTTACATTGATTTAAGTACATAAATAAAGTCTGTGGTGCATTAACTATAGGTACCGTCACTGGAGATATTCCAAAAGGCAATATTATTCTCACTACAAAAGCAGGCAACACAATAGGGTTATTGATTCTTGTAAGGTTAAATAGTTTCAAAGCAAAATCAGAGCAATTGTTAGTTTGCAGATTATAAGGCAATGTTGCCCAGTAAATTGCATTAGCCCTTATGAGATTAAAATCATTTTGGCTTATTTGAATTTTTATCTGAGCGTTGGTCTCATGAAATTCATCATTCACTATTTTTCCTGGAACATTATCAAGCGTAAGACTAGCCGAACCTGCTGTCGGGTAAAATCCAAAATTCTGCGTAACTGATTGACTATTTGTACTATTTGATTTTGTTATTGATATAAATGTATGCCCTGGACTACCCAGAAAATCAATTGCAGACTCTGGATGACTATTAGTTGGCAAGTCTGCGTTTAAAGCTATTTCATAAGTAGTGCCAGGGAAATCATATACATCATCAAAGCACTTGAATAGTTTTTGTATGTCTACAGCCGCCTTTGACTCCCATTCATCATATTCCAGTTCAAGAATTTCGCCAATTCCACCCGAAGGATCACTAATACTCGGGTCAGATGAGAGATAATCCAGCGTACCCTGGTTATCTAATTGCTGCTGCGTAAGCGGGTCGCCTGAACCAGCCTGCCCGGCTCCAAGCATACTTAACCAGATATAAATCTGCCCAGCACTGTTAATATAAGATCTAACAAGGCGAATATTTGTATTGGGGATTATCCCATTTTGGGAATCGTAAACAAGCCTCCCATGCTCATATTTTCGATAGCTTTTTACGTTTTGTGCCGGTGTAAGCTGTACCACACATTTATATATATTATTGAGCGACAGCGTAGTAATGGTTTCAGAGGCAGCAACCGGTTTATCAATGGAAAAATAATTTCCTGTAAACACTTCTTTATCATATTTAAGGTAAACTGCCTTGTCAGTGGCAGATTGATTTCCATTTAAAGGAATTTTTATCCTGTTGTACTGCCCGGCTTTTTCATACACAACTGTTTTACTCCAGTCCAAATTGGCAAAATCGTCTGATGGCATCTGGCTGAGTAAATACTTTTTTGCTTTTTCGATAAAAGACTCTTTTGCATTGGTGATAATGGGTTCTTTTTTACACTGGCTAAATAACAGGGTAACGAATGACAGCAGTATTAAGAGTTTTAGTTTCATACATTATAATTTTACACTAAAGTAGTGCAGGCATCAGGCTGAAAAAATGACAAATGTCAAAAAAACAAAATATGCCGAAAAGGTCTACCACTTTGACTTTAGCCTGCTCAACGTGGCTTTATCAATACCCAGGTAAGAAGCAAGGTATTGCACAGGTGCCCTTTGTATGATTTCAGGGTGTGTTTTCATCAATAAAGCATACCGCTCCTCTGCCTTCTTATTACGGATACCTGCCAGCCGTTCCTCTGACAGTACATAGTATTTCTGAACCACCAGCCTGCCCACCACATTAAATTCGGGATACTTTTTATACAGCATTTCCAATTCATAATAAGTGATGTATAAAAGCGTGCAGGGCTCAATGGCCTCTATATACTCAGCACTTGGGGAGTGTTCAAAAAAACTTTTTACTGATATGGTTACATCGCCTTCTTTCATAAACCAGCAGGTGGTTTCTTTGCCTTCATTATCTACAGTGTAGGAACGCAGCAGACCGCTGATAACAAATGAAATTTTATCACTTACGGTACCCTCTCTTAAGTAAACCTGCTTCTTCTTCAGGTTTACTTCTTTTAATAGCTGGTAAAGCTCCTGCTGCAACCCTTGAGATAATGGGTGAATGCTATTAAGAAAGCCGGTTACAATCTCCTTCATACGGTTTTAATCAGACAGTGAAGTTAAAGCAACTAAAAGTAAAAAAATGACAAATGTCACTTTTAGTTTACACCCAATAAAAAACTCCTTTGCCCGGCACTCCTTTGCCCGGTACTTCAGTGCCGGGCAAAGGAGGAAATATGTATGTTTATGATTTTACCAGTTGCTGAAACGTAACCCGAACGTATAAGGCCGCATATCCAATCCTGTTTTGTAAATAGATTTTGGACTGTAAGATGCATACAACCGCACGGGGCCAAGACCAAGTTCAGCTATATAGGATGGCTTGAACCGCTCCAGGTCATAATCGCCCCTGTTTTTTTCCTTGCCTCTTTCGCTGCTTTTTTGCTTGTTGCGCTGGCCATACAGGTAGCCTATGCTCACACCGGCACTCAGGCTCAATCCTTTGTTTCTGTAAACCGGATTGCTGGTAAAATTGAGCATGAACGGCACTGTAAGATAATCGGCAGCGAGCTTATTTTTTGAAAAGCTGATTGAATCCCTCAATATGTAAGGGCTGCTGCTGGCATTGAAAGGCGGGTAAGGGTTGGTACCGCTTTCTTTATAGCTGATGGCTGTTCGGTATCGGTAATTGTTCAGCTCCAGCCCAAGTCCGTACTTAAGATTCAGTTTGTGCTTAACCAGGTTCAGCTTCTGCATGAATATCCAGATGTTTACATTCACACTTTTACCTGTACGCAACTTAAAATCATTTGCCCCGATGGCAGGCTGGCCCGGCCTGTTGGCAAAGTAGCCACCGGGAACAGCCGCATAATTGGTCATATCGTCGTAATTGGCAAAACCCAAATCAAAAATTCCCCAGTTGGTACTTACATTGGAGGGCTTATTGGAACGCTTGCGCCCTATCTTTATTTCACTCTTCCCTTCGCCCTTTTTATCATCGCCAGCCCCTTTCTTTTTTACTATAACGATATTGCCTATGCGAATGGTATCCACTTTGGGAGAAGGCATCGTGTCACTGCTTACCTGTGCCTCTGTTACAAGGCATACAAATCCTGTTGCTACAATTAGTAATAGCTTCTTCATGTTACTTTTAATTTAAATGATTTACCTGACTGCAAATTCAAAACCGGCAATTTTCAGGCCATCGCCATCAGCCTTCTTTTTGGTTGAGCGCTGTAAAAACCGAGATACTTTTCTTATCAGTCCGCTTCTCCGGAATTTTTTATCATCCGGTGTTAAATAATCGCTTTGCTGTGTTTCATCTCTTTTTGTATCAACAGCATATAAGGCATTATTTGCTTTTAAAGAACTTTCCATAACCGGATCAACCGGGTCTTTTACAGAATTGCTTTTGATAGTTTCTGTTACAGCAGGTTGAGCAATACGCTCTTTTAATTGTACGGTTGAGTTTCCTGTTTCGTTACTGTTATCTTTGTTAATGTTTTGCAAACGCTCCACGATGGCAATGTTTTCTTTTTGAGGCTGGTTCTTTTCTTTTGCAGCAGCACTCAAATCCTGCCTGCCCTCAACAATATTTGCCTGCTTTTCATTTGTTACCGCACCAGCTTTTGCTTCCTTTTCAAAAGCGGGCTGCTGCACAACAGCATCAGTTCCGGCTACAACATCTGCTTGCTTCACTACAAGATTAACTGATGGCATATTTTCATTGATGCCGCCATTAATAACCGTTGTTTCCTTTGCAGTATCGCCACCTGGTTGTTTACTGTTTTTATTGTTAAACATCAATACCGTACCCACCAGGCTAAGCCCTATGAATACAGCAGCGGCGGCACGCAAACCGAAAACCGGAATGACACGGGCAGGCTCCCTGCGCAGCAACATTTCTTTATGTTCAAAAATCACTTCCTCCTGTGGTTGCAATTTCGTTTGCTGCAGCAGTTCCCATTCCTGCCGCAGGTTTTGACTGGCCTGTATTTCACTATTGAGTGCAGCGGCATCAACGGCGCTCAATTCACCATCCAGCAGCAGCAATAATTTTTCCTGGTATGCAGGTTCGGGTTTCAGCAAATTCTTCTTAAGCCCAAAAGATATATCCTCCGGGTTAAGCACCGTTTGCTGCAGCATCAGCAATTCCTGCTGCAGATCGGTATGCTGCTGCAGAAATTCATCCACAGCTTTTTTATCTGCCTGGCACAGTTCATTATCTATGTACAGCAAAAAGTAATTTTCGTAATTATTACGGTTAATATTCATTGCTTCTTTTGTGCGTGGTTTTAAATGACATTTTCGGGTTTTACTATATATTCTCTCAACAGCAGCCTGGCCCTGTGCAGGTATACTTTCACCTGGCTTTCACTCAGCTCCATAATCTGCCCGATTTCTTCATAACTGTACCCCTCGTAATCTTTCAGCATTACAAGGCTCCGTTGTGTTTCATTCAGTTTTGCCAGTGCTTCATTCAATACCCTGGCCGTATTTCCCCGCTGCACATCGCTCCCCCTGTTATCATCAGTAAATTCTTCCTTCAAAGTAATCCGTTTGTTTTTCCGGATATGGTCTATCATCTGGTGATAAGCCACTGTAAAAAGGTAACTTTTGCTCCGTGCATTTTCCACCTGCACCCTGTTGACCCAAAGTTTTTCAAAAGCGCCCTGCACTACATCCCTGGCATCTTCTGAATGCCGCAGATTCTTCAAAATAAACCTGTATACATTGTCAGAATACCGGTTTACGCAGTCATTGTACTCTCTCTCTGTCATAAAAAATAATACAACCAGCAGTAAAGCTAAGGTTAATGGTTGGTTTACTGTTTAAACGCCTGTAAAATGCAAAAAGTTACATTCTAACGCAAAAAAACCGTCAAATCTGCAAAATAAAGTTGGTAACCGGCTGCTGCGGATAGTATTCTTCGGTTGTTTTTTTAATGCAGCACTTTGGGATGGGTTTAATACAAGGTTCTGCTGCGGCTCCTGTTTTTGGCTCAAAAAACACATTAACTGCCAGTAAAATTGCCATGGCAGCCAGTAATGTTACCGTAAATAGCAGGGATTTTTTTACCAGCATGATACACCTTGATTAGTCAATACAACGAAAATAGTTAATATAAAGTTACAATGAAAATGAAAAATGTTAAAACTCATTAACAGATAGTGTATAAATGCCGCATAGCTTACTTAAATTTGCCCATCCAAAAAAGGAGCATATGAACGAAAAATTTGTAACACGCATAGCAGAGGAGCTCAACAGTATCAGGCAGGCAGGTTTGTATAAAACGGAGCGCATCATCACCAGTGAACAGGGTGCCGAAATAACGGTGGGCGGGCAAACGGTATTGAACTTTTGTGCCAATAACTACCTGGGGCTTTCATCCCATCCAAAAGTACTGGAAGCTGCAAAAAAATACATTGATTACAGGGGCTATGGCATGAGCAGTGTACGTTTCATATGCGGCACACAGGACATACACAAGGAGCTGGAGCAAAAGATAGCCAGCTTTCTGGGCACAGAAGATACGATTTTGTATGCGGCAGCTTTTGATGCCAATGGCGGTGTATTTGAACCCTTGTTTGGCGAGGAAGATGCCATTATTTCTGATGCACTCAACCATGCCAGTATAATTGACGGGGTAAGATTGTGCAAGGCACAGCGCTACCGCTATGAGCACAATAATATGGCCGACCTGGAAGCCAAACTGCAGGAATCGGCTCATTTACGCAGCCGCATTATCGTAACAGATGGCTCCTTTAGTATGGATGGCACCATTGCACAATTAGATAAAATTTGTGACCTGGCTGACCAGTATGATGCCATTGTGATGATTGACGAATGTCATTCCTCGGGGTTCCTGGGTAAAACCGGCCGTGGCACCCATGAGTACAGGGGCGTTATGGGCCGCATCGATATTATTACCGGCACCCTTGGCAAGGCCCTGGGTGGTGCCAGCGGCGGATTTACCAGCGGTCGTAAAGAAATCATAGATATCCTCCGCCAGCGCAGCAGGCCCTACCTTTTCAGCAATACCGTGGCTCCCAGCATAGTGGGTGCATCCATCGCTGTACTGGATATGTTAAGTGAAACCACAGAACTTAGAGATAAGTTAGAATACAACACAAAATATTTCAGAGAAAAAATGACTGCCGCAGGTTTTGATATTAAACCCGGCGACCACCCCATTGTGCCCATTATGCTGTACGATGCCGTGGTAGCACAGAATTTTGCCGCCAGCCTGCTTGCAGAAGGCATTTATGTAATCGGTTTCTTCTTCCCCGTGGTGGCCAAGGGGCAGGCACGCATCAGGGTGCAACTTAGTGCAGCACATACACAGGATCATCTGGACAAAGCCATTGCTGCATTTACCAAAGTGGGTAAAGAACTGGGAGTACTGGCTTAATGCCGTAACTTTACTTAAATAAGGATGACCATGCAAAAAACTGTTTTGAGAACTGTGATATCTGCCATCTTTTTTAGCATGGTGCTGAGTGCAACTGCGCAGCAGGGTGACAGCCTTTCAAAACAATACAAATACAGGAGATCATTCCTGGAACCGGGGCCCAAAAAACCGCTTGTTTTTCCGCAGGATTTTGTGGGCAACTGGAAAGGGGAATTGCAATGGTTGGTAAATGGCAAACCTGCACAAACTTTTGCCATGCAGCTGATTATAAAACCTGCTGATAGCGCCATGACGTATACCTGGCAGATTATTTATGGTGAAAACGGTAAGGACAACCGGCCTTATCTTTTAAAACCAGTTGATACGGCCAAAGGCCATTGGGTGGTGGATGAGCGGGATGGCATCGTACTTGACAGTTATGTACATGGTAGTTCATTTCATGGAGCATTTACAGTTCAGGGAAATACCATCGTTGATAATTATACTTTATTAACCCGGAATACAATGAGCGTTGAGTTTTTCAGCATAAAGCTGGGTGATAAAAAAACAAGTGGCAAGGGTACTGAGGATGTTCCCAGTGTGGACAGTTATAAAATATCCAGTTATCAAACAGGTACCCTTAGCAGGATAAAACAAAAGAGGTAAAAAGTAATTATGACAGCAACTTCTGCAACATTTAAGGCAAAAAGTACGGTGAAAGCGGGTGACATAGAGCACCGCCGCAAGATAAACTTCAATATTGGCAGGTACAATGCTGCAGTGCCCAAAGGCAAGGAGCAGTTTAACGATGTACATTTAGTAAGGGAAAGGGCAAAAAACATCAAGTGGCGTGCCATTGAAACACTGGACCAGCAGCTGGAAGAGTTTGAAATGAACTTTACTAAACGGGGCGGAAAAGTAATATGGGCCGAAACAATTGAACAGGCGCAGGAAGAAATACTGAAGATTTGCAAAGAGAAGAACTGCAAAACCCTGGTGAAGAGCAAGAGCATGGTTACGGAAGAAATTCACCTGAATGATTTTTTGGAGAAAAATAATATTGAAAGCATAGAAACTGATCTGGGTGAATACATCCAGCAACTGGATGGCGAAGCACCGTATCATATTGTTACGCCAGCCATGCACAAAAGCAAGGAGGATGTAGCCAAACTGTTTGCTGAAAAACTGGGTACGCCCCCCAACCTTACGCCGGAGGAATTGACGCTTGTTGCCCGGCAGAAGCTGAGGGAAAAATACGTGCAGGCTGAAGTGGGCGTTACTGGAGCCAACTTCATCATCAGTGATACCGGTGGCATAGCCGTTACTGAAAACGAAGGCAATGCAAGGCTGAGCTGTGCATGGCCCAAAACGCATATTGCCATTGTGGGCATCGAAAAAGTAATTCCTTCCATTACCGACCTGGCACTTTTCTGGCCGCTCCTTTCCACATTTGGCACAGGTCAAAAAATTACGGTGTACAATACCATTATCAGCGGACCACGGCAAAAAAATGAACCGGACGGGCCGGATGATATGTATGTGATATTGTTAGACAATGGCCGTACCAATATATTAGCCAATCCTAAAACAAGGGAAAGCCTTTACTGCATCCGCTGTGGTGCCTGCCTCAATGCCTGCCCGGTGTATAAAAATATCGGTGGTCATGCTTATGGCGCTACCTACAGTGGCCCAATCGGCAGTGTGATTACCCCGCACCTGAGCGGCATGGATGAATTCAAGCATTTAAGCTACGCTTCTTCACTGTGCGGCAACTGTACCGAAGTATGTGCCGTAAAAATAAACCTGCACGAACTGCTGCTGGAGAACCGGCACGAGGCTGTGGAACAGGGTTCCGTTTCATTTGGCGAAAAATTTGCATGGAAGCTGTGGCGCATCGGCTCACTTAACCGGGGCATGATGAATATGGGCAGCGGCCGCATGAAAAACTGGGTGGTAAACAAAGTGGTAAAGGGCTGGAACAACCAGCGCAGCGATCTTGACTTCAGCAAAAAAACCTTCAACCAGTTGTGGAAGGAGCAGTTTAAAAAATAATTCGGCAACCAGTAAATTATAAAAGGCCGCAGCAGCAAATAATGCTTCTCATTTACGCACATATTACTTCTGCACGGCTGCAGTACATTGCGCAGTTTATTTTTGCAACGCTGCATGGTCAGCAATGCCGCATCACTATTGATTCGGAAGAATTTAAACATCATGAAGGGCCAAAAATCAATTACAGTGATGTGCCTGTTTCCGGCAATGAACTTTGGATAAAAAATACACCCCTGCTTTTTGAAGAGGGTATTCAGCCGCAAACAATCAACTGCTTTGAACTGGATGGCACCAAAGCATTTTTCAAAACCGAAGGCGGCTACCCATTTGATATTTTTGCCGCTTCGTTTTACTTGCTCACCCGTTATGAAGAATACCTGCCGCATACAAAAGACAGTTATGGAAGGTACGCACATGAAAACTCCCTGGCTTTTAAAGAAGGCTTTTTGCAACTGCCGCTGATCAATATATGGTCGCAGGAATTGGCGCTGAGAATAAAAGAAAAGTTTCCTGCTTACCAAGTTAAGAAGGATGGTTTCCGTTTTGTACCCACTTATGATATTGATACAGCTTATTCCTACCTGTACAAAGGGCTTTGGCGCAACCTGGGCCGTGTGCTGCGGCTGCCGCATACATTTTTTGAAAGGACTGCAGTACTGATTGGCAGAAAAAAAGACCCTTTTGATTGCTACGAATGGCTGCACCAGTTGCACAGCAAATACCAACAGCAACTGTCGCCGGCTGATGAGGACGCCAGCCAGGTGGAGAGAGCCGTGGTCGGTGTCCCCACCGACCGCAATGAGCAGGGAGAAAGAAAATTCAACATTCGTCCGGTTTTCTTTTTTTTGGTAGCCGAAAAAAGCGGGCCTTATGATAAAAACATCCTGCCGCATAAAGATGCCATGTGGAGGCTGGTAAAAAAACATGCTTCAAAATACAGCATTGGCCTGCACCCTTCCTGGCAGAGCGGCGACAAGGCACATTTACTGGCTGCTGAAAAAAGGCAATTGGAAGCCATGGCTGAAAAAGCAGTTACCCGTACACGGCAGCATTATATCCGGTTTAATCTTCCGGATGATTATGTAAGATTGATTGACAATGGCTTAACAGATGATTACTCAATGGGCTATGGCAGCATCAATGGTTTCCGAGCATCGGTAGCCACGCCTTTTTACTGGTTTAACCTGCAGGCTGATGAGCAAACTTCCTTACTCGTTCACCCTTTCTGCTATATGGAGGCCAATAGTTATTACGAACAAAAAATGACACCTGCTGAAGCACTGAGAGAAATGACACACTACTTAGATATTTGCAAAAAGGCAAACGGAACACTTTGCACTATCTGGCACAATAATTTCCTGGGAACTGATCCTGTTTTTACAGGCTGGAAGGAAGTGTATGAGGAGTTTTTGGGGATAGTGTAATTGTTTTTCGGGGGTAGTTGTTATTGGTACTTTTTATTATTTCTACTTTGGTTAAGCGGGGCAAATTTGCAACCCGGTCACAGACCGGCAGAATTGGCAGACACAGGTCATCCTTAGGAAGACCTGCGACAGATTGCGGGATATGTTGATTTGTGGTATACCGCCGAAGTGAGTGACCTGCCTTTGCCGGCAGGCAGGCACAACGATGCTGACCAAAGATTTCCTGCTGGCAACAAAAATGCCCGCAGGCTTTCGCTTACGGGCATTAAAGTTGTTTGTTTAAATACTTATTATAATTTCTGGAACTTGGCGTAACATGTTTTATTCCCGTATATCAGCTTGATGGTGTACTGACCCGGTACAAGGTCATTCACAGCAATGCTCACCACATTGTTGCCGGTAGTACCCTGCTGCTGCTTTTGGTTCACCAGGATATTCTGTGCATTGTACACATATGCATAAATCATTTCAGGCTGTGTTAATGGCACATTTACGTTTACCACGCTGGTAGCAGGATTGGGATAGGCCTGCAACTGGCATTGTGATGCTACCTGGCTGATGGTAATTTCCTGGCAGGTTTCTTTTACACAACCGCCTATGGTAACAGCCCTGAGGCATACCCTGTACCTGCCTGTGTCCTGGAACACATATACGGGGTTGTTCTGGTACAATATCACAGACGGGTTACCGTTAACAGGAACTTTGGTAATGGTCCATTTTTGCTGCAGTATCGGGAAGTTGGAAATGGCATAGAAATACACTTTGTTGGGCATGAATGCATCCCGCTGGTAAGTGAAGCTAACATTGATATTGCTGCAATTTACCTGCGGCAGCACCGTGATTGTTTTGCAGGTGGTGGATGCACAGTTGTTGTTTTTAAATACTGTCAAACATACAGTGTACGTACCGGGCTGTGCATACCGATGAGAAGCTACCATGCTCTGGCTGCCTGTGCCGTCACCAAAAGTCCAGGTGTACTGCAAAGCAGGGTTCTGGTAATCGGGCTTGAACAGGTAGCTCTGGTTATCGTTGCTGAACTTTGTTGCAGTGAACTTAGACAAGTCTCCGCAAGCGGGCATCGGCGGCGCAATTACGATGGTATCGCAACTGGTGCGGATGCAGGTATTGCTGGTTTTAACGGTAAGGCATACTACATAAGTGCCATAATTGGCATATTCATGCACCGCATTCCAAGAGGTGGCTGAAGTGCCGTCGCCAAAACTCCATGTGGCTGTTGCTCCGGCAGTTGGCGATAAAGTATTGTTGGTGAAATACACCTTCCTGGCATTGAGTGAATCGGCCCTCCATGTAAAGTTAACCTGTATGTTACAAGGTACCTGTACCTGGATAATTTTGCATATCTCACTTACACATGGTGTTCCGGCAAGGGTATTCCTTTTAACCCTCAGGCAAACGGTGTATGAACCAGATTGTGTGTACACATGCATTGGGTTTACATCAGAAGAACTGCTGCCGTCACCAAATGTCCAGCGGATGGAATCCCCGGGCTGGAAGTTGACTGTGGCATTGGTAAACCATATCTTATTGCTCTGTGTTGAATCGGGCCTCCAGGTGAAATTAGCCTGCAGGTTACAGGGCGACTGTACGGTGATTACTTTACATATTTCACGTATACAGGGAGCTGCTCCTGGTATATTACTGTTTCTTTTCACCCTGAGGCATACGGTATACACACCTGGCTGGTTGTATACATGCGTGGGATTTACATCCAGTGAGCTGCTGCCGTCGCCAAATGTCCAGCGGATAGAGTCGCCGGGCTGAAAATTGGCTGTGGTATTGGTAAAGATGATTTTATTAACCTGTACTGAATCTGCTCTCCATATGAAATTGGCGAGTATGTTGCAAGGCTGCTGTACTATTACCAGTTTGCAGATTTCGCTCACACAAGGCGGAGTGCCGGGTTGTGTGTACCTGCTTACCCGCAGGCAAACGGTGTAGCTGCCGGGCTGTGCAAATACGTGTACCGGGTTTATATCTGTAGAGCTGGTGCCATCACCAAATGTCCAGCGTACGGAATCGCCTGGCTGATAGTTAACCGTGGCATTGGTAAAGAAAATTTTGTTGAACTGCAAAGAGTCGGCCCTCCAGGTAAAATAAGCCTGCAGGTTACAGGGCGCACCCTGTATGGTAACCACTTTGCACAATTCCCTGACGCAGGGAGGGGTGCCGGGCTGTGTAGGCCTTACAACCCTGATGCACACATTGTATATGCCTGGCTGGGCATAAGTGTGTGCCGGGTTCATAGCAGTAGAGGTAGTACCATCGCCAAAATTCCATTTGATGGAATCCCCCTGCTGATAATTGATAGTAGTATTGCTGAAATAAACCGTATTAGTAAACACCGTATCAATCACAAAAGTGAAATTGGCCTGCAGGTTGCAGGGCTGACTGGTGCTGATTTGCACAATTTTAGAAACTGTATCACTACAGGCCAAAGCACCATTGGGTGTTAAGCGACTGTACACATGCGTAACGGTGTAGGCACCACCGCTAGCATACGTATGTGACGGAAACACGGCAGTAGATAAGGGACTTGCATCACCAAAAGTCCATTTGTGCTGGCTCAGTAATGAATCACCCACAACTGCCGGGGTAAAATTGGCCGTAGTGCCGCTTACAGTAAAGGTAAAGTCAGCATTGCAGAGTGTACCGGGCTGAGCCCTGGCAACTGTGGTAAATGCTGCAAGCGCAAGCAATAAGAGCGTAAATAATCTTTTCATAACACTAATTGATTTTAATAAAGGTGAAAACTGGTTTTCCTGATATATGGATAAGATACCGGCACTTTACAATCTGTTGCCTGCATTCAAATATTTTTTTAAAAGCGGTTTTGTACGTAGCAGACTGGTAAAACGCTCTTAATTGTTTTCGTAAATATGATTCAGCCATTTCTCCACAGCTCTTCTTACAGGGGTTGCGCCGGTCTGGTAATTATTGGCTAAGATAGAAAAAATAAACAATTTTCCCTTTTTTGTGATGAGAAAACCGCTGAGGGCGCAGTTATTGCTTAAAGTACCCGTTTTGGCAAAGATTTTCCGTTTCAGGTTTTGGTAGTAGTTTCCAAGGGTGCCTTCGCCACCTGTTGCCAGGATAACTTTCAGACGTTCCAGGCCAAATTCGGCCTTCATTTTACCCAGCAACTGCACCATGCTTTGGGGGGTAAACAGGTTGTACCGGCTCAGGCCGCTGCCATCCACCCATTTGGGGTGCTGGGGCAGGTCGCTAAGGTCGGTTTTTAATAAAGTATCAATAATGGCCGCATCATTCATATAGCCCAGCTTTTCGTTGCTCACCATCAGCAGGGTTTGTTCGGCATAAAAATTATCGCTGCGGTGCATCATGGGTTTTAGCATGGAGTCGGTTGGCTGGCTTTTGATGGAATTTAACGGCATTGTGGAAATACTAATATTATTATCCTGTTCCAGTTTTTTAATTTCAATTGCATGATCCGCTGCAAGTATTTGTAATGCAATGTTTAGCGTATCAGTATAAAAAGGGATGTCAACCGCTGAAAATTTCCTGTTGCCAAAATTAACAGTCAAAGCATTACCCGTTCGCTGCCTTTGCAGTGTAAACTTATACAATTGACTGTGGAGTTTTGCCGTGTCACTCATTTCAGCCTTAGCGGCAAGCAGGGAAGGCAAAACCAAAGATGCAGGAGCGTTGGTATTGAAACTTTGGGGTGTAACTTTCCATTCAGCCATGGCATCCATCTGCCCAAAATTGTACAATGAGGAAAGTTTATAATTAGCCATGTTTCCATAAACCGGGAAGGGGCTTTTCTCCACCATATAATCATCATTGTAATCGTCCCATGCCCATCCATAGCCCAGGGCTTCATCCCGCCACCCTGTATTACTCATATACAATCTCTGTTTTTGCTGTTTTAAAAAATCAAATACAGGATTTTTTTTATAATCAGGATGCAAAAAAGTAGGGTCGCCAGTTGGCAGCAATTCAATAGCAGTGCCTGATTCCCGGTACAGCATACCTGTCAGGCTATCTCCCAGATATTTCATCCCTGCATAGCAGGTAAACAGCTTGGTATTACTGGCAGGCACAAAATATTTATCGCCCTGGTAATTGTACAGGTATTTGCCTGCTGCTGCATCGTACAGGCTGATGCCGAGGTGGGCATTGAGCAAAACAGAATCTTTCAACAGGGTTTTGGCAGTGTGCCTGCTTACTTTTTGCGAAGCCGAGCATGAAAATAAAAATACTGCCGCCAGTGCCAACCCTGTAAAATGCCGCATAGTCCTGTTTTTTTAATTGGGTTTAAAGTTATAATTTTCATCACTAATTGGTACAAATGCTTTTACGCAACAGGATAATTATATTTTCAAGGCTGCTGCGGCCCATCGGGCTGATGCTGCTGGCCGTGCTTTTTGGCGTGCTGGGATATATGATTATTGAGGGCTATACTTTTCTTGAAGCCATTTACATGACCACCATCACCGTGGGCGGCGTGGGTTATGGTGAGGTAAAGCCGCTGAGCAATGCGGGCAGGGTTTTCACCATTATCCTCATCGTTATCAACCTGGGGCTATTCACCTATTTCATCACCCTGCTTACCCGGTTTTTTACCGACGGGGAATTTATCAAACTGTATAAAAAAAATAAAATGGACAAGCAGATAGCCAGTCTTGAGGGCCATGTAATCATCTGCGGCTTTGGCCGCAACGGCAAGGAGAGCGCCCATGTGCTGCACAACAATAATATACCCTTTGTGGTAATTGATGACAAATTTGAACCGGCCGATTTTGATGAATTTGACCTGCCGTTCTTTATCAAAGGCGATGCCACCCGGGATGAAGTGCTGCTGGAAGCCGGCATTACAAAAGCCCAATCGCTTATCACCTGCCTGCCTTCTGATGCCAGTAATTTGTTTGTGGTACTTACCGCAAAGCAGCTTTGCCCCGCTGTGCTGGTGGTAAGCCGGGCTTCGCAAGACAGCAGTGTGAGCAAGCTCAAAATTGCCGGTGCTGCCAATGTGATCATGCCCGAAAAAGTGGGCGGTGCACAAATGGCCACCCTGGTGATGCTGCCCGATGCAGTGGAACTGCTGTCGTACATGAGTACCCGGAACAATGAGCAGTTCAGGGTTACAGAATTAACCATAACAAAACCCACTCACCTCGGCGACCTCGACCTGTGGAGTAAAACCGGCTGTACCGTACTCGGCATCAAAAATACCGATGGCAGCTTCACCCTTAACCCAGCACCGGCCGATATGATTGACACAGGCGAAAGATTGATTGTGATGGGGAGTGATGTGCAGATAAAAAAGGCAGGAGAATTAGTATAACCTACCCCCGCTCCTGCGCCCTAAGCCACCTCTCCGGTATTTCGTTGTGGCTGGCATGTACATAATCGGTATAGCTGCAGGCAATCATTTTATTATTGGGCAGTTGCATCCACCAGCGTCCGGTTTTTTTGCTTTGCAGAAACACGGTATCCACTTCGGCAAAAGCGGTATGAAATTCGTTAAAATTGCTGCGGTCGCTTAATGCGGCTTCCTGCTTGCTGCGGCTTTTACCATCAATAAAGTACCAAAGCATTTGTGCAATCTGTTTGGCCGTCAACTCATTCACATCCAGTTCGGGCCGGTAACCGTAAATGCCAAAACTGCCAAGGTTTGTGGCCAGCCCTGCATAACGGGTGAGTATACAGGCTTCTTCGCCGGTAAAGCCGTTGGGACTGTGCTGGTTGGCCGGTGCATCGCTGTACTTTACTGCACTAATGTCGAAACTGAGCAGGTTGGTATTGCGTATCACCGGCTCCATTTCTTCAATTGCTTCTTTTGCCATGCCCAGGCGGTGGCAATCAAAACGCAGCTTGTCCATGGTTTCCAGCATCCGGGGATGTACATAGTAACTTTGAAAACCAATATGGTTGTAATGCCTTACTAAGTTGGGTTCGCTGGTGAGCATTTCCATCAAAAAGTTTTCGCTGCGTACCGGGCTTTCGCTACGCAGGTCAATAGTGGCATCTATACAGGTAGCTTCCACCAACTGCTCCAACTCCTTGTATGCATAATATTGCGCCAGTGTTACATCATGACTGCCGCCCAATAATACCACGGTTTTGTTCAATCGAAGTAATTCAGCCAGCACCGTTTTTACGGCAGCATAACTGTCACTGAGGGCAGCACCGGTTTTAATATTCCCGATATCTGCAATATGTATATCCTTGTGCCAGTAATGCAGTTGGTAAAGGTGTTTGCGTATCACATCCGGCGCATTGCTTACGCCTGCGGCGGCATGGCTGCCCCGCATTTCACCAATGCCCACCAGTACTATATCTGCATCAGTCACATCAGGTATTTCGGTTTCATACACCGCTATGAATTTGGCTAATTGCCCGTCATTATATCCCTCATCCTCATTCAGTGCAAAAGTATTTACAGGTAGTAAAAAGTCGTGCAGGTCGTACATCAGTTATTTGTTTGCCGCAAACCTACGGTATAAAGTGGAAAGTTGATAATTGAAAGTGGATTGATTAGTTTTAAAAAAGTTCAAAGTTGAAGAAGTTCAAAGTTCAGCAGAGAGTTGTACCCGAACATTCGTCATTCCAACTTTATCCTTCGTAATTCGAAAAGTTCAAAGTTAAGGATGTTCAAAGTTCAGTTCGGGGCTGCTCATTCACCATTCCCACTTCTTCATTCATAAGTTCAAAGTTGAAGAAGTTCAACTGGATAAAACGCCTGTCATGCTGTCAACTGTATACTTTTCTACGGCTGCTCTACACCGGGGTAACTGCTGATTTTTTCCAGTTCATAATCATCCCGCAACTTTATCTGCTGTACCAGGTATCTCAGTGAGGCAGAGTCTTTCCTGTCTTCAAAAGTCTGGTCGTGGGCCAGCAGGATGATATGATCCTTGTATTTTGTTTTGCCGTTGGCCAGCAGGCTGTCAATACGCTGCAGCATCATATCTGCCGATTCTTTCAGCAGCAGGTTGGGGGGCGTGTAATGCCATTCTACATCCCAGCCCACAAGGATAAATCCGTATTGCTGCACCGAGTCGGCAGCGGGTTTGGTTTTATCCAGGTCGGTTACTGAAAGATGATTCATGCGCCAGATATTGCGGCCGGGCGTACGGGCAATATTATTCTGCAGGTGCAGGCTGTCTTTACAGCGCTCAAAATCATTCACCACAAAAGCCGGGTCGCTGTAAAACTTCACAAACTGGTTGTGGGCATGCGTGTAGCTGTGGTTACAAATTTCGATATTGGTGCATTGCTGCAGGTTTTGCCAGGTAAGCGCCTGGGCTTTGCTGCCATACACCTGCTCGCCAATTACAAACAATGAGGCCGGCACTTGCTCATCTTTTAAAATGTCCATCACATTGGAAGTGCCTTTGTTGGGCCCATCATCAAACGTGAGGTAAATTTTTTTCTTTTGTGCCTTAACCGTGCTGGTAATGGTGGGTTTTGCCTTAGCCGATTCCTTTTTTTCAGCAATGGCCCTGATGATTTTTTCGTCGGGCGTTGAGTGGCAGGAAATCAGTAACAATGAGCAGCTAAGGGTACTGGTAAAGAACGGGAAGGGATTGAAGCCTTCGGGAAAGATGCTGAAGCTTTTTTCAGCACCGTCAGAATCGGGGTCCATAAATGTTGGTTTGTAAATTTTTGATGAAGATAGCGGGCCTGTGTACCTGTTTCAAAATTTATTTAGTTAAAGATTTATTAAATCGCAATAAATGCCTCACAGGGTTTTTATAGTATGCCGGGGCCGGATATGGTCTGCCGGGTAAAGTGATGTTGCCGAAGTGTCACTGACGCACAGGTCAGGATGCCGGTATTCATCACCGGCATGCGACGCAACCAAAGCCCAATTAAAGGTTCGCTGCCGGTAACCAAAGAAAAAAAGCACAATCCGCAACATTCCCATTGCCCTTAAAGCCATAGCCGTTATATTTGTACAAACGAATTTTTAGTGAATACAAAAGAAGAGCTTTTACAAGACGTAGTGATAAAATTTGCCGGTGATAGTGGTGATGGTATGCAGCTTACCGGCAGCCAGTTTACCAATAATACTGCCCTGATGGGTATTGACCTGGCCACTTTCCCCGATTTTCCGGCAGAAATCAGGGCTCCACAGGGTACTTTGCCCGGTGTGAGCGGCTTTCAACTAAGGTTCAGCAGCGACAGGGTATTTACACCCGGCGATATGTGTGATGTGCTGGTTGCCATGAATGCAGCTGCACTGAAGGTGAACATGACACAGCTTAAAAAGGGCGGAAGGATTATTGCCAATACTGACGGTTTTGACAGCAAGAACCTGCGCTTAGCCAATTATGCAGAGGGCGATAACCCATTAGAAAACGGCAGCCTTGAAGGGTTTGAAGTGATTAAGATGGATGTAACCAAAATGACCCGTGAGGCGCTGAAGGATTTTGAACTGGGCACCAAGGAAAAGGACCGGGCAAAAAATATGTTTGTACTGGGCTTTTTGTACTGGATGTATGGCCGGGACATGGAGAACACGGTAAGCTTTTTAACAGAAAAATTCGGCAAAAAAGAGATTATTCTCAACAGCAATATAGCAGCACTGAAAGCTGGATATTTTTATGGTGATACCACCGAAACTTTTACCACCAAATACAAGGTGGAAAAAGCAAAGATGGAGCCGGGCGTATACCGCAGCATCATGGGCAACCAGGCGGTAGCTTATGGGCTTATTGCAGCTTCGCAAAAAAGCGGGCTGCCCCTTTTTCTTGGCAGCTACCCCATCACACCGGCCAGTGATATTTTGCATGAGCTCAGCCGCCACAAGTCGTTTGGTGTAAAAACATTCCAGGCAGAGGATGAGATAGCGGCTATTACCTCGGCGATTGGGGCCAGCTATGGCGGCGCTTTTGGTATGACCACGAGCAGCGGCCCCGGTATTGCCCTCAAGGGTGAAGCGATGGGACTTGCAGTGATGCTTGAAATCCCATTATTGATTTGTAATATACAGCGTGGCGGCCCATCCACCGGCCTGCCAACCAAAACAGAGCAGAGTGACCTGATGCAGGCCTACTATGGCCGCAATGGCGAGTGCCCCATGCCCATCATCAGTGCCAGTACGCCCAGCGACTGCTTCAGCGCTGTATATGAGGCATTCCGGATTAGTGTACAGCACATGACACCGGTGATGTTTTTGAGTGACGGCTATATTGCCAATGGTGCCGAGCCCTGGAAATTTCCTCAAAGTGCAGATTTGCCGGAAATCCCGGTATCATTTGCCAGCAGGCCCAAAGAAGGTGAACCGGATTTTAAACCCTACAGACGTGATGAAAAACTGGTGCGCCAGTGGGCCATACCCGGTACTGCCGGATTGGAACACCGCATTGGCGGCCTTGAAAAGCAGGACATTACCGGCAACGTAAACTACGAGCCGGACAATCACGAGCATATGGTGAAAACCCGCCAGGCCAAGGTGGACAAAATAGCGTATTATATTCCCCTGCAAACGATTGACAACGGCCCTGAAAAAGGCAAAGTGCTGGTTCTTGGCTGGGGCAGTACCTATGGCGCCATCAAAAGTGCAGTGGCCGAACTGGTAAACCAGGGTCATGCAGTGGCTCATGCACACCTCCGCTACATACGTCCCTTCCCCCGTAACCTGGGCGATATTTTAAAAAGCTACGATACGGTGCTGATTCCGGAAATCAACAACGGGCAGCTGATCCGCATCATCAGGGACATTTATTTTGTAGATGCCAAGGGCTACAATAAAATAAAAGGTATACCAATAATGAAAGCAGAGTTGCTGGAGGAGATTGGGAAGTATTTGTGAGGCGATGGTTGACTGTTGAAAGGAAGAAAGTTGCCCTGTAGCCAACAATTGAATGTAAAACCTGGAAGTGTTACAATTATTCATTTTTAAATATGAAATTAAAAAATTTACATATTGATGCTTACCGGCATCTCGAAAATATACATTTCGATTTTACTTATCCTGAAGGCCATGCAAAAGCAGGAAAGCCACTGGAGAAAATCTGCATTATTGGCCAGAGTGCAACAGGGAAAACCAGCATTCTTGAGTTGATAAAACAAAGTTTTTTTTGTTTAGATGCATTAGAAGTTGTAAATCAAAGCTATGTAACAACTAGATTTAGTACCAAGAATATTGAACTTAACTTTTCCGGACAACTTGAATATTTGCATAATAATGATGTTTGGCAGCTATCAAAGGATATTGTTATAAGGAATGGCAAACCACTTCCCTTCAGTGATATTGGCGGCTCTATAGAAAAATTAATCAAAGAAGAGTTGAGACTTATATACCTGAGTGCCGAACTTATATCAAAAGAAACAATAAATATTTTTAATCAAAATCCCTTAGATATTTTTAATGAAGCAGTAAAAGAAATATATACAGGTTTTAATTCAAAGCACAGGTACAAAGAATATATATATGAATTTGTGCAGCACACAAATGAAGAAATATGGTTTTCATTGTTATACAAAATCCTTGATTACAGGAAAAGATTTACTCAGATGGCATCAGAACTTATCAGTAAGGGTGCCATTGGCGATATGAGCAAGCTGAATAAAGAATATAATAAATGGTCGAAAATCAATGAAAATCCGCTTGAGTTATTTGCAAAATATTTCAATCCGATATTAGAAAAATTAAACCTTGAGATTGATTTGGTAAATACGGAATATGCAATACCCATCAAGTCAAAAATCAGGGATGAAGTGATACCTGTTTCAGGCTTAAGTACAGGAACAAAAGGACTATTACTCAGTTTGTTTCCGTTGTATGAGTTGGACACGACGGATGCCATTATTCTATTAGATGAACCCGAGCGTTCTTTATTTCCGGATATGCAGATTGACTTGGTAACACATTATAAAAACATAGCGCCCGATGCCCAATTTTTAGTAGCTACGCATTCGCCCTTTATTGCGGCAGCATTTGAGCCTGAGGAGAGGTTTATCTTATTTTTTGATGACAATGGCCATGTTGCAGTACGAAGGGGGGAATCACCTATTGGTGATGACCCGAATGATATACTGAGCAATGATTTTAAAGTAGATTACTATAATGATTTTGGCAAAAAAGCTTATCAGGAGTACCTTGAAATAAAGCGAAAAATTTTAAGGGAAACTGAAACTGAGAAAAAAAACAAACTGATTATTGAAGCAGCCCGTATAGGTGATAAATATAATTTTTGATGCGGAGAACCCCGAAAAATCCTGATTCGACAATACTGGCGAATGACATTTGCTACATTGAAGGAAATTCTACCAATAACAAAAAGATAGCTGACATCCTTTTTATTGAGCAGAAGGCATTTTGTGCCTATACTGATGAACCCTTGACCAGGAGCGATGCAAAAGACATAGAGCATTTTAATCCTGATATAAAAGGAACACCGGAGGACAATTATTCCAATTGGTTTCTTGTAAAACATCAATGGAATAAAGAAAAGGCTTCAAAATGGCTGGCATATCAACCAATACTTCATCCAACAGAACCCGACTTTGAACAAAGAGTAATTTATATAGAAGGAGATTATGTTGTCGGTTCGGATACGGATATCGAAGCAGCCAATTTGATAAAACTGCTAAAGCTCGACGATATAGCATTAGCCGATAAAAGAAAAAAGTATATCGCCAGAAGGCGGCGGGATATGACAGAATACGATCAGGATCCAACAACCTATTTCAGTATATTGTTAAGTGAGGAGCCCTGTGCAATATCATACTTGCGGGCAATAAAAGAAACATTCGGCATTGATATTTGGGAGATGCTGTCTTAGTTTTCTATTCCTCTCTGTTTCTGGATCTTAGCTTATGTACCTGACTGCTTTATCAATCTGACTTATTGATTATAATAGCAGCACAAAGCTGTTCAGGGAAATCACTGGCTTTAAAGCACTTGCATTAATGTACAGACTGTTGTTTCCGGTTTAAGAAATAATCCCATGCTCAGTTTGCACACACTATCATAATTCCTTCCGGTGTTACAATACACACAAAAGGTAACTAACAGGTATAGCCGCCTGGTTAGAAGCGTGCTTATACGCAATACAACTACTGTAAAAGACAAAGGAATAAACATAAAAAATCAGGTTTTACCACGCTTGTTAAACCATACCGGTGGCAATAGCTTTGTGTTGCTGCTGATACAGCTTTCCAGTCAAAATAAGTTGTACATCAATGCACCATATACCTGGCCGGGTACACAAACGGGATTGCTGAAAACCGTACAACAGAGTAAGCATTTTTAAAAAAACTTAAATAATGAAAAAGCTATTTGCAACAATGCTGGCAGCATTTATATTTGCCTTTACCAGCCTTTACGCCCAGGATGCGTTTACTTTTAAAGAAGGCCAGGAAGCCCTTACAGCCATGGAACGACACAATCAAAGCAACCCAAAAGCAAAAATAATACAGACTGCGCTTGCTGAAAGAGGATTTACACAGGATGGTACAGCCACCTGGATCAGCGGCACTTACGGCGGTCAGTATTGCGAACTGCTGATTACAGATTATGAAAGCGACAACGGACAAACCGCCTCACAGATACTGCAGATAAAAGGCGGTGAGGTATACAGCGCTTTTGATATTTATAAAGATCCAAACAATGATGCAGCTAATTTTGGATACGAGGAATACTATGTTGACAGGAACAACAATCTTGTACTTACGCACAGCTTTTTTTCCTGCTTCTTTAATACCATCAGCCAAAAATGCGGGCCAATCATTAATGTGAGCGAAATCTGGAATAAATGCAAAAAATTCCTGCCCTTCAAACTGTCAAAATTCTTTAATTGTGTAGTTGGCACGGCAATAGGCCAGATAAGCAATTTCCTCAATTGCCTGTGGAGCAATTTATGGAGCACTATCTGGAAATGTCTTTAGCAAGATTTTAAGTTGAGGTTGTTTTTAAGGCAAGGGGTATGCAGCAATGCAGCCCCTTTTCCTTTTCCTGCACTGCCGCTTTATCATATCTGAAACAACTGTGTTTTAATAGCATACAGTACCAGCCCCACCCTGCTTTTTACGTTCAGCTTGGTAAATAACTGGTCACGGTACCCTTCCACTGTACGGGTACTCAGTTTCATTTCATGGGCAATTTCCTTATAAGTCATTTCAGAGCACACAAGGGTTAAAAAGTACCGTTCTTTTTCTGTTAGTTTTGCATTCATCTGGCCGGGAGTTTCATCATCAGTAAAAGTTCTGATAAGCCGGTTGGCCACCCATTCAGAATAATAAAATCCTTTTTCAATTACAAAATCCAGTGCTCTTTCCAGTTCCAGCGGATGAATATCCTTAAGCAGGTATCCTGATACACCGGCCTTTATCATATTAATAATGGAAGGCTCATCGTTGAACATCGTTAACGCAATCACTAATATTTCCGGATGATTGGCCTTTAGCCAGGCCGCAGTTTCATAGCCATTCATTTTAGGCATATTAATATCGAGCAGCACAATATCCGGCATGTTCTTCCGCTTTTTTATCCACTCGGTAAAAAGTAAGCCATTCTCTGCCTCATACAGCACTTCGTATTTCTCCATCTGGTCAATCAATGACGCAATGGCTTTTGCCACTAATATATGATCATCCACAATAACTACGGTTTTCTTAGCCATTTTCTCATTTTTCTAGATTGGTAAAGTTAGTGCAAGCCCTGTTCCGTTTCCTGACCGGATCTCAATTTCCCCACCCAGCATTTTTGTTCTGTTAAGCATATTCTTAAGCCCTAACCCACTGCTGCGCTCAATTACTCCATTGTAATCAAACCCTGCGCCATCATCTTCAAGTTGCATTGTAAAGTGCTGCTCCCCAAAATCAAGGTGAATGTTAATTTCCTTACACCCAGAATGCTTGATGCTGTTCTGTATAAATTCCTGGCATATTCTGAAAAGCAGCAGTTCCTGCTGGCTGGTAAGTGCCTCCTGCCTGTCGCCCTTTATCATAAGGTTGCAGTCAACAATCTGCAGCTGGTTTATCCGCTCTGCTTCGTTTTGAAGCGATTTAATCAACCCCAGATCGGTTATGTATTCGGGATTAAGCGTGTTGGCAATGGTGCGCAGGTCACTAATGGCATCTCCCATGAGTTTGCTGATTTGCTCGAGTTCGCTTTTTTCGCCGGAAGCTGCTTTTGCTGCTTCAAGCCGGTTGATATAGATCCTGGCAACGGCCAGTTTTTGCCCGATATTATCATGTATCTCACGGGTAAAATGCTGGAGAGTGGTTTCCTGTATTTCCATTTTTGCACTTGTGAGTTCACTTTTATAAACACTTGTTAGTGCTTCTTTTTCCTTCCGGTAAATAGCCCGCCTGCTTCTGTAAAAAACAATAAACAGAATAATGATGGTGATAAATATGAATGCCACCAGTGTTGAAAATATGATCAGTTGCCTTATTTCGTTTTCGGTTTCAAACATACAATACTGATTGAAAAAAAAAGGTACATTATACAAATAAGTGAATAAAATATTCCTTTTGTATTGATATAAGCTTTTGCAAATTTCACCGAGGCAATGTTCCATGCAAGGTGAAATGGCAAAGTGCCGAGGTAAAACAACAATACCCCGGCACATATCCAGAATTCGGGCTGGCGGTAAAACCGGAACAGCTTGTCGGAATTCATTAACTCATAACAATACATTACAATTATTACCAGCAAACCCAATACACCTGCCAGGTACGAGCGCAGGTACAGGCGGGAATAGGTTTCCCTGTAAAAAACAACATCTGCCACAAAAAAAATAAGGTATATACCAAGAAACATGATTACAATTTTGCGAAGATTTCCCTTGACCAGGAAACAGCGAAAAAGCAGCATGAGGTAACAAAATTCAAATGGTATTACCACATCATTTATCCATGTATTTGATAACCCGCTGTACCTTCTGTAAAAAGCTACCAGGTCAAACAAAACAATGGCACATATATACAATGGCAAAAAACGTATTACACTACCTTTTACTCTTTTGGCATAAACAATACACAGCAGCAAAGCCAGCACTTCGAATAAAAAATAAAGATTAGAGAAAGAAATGAAATTCATCGTTTTGTGTATTGTTACCTTACTGTACAATTTATAACAAAAAAAGCGCTTAAAAAACATTGGTATCAAAAACCTGAACCATTAATGTCCGGAGGACCAAGTTGTCCATGATTCATGGCAAATACGTTACTTGTGGGAGTATTGGAAAACAACAGGTTATTCATTGTTTCACCGGCACCGATTTTATTAAGCCTCATTGGAGTGCAGGTTGCAGCATCAATTTTAGACGGATCAAAATCCACATTAACTCCCTGGTTATTTTGATAAGTGGGGATAATGATGAGGTTGTGCAACCCGGCATAACTTCCGGGCATCCCATAAGCTGCAGGGTTATTGCCATGGGCCCCATAGTAAAACCTGAGGCCGAGGTTACCGATGCTGGTGCAATTGCTTTGTGCAACCAAAGTTTCAAGATGGCAGATAAAATCTTTGATTTTAGCCAACTCAAACCAGCAGGTATTGGCATCGCTAAAACCCAGTACCTGTTCAACAGCAACCTGTTGTTTTGTGCGGTAGTTGTTAATCATTTCACTTACCAGCGAATAAGGCATACCAGCAAAATTGCCATCGCAGCCTGCTCCAGTATTCATAACTGCGCCATCAGGCACCATTGCCTGCTTACTGTTTCTGGCAGAAGAAGAACTTCCGGTTAGTTCGTCCACATTTTCTTTTGTACAGGCGAACAACAGGAATACGATGTTAACTGCTAATGAAGCGGAAAATAAGAACTTTTTCATTTATGGTATTTTTATTGTGAACTAATGATGTCAAAGTAATGGGATAAAAACCGACACTGCAACAGGGCAAAACAGGCATGAACAGTTCACTACAAAAGCTGAATTTTCAACCGATTGATTATCAACACTTTAATAATATTCAGTGCGGTTTTAGCACGTTTTAAACGGCAGCAGTACCGTTAAAAAACGGTACCCGATTGCAGCATCCAAACTATGATTTTAAGCAATTTCGTCCTGCCAATCTTCCATTTTGTGTAATTTTTTTTGTGGATAAAAACGGTATCGCAGGGTTATAATACGCTGTTTTAGCAGTTCGGGATGCTGCACTTTTGTGTTGAAGATGCAACAGTAACAAATCGCATTTTTAAAGTTCTTAAACAGCTAAAATTTTTAAACTAAATAGGTGATTGGTTTTGCACTGGTGGTTGGGGCCCTGCTACAAACGGATACTGTCAGCTTAAAAACTCACCCACGGATTAAACCTGAAATGCCGTGTAAACAATTAAAGTATGGCAGTACTGCTACTGAATAGCAGAAAAACTAAATTGACTTTTTATGAAACGTATATTTTTTTTAGCAGCAGGTGCTTTATCACTTACATTAGTAGCCTTTGTTGAACCCGGTAAAGAGGCAAAGAAAAACACTTCAAGCGGCGTTATCCGTACCGGGGAACATTCCTTTAAAGTGGATGGCAGCGCCAGGTTTGCTGCGGACGAAGAGCTTACATTTGACAGGCAGGATAAGGAACTTTACAATATCAGCAACGTAAGGCTCTCCTGCGGCAGTTCAATTGATATGGGCCATATTGACCAGCAGGGCATTTGGGTTGCTTTTAAAGAAGTAAGAGATGAAAACAGGCGCAGGCAGATATGGATTGCTGGTGACGGAATTGCTGTACAAAACAATCCTGTATTGCAGAACGTTGAAGAAATACTTGCCAGGTATGCAAACTAAGGTGTAAAAAACAGGCTGGTTTATCAGTATTGCAATAATTACCGCTGCAGTATTATAAACCAGCCTTTTAATTTAAAGATTATGAAAAAGAAATTGTTCATCAGCTTTGCAATTTTTCATGTACTGTATATCCTGGTTGCCAACGCAGGCAGTGCGTATTTCAATTATTGCGAGTATTACGAAAAAACTGTTAATGCAGCAGTGGAAAAAAGTTATACCACTGCCATCAATAATAAACTTTGTTCATACTATTCCCGGTACACAGGAGCCAATACCGGATTCGGGTATTTTGCACCTAATGTGCGCAGTGCTGTATCACTCACCTGCAGGTATAAGGACACCGAAGATATTGAGCCGGTTTTTAAAACCCGTGAAGCCAGTTTGCGGTACGAAAATCTTATTGGTGCATTAATTGACCACGTATCCTTAAAATCAAAACCAAAAGAAGAGTGGGAGCGCAAAACTTTTGAAACACAATATAAGTACAACGAGTTAATATTTAAGAATGTGGCTGTTAATATCCTGAATGCAAATAAACTGCCATCTGCGCAATTATTGATGCGCCTTAACTATATTGACCATGTACCACTGCAGGAAGCCAGAAAGGGAACACCACTTGATGAAAAATTACATACAATACAGGAAACCAAATTTAATACTGGATTATGAAAAAGTTATTACAAAAATATATATCAGATGAGGGTATAAAGCAGGATTGGCTGGGCTTTTTAAGGATTGCCATTGCCTTATTTGCACTACTGCATTTTCTTTCCATACAGGCAGACTTTGATTTGCTGTTTTCATACAACGGGTTGGTACAGCCGGATATTCTGAATGCCAGACATTCTGCACCAGTACCAACAATTTTTGACATTCATACAGCACTGGTCAAAATATGGCCTGCCATAACTTACAACAATGTATTGTATTTCTTCCGCTATTTTTATATCGCTTCCTTACTACTGCTCAGCGCAGGACTCTTCACAAGATTTAGTGCCTTATTTGCTTTGCTTACCCAATTGATACTTATTAACTCCATACACTTTTATCAGTACGGAGCCGACTCATTCAGTACCATTCTGCTCTTTTATTGTTTTCTTTTCCCGGTTGGTAAAGTATGGTCGTTGGATAACATCATTTTCAAGAATAAGAAAGTGCCGTCAGCAGATACCAGAATCATATGTCTCAGACTTTTGCAGATTCACATTTGCATTGTTTACTTTATTGGTGGTTTTGAAAAAGTGCTGGGCTTCAACTGGCATAATGGAGAGGCTTTGTGGAAAGCACTCAGCAATCATAATACCAGGGGATTGATTCAATTGGATTTTTTAAAAAATACACCTGTATTTTTCCTCATGGGATGGGCTACTATCCTCACAGAAATGCTTTATCCTGTATTCATAAATATACAAAAAACAAGAAGGCTTTGGCTCTGCTTAACCATTGGCCTGCATCTGGGAATTGCCATTTTCCTTGGCCTGTTCTTTTTTTCCACTATCATGATCATCTTTAACCTGGCAGCATATTATGTTCCCTATTTGAAAGAGAAAAAGAAAACCGATACGGCACCAGATTCAAGTACGGCAATGCACTTACCTGTACCGGCCTGACAGGTTAAGTGTGTGGGTAATACCAACGCTACTTATTAAATAGTCCAATCATTTCTAAGCTAATCCAAAGTAGGTCGGCATTATATTAACAATACTGACCGTAGCGTCAGTACCACAAACAGTTGGACTAATTCGTATGTGTAATTGGTATAAAGTGAAAACCGGATGATTCACTAAAAGCAAGTCCTTTGAAAACATGTTATCACAAATCAAAAAAAAATATTATGATAAAGAATAAAAAGATACTGCTTTCGGTAACCGTTCTGTTTGCAATGCATGCCCGTACACAAGCCCAAACATTCGGCAGGTATGCAGACTGTACTTCCGGACGGGGAATATGCGGTATCGGGATAGAAAATATCCGGAGTGAAGGCGGGCAGGATATCACCACTCAGAAGTTTATGGTAGAATATAAAACTGATAGCAGTTTGCTGCTGAAAATTGTAAAAGCAAATATTGACCAGTCAGATGAATACCGGATATTTGGAACAAGCCTGGCCACCTTACCAAAAAATGAGCCGTTGCGTATATACATTGACCTGGCGGTACCTGTGAGCGATGAATTACGCAACCGCCTTGGCATTGCTGCAAAATACACCAGCATTGCAGCCGGCGAATACGCAGCAACCAAATCAGACCAATTTTTTATCACTGAATTAAAACTGCATTAAAATGAAAACAATAAAAATAATTTCAGTTTTATTACTCCTTTTTGAGTGGCTTACTGTAAAAGCAAAGCTTCCCGGCAGGGACCCTGCAGACGTGGTGGCAGAAATGATTGGTGAGTGCAGGAGCATCACAGAAAAATATAACCAGCAAAGTGCCGTGTATATCGACAGCATTATTGCAATACAGCGGAGATTACAGACAGAAACCAATGCGAGCATAAAAATTGATTTGCTGATAACCAAAGATGTGTATGAAAGCCAGGTAAAAAAACTGGAAGATTTACTTGAAAATGACATCACCAAACTGCGCTACATCAAAGGCATGGAAATCATCAAGCTGCTGTATGATAAAGTACTTGGACTCGACCATCATTTTGCATCGGTCCGCACTTTTTCTGAAATCAGTAAAATGTCTAACCCAAACAATTATGCTGAGTTTGGCAAAATTAAAGATGTAATCAGGAGCAACAGGGATAAAAAATCATTTGACCTCAGCCGGTTGCTCGGGCAAAATATTGTAGCCTCTGTTATCCAGACATTTTCCGGCTTGCTCAACAGCGGTCTTTCAAGAGAAGATAAAGAAAAGGAGCTGGCACAGGTAGAATGTGTGCTGGATTTTACGCTTCGCATGCACAATGACCTGAACCTTATTTTCTTTGAAACCTCATACCTGCAGGCCAGCAATGATGAAATTAAGAATGATATTGAATCCATGTTCAGGGATTATACAAAACCAATTGGCTACCTCGCCAGCCTTAACGACTGCCGCTCTAACGATGACTGGGACAACCTTAAAGACAAACTGACTAAATATTTAGCCGAAATGACGACAGGGCCGGATAAGAAAAATGGTCATAAAATGCAGGTCAATCTTGAGTTTTCCATTGATAAGCTGCTGCAGTTTATTGCTAAGTATAACAATTTCATTGATGACGGTGTAAAATTTTACCAGAAATTCAAAACCATACTCAACAGTTATGAAAACGAAAAACAATGCGAAAACAAACTGCCAATTGAATACAAAAAACTGAAAGACGACATTGAAATCGCTATCCAGAAATTTAACATTGCCTATAAACCGGTGGAAATTAATGGCACCAAAATGAAGGAAATACTGTACGGCATTAATGAGTACGATTAACCTGCCTGGTGTTTTTAATACCTGCTGCAGCATCTACTAAAAACACCAGACAAAACTTAAACCAAGTCCGGATTACGTTTAACACATTGCTTTTAGCGAAGCAATGCAGCATACTCCGGGTTACACAGTAATTTTTAACCTGTATCTGATAAAGACTGTATCAAACATTTATAACAAAAATTAAAATTATGAAAAAGCTCATTCTGAGTATTGCTTTTACAGCGTGCTTATCATTCATCCTGGAGCTTAAGGCCCAGGTAACAACTAATTTAAATAATAACAACAGTATTGGAGTAAAGGGTTTCTTTTCAAGAAATTATGCCGGGGAAATTAATTTTGAAATTCCTCAAAAAAACATTGATGCACTTATCAAAAATGAAAAAGCGGCACTGGCTGCTACGGAAGAATCTAAACCATTTCAACTGGCAATTCCTGTACCGGTTGATATTGATATTTCAAAACAGGTGAAATGGAATATAGAGAATGATTTTGCTTTTGGAAAATTCACCATTAAAGTAAATGGTGCTTTATCTGCAAGTATCAATTTCGACCAGTTTTACCTGCCAGAAGGAACCACCTTGTATGTGTACAATGAAAATGGCAATATGATTACCGGGCCGGTTACAGAAAAGGAAAACAATAAAGAGGGTATTTGGGGTAGCTGGGTGTACAAGGGTGAATACCTTACTATTGAAATTAAAACACCAGCAGCAACACTGGACAAACTCCAACTTCATTCAGGTAATATTGCTTACGGATATAAGGAAATTTATAAAGTTAAAACCGGGGGATTTGGAGCGTCAGGTTCATGCAATATAAATGTTTTGTGTCCGCTTGGTAATGGATGGGAAGCGGAAAGAAATTCGGTATCTACTATTTTAAGCAGTACCGGGGGTGAGTTTTGCAGTGGCTCACTGGTAATGAATACATGCGGTACCAATCGCCCATTCTATCTTACAGCTAACCATTGCTTTACTACAAGCCCTTCAGGCTGGCGCTTTGCTTTTCAGGCATGGAGTCCAAACTGCACGCCGTCTGCAAATAATGCCGGTATAATGTTTAACGGGTCAACATTAAGGGCTAATTCTGCTGCTTCAGATTTTTGCCTGGTTGAATTGAATACCACTCCGGCCACCACCTCTGGCATTCACTATGCGGGTTGGACAAGAAGCACCACACCTGCAACAAGTGCCATGGGCATACATCACCCTAAAGGAGATGTAATGAAAATAAGTCAGGCAGCCAATCCGGTATCAATGAGTTCGTATGGGCCGGGGCCGGCCAATCATCACTGGAAGGCAAACTGGACGCAGGGCGTTACTGAGAAAGGCTCATCAGGTTCTCCACTTTTTGATCAAAACCACCGCATCATAGGTCAGTTGCATGGTGGCCCTTCCTTTTGCGGAGGTACACAACTTTGGGATTTTTATGGACGCTTCGATCTTTCCTGGACAGGGGGCGGCAGCAATTCAACCAGACTGAGCAACTGGTTAGACCCAGGAGGAACAGGGCTTACTACAACCAATACTACCAATGTATCCGGCCTGCATCCATTTTTCAGCACCGGCTTTAACCTGATGTCGTATGATGATAACCTTGATGTCGGCAATGAACCCAATACCCAATCTACCAATATCTGGACCAGCAATGACATTTGGAACAGGCGGAACAGCATAGGAAATCTAAATGACCACCAGGAACCAGGCTATTCCAGTACTACAGTTAACAATATCATGAAACTCAGAATTAAAAATGTGGGGTGTCAGTCGTCGCCATCAGCAAACGCAAAAATGTACTGGACAATGGCCAGCATGGGTGAACAATGGCAGATTGACTGGGATGGTACTTCTCAACTATGTGGTATAGCAGCCAGTGGTGAGGTTACCTCTCCCAATACCGGTCAGGGGTACACACCAGGAAGTGGCTTTAACGTGCCGGCATTACAACCCAACCAAACATTTACTGTGGAAGGAAAATGGAAACCCAAAAATCCGCTGATTGATTATGCTTGTATGCAACCGGGTATGGGCAGTGAGCCTATGATTTGTTTTCTTGGCAGAATATTACTGGCTTCTGATCCGATGGCCAACGAAGTGCTGGGACCAATTGGCCCTAATGTAAAAAACAACAATAATATAGTAACCCGTAATACAAAACTTGTAAATCTGCCTGGCTCCTATTCGATGATAAAGCCTGCCGGAGGTACCGTGCTGGCGCATAACTATTTAGATTATCCTGCCCGCTTTAACATTACCTTTAGGGCACTTACGCCCACTGATGTGAGGTTTAATGAAATAGGTTCAGTAACCATTACATTAAGCGACCCTTTATGGGAATCATGGGTAAGGGGTGGCCAGGTTACCAATGGGATGGATATATCAAATTACCAAACACATGAATTTAATGTGTACGATCTTAACAATGCCGTATTAGGTAATATAGAAATGCAGCCCGGAGAATACATGAATATTGGAGCCGGTTTTACCATCAACCGGGTGGTAGATACCCGTGAGGAATTTAGTTTTGTTTTTTCTCAGGAAAAGGCTGACGGGCAAACTGATGAAAACCCTTACGGCAGCGATTGTGTTTTTGTGTTGGTTGTTTCGGATGAAGAGGCTAAAGCTGCTGACCAAAAAACGGTAACAAGCAGAATAACCCAGCAGCCTGCGGCAGCAAAAACCAATACACTTATTGCAAAACCTAATCCTGCTGATGACCAGGTAACCCTTCAGTTTACAATGGAGCAACCTGGCAGCATTAGTGTTACACTTAGTGATCTTAACGGTAAACAAATAAAAGCGTTAACAGAGAAATTATCCTATTCAAAAGGAAACCATAATGTGTCGTTTTCAGTAAAAGGTATACAGCCGGGTACATACCTGGTTACACTTAATACACCCGGAAAAAGGCAAACGGCAAAACTTGTAATAATAGATTAAATCATTTTAATTTTTGCTAAAAAAGGCTGGTACAAATAGCATGTACCGGCCTTTTTATTTCAGCAACTGTATAAAGTAATTATATGGCAAATACGGCCAGTTATCCTATTTTTATACCATGAGAAAGGCATTTATCATTTTCAGTATTATCGGCGTGCTGATTTTAGTTGCAGCCGCCTTCTTTGTATGGGCCGGTTTCTGGTATATCCTTGGTGTGCTGGCCATTCCCATTGTAATGGGATTTATTGATATGGCGCAAACCAGGCACAGCCTCATGCGCAATTTTCCTTTTTTTGGCCGTATGCGCTGGCTGATGGAAGCCCTGCGGCCCAAGCTGTACCAGTACTTTGTAGAAAGCGATATTGACGGCAGGCCCTTTAACCGCCTGGACAGAAATACCATTTACCAGCGGGCCAAGCAGGAAACCGATACCATGCCCTTTGGCACGCAACTGGATGTGTATGCCGAGGGGTACGAATGGATGAGCCACAGCATTGCTCCCAAAAACTTCAAACAACTCAATCACCATCCCAAAGTAAGGGTGGGTAATTTTGCCTGCAAACAGCCCTATGATTTAAGCATACTGAATGTAAGCGCTATGAGCTTTGGCTCATTAAGCCCCAATGCCATCATGGCACTTAATGGCGGTGCCAAACAGGGTGGCTTTGCGCACAATACCGGCGAGGGCGGCATCAGCCCTTACCACTTAAAAATGGGTGGCGATATCATCTGGCAGGTGGGTACCGGTTATTTTGGTGCCAGGGATAAAGAAGGTAATTTCAGTGCTGCTGCATTCCGGCAGAATGCACTGAGGCCCGAAGTGAAAATGATTGAGCTGAAACTGTCGCAGGGTGCTAAACCCGGACACGGGGGTATACTGCCTGCAAAGAAAAACACACCCGAAATTGCTGCTATCCGCCTGGTGGAGCCATACACAACGGTTGACTCACCACCCTACCACAGTGCCTTTAGTTCTCCCAAAGGGCTGATTGAGTTTATACAATTACTGAGGGAGCAGAGTGATGGCAAACCCGTAGGTTTTAAACTTTGCGTGGGCCGCAAAAATGAGTTTATCGGCATTTGCAAAGCCATGGTAGAACTGAATATATTTCCTGACTTTATTACGGTAGATGGTGGCGAAGGTGGTACGGGTGCCGCTCCGCAGGAGTTCAGCAACTATGTAGGCGCACCATTAATGGACGGCCTTGCATTTGTACAAAATATGCTGGTGGGCTTTGGCATCCGGCAGCACATAAAATTGATTGCTTCGGGTAAAATACTCAGCGGCTTTCATTTGGTACGTGCCATGGCGCTGGGCGCCGATACCTGCAACAGCGCCCGTGCTATGATGATGGCACTCGGTTGCATACAAGCACTGGTGTGCAATACCAACAAATGCCCTACAGGCGTGGCCACGCAAGACCCTGCCTTATCAAAAGGGCTGGTAGTGGAAGACAAAGCAAAAAGAGTATACAACTATCACGAGGATACGATAAAAACATTTGTAGAACTGATTGGTGCCGCCGGTATCGACAATCCATCGCAAATAACCCGCAGCCATATCTACCGGCGTGTATTTATGAATGAGGTACGCACTTTTGAAGACATTTTCCCCAGCTGCGCAGATGGCTGTATGTGCAATGGAAATATACCCGAAAGATACCGGGATGATTTTGAAAAAGCCCATGCAGACAGGTGGAATTGATATCACCCACTGCCTGGTTATTCTTCATCCTTATAAAGTATGCTGATATAAATAATACCCGGCAAGGATGACATACAACTGTTAACTGCATACTGCAGTCCGTCAACTATTTACCCCGTAATTATACCTGCACTCAAAATCGGGTGTTAACCCCTGCTCTAAACATAGTAATAATTTCTATGTTTGAGCGTTATACAGTTTCTGTAAAGGAACACGCATTTTAAACCAAATCAATAAACCAATAAACTCCCTGTTATGCAAAAGAAGATTTTCTTTTCGGCTGTATGCCTTTTATCACTGTTACTTTTTATTCAGTTTTCCTGTAACGACAAAACTACTGCTACAGACAAGCCAGCCGGTGCAGACAGCAATGCCAAAGACGCTGTAGTTACAGGGCCTGAAAATGGCTCCACAGCTCCCTTCCCCGATTTTGGCTTTATGCTTTCACCGCAACAGGCTGATAGCCAGGGCATAAGGGTGTTCCGCCTCAGCCAGAACTATCCTGCCACATTACCCACCCCTCCCCTGCCGGATTTTTTTAAAACAGATTTTAAAAAAGACTGGAAAAAATACCTGCTGGAAGTGCAGAAGTACTGCTTTGAAGGCAATACCGAAACCGACTTCAGGGTGGAGGACAACAAAGTGCGGAGCTGGTACCATATGCCCTGGCAGCATTATGGCCCCAATGGCCGGGAAGGCTTTCATGGCCTTACCAAGGAAGCGCCGGTAAAACCTTTTCAACTGGCAAGCGGCCAAAGCTATGCTACCGGTGGTGCATGGGCTGTAGGCTTTTTTAATGAAGTGGCAGGTCATACCATTGGTGAAGTATGGAGAGACCATAACGACCCGGATGTAAAAGCAATGGGCAAAGGATTTAAAAATGGGGCTGTGCTCTTTAAAATCCTATTTGTATCCATACCCCGGGATACTGCTGAAAAACAAGTACCCTTTTTGCAAAATGGACAGTGGTGGGATGCTTATGCTACTTACGATTTTTACAGTTCAGATCACAAACCCATCAAGGTAGCACTGATACAGATGGACATTATGGTAAGAGACGAAAGGGCGCCCAATGGCTGGGTATTTGGCAACTTTCAATACAATGGTAAAATGAATAAGCCCAACAAATGGGAAAACCTGGTACCGGTTGGCCTTATGTGGGGACAGGATCCTACCAACAATACCAACCAATCCAATCCTCAGCCTAAAAGAACCATCATCAATACCAGTCTTACCGAAACAATTATTAACCCGGATAGTACCGAACTGCCTGCTACGCATCTTGGCTGGAACGGCAGGCTGAATGGTCCGGTTGATAACCCGCAGAGCTCCTGCTACAGTTGCCACAGCACGGCACAATATCCGCAAAGCTCTCCCATCAGTCCTTTGTTTGATGCAGATACATTAAAAGCAAACCCCATTGGAAGCCCCGGCTGGATGCGCTGGTTCAGCAACCTCAAATGCGGCACGCCCTTCGACGACCCGGCTACACACCAGAGTACAGATTTCTGTTTGCAAATGACTGAAGCGATTCAGAACTTTGAAGCCTGGAAAGGGCTGCAGGGCGGGCTTTTTTACAACAGTTATAAAACTCAAAGCAAAACGGTAAAATCAGCAGCGCCGCCAGCAGTACCCAAAAAGGTTTTCTCTGTTGGCAGAAGAAATATTTAACAACCGCTTATAAGAAAAATAAATGTCAAGATTAACTGATATAAGAAAACCGGAAGCAGCACCAGCAATGCCGCCGCTTCCGGTAATCAACTGGGAAGCAATTGGTAATACTGCCCCGGTATTGTTGCCGGTTGATTACCAGGGGCCAACTGCATCATTGCCCAAAGCGGATATGGTGGTTATTACATGGACCAATGCTGAGTGGTCGGCATTTGACCATGTATTTTGCAACAGTAATACGGAACGTACTGCTGCGGATACAAGCTGGCAAAATGACTGGCTTGCCTACACCAGGGGTGCTCCACCGCCACCTGCAACTGGCACCAATTATCATCTTTGGGGCTATTACCGCATGGTGCAGATAACCGGGCAATCGGGCAAAGCGCTGACTGTGTTACTGTTTAAGGCACAAGCGCATCTTGCTTACGATCCTTACTTATCAGGCCTGCAGGCCATGACCAAAGCTGTACTGGAGGATACGGGTGCCGCATACATGTATTCTATCGGAACAGCAGGCGGAGCCGGCGAAAATGACTTACTGGGCAATACAGTGGTAACCAACAGCGGACATTTGATGATGACGAACCCCAATAATGCAAGTTCACCCCTCAACAACCAAACATTCAGTTGTACCAGTTGGTTTCCCCCATTCACTTTGGTGGAAGCCGTACAACAAACGCTGCTGTATCCATTAAGCAATGTGGCCAGTTGGGAGCAATACAATTACCTGTACGGGGAGTTGTGTAAAAATATGTACAACGAAGGCAAACCCAAAGCCAGCATGCAAGGCATTGCAGTTACAGATTTGGTAAATAAGCCGCTTAATCCGGATAACCTGAAACAGGCACAAACCACCAATTGCAAAGACAAGCCACTGCTCACCACTGACTTTTACTACATAGCCCAGCCCGGCGATGCAGAAAAATACTGTATACTGGAAATGGATGATGCAGTATTGGGACAGGTGGCCGGTACCATGGGTGTGAACTATGCGTTTGTACGCAATGTTTCCGACCCGGTAGTGCCTTCTCAAACACAGGATGGCAGCAACGATATACCCGATGTAGTGAGGAACGAATGGTCGTCGCTGATATATGATACGTTTGGTTTTTATACCAGTTATAACGGCGCATTATCTGCCTGGGCCACCATTGCGGGCTTTTGATGTAAAACAATTGTTTGTAATACCCGGCGGAATGGCTTGACTGTTTTGCCGGGTATTTTTTTATCACAAGCTGAGTGAAGTATCGCAATGGGCGCAAGGGTTACGCAAAGTACACAAAGATTGCCTGGGTCTAGATAAAAACCTGGTCTGAAGTATAAAAAACCGCCGGGCAAAATGCTGCAATTAAAACGGCTGTTTCTGTTTACTAAAAATACACGATGGTTGCCAGTATTATTGCCTGTTCAGTTTAAAAATTGATACTGCAAACAAAACAAGGTTTCCAAACTGCAGATAGCCGGTACTATGCCAGCCTTGGGGTATGGTTGAATAATGCCAAACAAAATAAGCCGAAAAAAATAAAATACCGGAAAGGACATATCTCACATATACGGGTACAGGATTTTTGACAAGATAGATTATCCCGAAAATGATGAACAGCAAAAAACTTACAGCCAGCAACCAGGCATACATCATGTAAAAACCCATATTCGCCCCACGTAAATATTGTGTTTCTTCCGGAATGTTGGCATACCACACCAACTTGTAATTGTACAGCCATTGAAAGGCAAACAACAGGTACGCTGCAAACGGTAATAAAAAATTAAAAAGTTTGGATTTAAAAAACATGCTTTAACATTTACACGGTTTATCCATCGCCCCATTGCCTCCACAATATTAGCAACGCAAACAACGAAAACACAAAGCCGGCAATGCTGACTATACCGCAATACAGGTACAATTTTGCCATAATACTTTCTTCCTCGCTTTTGGATTCAAAATATTCTTCAATGGCTGCATTTCTTACAATACCGTTATTACTGTCTCTTTTGTTTACCGGTGTTTGCCATTCATTTGCTTCGTTGCTGAAATAGGTTTTCAATACCGCATCACTTATCCTGTTTTCGTTCCACAACTTTTCAAAGAGGTAACCTGACTCCCGGTAACCGGTATAAAAAACAGGATCGCTGGCATAAAGGCTGAATTCGTTAACAACCTGTTGTATTTCTTTTTCTGCTTGTGCTGCCGGGTTACCGGCAAAATCGTTTGCAGGTATTTCTTTCAAAAGACTCAGTACCGTTTCCCTGGCCAGTAATTCATTTTCTACAGTAAGTTTTTTAAGCAATGCAAGCCTGATGGCATCCGGGAAATTTCCTGCCCCCAGCCAACTGATTCTCGTAATCTTTAAAAGGCTGGTATAATTAAGTGCGGCAGGCATATCATACTTTTCAAATATCGCCCTGCCGGTGGCAAGGGTTAATTCCCATTGGGGTTTTGGATAAACCGCCATTGCAGCTATCCATTGCAGTAGCACATTTACAGGCTTTCCATTTTCCATCCTCCCGGCCCACGAAGCAGCATCACAATATTTTTCAAGTGCGGCAATATCTTCAAAATCAATTTCTGCAGTACTGTAAAACAAATCTTTATGCTGCCGCAGCCTGGTTATTACATCAGTATTGTGTTCCATGCTGTTCAGCATTTCCAGCAGCAATGACAGCCCGGGAATATCTGCCGGAAAGACAGGTATTTCCGGATGCAGCACTTCCTTTTCTGTAATGCCCCAATCAGGAAAAGCTACTGGTGTTACAATTGCCCTGTGCTGCCAGCGGCTGAGCAGTTGAGCATAAGCAGGGTCAATAATATGCAGCAGCGAGTCAGCAATTTGATGTGCATCACCCCAAATTACCAGTATGTGATTGCTGTATTTTTTCGATAGTTTTTCCAGGCTGAGTCCGCCCGGATAATTGTGATTGAAACATTGCATTGGCACTTCCGGGTAGTAGTACATTTCAATCAGCACATTCTGCCTTTTCAGCATTGCAGCAAGATATTCAACCAGTTTTACAAACTGGCTGTTTTCACTGATCTGGTGTACCAGGAAGAGGTATTCTGTTTGCCTTGTTCTTGCATCATGCACCGGCTGAAACAAACCGCCATTTTCAATGGACCGCTTTACTGTTTTATCAATATTCAGAAAAGATATGGTATCATTCACCCTTTTCCGCATCTGCAGAGCAACCTGCTTTATCTCAGGCTCCTGCACCGGCAGGTAGTTTTTATTCTTAAAAGGCATTTGTTTGGGTTTACTGCTGCCTGCCTCTTCCCCAACCAGTTTTTCATATTGCCTGAGCATACTCAATTTTAGCCGCTGTGTATTTCTTCTCTCCTTATCCCAAAGTGCAATAAAAATAATGGCCAGTATACCAAACAATGAAATGGTGGTGTAATACAATGGCTTAAGCAATGGATTATATGGCTGATGCGGGCCTGAATCATCACCAGGAAAAAAAGTATCTGGCGGAGCAAAACTTCCTTTTTCTTTTTCAACAACTGCCGGCACAGTAATGATTATGTTTTTTATAAGTGTACAGGTTGAATTGATACTGTCGAAAATGGCCATACAGGTAATCTTGTAACTGCCTGGTTTGCTAAATGCAATTTTCAGTTTTTTGCCTGCGCCTGTTACACTGCTCTCATCCTGGTACCAGTAGATTGTTTCGTTTTTACTGCTGTAACCGGTTACCGCCACCAGTTCAATCTTTTTTCCAATGGCAACCGAATCTATATTTGGAGGGCCTGTAATTCTGAGGGAGTTATTTTCTGAGCAAACAGTTACTGCTGCACGCAGGTTTTTTTTCTTTATCAGTGAACCATTGCTGCTGCAATATACTCCTGTGGTTGCCGTAACGCTGTATTTACCAGGCATTTTATAAGCATGTATGGATGCTGTGTCATTTATGCTGCCATCTCCCCAATTGTAACTTGTTTTAACAGCAATTACCCCTTCCTGTATTTTTTGTTTTATGTCTTTTGATGTTATTATATATGGCGTAAGTTGTATTTTTTCATTTGTGTGTTTCTGAATGAATACTTCAGCATTTTGTTTTGCTTCAGGCTGTCCTTCCTCTTTCAGGGCTATAGCAAGCTGGTAGGGAAAAACATCAGGACAACTGCCAGTAACATTCCGCTGGTACATCAGCAAGCCCGCCAGCACCAGTACAACCAGCAGTCCGTAACCGGCGATGTACCATTTCCATTTTAGTGGAGGCTTTTTATATGCATCAGTGTGATGCTGCTTAATAACAAAAGGGCGTTCGATTTTAAAATGTTTTTCGAACAGCTGCCTGAAAAGTGTCTGCTCCTCTTCGTTGGATGCAAACAGCGGAGAAAGATAATTGCAAAGTTCTGTTTCGTTTTTTACCTGGTTAGCATACTGAATAATTAGTGCATTGGCCTGGCTTACCTGCGATATGGTAATGGAGAAACCATTCTTTTTAAGCGTTTCAAAAAAAGCTGTTAAAGGCAGATGGCCCTCCCCATTCAATGCCTCTCCGGTTATGTTATCCTGTTTATCCACTTATTTCCCGGCTGATCAGTTCAAAATCTGATTTCGACTTGGCGATGATTCCCAGGGTTTCTATAACCTGCTCCTTGTAATCATCATCCGCATATTTCCAGTTTCCCAACCTGGTATTCAGCAGATTTTTCTGCTGCAGGCAGGCAATCCAGTCAATCAGCTCAGAAGTGCCGGGTTTTTTTGCCAGGTTTTTCTGCCGCAGTTCGGTAAACAGATTGATGGTGCTTTCAAAATGAGGATTATCAGTTTTCAGGTTAAGCTTTACAATCTGCAGCAGTTCCTTTGTATCGGGGAAGCTGATATGATGAAAAACACAACGTCTCAGAAAAGCATCGGGCAACCCTTTTTCATTATTACTGGTGATAATGATGAAAACAGGATAACGTGGATCCTGCTGCACTTCCAAATCTGCCAGCTCCTTTATGCTGAACTTAAATGGAGGATTTTCCAGTTCGGCCAGCAGATCGTTTGGAAAATCTCTGGGGGCTTTATCAATCTCATCAATCAGTACCACAGAGCCTAAAACTGGTTTTTTACTGAGCACAGCAGTTTCAAAATTGCGGAATGATTTAAAATAATCGGGCAATGTGTTGGTGGCAAGGATGGCTGCACCAAGGCTGTTAAAGGAAATAAATGATTCTTTGGCGCTGTTTGTTTTATCACCAAAATGCATCACTGCATCATAGCTGTAAAATAAGTCACTTGATTGCGAAGTGGATTTGGTATTAAACCTCAATGCTTTATTGTAAGTAAACAAAAAGGGATAAAGTATATTCAATTGCCGGGCCACAAACTGCGCACATTCGGTTTTGCCGGTTCCCGGGTCGCCTGAAAGCAACAGCGGACGCTGCAAAAACAAGGCTGTATTAATGGCTGCAAGCAATGCCCTGCTTGGCTGTAGCTGTCTGCATCGGTTGGGGTAATTTGTATCAGCATGCTGGTTTATTTAATATTTCAGTTCTCATTTTTGCTGTATGGTATATTATGAAGAAGTATCGCACTGTTTATCATTGTCTGCCAGAAAAGTACCAGGTTTTTACGGACAGGTAATATAATACCGGTATTTGCTGAGCCGGCATTTCCTCTTCAGTATTCAAATATATGTAATAGTTAATAACCGGCAAATTTCGAAGTGGTTGCTGCACTATATGATTACTGGCTCATGACCTGTTCTCAATCAGCGGTTCATACATCATCACCGCATGATTTTGTGTTACCAGTTCGCTGGTAACATCACCTGTTTTTTTACAGGTTTTGTTTTTCCATATTTTGTTGTGGCGGGTATAGCCACCCCACCATTGGTGCTGTATGCAATGATCGGTTTCAGTAATCTCAAAAGTACTTTCTTCCGGCTGGCTGCAATACAGTGCCCCCTGCAAAAATTCATCATCTAACCAAAGCAATAACTGGTATGCATTGGCGGTATTGTTGGTTACCTGCAAATCAATATAATTATAAGAGAGGGTGGCACCGCTGCCAAAGGGCAGGGTGCGGTTCACATCAGGAAAAACATCGTAACCATGCCGCCAGCGCTCGGTAATGGTGAGTGAACTGTGCAGCACCATCCAGTACAGCAGGTTGCCCAACTGGCAAAGCCCTCCGCCAATGCCCCGGGCAATTTTGCCGCTTTGCAAAACCAATCCTTCCTTATACCCCTTATCTGCCGTTGTTCTGCCTACCATTTTCCAGAAGGAAAATGTTTCTCCGGGTTGTATAATGACACTATCGATGCAGGATACTGCCAGCCGCAGGTTGGTGATTTTATTGTGCTGCAGTTGCATATCTGCATTCTTCAATTTGCGCAGTAAAACTGATTGGTGTGTGAAAATACAGTGAGGTAATTTTTCGTCCTGCTTTTTTGCAGCCCATTGCCTGTGCCTGTACAGCCAGGCCAGCCTGCGGCGGGCAATGAAGTATTTTCTGCCCAGTATATTGCGCAGCTTGCTTCTTTGCTTTGGTATGGGTATTGAATTGGGTTGCAGCATAAAAAAACCACCCGGTGGGTGGCTATGTTGGTAATTTTTAATGTCTCCTTATCCTTTGCCTGCCAAGCGTTAAACCCACTTTTACATTAAAGGTAAAAAAAGCATCGTTATCCCTGGGGTCGCCACGCTGGTAGCCGGGATAGTTTACATAACCGGGATCCAGTTCGTAATGCCTGTCGTTAAGCAACAATGCGTTGGTTAATTTGCTGCCGGTGAAATAGTTGGTATAAAGCGCAGGGTCAATATACGACTTGCTTACATCATCTAAATAATCTGTTGTTAAAATACGGTATACCAGCTCGGCCCTCACACTCAAAAGCGAAGAAAGCTCATAGCGGAAGCCTGCGCCCACGGGAAAGTCCACCTGTTTAAGTGCATACACTTTTCTTTCGGGAAATTCTTTAAAACCCTGCCCTTCTGTACTAAGCGGTTGCAGGTCAACCCAGCGGTTGTTAAGCCTTGCCTGTGGATTAAAAGAGAAATACCCCACGCCTGCCAAAATATAAGGAGAAAGCCTTGGTGGTTCACGGTCTCTTTCTTCCCAGTTAATAAACAGGTACAACGGATGAATTTCTGCAGCAAGCATTATTTCTGAAATATTACTCCGGAAACTGAGGTTGCGCTCATACCGGCCAAAAGTGGTGGTTTTTACATTTTTAAGTATACTGTCGTAAGCCTGTACCTGTCCAAAAGTACCTTCCAGCCTTATTGCAATGGCATTGCGGTAGGTGGCGCTTGCATAAATGCTGCCGCACAGTTTGGTGTTTTTTACAATCAGGTCTTTGATGAACTTTTTACCGATGCCCTTCTTCCCACCAAGGTCAGTAAGGCAGTTCATCCCTCCAATTGAACCTCCCAGCTCAAAAGTAACCGGGTTATCGTAATAATTATTATCGTAAAAATAATACTGCGCATTTGCTTTCTGTGTGGTTACGGCCATTAAAACCAATGCGGCACCAATTAACGGAACTAATTTTTTCATGCAACAAAATGTCCTTTATTAAATAATACTGGATGGCTTTTGATGAGGATATAGAAATTTTGCTCCTGCAAATTAAGGGATAATTCTCAACATTTCAACTACCCTGATCTGGTTAGCCCTTATAATACTTACAGATTCCTTTTAATCCGCATTCGCTGCATTTGGGATTTCGAGCCGTGCAGGTATACCTGCCATGCAGTATCAGCCAGTGATGTGCCTTGTATACATACTGCTCAGGTATGTTTTTTATCAGCTGCTTTTCGGTAGCCAGCGGCGTAGTGGCATTGGTGGTGAGCCCCAGCCTGGCACTTACCCTGAATACATGGGTATCCACAGCCATATTGGGTTGCTCGTCTATTACTGATGTAATCACATTGGCCGTTTTACGCCCTACGCCGGGCAGTTTTACGAGTTCGTCCACTGTCATGGGCACTTTGCCATTAAAATCATTCATCAGCATATTAGCCATACCAATGAGGTGCTTTGTTTTGTTATTGGGGTAAGAAATACTCCTGATAAGCGGGAAGAGTTCATCAAAATGGGCTGCAGCCATTGATTCAGGATCGGGAAAACGGTTAAAAATGGCCGGTGTGGTCATATTTACCCTTTTATCGGTACACTGGGCAGATAATATTACTGCCACCAGCAGCTGAAAGGGATTATCATAGAGTAATTCGGTTTCTGCATCGGGTGCATGTTGCGTAAAATAGTCGATAATAAAGCTGTAGCGCTCCTTTTTGGTCATAAAAAAATCCTCCTGTTTTAGCAGAAGGACGAAATTAGTTAAAACCCTGTTTGGTTCACCTATACCTGTGTAGATAATTCAGTGACTGCTTTTTCAGCATAATTCAGGATTCTGTCAATTACCTGTGGACGGGGCGAAAGTGTTAGTTTCTCCAGCCTTTGCTGAGCCGAAGTGATGACTTCCAGCTTTTCACGCAGGGTCCAATCAGTTTCCAAAGCCTGTTTAATGGCCTCGGTTTTTTCTGTAGAAGTTTCATTGTATAAATACTGCAATAAATCTTCCGGGGTAAAATTGTGCATAGACAAGTTAGTTGCTCGTTTTTAAATTATTATCCAAATCCATAATATAAACGCCTGCCGGGGCAGAATATTGTATTACCGTTACTTATTTGGTATTTTCAGCGGGTAAAACGATGAATAAATCCTCATTATCCTTCTTCATCAGGTATTTTTCCCTGGCATATTTTTCAATGGTTTGGGCATTTGTTTTCAATAAATCTAATTCTTTCCGGGTATCTTCTATCTGTTTTGTAAGGTGCAGCTCACTTTGTTGCAGATTTTTTAATTTTTTAACCTGCCCGTAAGTGAAGGCAAAGTCCTTAGAATCAAAGAAAAACATCAATACAAGGAATCCGGCACCGGCAAGCAGGTACTTGTTTATTAAAAAAGCAGGTATATGCTTTAACAGCTTCACTATATTGTACTTTTTAATTCAGATAACAGTTGAAGATTAACAGTTGACAGGATGTTTTGCCTGTCAACTGTCATTTGTCCGCTGTCAACTACTTTTACTTTCCAAATTTAATCTTTCCTTTTGGATAAATTCCACTTTCGCCCAACATTTCTTCAATACGGATGAGCTGGTTGTACTTGGCCATACGGTCGGTGCGGCTGGCACTTCCGGTTTTAATTTGTCCGCAGTTGAGGGCCACAGCCAGGTCGGCAATGGTGGTATCCTCTGTTTCACCGCTGCGGTGGCTCATAATGGTATTGTACCCGTTGGTTTGTGCCAGGCTCACTGCATTAATGGTTTCCGTAATGGTACCTATCTGGTTTACTTTTACCAGCAACGCATTGGCCGTAGCGGTATCAATACCCTGCTGCAGTCGCTCCACATTGGTTACAAAAAGGTCGTCGCCCACCAACTGGCATTTTTTGCCAACTGTATCAGTAAGCATTTTCCAGCCCTTCCAGTCGTCTTCAGCCATACCATCTTCAATGCTGGCAATCGGATACTGTTTTACCCAGCTTTCCCAGTACTTAACCAGTTGTTCACTAGTCATTTCCTTTCCGCTGCTTTTATGAAACACGTATTTTTTCTTTTTAGCATCCCACAATTCGCTGTTGGCAGCATCCATGGCTATCACAATCTGCGAGCCGGTTTTAAAGCCTGCAGCCTGTATAGCTGTCAATACTGTTTCAATAGCTTCCTCATTACTTTGAATATTGGGAGCAAAACCTCCTTCATCGCCCACATTGGTACTAAAGCCTTTCTTTTTCAGCACATTTTTAAGTGCATGAAAAATTTCCACACCCCAGCGCAGGCCTTCGCTGAACGAAGTGGCTCCTACCGGCATTACCATAAATTCCTGGAAATCAATTTTATTATCGGCATGTGCCCCGCCATTGAGGATATTCATCATAGGTATGGGCAATACTTTTGCATTGGTGCCGCCAATGTAGCGGTACAGGGGCAGGTTGGCTTCCAGCGCAGCGGCTTTGGCCACAGCCATACTTACGGCCAGCATGGCATTGGCACCCAGCTTGGCTTTATTTTTTGTACCATCCAGTTGCTGCAGCATGGCATCAATACCTGTTTGGTCGGCCACATCCCAGCCCAGTAAATTATCAGCAATGGTTGTATTTACATTTTTTACGGCTTTTAATACGCCTTTGCCCAGGTACTTCTTTTTATCATTGTCCCTCAGCTCTACCGCCTCATGTATGCCTGTGCTGGCGCCACTTGGTACGGCAGCACGGCCAAGGTGCTCATTTTCTGTCAGTACATCTACTTCTACCGTGGGATTACCGCGGCTGTCTAAAATTTGTCGTGCATGGATGGATGCAATGTAGCTCATGTTTTATTATTGATTTTAAGAGTGAAATATTTTATTGCCTTTTTATAATACTATTATGTCAAGTCCCTCAATTTTGTCAAAGTGACTGTCACGTGTTGCAACAGGAATATTTTTTACTATACAGGCTGCTGCAATCCAAATGTCATTCTCCGGAACAGGAGTGCCATTATTAAATAATTTTTTTCTGCATACTGCATACTGACGTGCAACCGCATCGTCATAAGGAATAAGGTTACAGTCTGCAGCAAATGCAATTATCTTGCTGTAATTCTCATCTTTCCTTGATGATTTTTCAGCCCCAAAGAATAATTCACCAAGTACTGTTACCGGAATAAATATATTATGGAACCTTGATTGAAATGATTCATAATCAATATTGCCATTCAATAAATCAATAACAAAGTTTGTATCAAGCCCTATTTCCATTCACCCTCAATTTTTTCAAACTCTTTATTGATTATCGCATGCAATTCTTCTGCATCCGCATCATTCAGCACACCAATGTGTTTTGACAATTTATCACCATTAATACTTACGACAGCGTGTTCTTCACTAATAAGCCGCTTCAGATAATCAAGCACTTCTTCGAGTGCTTTTGGGGAAGCATTTTCAATTTCACGATATAATAATTCCTTTGTACTCAATGCGATTTACTCTATAATTGATTATGTGACAAATTTACCGATATTTTTTTAATTCGTAAGGCTCCTGAAAATATCCTCCAAATCCCCCGTCGCCTCACTCTGCAAAGAAACAATGTTCAGGTTTTTATTAAATGTTATTTCCAGTAATCTTCTTTTCAGAGTATCTGCATCATCCGCCTTAAACAGCCAGGTATTTGCATTTACCTGTTGTATATTTTGTATGCCATCAAACACTTCTTCCTTCACTGCTTCTTTCAATTCGAGCCGTAGTTCACTATAATGTTTTTTACCCAGCAGGTTGCTGATCTTTTCATCGGCCACAATATTGCCTTTGTTGATAATGATCACCCTTTCGCACAGCGCTTTTACTTCCTGCAGAATATGTGAGGAGAACAGTACCGTTTTATCTTTCCCCAGTTTCTTTATCACTTCTCTTATCTCCACAATCTGGTTGGGATCAAGCCCTGATGTGGGTTCGTCCAATATCAGCACTTCGGGGTCGTGTATCAATGCAGCGGCCAAGCCCACCCGCTGCTTGTATCCCTTGCTCAACTGGCTGATTTTCTTTTTGCTTTCTGGCGTAAGACCCACCAGGGCAATTACTTCTTCTATCCTTGCCTTCTTATTGCTTATTTGATGCGTGTCTGCTATAAAATCCAGGTATTCCCTGATGTACATGTCAAGATACAGCGGGTTGGCCTCGGGCAGGTAGCCAATTTTTGTTTTGGCCGCCAATGATCCGGTACCCGACTGCTGCCCGCATACCGTGGCTGAACCGCCATCTGCATCAATATACCCGGTAATCATCTTCATGGTAGTGCTTTTACCTGCACCATTAGGGCCGAGAAAGCCCACTATTTCCCCTTTATCCACTGTGAAGGAAATACCATTAACGGCAATTTGTGTTCCGTATCTTTTTGTAAGTGCTGCTACTTGTATAGACATCCTTATAATTGTGCTGTAAATATAAACAACCGGGCACTAACCCGGCTGCTTATATTCAATTATTGTGCTGCTCCACCCTGTCCTTCGGCGGGTTTTTGCTGCTGACTTTTATCACCCTGCTGAGCACCACTATCACTGTTGCGGGACTGGTTGCCCTGGCGCTGCTGCCCACCACGGTTTTGACCCTGCTGGCCCTGGCGCTGCTGACCACCTCGGCCCTGGCCCTGCTGAGCACCGCCCTGGCGTTGTTGCTGTCCGCCACGGCCCTGCCCCTGCTGCTGGCCACCACCCTGCTGATTACGCTGCTGGCTGCCGGCTCCGCCCTGCTGACCACCACCCTGGCGCTGTTGGCCACCACGGCCCTGCCCCTGCTGACCTCCGCTCTGGCGTTGCTGACCACCACTGTTTTGCCCGGTACCGCCCTGCTGACCACCACCCTGGCGCTGTTGCGCACCACGGTTTTGGCCACCGCCTCCCTGCTGACCGCCACCCTGCCGCTGCTGTGCGCCACGGCCTTGTGCCTGCTGACCACCACCACCCTGGCCCTGTTGTCCTCTTTCCCTGTCACGGCGTTTGCGGCTGTTGCGTTCCAGTTCACGCAGGCTTATCTGCCCTACAAGGTCAACATATTCAGGTTCAACCTCTTTGGGCTTACTGCTCACAATTTCGGCCACTTCCAATTCCTCGGGTTTAATGCCCTGGCGGTTCAATGCCTTTATCTTTTGCACCCTTTCAATGGTAACCGGATAATGCTTGGTGCTATCCGGCATAGTATACCACATCAGGTTTTTAAATATGTCTTTTTTGATGAGGAACGCTCTTCCCTTGGCCGTTTCAATCATGTCGGCATCATCGGGAAAATACTGCAGTGCATCCAGGTAGGTATCCAGTTCGTAGTTGAGGCAGCATTTAAGCCTGCCGCACTGGCCGCTCAATTTGGTTTGATTGATGCTCAGGTTCTGGTACCTTGCCGCATTGGTGTTTACGCTTTTAAAATCGGTGAGCCAGCTGCTGCAGCAAAGTTCCCGGCCGCAACTGCCTACTCCGCCAACCTTACCAGCTTCCTGCCGGGCACCAATCTGGCGCATTTCCACTTTAACCCTGAACTCACCGGCATATACTTTTATCAGTTCCCTGAAGTCAACCCTGTCATCAGCAATATAAAAGAAAGTACCCTTTCGCCCATCTGCCTGCAGCTCCACTTCAGCTATTTTCATTTGCAGGTTCAGCTGCTTGGCAATGGCACGGCTGCGTATCATCACTTCCTTCTCCCTGGCCTTGGTTTCGGCCAGTTTGGCCATATCACTTTCGGTGGCACGACGCAGTATTTTCTTAAAATCGTAGGTAGTTTCGCTGATATCGTTCTTTTTCAGTTGCAGCCTTACCAGTTCGCCGGTAAGATTTACCATGCCCACATCAAAACCGCTCACCCCTTCCAGGGCCACCATTTCGCCTTTTTCGTAATACTGCAGTGAATTATTTCTGAAATAATCTTTCCGGCTGCCATTGTTGAAGCTTATCTCCACAATACGGCAACTGCTCTCAGGGTCGCTGAAGGGCAGGTTGGCCAGCCAGTCGTGTACATTCATTCTGTTACATCCGCCGCTGCTGCAACCACCGTTGCTTTTACAGCCGCCCGGTTTTCCGCTGCTTGTTCCGCATGATCCACATCCCATAATTATTGTAAGTTACAATTGTTAAAAAAAAGCCGGGAACCAGGCCGGGTACTGCTATTAAGCTCCTGTTGCGTCGCACTCTTGTACTATTGTTCCTTACTGGGCCGGCTCCGGCTGTAAAAGGATAACGAAATTGCTATATAGCTATTGCTCAATATTGCTTAACTGTACAAGTGAGTGACATCCGCAGGATCCTGTGGGCAACGATGCCGGGTAAAGTGCTGCTGTTTGTTGCCAAAAAATAGCTGCTGTACGCCAACTGCCTGATTTCCTCAATTTGCCAAAATTAGCGAATTGTCTTTAATAATATGGTATAGCTTGATAGAAAGGGCGTGAAAGAGCATTTTGGCGTTAGCATTGCGCTCAATATAGTAACTGGCCTTGTCTAATTCGGTAATAATGGCCTGTTGCTGGCTTACGCTGCACATTTTATTGAGGCGCAGGGCAAAATCATGCTCATTTTCGGGCAGGGCAAACTGTACGGTAGTGTTTTCAAAAGCCCGCAGGCGTATGCTCTGTTCCAGCAGGTGGGTAAAGTAGCGGATGAGCTGTTTTTGCTTTTCCCGGCCAATTTTAGCCGTTTCATCTATCCATTTTACCTGTGCCACAGGGCCTGTGCGCAACAAAGCGTTCAGCCATTCCCTCACTACGGTCAGCCAATCGCTTTCGGTATGCTGCACCAGTTGAAGGGCTTCGTGGTAGTTTCCCTCGCTTAGTGCTGACACCAGGTGCGCCTGTGTTGCATTTAATCCTGACCTGGCCTGCAGTGCAGCAGCTATTTCCTCATTGCTGAGCGGGGGTATTTTTACCAGCTGCACACGGGACAATATAGTAGGCAAAATCAGCGACTCGTCCTGCGCCACCAGCAAAAACAGGGTATTGGGGGGTGGCTCTTCTATCATTTTCAGCAGCTTATTACCTTCATTACCAAGGTATTCCGGCAGCCACACGATGAGTATTTTGTACCCGCTTTCAAAGCTTTTGAGGTTGAGTTTGCGGATGATGTCGTTGCATTCGTGGGCAGTTATATTGCCCTGTTTGTTTTCTGCACCGATAAACTGCAGCCAGTCGAAAGCATTGCCATACGGATACTGGCTGATAAATTCCCGCCATTCGGTGATATAATCAGTGCTGAGGGGTTTGTCGCCGGGCTTGCGGGGTACCACCGGGTAAGTATAATGCACATCCGGGTGAATGTATTTTTGTGCCAGCACCTCACTCTGGTTATCGGCTGGCGCAGGTTCCGGTTCGCCAAAAAGCCCCACGGCGGCTGGCGGCTTTGTTTTTTGGTTACTGGCAATTACATAGGTACTAAAAGCCAGTGCCAGTGGCAGGGCACCACTACCCTCCTTGCCCAGGAATAAAAGGGCATGACTGAGCCGGTTGTGCTCCAGCATGTGCATCAACTGCTCTTTTACAGCTTCCTGGCCAATTACCTCGTCGAACGTCATGAATGCAAAGATAGGAGAAGGGGGAATTAGGAATTAAAAATTAAAAATTAAAAATGAAGAATTGGGGGAAATGGTGAATGTGTGAACCCGTGTATTCTGAATCATCCCTACCCGGTAGCGGACGAACCCGGGCTACCCGAAAGCTTCCCTACCCGGTAGCGGACAAACTCGGGCTTCCCAAAAGCTTCCCTACCCGGTAGCGGACAAACCCGGGCTTCCCGAAAGCATCCCTACCCGGTAGCGGACGAATCCGGGCTTTCCGAAAGCTTCCTTACCCGGTAGCGGACAAACCCGGGTTTCCCGAAAGCATCCCTACCCGGTAGCGGACAAACCCGGGCTTCCCGAAAGCTTCCCTACCCGGTAGCGGACGAACCCGGACTTCCCGAAAGCTTCCCTATCCGGTAGCGGACAAATCCGGGCTTCCCGAAGGGCTGGCTACCAGGTAGCGGACGAATCCGGTCTACATGAAGGGCTGGCTGGGCATTTTTTAGGCTTTCTTAACAAAAGGAGACCTTCCCCCATCTTTGATTTAGCTGTTGCATCACCAAAAAACTAAAGCCGCATCATGTAATGAGTACATCTGGCTGGTTACCAACCGCAGCAGCGGCTCCGGTGAAGCGCCAAGCGATGTGCAGAGATAACCTGCAGCACTTACAACGCATTTTTTGTGGCATAAGAGCCTTAATTGTTAAAAGGAAAACAGACCTCTTGTATCAATCAAGATTTGGCTGTTGTTACGCCGGCAGGGTGCAATTGAAAGCTGCCATTACCACAAACTTTTTTACCTTTATACAACAGGGGCAATAGTATCCCCAAACAATATTCAATCAACCCGGTAAAAATTACAATATGAAATTTGTACTCTTATTCCTTTCCATCTGCCTTTCGGTTTCCTGCAACTCATTCAAAGAAAAGTCAAAATCAACCATCAACAAAGCAGGTGAAGTAGTGGCCGAGGCAGGTTCTGAATTTGCGGATGGTGTAAAAAAGGGGTTGAAAAAACTTTTACCACCCAGGCCGTACTTTCGGAAGAACTCACAAAGAAAGGATTGCAGACGGGGAAAATCATCATCAACAGTACAGACAGTACCACAGACAATATTGTATCGGCCTACCTGATTTTTAATGGCGATATCAACCAGCCTGTTACGCTCAAAGTATTTACAGATGCCGGGCAGGAATACGGCAGGGTTACACAGCCTGTTAAAGGCAGCAAAGGCGAAGCCCGGTACATTGATTTCAGTTTTGACAAAAGAACCAATATAGATGGCAAGGGGAAGATCACTTTTGAATAGTTGTGCAGGACGCAGCTCTATTTTTTTGCCCTTCGCATGGCATAATTAACCAAATAAACACCACCAATGGTAACGGCACCACCCAGCGCAATATAGCCATTCAACGGCTCGTTCAGGATGACGGCTCCGAGTAAAACTGCCACAACCGGGTTTACATAGGCATACACACTGGCCAATGCCATCGGGAGGTGCTGTAAGGTGTAAATGTAAGCAGCAAATGTTAATACAGAGCCGATTATGACCAGGTACGAAATGGCCCACCATGCACTGGCCGGTATGGCAGTGAATGCTATGGTATTGCCCTGTGCCTGTGCAATGCCCGACATTACGATACCTGATATCAGCATCTGGAAACCGAGGCTGAAGTAGGGATTGAAACTGGCTGCTTTTTTTTGAGTGTACATACTGCCCACCGCCCAGGCAATACCGCCTGCTACTGAAAAAATAATACCCAACCTGAAACCTGCATTGAAAAAATCCTGCAGGTGCTCAGAAAAAATAATACATACACCTCCAAATCCGAGCAGAATGCCTGCAATAGCCTGAAATGGCAGCCTTTCTCCTCTTATGGCAGAGAAAATTACTATCCATAATGGCACGATGGCCCCGATAATGGCTGCAAGCCCGCTGCTGATGTATTTAAGCCCCAGCGTAACCATGCCGTTGCTGAGAACAAAATTCAGCAATGCCAGCACCAGTATAGGCAACCGTTGCTTTCCCTTTGGCAATGGAGCTTTTTTATACAGGAAAAAAATCATGTACAGGCATCCCCCAATGAACAAACGCAATCCTGCCATCTGCAAAGCGGGCATGGCCTTTACCCCTTCCTTGGTAGCCAGCCAGGTAGTACCCCAAAAAAAGCTTACCCAGCAAAGCGCAAGAATGGGCAGGCCGATATTGCCGGCTCTTTGCTTTGTTGCATTAATGATATTTTGCCTGGAAATCAACTTTGATAAATATTTTCTCTGAAACCCTAATGCCTGAAATGCCGCATGCCCGTTATCACCATCACAAGATTGTTTTCTTTGCAATAAGCAATGGAGTCGTTATCCCTGATGGAGCCGCCTGGCTGTATAAATGCATTGATGCCTGCTGCATGAGCAATTTTAACGCAATCATCAAAAGGGAAAAAAGCATCACTTGCTAAAACTGCACCATTCAAATCAAAATTGAACTGCTTTGCTTTTTCGATAGCCTGCCGAAGTGCATCAATACGACTGGTTTGCCCGCAACCCTTGCCTGCCAGTTGTTTGTTTTTTACCAGTGCAATGGCATTGCTTTTTAAATGCTTGCAAATAATATTGGCAAAAGCCAGTTCTGCTTTTTCATCTGCCGAGGCTTCCCTGCCACCGGCTTCTTTCCACTCAGCATAATTGCCTTCGTCGTTTTGCTGTACCAATACACCATTCAGTAAGGACCTGTGCTGACCGGTAGTGGCAGGATGCGCTTTCAATTGCAATAATATCCGGTTCTTTTTTGCCCGCAGTATTTCCAGTGCATCAGCATCAAAAGCCGGTGCAATCAGTACTTCAAAAAATATTTCACTGATGGCTGCTGCGGTATCCTTATCAATACCCCTGCTGCAAACCAGTACACCGCCAAAAGCGCTTTCAGGATCACCAGCCAGGGCCGCATCCCAGGCCTCTTTCACGCCGGGTCGTGCAGCCACACCGCATACATTGGTATGTTTGATGATGGCGAAAACGGCATCAGCAGCTTTATCCCTGAATTCGCCGATCAACTGTATGGCAGCATCCGCATCCACTAAATTATTGTATGATAATTCTTTGCCGTGCAGCTGTTCAAACAACTCGCTGGTATTGCCGTAAAAGGCTGCTGACTGGTGCGGATTTTCTCCATAACGCAGCACTTTTTTCTCTTTATTAAAAGGTGTTTCCACCATGGTGCTGTTAAAGTAATTGGAAATAGCCGTATCGTAAGCTGTGCATACATCAAATGCCTTTATGGCAAAGTTCCTGCGCTGCTCCAGCGTGGTTTCGCCCTGTTGCGCTGTGAGTAATTGCTCCAGTTCGGCATATTCCCTTTTGGCAGCTATCACTACCACATCCCGATGGTTTTTAGCCGCACCCCGTATCATGGAAGGGCCGCCAATGTCAATCTTTTCAATGATGAGTTTTTCATCGGTGGTAGATTTTACTGTTTCCTCAAAAGGGTATAAGTCAACAATCACCAGGTCAATTTCAGGAATATGATACTGCTGCATTTCCTGCACATCCTGTTCATTGTCCCGCCTGCCCAGTATACCTCCAAATACCGACGGGTGGAGCGTTTTAACCCTGCCTCCCAAAATCGAAGGATAAGTAGTAAGCGATTCCACAGGCACACAAGGCACATTCAGTTGTTCAATAAACTGCTGCGTGCCCCCGGTTGAATAAATGGTTACGCCCAGCTGGTGCAACTGCCGTATGATATTTTCCAGACCATCTTTGTAAAAAACAGAAATTAATGCCGATTGTATTTTTTTATTCATTGTTAAGAAAGTTCAAAGTTTTTAAGTTCAAAGTGCAGCGCTGCATATACACATACCTCTTTCGCAGTTTTTAGTTACGGGTTGTTTTTGTTGATTTTGTTACGGGTTGGTCATTCGTCATTCACCCTTCATCATTCGTAAATGAAAAAATTCAGCGTTCAGGGTCTCCAGTTCTTTAATTCTTCATTTTTAATTCCTCATTCGGCCTCCATCACAAATGCACCCTGCTCCGCTACTGAATGGCAGCGCAAAAGTAGCTTTTCGCAGTCTTTTTTCCAGTAATTGATTTTCCACAAACTGTTAGACGCATCAAAAACATATTGCTTACAGTCAAAAACACCGGCTAATTGAGGAATGTACAGCCTGGGGTTCTTTGACAGCACGATGATGTCTACCCGTATTTTTTGAGCAGGCTGCTCATATACCAGTGCCGTATCAATTAAAAGGATGCGCTTATCCCCAAAAGTAAAAATCCGCTTTTCACTATCAGCATCTGCAAGCGAATCACTTCGCCGGGTAAGCTGCATGGCGGTTCTGGCAGGCTTCAGGTGAAAGTTCTGCAGCAGCCCGTCTTCCAGTAAAATACTGTCGCCAATAAACTGGTAGCTGCTGCCTTCAATAAAATCCACCGCCCGGTGTTGCGGCACATTGTACACAATAATTTTTTTCTGCTTGTACACTATCCATTTGCCATAAGCATGCACAGCTGTAAAAGCCATTGCCATCCACAAAGAAAACCTGAGCAGGGCTTTATTTTTACTGAGCAACCAGTAACAGATACCCAGCAGCAATGCGTACAGCAGCCAGGTGGTAAGCAGGTTAGCAGGTATCTTATCCCATAGTGCTATGGGCAGCTCATTTATCCGGAGGATGAATGTATTCATTACCATCACCAGCCAGGCTGCAAGTTTTCCTGCATACACACCAAGATAGGGCACCCAGGCAAAAGCAACCAGGAATATCTCTGTAAAAAGGATGACGCTGGATAATGGCACTGCAATCAAATTGGCAAAAAGGAATAATACAGGAAACTGGTGAAAATAATAAATGCAGATGGGAAATGTGAGCAACTGTGCCGCAACAGACACTGCAGTAAGCCGCCATACCTTGTCCAGCCATTTATTTTTAAAATAAAACCAGTTGTATACCGGTTGCTGAAATGCCACAATACCTATTACTGCCAGGTAAGAGAGCTGAAAACCGACATCCCATAAAAAATAAGGGTTGTATACCAGCAATACTGCAGCCGATACTGCCAGCGAATTGTACATGGATGATTTTTTGCCCATGTTTTCTCCCATGATGATAAAGGTAAACATCACGGCGCTGCGCAGCACCGAGGCAGAAGCACCTGTAATGAGTGCAAACAGCCAGAGACACATGAGCACCAGTACAACCCTGAGCAGTTTCGATTTTTTTACAACAGGAACCCGGTTCAATATTGCCAGCAGCAGTATGTAAATGAGGCCAAGGTGTAACCCGGATACTGCAATAATATGCACCACACCCGTATTACTGTACGCCTGCACCAGGTCCTTATCCAAATCTTCTTTATAACCGATGAGCAGGGCTTCGGCTATCCCCAGTTCATCTTTGTTGGTAATGTGTTTTTTTAATGTGGCCAGTACAGACGCTTTGGCCGTGTAAATCCACTGCCAGAAGGGATTGACCGATTTTTCCTTCAGTACAGCATAATCACCGGTTTTGAGATAGGCATTGTGAAAAAAATGCTGGAAGGCAGCATAACGGTCGTAATTAAAGCCACCGGGATTACCGGAGTTTTTGATGGATTGTAAATTTTTGCGCAGCAGCACCTTATAGCCGTACTGAATGCCGGGCAATGCTGAGTCTTTTGAAAAATAGAGGAGCAGCCTGCCTGTAACAGCACGGGCAGTGTCATGATGAATAATTGTCTCCACCACACCCTCAGCCTTGTATGATTTTGCTTTTTCAGTTAGCGGTTCGTTGATACGGACCACAAGATAGTCGCTGTCGCTGTATGTATGCCCAAACCATGTGCTGCTGTTTCTTATGTCTTTTTGATACGTAATCAGTGCCGCAACAGACATTATCAGTAAATTGATGCTTACACCGTTTATCCAGTTTATACTGAACCTTGCTTTTTCAGGCAACAGTCGAAATGCAATGAACAATACAGCAAAAAAAACAATGGCAATACCAATAAACGTTAAAGAAAACTGTAAATACCATTGGAGTATAATGCCGGCTATTAAAGGTACTAACAGGCGGATAAAAGGGGCTTTTTTCCAGGTGGGGATGTTTTTAAGAGGGGGCATAGCTTATCACTACCGGGTTATAGTATTTTTTTTAGTTCTTTGTCAACAAAGTATTGGAGGCTTGAATTTTTCTTATAAGCCGGGTAAAAAATTTTCTTTTTTGCGATGCCTTTTGCAGCTTTTTCGTAAAACTTGGTACCGCCGCTGTCATTGGTGCAATCTAAGGTATATCCCTGCTTTTTCAGGTATTGATTAAGCGCAGGGCAGCAACCTTTTTCCTTGGGCTGGTGAGCCGTTGCAGTAGCATAAAAAGGCAGCAACCAGCACTCAATCATATCCACACAAACGGCAAATAAAATTTTCCGTGCGTTTTTTGTATAAAATTCTTCCCCAATTTTTTCAATGATTCTTTTTTGAATGGCCTGTATCAATTCATTGGTGGAAGCGCTTTTTTGTACATCATAGCCTTTGTCTGCGTGTCTGTCAGAATCGATTTGTATAATCACATATTCGTTTAAAGTAAATGCACCTTTGAATTCTTCTGAAGTGCAGTAATCTAATACTTTCATCCAACCGCCATACTCTTTCGGCTTTGGTTGTATTAGATTGATTAACGGGTATTGTCCCGCAAATTCTTTGTCAAAAAAAGCAGCTACAATGGCCTCAATAATGGGCCGGTCGGTAATTCCTTCAGAGATCAAGGCAAAGTTCATATTAAAAATTATTTGGCAGGCCTCCTATATACCCACGCATCCATGCTTCGGAAAGCGGAACAGTGAGTTTTTCTTTGGGCTGCACCCGGTTGGTAATGGTATGACCATCTAAATTGCGGCGTACTACAAACAAGCGCTGGTCATAATCTGCCAGATTTAAGCCATCTAAAATAAAAGGGTTATGGGTGGTTACAATTACCTGCTTTTTATGCTCCTTAGCCAGTTTGGCCAGTACCTGTATTAATTTGATGCACAGTTTTGGGTTGAAAGAAGCCTCAATATTATCAATCGCAAAAAACTCCGGTGTTTTATCACTTACAAATAAAGTAATGTAAAACAACAGGAAAAGGAAACCTTCGTTGGTGCTGCGCTGGTCAATATACTGAATGCTGTCAGAAATATATTTATCTTTAATTTTAATAATTTTTGAACCGGGAAAACGATTGCTACCTAATTCAAACCCTTCAAACCAATCAATGATTTTAAGGGCATTAATAATTTTCTTTAATTGACTCCCTTTATTTTCTTGACTGACTTCTTGAAGCAAGTTAAAAAGACCTTCACCCTGTATCCCTAATGGAAATACTTGTCTTTCATCAAAGAAGTTTCGAAGTGCTGAATTAGAAGGAGAGAAGATTAAAAAATTAGACATTGAGGGATATGAACTATCTTTATTGGAGTAAGTAAGATTAAACTTGCCATTCACAATTACATTTAACCATTCTTCCTTTTCAGCTTTCGACATTCTCTTTGGCAAAAATTTCTTCAATTCATCCATATACCGTTTCTCTTCATCTGAAATACCTTCAATTACGGTATTTTTCTTGCCTTGAAAAACTATCGGTAATATTTTTGTGACATCAATCTTATTTTCGTTATTTACGATAATTTTCTTATGCCATTTTTCAAAATTATCCCCCCAAATGTTTATTGCAATTTTCTTTTTTTCATCTACCATTACATTAAAAGTAAGCTCAATAGTATAGCTTCCCTTCTCTGTAAAGCATGAACGCATTAACTCCGGCCTCGTCATCCTTATCCCCCTCGAAGCCAAAAATTCATTGTTCAGCATATTGGCCGAAGCCGCCCCGCCAAAAGCAATCGCTTCCAGTATGTTTGATTTTCCGCTACCATTCTCTCCTATCAATACATTAAACCGCCCCAACTCCATTTCGTTGTTGTGGACAGATTTAAAATTTTTGATACTTATTTTCTGAATCATAGCCTGTTTTCAGCCTAAATATAGCAAAATTATTTACTCAAATGCATGCTCCTTTCCTTATACAACTGCCTGAAATAAGGGTCACGCAGATCTTTGATAAAACGTATCGCTTCGCCTGTACTCTTCATTTCGGGGCCAAGCTCCTTGTTAACGCCCGGGAATTTATTAAAGGAGAACACAGGCTCCTTGATGGCAAAGCCGGTGAGTTTTTTCTCAAATGTAAAATCCTTCAGCATGGCCGCACCTATCATTACTTTAGTGGCAATGTTGAGGTAAGGTATCTGGTAGGCTTTGGCAATAAACGGTGTGGTGCGGCTGGCCCTGGGGTTGGCCTCTATCACAAATACATTGCCATCCTTAATGGCAAACTGTATATTGATTAGCCCCCTTATATTCAGCGCACGGGCAATTTTTTCAGCATACTCTTCCATGGTATGCACAATCAGCGGGGTAAGGTTGAACTGCGGCAGTACGGCATTACTGTCGCCACTGTGAATACCGGCAGGCTCAATATGCTCCATCAGGCCCATTACATGAAAATCTTCTCCGTCAAAAATGGCATCTATCTCTGCTTCCTGGCAGCGGTCGAGAAAATGATCGATCAGTATCTTGTTGCCGGGCAAATGTTTCAGCAGGCTGAGCACCCCCTTCTCCAGTTCTTCATCATTAATCACAATCCGCATACGCTGACCACCCAGCACATAACTGGGGCGCACCAGCACAGGATAACCAACTTTTTGCGCCACTTCAATGGCTTCATCAGTTGAATAAGCCGTGCCGTAGTTGGGATAGGGAATTTCCAGCTCCTTCAGCATATCACTAAACCGGCCACGGTCTTCCGCAATGTCCATATTATCGAAAGAGGTGCCGATAATCCTGATGCCTTTTTCATGCAGGCGCTTTGCTAATTTCAGTGCAGTTTGACCGCCGAGCTGCACAATCACACCTTCCGGTTTTTCAAGCTCTACAATTTCCCAGAGGTGTTCCCAAAAGACCGGTTCAAAATACAGTTTATCAGCAATATCAAAATCGGTGCTCACCGTTTCGGGATTACAGTTCACCATGATGGCTTCGTACCCGGCTTCCCGTATTGCCAGCAATCCATGCACACAGCAATAGTCAAACTCAATGCCCTGGCCAATTCTGTTGGGTCCGCTTCCCAGTACAATGATCTTCTTTTTGTCAGACACTTTCGATTCATTGCTGTTGAGTTCACCCTGCAGGGGAAGGCTTTCAAAAGTTGAATAAAAGTAGGGCGTTCTGGCTTCAAACTCGGCACTGCAGGTATCCACCATTTTATATACCCTGGTAATACCATGCTGCTTTCGCAAAGCATACACATCCTCATCGCTGCCGTCGTTCATAATTTTGCATATCTGCTCATCGCTGAAGCCAAGCCTTTTTGCTTCTTTAAGCAGTGCAACAGGCAGGTTCCCAAGCTGGTACCTGGCAATTTCCTTTTCGCAGTTACAAATTTCCTGTATCTGGTAAATGAACCACCGGTCAATACCGGTACTTTCACATATTCTTTTGATACTGGCACCAGCCATCAGCGCATCCTTAATGCGGAAGATCCTGTCCCACTTTGGCACTTTAAGGTATTCAATCAGCTCATCCGCCTGCATCAGGCTTTTGCCATAATACCCCAGGCCTACAGCATCATTCTCTAAACTCTGGCAGGCTTTCTGAACAGCTTCTGCAAAACTGCGGCCGATGCCCATTACTTCACCCACACTTTTCATCTGAAAGCCAAGTGTGTCATTGGCCCCTTTAAATTTATCAAAATTCCAGCGGGGAATTTTCACTATCACGTAATCCAGTGCCGGTTCAAAATAAGCCGAAGTGGATTGGGTAATCTGGTTTTTAAGTTCATCTAAATTGAAACCCAGTGCCAGTTTAGCCGCAATCTTTGCAATGGGGTAGCCGGTAGCCTTGCTTGCCAATGCCGATGAGCGGCTCACCCGCGGGTTTATTTCCACTACTATCAGCTCCTCTGTTTGCGGGTTGAGTGCAAACTGTACATTACACCCGCCTGCAAAATTTCCCAGGTTCCGCATCATGCGGATGGCGGTGTTGCGCATTGCCTGGTAGGCCGTATCGCTCAGTGTCATCGCAGGAGCCACCGTAATACTGTCGCCTGTATGAACACCCATTGGGTCAAAATTCTCCACGGTGCAGATGATCACTACATTATCATTGTTATCTCTCAGCAGTTCCAGCTCAAACTCTTTCCAGCCAAGTACCGCTTTTTCCACCAGCACTTCGTGAATGGGGCTGGCAGTGAGGGCCCTGTTGAGTGCCTCGTCCAGTTCATCCTTTTTAAATACGATGCCACCGCCCGTACCACCAAGCGTAAATGAAGGGCGCAGCACCAGCGGAAACCCTATCTCCTGGGCAAACTCCTTACCTTCCAGGAATGAATTGGCGATGCGTGCCTGGCAAACATTGATGCCCATTTCTATCATCCATTGCCTGAATTTCTCCCTGTCTTCCGCTTTATCTATTGCCTTTATATCCACCCCTATCAACTTTACCCCGTTTTTTTCCCAGATACCCAGCTCGTCCACTTCCTTACAAAGGTTGAGGGCCGTTTGCCCGCCCATAGTAGGCAATACAGCATCAATCTGGTTCTCCTCAAGTATCTGCTCAATACTTTCCACTGTAAGCGGCAGCAGGTAAACCCTGTCGGCCATCATTGGGTCGGTCATGATGGTGGCCGGGTTACTGTTGATGAGTATTACCTTAACCCCTTCTTCCCGCATGCTGCGGGCAGCCTGGGTGCCACTGTAATCAAACTCGCAAGCCTGGCCGATAATAATGGGGCCGGAACCAATAATTAAAACTGACTGAATTGAAGTATCTCTTGGCATAGAAAAAAAGCCATTTCGGTGGCGTGCAAAAGTAATGGCAAAATGCTATATATAAAGCCATACGGAATAAAAGTTTATAAGAACCTTTTACTTTTACTTCGAAAAACGCAAAATTAATCCGGCTAAAATGCAGGGAGTTGTAATCAAAGGTCTTCAGAAAAAGTAAAATCAACTTCCCACTCGCCTTCCTCGTAAAATATGATGTCTATCACCCTGTTTAATCTACCACGAAACTCTACCCTGAAGGGAAATATCACATCCTGGAATTCGATATAGATATTACTTAAACTGCCACCATTGTTTTTCCGTACAAATGAGCCGTTTAAGATGGCGAAATTCCCGAGTACATCCCTGTTTGCAGTAAAACGTACGCTATTTTTTTTAGTACCCTGTTTGGTTATCCGTTTATTAAGCAAGGCAGACTGGCCTTCGTTTAAAAATTCATAAGGCTTTTCGTACAATCCGGCATATATATCCTTTTTCCAAAAGCCGGAAACCACACTATCGGGCTGCCCCGGGCGCTTGTAGTGTATTGTTACCTTGCCTTGCTTCAGGCCTTTTTTAAAATTACCGGTAAAGTAGGTGCCGTTTTGCCAGGTATAGGTGCCCGGCCCATCCGGGTAGCCTTTTTTAAATTCACCTTCATAACTGTCGGTACCTGCCGCCTTACCAAGGCCATGTGCTTTATCATTATGGCACTCCCCGGTGTACTGCCCGCTTATGGCAACCATTAGCACGTTGCAGGGGGATTGTTGCTGGCATAAAGCAGGTACAGTGCCTATGCAAAAGGCCAGGGTTAAATGTAATGTATTCATATTTGTGTTTTAATTGATTACCGGTTACAGGATAGTATCATAAATTATAAAACCCGCTGCTATCAGCCGCCCCCCGAAACTCCACCACCTGTTTCGTTTTTCCCAAACAAATCACTCATCATTTTTTCTGCATCGGCAAAATGCTCTTTAAACGCATCGGCGCCTTTTGTTTTCAGCTCTTCAAAATAATCTTTGGCTTTATCAAAAGCAGCTTCGGCCTCGTCTTTAAACTTATTGGCCTTATCTTTCAGGTCGCCGGCCAGCTTTTCCTTCTCTTCATCGCTCATGCTCATATACTTTGCCGCGGCCAGCCCGGCTGCTGCGCCAAGGATAAAAGTGGCGATGTGTTTTGCATTAACACTCATAATTTTTGTTTTTATGCTATAGTAATTATTTTAATATTTCAGAAAAACTTCCCAGTTGCCCGCTTAAAAAACTTCTATATAAACAAAATCCCCGCCAGACTCCAGGCGTACCCTGAAAGGAAATATTACATGCTGAAACTCTATTTCTGCCCGAACAGACTGTATCCTGGTATCGTAGTGCATATAATTTCCTCCCATCAATGTAAATTTCGACACATTTGCAAAGCCATTAACACCGGCTTCTGCCTTTATCAGTACCGTATTGGTTCTTTCATCAATTTTTTGTACTGTTTTGCTCAGCACATTGGGTAGTCTGTGAAAAATCCATGGCGACTCATACTCCCCTTAATACTCATCTTTTTTCCAATAACCCTTTACTATGGAAGCGTCTTTTCCCACCGGATGCCATGCCCCCTTTCCGTCACGCATTCCTTTTTTCCAGTTACCTATATAGTAAGCCCCGGTTTTCCATACATAAGTGCCTTGTCCATCCGGCATTCCATTTTTAAATTCACCGGTGTATTTGTCTCTTCCTTCGGCAGTTCCTGAGCCATGCGCCAGCCCTTTTTTACAATCGCCGGTATAAGTACCTTTAAGTGAATCGGCCAGCACCGTACAGAAATCAGCCTGCGCCTGTATTGCCAAAGATGAGAGAGCAAGTAATTTTATTATTAATAACCGTTTCCTGAGTTTTTCATATTTAAGCAAATAATGTATTAAAAGTAACACAATATACAGAATGAGGCAATACTTTTGTGCAATGATATTTCTCTACCGGTTAAATATACTGGCAATGTGCTGCCTGCTTTGGGGCGCTACACTTTCAGCCCAAATTTTTACCCCCAAAAACTATCCCAAAGGCTATTTTGCATGGCCCGTAGGAGCAAAAGTGGCTATAGCTGCCAATTTTGGCGAATTGCGTCCCAATCATTACCACATGGGGCTGGATTGCAAAACCGATAAAAAGCAGAATATGCCCATACTGGCCGCTGCTGATGGCTATATTGCCAGAATAAAGATTGAACCCTATGGCTTTGGCCGGGCCATATATGTAAATCACCCCAACGGGCTCACCACACTGTATGCACACCTGAATGATTTTTACCCCGAGCTGGAAGCATACATCAAAAAAGAACAATACAGGATAAAAAGCTGGAAAGGCACTTTTGATATACCCCCCGGAACCCTGCCTGTTACTAAGGGTCAATTTATAGCTTACAGCGGCAACACAGGCGGCTCCCAGGGCCCGCACCTGCATTTTGAAATAAGGGATACCCAAACAGATAAAGTACTGAACCCGCTGCTCTTTGGCTTTGCCATACCCGACAATGTACCGCCTGACATATTGCGCTTAGCCATGTACGACAGGTGCCTGAGCGTATACGAGCAATCGCCCAAATTTATTACCCTTAAAAAAGTAAATGGCGTATATACCACCAGCCAGCCACTGATAACAGCCAACACCGACAAGTTGAGTTTTGCCATTACCGCCTACGACCGTTACAGTGGATCTTCCAACCAAAACGGTATTTTCGAAGCTGATTTGTATGACAATGAACAACCTGTAGTGGGCTTTCAGCTGGACAGCATCAGTTACGACGAAACACGCTACCTCAACGCTCATATTGACCATAAACTGCGCAGCAGCGGCGGCCCCTTTGTACAGCACCTCAGCCGTTTGCCGGGCTACCACAACAGCCCCTACAAAGAAGTGAGTGGTGATGGGGTGATATCGATAGAAGACGACAGCGTACACCAAATTAAAATTGAAGTAAAGGATGCCAATGGCAATACTTCTGTGCTGAAATTTGCCGTGCAGCGTGGCCCTGTAAAAGCTGATAAACCAGCTATTGATTCGCTGGGCATGTACCGGCAAAGGAATTTCCACCCCGGCTTTATCAATATTTTCGAAAACAGCAATATCAGTTTTTACCTGCCCGAAAACGCATTGTACGACTCCATCCGTTTTGCTTACAGGGAAAGTGCTGCCGGGGGGCGCAATGTTTTTCAACTGCACAGCGGCAATATACCGGTGCATGGCTATTTTCCGGTAAAAATAAAAGGGCCTGCCAATAACCCTTACCGCAATAAAATGGTGATGTTTCACTACTGGAATGGCAAAACAGACTATGCCAGGGTCGACCCGGAAGGCGACTGGTACAAAGCCAGCTTCAGGGCCTTTGGCAATTTTACCCTTTTAACGGATACGGTGCCGCCAACCATTTCACCAGTTGGTTTTAAAGAAGGGATGAACTGTGCTAAACTAAAACGCATTGCATTTGTTATACTGGACAATACGGAGGAACTGATAAACTTTACCGCCACGCTGGATGGCAACTGGCTGCGGTTCAGCAACGATAAGGGACGTACATTTATTTATGACTTTGACGAAAACTGTGCCCCGGGTGAACATGAACTGAAGTTAAGCGTGGAAGACTGTGTGGGCAACAAAACAGAGAAACTGTATCATTTTACAAGGTAATTACGGAGTACAGTTAACAGCAGACAGTAATACAGTTAACAGGATGCCGAAAATTTTCAACTTTAAATTTAATGAACAATATGACGAATTTAACAGAAGGCACTAAAGCTCCGGCTTTCAGCGGCAAGGATCAAAATGGCGAAACAGTAAAACTATCTGCATTTAAAGGGCAGAAAGTAGTGCTGTATTTTTATCCCGAAGACATGACCCCTACCTGCACCGACCAGGCCTGTAACCTGCGTGACAACTATGCTGCGCTGAAAAAAGCCGGTTTTGCAGTGTTGGGTGTAAGCCCGGATGAAGTGGCCAAACACAAAAAATTTGAGGGTAAATTTAGCCTGCCCTTTACCCTGCTGGCCGACCCATCACACGACATCATTGACAAATACGGTGTATGGGGAGAAAAGCAAATGTATGGCCGCAAATATATGGGCCTGCACCGCACTACTTTTTTAATTGATGAAAAAGGCATCATCCGTAAGATATTTTTAAAGCCCAAAAGCAAACAGCATACTGAAGAAATATTAAAGGCCTGGGACGAGCTGGCAAAAAAATAAACACTATGAACCTGGCCGGAATCCGCATAAAAGAAAATTCCTTTCTTGCAAGGATTGCTGCGTTTAAGCTGCGCAGCAGCAGTGTGGCAATGGTGATTGGCAACACCATTCACCTGCACAATGTTACCAGGGCCGATTTTTTAAAAAATGAAAGCTGGGTAAAGCATGAGCTCTGCCATGTGGAGCAATACAGGCAGCATGGTTTTGTTCCTTTTCTGGCCAAATACCTTTGGGAAAGCCTAAAGCACGGCTATCACAATAATAAGTTTGAGGTAGAAGCAAGAAAAGCGGAAAAGTTCGTTGATAGTTGAGATTTGAAAGTCTAAAGTGGGGGATGGAGTTGTTTTATTTAAAAAAACAGCTATCTTGGTACAAATAACCAGCCAATGCCCGTAACCAGCATTAAACCCGACAGGATACAAAATATCAACTACTTGGCTAACCACATTAGCCAAAAGCACAATACATTTACTGATAAACCAAAGTATGCCCTGCTTATTGGCGCAGGTTGCTCCTACTCATCCCGTGTGCCTTTGGGTGGTGGCATAATCAGGCTATGCCAGCAACTGAGTTTTCTTACCACGGAAACCACAGCAGGCAGGGATGTGTTAAAGGATTTTCGTAAAACGGGTGATTACGAAAAACTACACCAGTACATAACCGTCAACCACCGGGCCGCATTTGAGGCCTACATTACTGCAAAAAATCTGCAACTTGCCGATATTATAAAGAGTAATGAAGCAGAGGAAGTAAAAAAATTAAACGAGTTTTTGCCCGATGCAAACTGGAAAGATTATGAAGTACTGATTGCTACCGATACCCAATACGGCTATTGGCAGGATATATACAGCGAAGACCCAAAAGAAAGACAGCAACTGATAGAAAGATTGATAGAAAACAAAGAGCCCGGGGGAGACTATATACTGTTGGCGTATTTAGTAGAAAAGGGGCTTTTCAGTAATATATTGACCACCAATTTTGACGATTTTATTAATGATGCCCTACTGTATTACACTGATGTACGCTGTCGCTTTTATGCCGATGATGAACTGAGTCAGTATATTTCGCTGGCAGGCCACAAACCCAATATAGTAAAGCTGCATGGTGATTACCGCTTTGCCAATATGAAAAACACCAACGACGAAACCCGCCGCCTATCCGCCAATTTAGAGCAAAAAATGGGCGAACTGCTAAAAGAATTTGGGCTTGTAGTAATAGGGTATAATGGCGCCGATCACTCCATCATGAATACCTTGCTGCACATAAAAAAAAACAGCCCTTACAGCCTTATTTGGTGTGGCAAGGATGAAAACGAGGTGCATTGGCGGGTTGCAGAGCTTATAAACAACAGCAAAAACAGTTTTTTTGTTAAAATAGAAAGTTTCATGCAATTAATGACCGAACTTTACACGAGGTTCTGCGAGCAGGATGAGCAATGCGATTTAATAAGAAAAGCGAAAGACCGTCAAGACAAAGTCAACTCACTCATGGAAGATATAAAGAAAAATTATCAAAAAAGTTCAGCTAGTGCAAGTAAGAAGAAGAAGGCTACACAAGTATTTACAATACAAGCTCTCTTCCGTCAAGCGGCTCAAGAAAGTGACTATAATAGAAAAATTCAACTTTACAGTAAGATTTTATCGCTTGAAAATAAGCATACAATTGCATTTAATAATCGAGGAATTAGCTTCAGCGCAATAAAGGAAAACAACAAAGCAATACAAGATTACAACAAAGCGATACAACTTGATCCTAATAATCACACATTTTATTATAACAGAGCAATTACATGGGATGACAAAGGAGAGTACATTAAGGCAATAAAAGATTATAATAAGGCAATAAAATTAAAACCCGATGAAGCAGATTATTATTACAATAGGGGTAAATGCAGGCAAAACCTGAAGCAATACGAGAAGGCAAGAGAAGATTATGAAATGACAATAATTATTAATGAAAATGATCCTTATCCCTATAATGGCATAATAGATATTTTACGTGAGAAAGGCCATTTTGATTTGGCATTACAGAAAGCAAAAGTAGCAATTAGTAGATTCCCGGATTTTGCACCACTATATGGAACTCTGGCAGAAGTATATTCTCTTCAAGGAAAATCCAAGGCATTTTTCACCACCATTCTAAAAGCTCTCAAATTAGGTTATCCTGCTTGGGATTACCTTGACGACCCGGCCTACACCCCCTACAAAAACGAGCAGCGGTTTATTGACCTTTTGGCCAAATACAAGAAAGAATAGGGGAAGAATTAAAAATTAAAAATGAAGAATTTGGTAACCCTCTTGCAAAGCTGTCCCATTTCCTACTCGTCATTACAAAACGAATGACGAAATCCGAATCCAGAATGCTGTCACCACCAGAAAAAATCAGCAAATCAGCACATCATTAAATCAGCACATTAAAAAACAAACTCCACTTCCCCAAACCCAAAACTCCGCTCCACCACATCTTCGGTAATCAACTGCCCCTGAGCAGTGACATTTTTTATGGTGGTTTCAAAAATCTGTGCGCCTTTTTTCAGTTTTACTGGCTGGTTGCGTTTGTACAAGTGTTGGTTGTAGGCAGCTTCCAGCCCGGCAAGCCCCTTTTTGGCCAGGCCATCAAATTGTTGAACGAGCAGCGCCTGCAGTTGCCTGGCCAGTTCAACGGTGTCGAAAGTTTTACCGGTAATCTGCTTCAGCGAAACCGGGTTTTTGGCCCCGGCGGTAAAATGCACCTGGTTGATATTGATGCCGATCCCCACCACCGCATATTTCCAGGTTCTGCCATGATAGCTATTTTCAACCAGCACCCCGCCTGCCTTTCTGTCACGCCAGTAAAGGTCATTCGGCCATTTTATGGAGGTCTCCTCACCCGCCAATCCGGCAAAAAACTCATGGCAAACCAATCCCACCAGCATACTCAGGGCAAATTGCTCACCTGTTTTAAGGCTTAATGGCTCCAAAACCACGCTCAGTGCAATGTTTTGCCCCGGTTCGCTTAGCCATTCCCTGCCCCGCTGGCCCTTGCCGGCCGTTTGCTCATGGGCAAACCAGGCCATGCCGTGAGAAGCCATTCCTTCATGTACCATGTCCATGGCATAGTTGTTGGTACTACCCACGGTGGTTAATATATTGAAAAATCCGTTGACCATCAGTAATAGAGATGCTAAAGAAGTAGTACTTTTGAGCAGTAAAATTAAAGTTACCGGGTATTAAAACTGCGTAATTTTAAAAATAAATAAACACCGGGGCTATAAAAACATAGCCCGGTGATAAAAAAAGAAGCATTTGAACAAACTTTCACAAAAAGCTACGCCCCCCAAAAGCAGTGTGGTGCGGTTGACGAGAAGCAGTAAAATTTTCAAAGCCATCATTCATGGTATTGAGGAAAAAAAGGGCGAAAAGATCATCAGTCTCGATTTGCGTAAAATTCACGAAGCGGTGGCTGATTTCTTTATCATTTGCCAGGCCAGCAACCCCAATCAGCTCAAAGCCATTGCCGATTCTGTTGAGGAAGAGGTAAAAAAAGCCTGCGGGGAAGCTCCTTACAAGCATGAAGGCAGGGTGGCACAGCAATGGATACTGGTTGATTACGTTACCATTGTGGTACACATTATGCTGCCTGAACCACGAAAATTTTATCAATTGGAAGAAATGTGGAGCGATGCCCCCATGATGGAGCATGTAACCGAAGCTCCGGTGCCGGTTAAAAAAGCGGCAGTTAAAAAAAAATCAGCGAAGAAATAAAACAAATTCGCACAACAGAGTATAGTTATGAATCAGCAAGAAAGCAGAAAGAAATTCAATCAGAACAGTATTCCGCCACCCGGAGATGAAAACCAGGAGAAAAAGAAACCAAGGTTCAACATATACTGGGTATGGGGCCTGGTCGCTATCGGACTGGTGGCTTACAACCTTTTCAGGGGTGTAAGCTCCAACGGGCTGGAGACGGATATGGAAAAGTTTAAGGAAATGGTTAAAAGTGGGGATGTGCAGCGAACCATGACCATCCGCAACAAGAAGATCGTACGCATCTACCTTGATCCGGCAAAATTCAAAACAAAAGATACCCTCTACAAAAGACTGCTGGAGGACACTGATGGCAAGAAACTGGAAAGGGTAAAGAGCATCAATGCCCCGCAATTGTACTTCAGTATTGTTGACCTCGAATCTTATTCGAAGGAATTGGCTGATTTTTATGTACAAAACCCCGGCATTCCCAAAGTACCCAACAGGTCAGATGAGGAAGGCGAGGTGTTCAGCGGTATCATCAGCACATTACTGCCCATTTTACTCATCGGTTTATTATTCGTACTGATGATGCGCAAGGTAGGCGGGCCGGGTGGTGGTGGCGGGCCTGGCGGTATTTTCAATATCGGTAAGTCAAAAGCAACCCTTTTCGATAAAGGTACCCGTGTTAACATCAATTTTGGTGATGTGGCAGGGCTGGATGAGGCAAAAGTGGAAGTGATGGAGATTGTTGACTTTTTAAAGAATCCAAAAAAATATACAGCACTGGGTGGTAAAATACCTAAGGGTGCATTGCTGGTTGGCCCTCCGGGTACCGGTAAAACCCTTTTGGCAAAAGCCATGGCAGGTGAGGCGCAAGTGCCGTTTTTCAGCCTGAGTGGCAGTGATTTTGTAGAGATGTTTGTAGGCGTGGGGGCCAGCAGGGTACGTGACCTGTTTAAGCAGGCAAGGGAAAAAGCTCCCTGTATCATTTTTATAGATGAGATTGATGCCATTGGCCGTGCCCGTGGAAAAAATATGATGATGAGCAACGATGAAAGGGAAAATACCCTTAACCAGTTGCTGGTGGAAATGGATGGTTTTGGTACTGATATCGGTATCATCATTCTTGCAGCCACCAACCGGCCCGATGTGCTGGACAGTGCGCTGTTGCGCCCCGGCCGCTTCGACAGGCAGATCAGCATCGACCGCCCCGACCTGGTGGGCAGGGAAGCCATTTTTAAAGTACACTTAGTGCCGATAAAGATTTCTGAAACGCTGGATGTACATAAACTTGCCGAGCAAACACCCGGTTTTGCAGGCGCCGATATTGCCAATGTATGCAATGAAGCTGCCCTGATTGCAGCACGTAAAGGCAAAACAGCAGTTGACATGAGCGATTTCCAGGATGCCATTGACAGGGTGATTGGCGGATTGGAAAAGAAAAACAAAATCATCGCCCCGTACGAAAAAGAGATCATCGCTTACCACGAAGCAGGACATGCCATCTGTGGCTGGTACCTTGAGCATGCCTACCCGCTGCTGAAAGTTACTATTGTACCAAGGGGTACTGCAGCACTGGGCTATGCACAATACACTCCCAAGGAGCAATACCTGTACAATACCGATCAGTTGAACGACCAGATATGCATGACGCTGGGCGGCAGGGCAAGTGAAGACATTTTCTTTGGCAAAATAAGCACTGGTGCCAGCAACGACCTGCAGCAGATAACCAAGATTGCCTACAGCATGGTAACCACTTACGGCATGAATGATAAAGTGGGCAACGTAAGTTATTTTGATCCCCAGCAGGAGAATTATTTTACCAAACCCTTTAGTGAGGAAACTGGTAAAATGATAGATGAGGAGGTACGCAAAATGATTGAAATAGCATACATACGCACCAAAAAACTGCTCACAGAAAAGAAGGAAGATGTAGAGAAACTGGCAAAGGAACTGTTAAAGAAAGAAGTGCTTTTTCAAAGTGATGTGGAAGCATTGATTGGCAAAAGGCCCTTTGAGGAAAAGAAGCCTGCTGATGTGCTGCCGCACAATGAGGACGACAAACCTGCTGACACAGGCGAGCAGCAAAACGGCGAAATGCCACCATTCAACGTTTGATTCAATAAGCAGCCGGTGTGCCAATTTGCACTTTAGCACATTTGCACACCGGCATATTTGCACATAAAAAGATGATTCCTGTTTCACCTGCAAAGGAAAATATATTAAAGAAGATAAGGCAGGCACTGAGCAACCCGGTGCCCCTTCCTTTTGCTGCCAGCGAAGGCAACAGCAGCCTCTACCCGGCACCTGCTGACGACCTGGAAGTTGTATTTGCCGAAGAATTCAGCAAGCTGCAGGGCAAGTTTGCCTTTTGCCTCGATGAAGCACATATGCAGGCGCAATTGCAGCAACTGCTTACTGATAAAGGCTGGAAGAATATTTACAGTGTTGATGAAAAGCACAATGCCTGGGCCACAACTGCCGATCTTGCGGCATGCGATGCCTCCATCACCGGCTGCGAATACTTAGTGGCCCGTACCGGCAGTATTGTGCTAAGTGCTGCGCAGGAAGGCGGACGCACCGTAAGTGTGTATGCACCCGTACACATCTGCATTGCGTATACCAGCCAGCTGGTATTTGATATAAAAGATGCCCTGCAAGGCATAAAAGAAAAATACGGAGATGCCATCCCTTCATTAATCACCTTTGCCACGGGCCCCAGCCGCACTGCCGATATTGAAAAAACACTGGTTACAGGCGTACATGGCCCGAAGGAGGTGTATTTGTTTTTGGTGGAAGGGTAAATGCAGTTAAAAATTAAGAATGAAGAATTTGGAATGACGAATACAATACCACTTCGCTGATTGTTGAACTTTCTAGCTTGGTGTTATGGCGATGTTCTGTGTTATCTAAGCCGGAACTGAAGCAGGGTAAATATATAAAGATGAAAATATACCATATTTTCTATCCGGGATATATTCGTCAGCCGCACATATAACTGAGCAGCGTTGTATCGGTCAGTTCATATTCGTTAAGCAGCCATAAAGCCAAAACCCTGTTGTTAGGTTCATAAGTCTGCCTGCAAGTACCATACTGCATTTGAGTCTAAGATCTCTCCTGTACTCTTGACTTGTCCCATGACAACACTTTTGTGATCAAAAAAGTCTATCATTCTTGATTCCATTTTTTTATCAAAAAGCTTATAAAAATAAAAATTGGCACCATTCCAATCATTGTATTTAAACTCTACATGAATATAAGGTGTGCCTGTATTAATATCTGATTGCCTGACAGAAAAAAAACTACTGCAATTTATTTGGTCAAGCCGCTGTCTTATACTTTCAAGAGCGACTTTTGTAATACCTTCTTTATCTAACACTTTTTGAAGACGTGAATCATCTAGTGTTATGTTAACCGTGTAATGACGGATATAATTTCTTTAATTTGATTCTTGCATCTTTATTTGTGAACTGCCAGTTTATTTTGCTGTTCTTGTTATTTCTGTTTGCCTGCCATGCTTCAACCTCTTCTTTAATTT